>CANFLV010000029.1 GCA_947448025.1 Oxalobacteraceae bacterium | reverse complement strand
CGCCGAATACGATGGTTACACCGCCGAAGCGCGCGCCGGTGAATTGCTCATGGGCGTGGGCGTGGCGATCGACCAGCATCAGGGACCGATGAGCAATGTCGCGCCAGGCTGGAAGCTGCGCGTCCTGCTGGCACAGGCGCTGTTCTCGAACCCGGACATCCTGCTGCTCGACGAGCCGACCAATAACCTGGACATCAATACGATACGCTGGCTCGAAGACGTGCTCAACGAGCGCAATTCGACCATGATCATCATTTCCCATGATCGTCACTTCCTGAACCAGGTCTGCACGCACATGGCCGACATGGATTACGGCACGCTCAAGGTATATCCTGGCAATTACGACGACTACATGTTCGCCTCCTCGCAGGCGCGCGCACAGCAGCTGTCCAACAATGCCAAGGCCAAGGACAAGGTCGCCGAGCTGCAGGAATTCGTGCGCCGCTTCTCGGCCAATAAATCGAAAGCGCGTCAGGCGACGTCACGCGCCAAGCAGATCGAAAAGATCAAGGTCGAGGACGTCAAGCCATCGAGCCGGCAGAATCCCTTCGTGCGTTTCGAAGGCGAAAAGAAATTGCATCGCCTGGCCGTCGAAGTCGACAGCATCCGCAAGGCCTACGACAAGGTCCTGTTCAATGATTTCAGCATCCTCGTCGAGGCGGGTGAAAAGATCGCCATCATCGGCGCCAACGGCGCCGGCAAGACGACATTACTGCGCTCCATCGGCGGCGACGTCGCCGGCCTGCATCCGGACGGTGGCATGGTCAAGTGGGCCGAGAATGCCAATGTCGGCTACATGCCGCAAGATCCGACGGAAGACTTCGCCAGCGACATGACCCTGACGGACTGGATCGGCCGCTGGACCAAGGAAGGTGATGACGATCAGGCTGTTCGTTCGATTCTCGGTCGCCTGCTGTTTGGCGGCGACGATGTGAAGAAGTCGGTCAAGGTGCTTTCGGGTGGCGAAAAGGGTCGCATGATGTACGGCAAACTGATGCTCGGCCGACACAATGTCATGCTGCTCGACGAGCCGACGAATCACATGGACATGGAATCGATCGAGTCGCTGAACATCGCGCTGGAGAAATATGCGGGCACACTGATCTTCGTGTCGCATGACCGTGAGTTCGTGCAATCGCTGGCCACGCGCATCCTCGAAGTCAAGGAAAACGGCATCGTCGATTTCCAGGGCACGTATGAAAATTACCTGAGTAGCCAGGGTATCGAGTAACAGGGCAGGGGCGGGCGTCTGTGGCGCCTTTTCCTGTGTGGCGCTGAATTTTATTGATGAATCATGCAAACGACTGCCATTAAAACCATTGAGTTCGAACGCCCGCAAATGGACAGCGGCAGCAGCTGCGTCGCCAATGCCTGGGCGCGTACGCCGGCAACACCGACAGCCGCTGAAAAGGCTGAACTGAAGACGCGCATCAAGCGCCTCTTAAAAGAAAAACAAGCCGTCCTCGTCGCGCATTACTATGTCGACGCCGACCTGCAGGACCTGGCCGAAGAAACCGGTGGCTGCGTCTCGGACTCGCTGGAAATGGCGCGTTTCGGGCGCGACCATCCGGCCAAGACTTTAGTCGTGGCCGGCGTCAAATTCATGGGCGAGACCGCAAAAATTCTCAGCCCCGAAAAGACCATCCTGATGCCTGACCTCGACGCGACCTGTTCGCTCGATCTCGGATGTCCGGCTGATGAATTCGCGGCTTTCTGCGATGCCCATCCGGACCGTACTGTCGTCGTCTATGCCAACACCAGCGCAGCCGTGAAGGCGCGCGCCGACTGGATGGTGACGTCTTCGATCGGTCTGGACATCGTGCGCGAATTGCATGCGCAGGGTAAAAAAATCCTCTGGGCGCCGGACAAGCATCTGGGCGGCTACATCCAGAAGCAGACTGGTGCCGACATGCTGCTGTGGCAGGGTTCCTGTCTCGTGCATGATGAATTCAAGGGCGTCGAACTTGAGCTGCTGATGCGCGAGCATCCGCAAGCCAAAGTACTTGTACATCCGGAGTCGCCAGCTAACGTCGTTGCCTTGGCCGATGTCGTCGGCTCGACCAGCCAACTGATCCACGCGGCGCAATCCCTGGATGCCACGACCTTCATCGTCGCTACCGATAACGGTATCCTGCACAAGATGAAAATGGCCGCGCCCGGCAAGACCTTCATCGATGCGCCGACAGCGGGAAACAGCGCGACTTGCAAGAGCTGCGCGCACTGCCCGTGGATGGCAATGAACGGCTTGCAAAACCTCGCTGACGTGCTCGAGAACGGCCTCAATGAAATCAAGGTCGAGCCGGCGCTGGGTGTCAAAGCCAAGCAATGCATCGATCGCATGCTCGACTTCGCAGCCGCACACAAGGCCAAGGTCCATCCCTCGTCCGATCTGGCTCAAGAACAAAAACTCTTTTCAGGAATTGGTCCCGCATGAGTAATTTGCACAATCCCTTTGGTCCATTTGATCCTGCGCTGGCTGCGGCCATGCAGGCGAACATCCATGCCGCGCTTGAAGAAGACGTCGGCAGCGGTGACGTCACCGGTCTGCTGGTCCCGGCAGACGCCATGGTGCAGGCACGCGTGACCGTACGTGAGCCGGCGGTTCTGTGTGGCGCGCCGTGGTTCGAAGGCTTGATGCGGCATGTCGATGCGCGCATCACGCTAGACTGGAAATATGCCGAGGGCGCCATGATGGGCACCGATACAGAAGTCTGCCTGATCAAAGGTCCCGCGCGCGCCTTGCTGACCGCGGAACGCGGCGCATTGAACTTTTTGCAGTTGATGTCAGGCGTGGCTACGGCGACGAGGCGTTACGTCGACATGGTGCAGGGCATGCACGGCGATATCCTCGACACGCGCAAGACGGTTCCGGGTTTGCGACTGGCGCAGAAATATGCAGTGCGCGTCGGCGGTGGTGTGAACCAGCGCCTGGCCTTGTATGACGGCATCCTGATCAAGGAAAATCACATTGCCGCCGCCGGCAGCCTGACAGCCGCCGTGCATGCAGCACAGGCGCTCAATGCGGGCGTGACGATCCAGGTAGAAGTTGAAAATCTGGATGAATTGCATGAGGCGCTGGCTGCTGGCGCGACCTCGATCCTGCTCGATAATTTTTCCGTAGACATGATGCGTGCTGCCGTTGAAATCACCGCGCGCCGGGCCTTGCTGGAAGCTTCGGGCGGCATCAATTTCGAGACCGTGCGCGCCATCGCTGAAACGGGCGTTGACCGGATTTCCATCGGTAGCCTCACGAAAGATGTGCGCGCAACGGATTATTCCTTGCGCGTGATCGCCTGATTCTGCAGTGCCCAAGCCAACGGCAACATCCCGCCGTTGGCCATCCCTCCCTCCGATTTCCCGGCAAGAGTTTCAACAACTGAAACAAACCTTGTTGCGTATCAAATCATAAAAATTCCTGCCCGATAGACTCTGCTCGCATCGGGAACGCGCTGTGTGCGAACTTTGCAATTTGGCAGATGAGCATCGCGGTCGGTTTGCGCAACTTCGTGCTGGCATCGGGATTTTTTATGCGCTTTACGACTTTCACATGCCTCATGTTGTGCGCCGGCCTGGTGCAGGCGACCGCGCCATTGCCGCCTGCGGCGATGCGCGAAGAATCCTGGCCCACCGACCGCACGATTACCGTCGCCGGCCATGATTTTGTTCAGGCCTTCGCCGTGCAGTGGCAAGAACAGCCGCTGAGCGATCGTTATGCGATCGTCATCCGTGAGCATCCATCAGCGCGACGGGGCACGCAGGTGACCATCGACTACGGTCAGGAGCGCGTCTACCAGACCTTCCTGCCGGCGAACCGCGCGAAGATCCCGGCACTGGCGCGCGAGGCGGTCTCGAGCTGTTATCAGAACGTGATCGATGCCGAGGTCAGGCAGCTGCTGTTTCGCGATGCCGACCTCGCGCCCAATGAACTCTGAAGAGAAAAAGGAAACATCATGCGTCAACGCTTTGCCATCATCCTGAATTTGCTGTTCTGCGCCTCGGCGCTGGCCAGTGAACTGGTCTATACGCCAGTCAATCCTTCGTTCGGCGGCAGTCCCTTTAACGGCGCGAATTTGCTCAATTCGGCGCAGGCCACGAACAAGCATCAAGATCCAAACGCAGCGAGCAGCAGTTCCTATTTTAACCAGACGCCGCTGCAGCAATTCAACGATAACCTCGAGCGTTCGGTCCTGAGTCAGCTGTCGTCGGCAGCGACCTCGGGCATCATCGCCGGCGGCAAGCTTGTACCCGGTTCGGTGCAAACGGGGAATTTCAACATCACGATTTCCGACCTTGGTGGCGGCCTGCTGCAAATTACCACGACCGATAAAGTCAGCGGCGCGTCGACTTCGTTTCAGGTCAATAGCCAATGAAGCGCGCGGTTCTCCTACTGCTGTTGATCGGGATGCTGGGTGGCTGTGCCAGCATGCAGGAACCGGCCGGCGTCAGCGAGCTCGCGCGCCTCACGCCAGCTACAGGTGCCACGCGCGATCTGCAGCAGCTGCCTGCGCCGCGCGGCAAGATCGTCGTCGCCGTGTATGGCTTTCGTGACCTGACCGGCCAGTACAAGCCAGCGCCCGACAGTTCGTTTTCGACGTCGGTGACGCAAGGCGCGGCCTCGATCCTGATGCAGGCCCTGCGGACGTCCGGCTGGTACACGCCGGTCGAGCGCGAGAACCTGCAGGATCTGCTGACCGAGCGCAAGATCGTGCGCTCCATGGGCGAGGGCGCTGCGACCAATTTACCGCAGCTGATGCCGGCGACGATACTGATCGAGGGCGGCATCATCGCCTTCGAGAGCAATGTGCGTACCGGTGGCGTCGGTGCGCGTTATCTCGGGGTGGGCATGTCGACGCAATATCGCGTCGATCAGGTCAGCGTCAGTTTGCGCAGTGTCGACATCCGCGATGGCCAGGTACTCAATAATGTGTCGACGACGAAAACGATTTATTCCTACGAGCTGCGGCCCAGCGTTTTCAAGTTCGTCAATTTCAAGGACCTGGTGGAATTCGAGGCAGGCATGACGCGCAATGAACCGGCTCAGCTGTGTGTACGCGAAGCGATCGAGGCGGCGGTCTTGCACCTGACCGTACTCGGTGTGCGCGACCGCGTCTGGGCGCTGAAAAATCCCGAGGATAGCGAAGCGCCGATCATGCAGGCTTACTTGCGGGAAAACGAGGCCTCAACCAGCAAGCCCGTGGCGGTGCAATGAGTCCCTGCAGCCATGTCAGTACCGAGTCCCCCGGTCCCATTTTTTCGTCCCGCCATAGGAGCAATAACATGAAATTGAAGTTGAAATTAAGCGCCATCACCTTGGGTGTAGGTCTGGCTTATGCGACCTTGCCGGCCTGCGCTGTCGATACCGTCACGATCAGCCAGAACGGCACGGCCAGTAATCAGGCTTATGTCGAACAACTGAACAGTACCAACGCCAGCGTCGCGATTAACCAGTCTGGGCAGAATGAAATCGGCGCGACGGCAGGCAACAAACCCGGCGTGCTGCAGCAAGACAGCAATAACGCCAGCGTGCTCGTCACCCAGAAGGGCAGCTCGGCGGCATCCGTCGAGCAGGTGCAAGCCGGTGACTCCAGCATCAATCTGAGCCAGGACGGCCTTGCGCATTATGCCCATGTCGAACAAACCGACAGCAGCAAGGCGGTCGTCAATCTGAACCAGCTGGGCGCACATCAATATGCGAACCTCGGGCAATACATGGTTACTGACGGCAAGCTGACCCTGTCGCAGTCAGGTGAAGCAAATCGCGGCACCATGAGCCAGGAAAACAGTCGCCGCGTCAGTGCCGAATTGCGCCAGGACTATGGCTTTGGCGAAGCGGTGCTCACGCAAAAGAATGTGACCGACAGTTCGATGTATGCCTCACAGGGCGGTGCCCAGAATCGTATTTATGCCGCTCAGGCTGGCGGCACTTTCCTGTCAGCGAACCTGAACCAGACTGGCGCGAATCAATTGGCGAATGTATCCCAGGGTGGCAGCTATAACGCCAGTAATGTCGACCAGCGCGGTAACTGGAATGAAGCCAATATCCTCCAGGCGGGCAGCTATAACACTGCGAGTATTACCCAGTTCGGCAGTGGGGCCGATGTGGCTACACGTAATATTGCGACGATCGATCAGGCTGGAAATAACCTGGTAGCAAACTTGACACAGACCGGCATGTCGCAGGTGGCCTCGGTCAAGCAACGCTGATCTATCCAGTTGACATGTGAACAGCCTGCGGCATTCGCGGGTGCTGCAGGTTTTTTAGCAGCGACATTGTCGCAGGCGCCGCCCGCTGGCGGGTTCGCGTCTGCGCTGTTACGTCCGACAACAAGTTTTACTCCCCGAAGTGCGTAATTTCAATTATATTTCTTGCAAACAATATGCAAGTAAATAATTGCATCAGCCAAATCGGGGGCAATAATGAGGCAGTCACGCGCGTGTCAACTTTGTAGCGGTCACTTATGAACAAGGCCGCTGTATGCTGCGTCCTCCTTTTTATTGCCAGCCTCAGCGGCTGTGGCGAAAGCCGTAACGCCGCGCCCGCAGATCAATTACTGGCAGATACCGTCGTCGTTAATGGCGTGGCCAGCTTCCCGAGTTATCGCAGCGATTACACGATCACGAAAACGGCGACCGGTTATTCCGTGACCGATAATGTCGGCCAGGGCGGCGTCAGCCAGATCGGTAACGTCACTAAAATCAAGTTTGCCGATGTCACCGTCGACCTCAGCATCGCCACGCTGGCGACTGGTATTTCAGCAGACGACCTCAATGCGCTGCTTGAGCTGTATATCGCTTACTTCAATCGGGTGCCGGAAGCGGAAGGTCTGGCGTACTGGATCGCGCAATTCAAGTCGGGGCAGTCGCTGGCGGCGATTGCCGGCAATTTTTATACGGCTGCCTTGCAATACCCTAGCCAGACCGGCTATGCAGCGACGATGGGCAATGCCGACTTTATTGCCATGATTTACAAGAATGTCCTCGGCCGCAGT
Organism: Oxalobacteraceae bacterium; assembly: GCA_947448025.1. Lineage (GTDB taxonomy): Bacteria > Pseudomonadota > Gammaproteobacteria > Burkholderiales > Burkholderiaceae_D > CANFLV01. The sequence goes on along the minus strand of CANFLV010000029.1, from coordinate 35,137 downwards.
AGTGTCGATGCCGCCGGTCTCGATTACTGGAGCCGTGCTCTGGCCAGTGGCAAGGAAACCCGCGCCTCCTTGATACGCACCATACTCGTTGCCGCACATGGCCTGAAGGGCGATGCGACTTACGGCTGGGTCGCGAAGCTGCTCGATAACAAGGTCGTGACGGCGAATTATTTCGCCATCCAGCAGGGTCTCAGCTATAACGTCGCTGAAAACAATATTACCAAGGGCATGGCCATCGCCGCAGCCGTCACGCCCGCCGATACCTATCCGGCGACGAAAATGATCGACGCCGTGTTCGGCGCTGCCGGTCCGCAGGTCATCAACAGCAGCGTCAGCGAAGCGCAAGCCGCGCGCCTGTTATTGCAGGCGCAGTTTTCTGCCTCCGACGCCGAGATCGCCAGCGTGCGCGCCAAGGGGCCGGCCGTCTGGCTCAATGAACAGCTCAATGCGCCGGCTGGCATCACCGGCTGGAACTGGCTCGATAGCCGTGGCTATAATCAGATCAGCAGCGACACGAAGTACTACGACCAGGAATACCTGTCGGACCGGATGATCTGGAACCAGCTCCTGACCGCGCCCGATGCGGTGCGCAAACGCGCCGCTCTGGCGCTGTCAGAAATGATGGTGGTCTCGGTCGCTGGCGTGAGCACGACCTGGCGCGGCTATGCGATGGCGTCTTACTGGGATGGACTGGTGGCAAATGCCTTCGGCAATTTCCGCACGCTGCTGGAAAATGTCAGCCTCAATGTCGCCACCGGCCGCTACCTTAATGCGCTCGGTAACCAGAAAGAAAACAGCAGCGGCCGCCAGCCGGATGAAAACTACGCCCGCGAAGTCATGCAGCTGTATACGATCGGACTGTATCAGCTGAACCTCGACGGCACTGAAAAGCGCGATGCCGACGGCAATCGCATCGAGACTTACAGCGCCAGCGATGTCAGTAATCTCGCGCGCGTATTCACCGGCTATCAGGCGCCGCTGGAGACAGGTACGCCGGTAGTGGTCCCGCTGGACAATAATCGCACGATCGCCACGACCGCCATCGTGCGCCCGCCGATGCGCCTGGTCGCGAGCCAGCACTCGCTGCTGGCGGCGAGCTTCCTCGGCACGACGATTGCGGCCAATACCGATGGTGCGACGGCTTTGCGGATTGCGCTCGACACGCTGTTCCAGCATCCGAATGTCGGGCCGTTTTTCAGCAAGCAAATGATCCAGCGCCTCGTTACCAGTAATCCCAGTCCCGCCTATGTGGCGCGGGTAGCGACGGTGTTCAACAATAATGGCAGTGGTGTGCGCGGCGACTTGAAGGCGGTTTTTTCTGCCATCCTGCTCGATACCGAAGCGCGCAGCGATGCGGCGCTGACGCAAAACGGCGCAGGCAAATTACGCGAGCCTATGCTGCGTCTGGTGCAATGGGGCCGCACCTTTGCCAATGTGTCAGTGCGCGATCGCTGGAAGATCGGCGACCTCAGTAATCCGGCCACGCAGCTGAGCCAGAGTCCGCTGCATGCCGGCAGCGTCTTCAATTTTTTCCGGCCCGGTTATGTGCCGCCCTCTTCGGCCATGTCGGCGGCCGGCGCATTGGCGCCGGAATTCCAGCTCGTAAATGAAAGCGCGAACGGCGGCTATCTCAATTACATGCAGGACGTGATCCGCAGCGGCTTTTACACGACGAACTCTGACGTTTCTGGCAACAAGGAGGGCGGCGCCAGCATCGCCGCCGATTACACGAATGAACTGGCACTGGTGACCGACCCGGCTGCGCTCGTGGCGCGCCTGAACCTGCTGTTGTGCGCCGGTCGGCTGTCTTCGGCGTCGCAGACGCTGATCGTGCAAACCTTGAGCGGCACCACGGTTACCGCCGCCAGCAGCAGCAGCGCCAAGCTCGACCGCATCGCCATGGCAGTGATGCTGGTGATGGCCTCTAGCGATTACCTGATCCAGAAATAAGAGGCCGACATGACTTCCAATACTCCCAAGGATCTCGCGCGCCGGGCCTTTCTGCGACGCTCGAGCCAGCTGGCATTGACTGGTTCAGCCTTGCCCTTTGCGCTTAATCTCGCGGCCATGGGCGAGGCTGCGGCATTTAATTCGAGCGATTACAAGGCGCTGGTGTGCGTCTTCCTGTATGGCGGCAATGACTATGCCAATACCGTGGTCGCGTATGACGAGGCCAGCTTTGCCAAATACCTGCAGATCCGTGGCGGCGCACCTGGCCTGATCGGCGACGGCATTGCGCTGGCGCGCGAAGATTTGGCTGCGACGCTGTTGACGCCGACGACGCCGCTGCCAAACGGGCGGCAATATGCCTTGCATCCGGCAATGACCGGCATGGCCGATCTGTTCAACAGCGGTAAGGCGGCTGTGCAGCTCAATGTCGGGCCACTGGTCGCGCCAACGACCAAGGAACAGTACTTCAATGCCGACCGCAAGACCTATCCACTGCCGCCCAAACTGTTTTCGCATAATGACCAGCAGTCGCTATGGCAGTCGTCCTCGCCGGAGGGCTCGACCATCGGTTGGGGTGGCAATATCGGCGACCTCGCCATGGCGAGCAATACGAATTCGCTGTTCACATGTATTTCCGTCACCGGCAATGCCGTCTTCCTCTCGGGCGATGTGGCCTTGCCTTACCAGATCAGCACTTCGGGCGCAGTCGCCGTCAAGGGCGTCAAGAGCAATCTCTATAACTCGGCTGCCGCCAGCGCTGCGTTGCGTACACTGGTCACCAAGAGCAGCGGCGACATGTTTGAAAATGAATACGCGCGCGTGACCGCGCGGGCACTGGCGGCCGAGACGCAGATCACGGCAAGTCTCGCCAGCGCCAATTTGAGCACGCCTTTCCCGAGCGGGAATACCCTGGCTGATCAGATGAAGATCGTTGCGCGCCTCATCGCTGCGCGTAATTCGCTCGGTGCGAAGCGTCAGGTGTTTCTCGTCTCGTTGGGTGGCTTCGATTTGCACGATAACCTCATGAGCGCGCATCCGATACTGCTCGGTCGGGTCAGCACGGCCATGACGGCGTTTTATAACGCCACCGTCGAGCTCGGTGTCGCCGACAAGGTCACGGCCTTCACGGCCTCGGACTTCGGCCGCACGCTGCAGTCGAATGGCGATGGCGCCGACCATGGCTGGGGCAGCCATCACTTCATGGTCGGCGGCGCAGTCAAGGGGCGCGCATTCTATGGCGTCGCGCCACCGGTGAGCATCGGCAGCACCAGTGCCGCCGAAGACCAGTGGCATGTCGGTCAAGGGCGTCTGCTGCCCACGACCTCGGTGGACCAGTATGCGGCGACCCTGGCGACCTGGTTTGGCGTGGCGCCATCTGAGCTGCCGGGCATCTTGCCTAACCTGAAGCGCTTTGGCGCGGCCGCGGGTCGGCCGGATTATCCGAGCAATATGGGTTTCATGTTGTGAATGTGATTTACAAAAATCTTCAGATATTGAAGAACTACGCGCTGCTGCAGGTGTCAAAAAGTCAAATGACTTATTTGTAAGATGGCGGTCGCTGCGGCCGCCATGTCACCTGAAACAGACCAATGACAGCGAGCCGGTCGTTCATTCCGCCCGATGAGGATCAACGCCTGCAGGCATTGCTTCGGTATGAAATCCTCGATACTCCCCCTGATCGCGCCTTCGATCGCATCGTCGGTCTGGCTGCGCGACTGCTGAAGGCGCCCATCGCCATTATTAGCCTCGTCGATAGCGAGCGCATCTGGTTCAAGGCTGCGCATGGCATCGACGCCCGGCAAACGACGCGCGAGCCGGGTTTGTGCGCCTCGGCCATTCTGTTCGACGCGCCGTGGATCGTATCGGACGCCAGAACCGATCCGCGCGCGCTGGCCAATCCCCTGGTCGCCTGCGAGGCTGGCTTTCGCTTTTATGCGGGCATCCCCTTGAAGACCTCGGATAGCTACCGGCTGGGGACTTTGTGTGTGCTCGATTATCAGCCGCGCAACATCGATAGCGAAGAGATCGCGACCCTGAAAGATTTGGCCGCGATGGTCATGGATGAAATGGAGCTGCGTCTGGTGAGTCGGCGCGCAATCCGCTTTGCGGCGCAGCTTCGCGAGCAGGGCAGTAATCTCGCGGAAGTGCAAAAGGTGCTTGATAGCCAGGCGCAGCGACGTTTTGCGCTGGATGCGGCGCAGATAGGTGACTGGGACCTCGATGTAAGCACGAGGCAGGTGTGCGGCTCTGCGCATTTTGCCGAGTGTTTTGGCTATTCCACGGTGCCCACCGACCTGACCTTCGATAGCCTGGTGGCAGAGGTGCATCCCGATGAGCGGGTGCAGCTGGTCGACAAATTTTACCAGTCCATGAACGGCGACGGTTTGCTGGATCACGAGTACCGCGTGATCTGGCCGGATCACTCGACGCACTGGCTGTGGTGTCGAGGCCGTTTTTATTGTGATCTCGCCGGACGCGAGTTGCATGCCGCCGGCGTCGTCAGTGAAATCACCGAGCGCAAGCAGAGTGAAGAAAAAATGGCACATCTGGTGCTGATCATGGAAAAAATTACCACGTCCGTGATGCTCACCGATGCTGAATGCAAGATCAAATGGGTCAATGCACCGTTTGAATCCTTGACCGGTTACCGCATAGCGGACATTCTCGGCAAAAAGCCCGGTGAGTTCCTGCAGGGACCGGATACGGATCGCGATACGATCGCGACCATGCATGAGGCGATCGTGGCGCGGCGCAGTTTTGACGTCGAGATTCTCAATTATCATAAATCGGGACGCCAATTCTGGCAGCAGCTCAAGGTCGATCCGGTGTTCGATGATCGCGGTAATCTGACGTCTTTCGTGGCGGTTCAGTCGGACATCACCGAGCGCAAGAATTTTGAATCCAGGCTCTGGCGTAATGCCAATTTCGATGCGCTCACGGGGCTGCCGAACCGGCGCCTGTTCTGGGATCGGCTCGATCATGAAGTCCGGCATGCGCATCGCAATGGCACGATGGCGGCCTTGTTTTTCATCGACCTTGACCGTTTCAAGGAAATCAATGACCTGTTCGGCCACGAGGTCGGTGATAAATTGCTCAAGGATGTCGCCGCGAGGATCGATAGCTGCGTGCGCGAGTCGGACACGCTTGCGCGTATCGGCGGTGATGAATTTACGCTGATCTTGTCCGAGCTCGAAAATACGCAATACGCCGAACGCATTGCGCGCAAGATCATCAATGCCTTGTCGCGGCCTTTCCCCTGCGGTAAAGCGCCGCTCGTGATCTCGGCCAGCATTGGCATTGCGCTTTACCCGGCCGACGGCAAGGATGCGCCGGAGCTGTTCCGCAATGCTGATCAGGCCATGTACACAGCGAAATCAGGCGGGCGTAATCAGTTCTGCTACTTCACCCGTTCGATGCAGGAAGTCGCCCTGATGCGCCTGCGTACGGGGCGAGATTTGCGCGACGCCATGAACCCGGAACAGTTAAAAGTATTTTTTCAACCCATCGTGGCTTTGCCCTCGGGGCGCATCGTCAAGGCCGAAGCCTTGCTGCGCTGGCAGCACCCGACGCGCGGCTTGATCGAACCCTCGGAATTCATCCCGCTGGCAGAAGACCTCGGCTTGATTTATGAGATAGGCGAGTGGGTTTTTCAGCAGGCGAGTCACTGGGCGGATGTGTATTCGCGCCATTGCGGCAGCGTCTTCCAGATCAGCGTCAATACGTCGCCGCTGCAATTCAGCCACCAGGCGCGCCCCATCAACTGGCCGGCGCAAATGAAAGCCAAGGGGCTGTCCTGCAGCCTAATTTCTGTCGAAATAACCGAAGGCGTGCTGCTCAAGGATTCACCGGCCGTCACCAGCGCCTTGCGATACTGCCGCGATGCCGGCATGGAAATCGCGCTCGATGATTTCGGCACCGGCTATTCGTCGATGGCGTATCTGGTTAAATTCGGTCTCGATTATTTAAAAATCGACCAGTCCTTCGTGAAAGACTTTCACAATGCCGACAGCCGCACGATCGCGGAAACCATCATCGTGATGGGTCACAAGCTGGGGCTGAAAATTATCGGCGAAGGCATAGAGACAGAAGCGCAGCGCGAAATGCTGGCGGAGGCGGGCTGCGATTTTGGTCAGGGCTTCTTGTTTTCGCGGGCGTTGCCGCCGCTGGAGTTTGAAGCGCTGCTGCACGCGGACCGGATGCGCGACGGCGTCAGAGCACCAGCTTGCGGCTGAGGTTCCGGTTGGACAGCAGACCCTTGACCAGCGGAGTGTTGTGCTTATCGCTGTCATGTGTTCGCGTTGGGTCGTGCTCAAGACAGCTTCAGGACGATGCAAGCTGCTGGCCAGAGGGTTACGCCATTTTCAGTTAGTAAATCGTTTGCCAATTCATAAAAATTCAAGGTGTGCGGCGCACCTGTAATTCCGAAACCGCGCCAGCCTGATTACCCCAGGCAGTGCGGATATAGGTCAACACCGCGGCGACTTCCGCGTCATTGAGCAGAGGCGCAAAGGGCGGCATGCCGAAGGGGCGCGCATTGCTCGCTGTCGATACGGCAAAGCCACCGTTGAGCGTCATCTGCGCGAGATTGGCGGGGTTTGCGGCGAGCACCGCGCGACTGCCGGCCAGCGGCGGATAGGCGCCTTTGATGCCTTTGCCATCGGCGCCGTGACAGCTGACGCAATGCTGTTCGTAGATTTTGCCGCCAGCTTCGGCCATGGCTTGGCTGGTCACTGACAGTGCCGGTGCGTTACTTGCTGCAGGCGCCGGCGGCAGGGACTTCAAAAATACCGAAATGGCCTGCGCGTCGGCATCATCGAGGTATTGGGTACTGCCATGCACGATTTCCGCCATCGGGCCGCTGACAAAACGCTGGCCGTCGTGACCTGCTTTCAGGAGCTGGACGATGTCAACATCGTGCAGACCCGCAAGCGTAGGCGCATACCAGCTTTGCGCCAGCATCATCGCGCCCTGCAGTTCGCGGCTGTTGTCGCTGCCGGCCAGGCTATCGCGCGGCGTATGACAGGCGCCGCAGTGACCGGCGCCGCGTACAAGATAGGCGCCGCGCTGCCATTGCGCATCGCGGCCAGGCTCGGCAACACTGCTGCCGGGCGTGAAATAGAGCGTCCGCCATACGCCCAGCGAAACTTGCAAGCCGTAGGGGAAACGCAGTTCATGGGCGCGATTCACATGTGTCACCGGCGTCTGGCTGCGCAGGTAGGCGAACAGCGCGTCGCTGTCAGCGCGGCTCATGTTGGTATAGCTCGTATAAGGGAAGGCCGGGTAGAGCAGGCGACCATCTTTGGACTGGCCATGATGCATGGCGCGCCAGAATTCGGCGGCGGTCCAACTGCCGATACCGGTCTTCTGGTCGGGCGTCAGGTTCGAACTGTAAATCGTGCCGAAAGGCGTCGCAATACCAAGGCCACCGGCAAAGGCCGCTCCGCCGCGCGTGGTGTGGCAGCCGATGCAGTTTGCCGTGCGCGCAATGTATGCGCCTTGTTGCACCGTGGCGGTATTGGCAGCGGCAGGCGCTGTATCAACGACGAGCGCGACTTCACGCATCGCCGATCGGTAAAGCGTGCCTGCGCCGATGACGGCCAGCAGGGTCAGGCCGAGGAGCCATTTCTTCATGGTGCGCTCCCTGCTTTGCCGGGCATGTCGCCGCAGCTGAGTGGCAGCAGCACGGGCGCTGCCGGCTGGGCATGCGCTGGCACTGGCTGTGCGGCGAGCCAATGCGAGACTGCATTGATGTCAGCCAGCGTCAGGGTTTTCGTGATGTGCGCCATGCAGTCAGGCGCTTGTGCGCGGCGCTGGCCGACGCGCCAGGCGCCGAGCTGGCCATTGATGTAGTCCCGCGGCAGGCCGAGCAAGCCGGGAATGGCCGGCAGCCTGCCGGTCAATGCGCTGCCATGGCAGGTGGCGCAGGCGGGCAAGTCGCGTGCTTTGTCACCGTCGAAGACGAGTGCCCGCCCACGCTGTAAGACGGCCGGTTCAGCTGTGGCCGGCTGAGGCGCGGCATAGGGTAATTCGAGCGTGGCAAAATAATGCGCAATCTCGCGCAGGTAGTCGTCCGAGAATTGCTCGACCAGATGATTCATCAAACGGTAATTGCGCCGGTCATCGCGGAAGTTGACGAGCTGGTTAAACAGATAGCCTTCGTTCTTGCCGGCGATGCGCGGATAGTAGCCATCAGTGGCGGCGCGGCCTTCCTTGCCGTGGCAGACCGTGCAAGCCGTCATGCGCTGCGCGATCGTGTCCTGGAAGGGCGGCGTTGCGGCCGACAGCGGCGTACACAGCAGCAGGGTGAGTATTGACAGCGCTGACTTGCAGCGCGCGGTAAAACCGGATGATGCTGATGCGGGCATGACGTGTTCCGTGACGACTAGGTTTGTTATTTGGATGAGTGATCGCGTATCAGCTTTTCAAGCGTCGCAATATCGCGCGGAAGTTTGCAGCTGAGGCATTCGACGCCCTTGTCGGTGACGAGGTAATCGTCTTCGACGCGCACGCCTATGTTCCACCATTTCGGGTCCACGCCCGGTGTATTTTCAGCGATGTAAATACCGGGTTCGATCGTATAGGCCATGCCGGTTTTCAGCTGCGCCATGGCGGGTGCGTAATTACGCAAATGGGGTGGTGCGTCCTTGACGATACGTGCCTGTTCATAGCTGCCGGCGTCATGCACGTCGAGGCCAATCCAGTGCGAGCTGCCATGCGGATAAAAGGTGCGGAAGCCTCGTTTGGCCATAATCTCGGCCTTGTCGCCCTGCATGATGCCGAGCTTGAGCAGGCCGTCGACGATGACCTCGGCGGTCGCATCATAAATTTCGTGCATGCGCGCACCTGGCACTGATTTGACTTCACCGGCTCTTTGCGCGGCCAGCACGATGTTGTAGATGGCCGTCTGCTCGGCGCTGAAGTGGCCGCCGACAGGATAGCTGCGCGTGACGTCGGCCGCATACATGCCATATTCGCAGGCCGTATCGTTGACGATCATTGCGCCGTTTTTCAAGACCTGATTGGCTGCGTCATAGTGCAGCACGACAGAATTCTCGCCCGAGCCGACGATAGGTGGGTAGGCCATGCGCGCAGCCGCGCCCGAGAGGCAGGCTCCTACCATCGCGCCGCGCAGCGTCCATTCGCCGTTGCCGGGCTGAGCCAGCGGCAGCGCGGCCAGATGCGCCTGAACCGACAGTTCAACGGCATGGCGCAATAGGGCGACTTCGGTCGGGTCTTTATAGAGACGCATCTCTGCGATCGTCGGCGCCAGATTGTAGATCGGCAGGGCGGTCGTGGAATTGTTCGTGCGTCGTGCCCAGGTCGCCGTGACGGTATCGCGGAATTTGCTATCGCCGCCGTCGTAGAACCATAGCGAGCTGGCGTCGCGCATCAGTTCCAGCATCTGCTTCGGGAACTCGTCATTTGCATAAGCGACATCGGCGCCATACTTTGATGTCGCCAGTTTGGTGCCGGCGCGGGAGCCGGTCCACTGTTCGCGCTCCCAGTTTTTTGGCTGGACGAAGAGGGAGTAGCGGTGGCCCATCGGTGCGCCCGGCACCAGCAAGGCGATTGCCTGAGTTTCGGGCATGCCGGTCATGTACCAGAAACTCGAGTCTGGCCGATAGACCACATTAGCGCCAGCTTCCAGCGCGGCATTGAGTACGGCGATCGCACCCGACGGCAGCAATGCCAGCAGTTTTGCACGACGGGCCGCGTAAACCGCGGCATCGGGCTCGGGCGAGGGGGCATGACCCTGCGCGCTACCGATGAAGGTCGAACATAGGAAAGCAAACAGCAGAAATTTACGCGTCATGCTTATCGTGGCATATCCTTTTCAGCCTTGATCTCCGCTTGCACTTCCAGCATTGCGCGGCGGACTCTCTCGACCATTGCCGGCATGCGATCCTGTACGAGCTGCATCGCCTTTTGGGTCACGAGCGGCACCTTGTTGACGAGCAGCTGGCCAGTCTCGCTCGCATATAGCGCGATAAGGCGGTCGACTTCATCCTGTGTGTAAGCCTCGCTGTACACCTGGCGAATCGTTGCCAGATGCTGTGCGGGGCTGAGTTCCTCGGCCATAATCGTTGCCAACTTTTCACGGAAGCGATCGAGGATCGCGCGATCCTTGTCGGTTACCTGACGATCCTTCAATGCACTCAGCATGCTGCTGCGCGTCACGCTTTCAATCTGCCCGCGCATGCTTTCCAGCGTGCGATTGACCTGCATTACCTCGAGCAAGCGGTCGATGGATTGCTGGCTAGGGGCTTCGGCATGCGCGGCGCTAGCCACGGCGGCGAGTAGCAGCGTCGCGCAGATGCGGTGTACTTTCCAGATTTGAAAATGCATGAGGTGATTTCCTCGATCACGGTTTATCGACGTGCCGGCGACAGCACAGTCGGCAAGGCTTTCGGCAAGGTCTCGGGATAATCGCGGCTGTAATGCAGGCCGCGGCTTTCACGGCGCGACAGGGCGCTGTTGACGATCATCGACGCGACTTCAACGAGGTTACGCAATTCCAGCAGGTCGCGCGTGATGCGGAAGTTCGCGTAATACTCGTCGATTTCTTCCTTGAGCAGGCCAATGCGGTGCTGTGCCCGCTCGAGGCGCTTCGTGGTGCGCACGATGCCGACGTAATTCCACATGAAGCGGCGTAGCTCGTCCCAGTTATTAGCGATGATGACTTCTTCATCGGCGTCGGTGACGCGGCTTTCATCCCAGGCTGGCAAGGCGACCGATTTTTGTTTCGGCTGCTGTGCGATATGGCGCGCGGCGGCGTGACCGATGACGACGCATTCGAGTAAGGAATTACTGGCTAGACGGTTCGCACCATGCAGGCCGGTGTAGGACGCTTCGCCGACGGAATACAAGCCTGCGAGATCGGTGCGGCCATTGAAGTCGGTGACGATACCGCCGCAGGTGTAATGCGCGGCTGGTACCACCGGGATCGGTTCCTTGGTCATGTCGATGCCGAGTTCCAGGCAGCGCGCATAGATGGTCGGGAAATGCTCTTTCAAGAATTCCGGCGGCTGATGGCTGATGTCGAGATCAACGTAATCGAGGCCGCGCTTCTTCATTTCGGCATCGATGGCGCGCGCAACGACATCACGCGGCGCGAGTTCCGCCAGTTCGTGATGACCGAGCATGAAGCGCGTACCGGCAGCTGTACCGGCGGTGACCGGCAGCTTCAGGATGCCGCCTTCGCCGCGCACGGCTTCGGTAATCAGGAAGGATTTTGCATAAGGGTGATACAGGCAGGTCGGATGGAACTGGATGAATTCCATGTTCGCCACGCGACAGCCGGCGCGCCATGCCATCGCAATACCGTCGCCGGTAGCCGTGTCGGGATTGGTCGTGTAGAGATAAACCTTGCCGGCGCCGCCGGTAGCCAGCACCGTATGCTGGGCTGACAGGGTCAGGACTTTGCCGGTCTTGACGTCTTGCGCATACAGACCGAGGCAGCGCGGCGTGCCGGTCTTGCTGCCGATTTTGTCGCTGGTGATGAGGTCGATGGCGCAGTGATGTTCGAGCAGGGTGATGTTCGGATGGGCGCGGACCTTTTGCTCAAGCGTGAGCTGCACCGCATTGCCGGTGGCATCAGCGGCATGGATGATGCGGCGCTGACTGTGACCGCCTTCGCGCGTGAGGTGATAACCGAGCTCGGCGGTCTCGTCACGCGTGAAGGGCACGCCTTGTTCGATCAGCCACTCAATCGCTTCGCGGCCATGCTCGACGATGTAGCGCGTGGCGCTGTCGTCGCACAGTCCGGCGCCGGCGACGTGGGTATCGCGGATATGCTCTTCATAGCTGTCGCCCGAATCAAGCACGGCCGCAATGCCGCCCTGGGCCCAGTTACTGGCGCCGTCGAGCAGGGCACGCTTGGAGATGATCGCGACCTTGCTGGTTTCCGCGAGATGCAGGGCGACCGACAAACCGGCGAGTCCGCTGCCGACGATAAGCACATCAAATTTCATAAATTTTGCTTCTGTATATTTAATCTAGCAAGACTATATTCGATTTGCGCCGCTGCCGCTGCATCAAGCGCATTTAGTCGGTGTGATAATCTTGTGCATCATTGTCGCGGTGAGTTCGTTGATTTACAGCGGGCGCCCGTATTCACTTCGTTCCGTAAGTCCGGAGGCTGTCGCGCATTATGTCCAGAATTTTAAAATGGTTACTCATTGCCGTACTCACGCTGACACTGGCCTTGCTCGCTTTCCTGTTCTGGTATCGCAGCGCCAGCCAGCCGCAAATCAGCGGTACCGTGCAGATGACCGGCGTGCAGACGCAGGTCGAGATCGTGCGCGACGCTGAAGGCATACCGCATATTTTTGCGAAATCCAATGATGATGCGTATTTCGCGCTTGGCTTTGTGCATGCGCAGGATCGTCTGTGGCAGATGGAAATGAACCGCCGCATCGCCGCCGGGCGCGTCGCTGAAATCCTCGGGCCGAGCGCGCTTGATACCGATCGCTTCCTGCGCTCTCTGGGCGTGCGCCGCAACGCCGAACTGATACTCGGTAATCTGTCGACTGAGACGCGCACCAGTCTTGAGGCCTACGCCAAGGGCGTGAATGCCTACCTGACGAATCGCAAAACGCCTTTGCCACCGGAGTTCCTGCTCACTGGCGCACCGTCGCCGGCACCTTGGACGCCGGTCGACTCGATCAGCTGGCAAACCATGATGGCCTGGGATCTGGGCGCAAACTGGACCCAGGAATTATTGCGCATGCGCCTCTCGCAGCGCCTGTCACTGGCCGGTATCAATGAATTCCTGCCGCCGTATCCGGGCGACCCGATTCTGAACACGCGCGATTACACGAGCCTGTATCGCAGCCTCAGTGGCACCACGGAGCAGCTCGCCGCGGTCGCGAAAATTGCGCCGCCGTCCATGATCGAAGGCATGGGCTCGAATAACTGGGTCGTCGCGGGCGCGCTCTCTGCTACTGGCAAGCCACTGCTGGCGAACGATCCCCACCTTGGCCTGTCCGCGCCGGCGCTGTGGTATTTCGCGCATCTGTCGGCACCGGGGATGAATGTAATCGGCGCGACCTTGCCCGGCATACCCGGCGTGGTACTCGGACACAACGATCACATCGCCTGGGCTTTCACCAATACCGCGCCCGATGTGCAAGACCTGTATATCGAGCGCGTCAATCCTGTCGACCCTGCCGAATACAAGACGCCCGATGGCTGGGCCAGGTTCAAGGAACGTATTGAAACCATCCGCGTCAAGGGTGCGCCGGATGTGACGATGCAGGTGCGCGAGACACGCCACGGTCCGGTCATTACCGGCGCGCTGCCAATCGTGGCCAAGACCGCCCTGGATGCGAAAAAATATGTGATTGCCTTTGCCTGGACCGCCTTGCGCGCTGACGACCTGACGATACAGGCCGGCATGCAGCTCTCGCGCGCGCAGAACTGGCCGCAGTTCGTCGACAGCCTGCGCGACTTCGGCTCGCCGCAGCAGAACATGGTGTATGCCGATATTGAAGGCAATATTGGCTACATCGCGCCCGCGCGGGTGCCGTTGCGCAAGGCAGAAAACGATATCAAGGGCCTCGCGCCATCGCCTGGCTGGGACGCGCGCTATGACTGGGATGGCTTCATCCCTTTCGATCGTCTGCCACGTCATTTCAACCCGGTTGAGCAGAAATTCGTGACGGCGAACCAGAAGATCGTCGGTAGCGATTATCCATTTTTCATTACCAGTGAATGGACCTTGCCCTTCCGTGCAGACCGTATTGCCACGCTGCTGGCGGCGCAGCCGAAACATGACATGACGAGCTTTGCCGCGATCCAGGCGGACAATGTGTCGATCGCGGCGCAGCAGTTATTGCCGATCTTGCGCACGACTGTCGCGCAGTCGCCACGCGCGACGGAGGCCTTGGCGCTGCTGCAGAAATGGGATGGCGCGATGGCAGTGGACAAGGCCGAGCCGCTGATTTTCAATGCCTGGATGCGTGAGGCATCGCGGCAGATATTTACCGATGAACTTGGACCGGAACTGATGCAGGATTACTGGGAACAGCGCAATGTGCATCAAGCCATGGTCAATGTGCTCAATGATGTCGGCGGACAGTCGCATTGGTGCGTCGATGTGAGCAAACCTGCGGGCACGAAGCCGCAGAGCTGTGCCGATCTGCTGAGCGCATCCCTGGAGGCGGCGCTCGCCGATCTCGAACGCCGCTACGGCGCAAACCTGCAGAAGTGGCAGTGGGGTACGGCACATTTTGCGCGCTCCGAGCATCGTCCTTTCGGTAAGGTCAAGTCGCTTTCGGCCGTGTTTGATATTCGTATCCCCACGCCCGGCGATACCTATACCGTCAATGTGGGTCGCTACAGCCTGCGGGATGATGCCGATCCATTTGCGAACCGGCATGCGGCGAGTTTGCGCGCGCTCTATGACCTCAGTAATCTTGAGAATTCACGCTTTATCCATTCGACCGGACAGTCGGGCAATGTGCTCTCGCCGCTGTACAGTAATTTTTCGCAGCGCTGGGCGGCGGTTGAGTATGTGCCGATGCAGATGCGGCGGGAGACGGTGGAAAATATGCAAATGGGCACCTTGGTACTCACGCCTTGAATCGTAAAAAAATGGCCCCGAGCTGTTTGGGGCCTTTGTGATGGCAGATGCCTCTATGCTGCTTGCGTGAACGTCGTGCCGATGACGCCTGTCTCGTGGCCCACGAGAATGAGGTGATCGGCGGTGCCAATGGCGGGGTGAGGGTCAACGGGGGCGGCTGGCTCATCGGCACCAAAGACGGTGACGGTAATCGTGTGCGTCGCTGTGTCACCCGCTGCAAAGACCAGCAGGCTTTCAGTGGGATGATCGCCCGCCCCTAATGCCTGAGCGGCGGTATTGTCGAGCGCATATTGCCAATCGCCAGAACCGGCATCGAAGGAAAATTTGCCATAGTGCCCGTCGACGGTCCCGACCAAAGGGTGAGCAGGGTCCGAAAAGCTGAATGTGCTGTAGGCTTCATTGATCGACATTACGCCGGTATCAAATAAACCCACATCGTGGTCGCGTTGGCTGGTATCGAGCTTACCCGAGGTCACCAATGTGTCGTCTTCGGTGACGCTGCCAGTGTCGCTGCCGGTGATGACGGCCGCATCAGTGGAGCCGGTGAGCGTGATGGTCAACACTTGCGTCGCATCGACGGTGATGCCATTGGAGACGGCCAGGGTATAGCCGAGGGCGACTTGTTCACCAGCCATCAACATGTCGATAGCCGCCGCATCGGCGGTGAACGTATAGGCCCCGGTCGTGCCATCGATCGACAGATCGCCCCAGGAAAGTGGCTCCGGCGGTGAACCAAAAGCAAAAAGGAAGTTCGTGACGACGACTGGCGCGACCGAGGCTGTGTAGTGCAGTGTCGTTCCCACATTAGCATCATGGCCGAGCGCCGTGCCGCTGACCGGCGCAGGGTCATCGTCAGCGCTGGTGTCCGCGATCGTGATCGCGTTCAGTGGCGCCAGTGTTGGCAATTCGTTGGCGCCGTTGACGGTGACGCTGATCGTCTGCGTGGCCGTGCCGTCGAGTGAGTGCACCACCAGTGTGTCATTGTGATGCTCGCCTTGCGTGAGTACCTGTACATTCGCATCACCATTGCGCAAGGCATAGCCCCAGATGCCGGTCGCTGGCGCAAACGTGAAATCGCCATAAGTACCGTGAACACTGCCCGGCGCCTGAAACCCGGCCTCGCCGGCATTCGGATCGGTAATCGAGAGCGCTGCGTTGACTGTCAAGGTGCCATCTTCGGTGACCGCGCCATTGGCAGTGCCGCCAATGACGGCATTTACAGGTGGGTCGGGATCGATCACGACCTCATCCGCGCCGTGGATATTGACGAAGATGGTCTTGCTCGCCGAGCCGTCCTTCGACGTCACCGTGAGGCTGTCGATGACAGTCTGATCGGCATTCAATGCCTGCACATTCGCGGCACCATTGCTCAGGGCGTAGCCCCAGAGACCACTGGCGGCGTCGAACGAGAAGGTCCCGTATGTTCCATCCAGGCTCGCGGGTGTCTGGAACTTTTTGTCCCCTGTATCGACGTCATTGACGACGAGTGTTCCCGTAGCGCTCAGGCTAGCGTCTTCCGTGAGTTCGCCCGCAGATGTGCCAGTAATGGTTGCCGCATCATTTTTGCCCTCGAGCAGCAGCGTAACGCGCGCCGTACTGAATTCGCCATTCTCCGTGCGGATTGTATAAGTGAAGAAATCGACAATTCTCTGGCCTGCATGCATACCCTGTAGCCGGCTCAGAAATGCGCTCGTCCAGTTGCTGCTGTCGTAATGCACAGTCCCGTCAGCATTCATTGAAATGACGGCCCCAGATGGCAATTGCACATTGTCGACCACTGGCAGCGGTGTGCCCGGGATGATCGAAGGCGGATTTTGCGACAGGGAGTACAACGTCGCGGGGCCATGATCATTCACAAGAACGCCAAGGTCTGCTATGCGATGATCTTCGTTGACCAGGTCGACGAAGGTATCGCTTTTAGCGGGTTTTGTGGAATTCGTTGATTTTTTCGCTGCCATGATTGCTTCTCCCCTTGAGGCCTGGAATCGTTGATTCCAATGGCTCGATAAAATGAAATGGCCGGCTTGCATCGCCATTACGCTATGCAACCCGGCCATCTCAGAGAGATCCGTGGCTTTCCGACCCCGCATTGCTACGGGTGTGGCCAAAATCATCGAAACCATTTTGCTTGCGTTGCAAGAGAACTTATTGCTGCACTTAAACGATTCCGTATTTCAAAATGTAGGTTCCAAATTGAAATAGGTCAACCTGTTTAATCGCAACTAAACGCGTCGGCGATCAGGCATGCGCTGGCATTTTTTGCCATGTCGAGCGCGGTGAAACAGGTCGTATGCAGAGGGAAACGCAGCGGGGTAAATGGCTATTTACCCGCTGCAGAGTGCGGGCGTTTAAGCAGTGATTTTCTCTTTCGTGAAATGTCGATAGGCGAGAAAAAGTGCCGTCGCCTGCAACACTGCACAGAAATAGAAGGGCGCACCGATACGCCAGTCGCCGCGCGGCAGATTCGACACCAAGCCGAGCAATGGTCCGCCTATGGCTGGCGCGGCCACGGCCATGAGGCTATTGAGCGCGCTGACCGCGCCCATGGTCTGGCCCTGTTTGTGCGCGTCAGCCGCGCTGGAAATGATGCTCTGGATACTGGCTGCGACTGTCATGCCGAAGATGTTGATGAAAATGACGCCAAACATCATCCAGCCTTCGCTGGCCAGTCCCCACAAGACGTAGGCCAGCGTCGACGACACCAGCCCCATCACTGCCAGGCGTCGCGGACTGAACAACTTTAACAGGCGCCCCAGCAGCAAGCCCTGCACGATCACCGACATCACGCCTACAGCCGCGAGCGACCAGCCGTTTTGCTGCGGCCCCCAGCCAAATTTGAAAGTCGTGTACAGCACCCAGCTCGTGTAGAGCGTAAATTGCGCCAGACCTGTACAGGCCACCACGGCTACCAGCGGGCCGATCGATTTCAGCTCGGTCAATGCGCGCAGCGAATTCGCCGGATTGCAGGCGCGCCAGTTGAAGGGCGGGCGACCGGCGGCCGGCAGCGACTCCGGCAAGACGAAATAGCCATACAAAAGGTTCAGCAGCGCCATCGATCCTGCAACGAAAAATGGCAGGTGCACATCGGTCGCGCCCAGCAAACCGCCCATGACCGGCCCGATGATGAAGCCGAGCCCGAACATCGCGCCGAGCTGGCCGAAACGCTTCGCCCGGTCTTCGGGCGCGGTGATGTCGGCGACATAGGCGTTCGCCACCGCCTGGTTCGCCTGCATCGCGCCACCGATCATGCGCACCACGATCAGCAGTGTCAGCGAGCTCGCCATGGCGGTATTAAAAAAGTTCAGCGCCAGGCCGCAAAAGCCCAGCAACAGCACAGGTCTGCGGCCATAGCTGTCCGATAGCGCGCCCAGCACGGGCGAGGCGAGGAAGTTTGCCACCCCGAACGCGAAGGCGACTGCGCCATACCAGAAAGCTTGCTCGGACTGCGAGTTTGTGAATTTACCGATCAGCACCGGCAGTACCGGCACGATCAGGCCGATCGAAATCATGTCGATCAGGACCGTGAGCATGATGAAGCGCATCGCTGCCTGACGCCCCTTGGCGGGCGTCTTCAGCGGCTGTTCGGGTGCGGAGGCTTTCACCCGAGTACCGGCTTCACTTTGGCAGCGGCGGCCTTGGCGCGTAGGCGCGCAGTTTCCACATCGTCTGCTGTCGCCAGCGCCACGCCCATCCGGCGGCGTTCGAAAGATTCCGGCTTGCCGAACAGGCGGATATCAATGCCGGGGTCGCGCATGGCGTCAGCCACGCCTTCGAAGGCGATGCCGGCGGCATCATGCTGACCGTAGATGACGGCCGAGGCGCCCGGCGATTTCAGTGCGACATTGACCGGCAGGCCAAGGATGGCTTTGGCATGCAATTCGAATTCACTCTGAATTTGCGTGGCCATGGTGACCATGCCGGTGTCGTGCGGACGCGCGCTGACTTCGGAGAACCAGACCATGTCGCCCTTGACGAACAGCTCGACGCCAAACAGACCCAGGCCGCCGAGGTCATCGGTGACTTTTTTCGAGACTTCACGTGCCAGGGCCAGCGCTGCCGGTGCCATGAAGCAGGGCTGCCACGACTCGACGTAATCGCCCTTGACTTGCACATGGCCGATCGGCTCGCAGAAATGCGTGGCGATCGTGCCATCGGCTTCCTTGGCGCGTACGGTCAGCTGCGTGATTTCATAATCAAAGTCGATGAAGCCTTCAACGATCACGCGCCCGGCGTCGACGCGTCCGCCGGCAGCAGCATAGGCCCAGGCGGCGTCAACTTCGGCGGCGCTTTCGATACGCGACTGGCCTTTGCCGGAAGACGACATGACGGGCTTGATGATGCAGGGGAAGCCGATTTCAGCGCAGGCGGCTTTGAGTTCGTCGACATTGTCGGCGAATTGGTAAGGGGAGGTCGGCAGTCCCAGGGTTTCGGCGGCGAGGCGGCGGATGCCTTCGCGGTTCATCGTCAGCCAGGCGGCGCGCGCGGTCGGGATCACGGTCGCTTTGCCAGCCTTTTCCAGTTCGACCAGTGTGGTGGTGGCGATTGCTTCGATTTCGGGCACGACCAGGTCCGGCTGTTCCAGCGCTATCAGCGCTGCAAGGGCTGCGCCATCGGCCATGTTGATGACATGTGCGCGATGCGCGACTTGATGACCGGGCGCGTTCGCATAGCGATCCACGGCGATGACTTCCACGCCAAGACGCTGTAATGAAATGATGACTTCCTTGCCCAGTTCGCCCGAGCCCAGCAGCATGACTTTCGTGGCAGAAGGGGACAGCGGGGTACCGATGCGGGTAATGGATTTCATGGCGGATTCTGGAATTGAGTGAGGGGATGGGCGGATGATACTTGCAGGAGGGCAGCGCGTCGATACCAAATTCTGCTTGCTTAGCGCAATTCCCGGCCATGAAAAAACCGCCAGCGGACCAGCCTGGCGGTTCGTTTCGATCAGCTTGCCCGGACAGACCATCCGGACAGGCGGTGATCAGTCACCAGCGTAGATATCAACGTCTTTGGTTTCGCTGACAAACAACATGCCGATGACAAAAGTGCCGAGGGCGATGATGATTGGGTACCAGAGGCCGTAGTAGATATCGCCTTTGAATGCGACCAGTGCGAACGCTGTCGTCGGCAGCAAGCCACCGAACCAGCCGTTACCGATATGGTAAGGCAGCGACATCGATGTGTAGCGGATACGGGTTGGGAACATTTCAACCAGCATCGCAGCGATCGGGCCGTACACCATCGTCACGTACAGTACGAGGATGAACAAGAGCAGCAAGACCATAGGATAGTTGATCTGTGACGAATCGGCCTTGGCTGGGTAGCCAGCGCCTTTGATCGCATCGCTGAACTCTTTCGAGAAAGCCTTGTCTTTGGCGGCAGCTTCTTCTTTCGGTAAGCCGGTCGATGCGTACGAAGTCAGGATCTTGTCACCGATCTTGATCGTGGCAACTGTACCTGGTGCTGCGGCTTCATTGGCATAGTTCACCGAAGCGGCTGCCAGTTTCGCCTTCACGATATCGCAGGAAGAAGTGAATTTCTTCGTGCCGGTCGGGTTGAACTGGAATTGGCAGTCAGCTGGATCAGCAGAGACGACCACCGGCGAATTATTCAATGCGGCTTCCAGAGCAGGATTTGCATAGTGAGTCAGCGCATGGAAAATCGGGAAGTAAGTCACCGCAGCGATCAGGCAGCCACCGAGAATGATGTTCTTGCGGCCGATCTTGTCGGACAGTGTACCGAACAGGATAAAGAACGGTGTACCCAGCAAGAGTGAACCAGCGATCAACAGGTTGGCTGTCGCCGAATCGACCTTCAGTGTTTGCGTCAGGAAGAACAGTGCATAGAACTGACCTGTGTACCAGACCACGGCTTGACCCGCTGTCAGGCCGACCAGCGCCAGGATGACGATCTTCAGATTACGCCATTCGCCAAAGGACTCCATCAGCGGCGCCTTCGATGTCTTGCCTTCAGCTTTCATCTTGGTGAACGCTGGCGATTCATTCATCGACAGACGGATCCATACCGAGATAGCCAGCAGGAACACGGATACCAGGAACGGTACGCGCCAGCCCCAGTCACCGAAGGCGACTTCGCCGATGGCGCTACGGGTACCGAGAATAACCAGCAGCGACAGGAACAGGCCGATCGTTGCTGTTGTCTGGATCCATGCCGTGAAAGCACCGCGCTTGCCGTGTGGAGCATGCTCAGCCACGTAAGTGGCCGCACCACCGTATTCGCCGCCGAGCGCGAGGCCCTGCAGGATACGCAGCGAGATCAGGATCACCGGTGCGGCAATACCGATCGAGGCATAGTTAGGCAGCATGCCGACGATGAACGTCGACATACCCATGATCAGAATCGTCACGAGGAAGGTGTACTTACGGCCGATCATGTCGCCGAGACGGCCAAACACGAGCGCGCCGAAAGGGCGTACGATAAAGCCGGCAGCGAAGGCCAGCAGGGCGAAAATGAACGCCGTATTCGGATCGGTACCTGCAAAGAACTGCTTCGCAATGATCGGAGCGAGCGAGCCGTACAGATAAAAGTCATACCATTCGAATACGGTCCCCAGGGACGACGCAAAAATGACCTTGCGTTCCTCCGCCGTGATGCCGCTGTCAGTCGTTGAAACTGTAGCCATGCTTGTCTCCTTCTATTAATTTATATGATTGTGCAGGTAAAGCATTGCACACCTGGCACCGACGCAGTGTGCGGTGCGAAACTTACACAGGTCTTGCTTGAAACTTACAGAAACTTACGGCGTACTAATGCAGCAAAAGATTCAGAGAGCGGGGAATGATCGTCCCTGGTGAAATTTGCGAACGACCGTACTAATCTTATGCTATTCTGCGATTTCGCTGCAAAGGATAGGACGCCCGTCCGCCTCATTGCGCTGCTCTATCCGATAACTATTACATCAAACTCAAGGAGATTCACATGACCGACGCCGTCATCGTATCCACTGCGCGCACCGCCCTGGCCAAATCCTGGAAAGGCGCTTTCAATATGACGCATGGTGCGACCTTGGGTGGCCATGTCCTCGCTGCCGCGATCGCGCGCGCCGGGATTGACGCTGGTGAAGTTGAAGACGTCATCATCGGCTGCGCTACGCCAGAAGGCGCGACCGGCTCGAATATCGCGCGCCAGATCGCTTTGCGCGGTGGCTGCCCGGTGACGACTGCCGGCATGACGGTGAATCGTTTCTGCTCTTCAGGGCTGCAGACTATTGCGCTGGCAGCCCAGCGCATCATCGCCGGCGAAGGCGACATCTATGCCGCCGGTGGCGTTGAGTCGATCTCCTGCGTACAGCAGGAAGCCAATACCCACATGCTCGTCGACCCTTGGCTTAAAGAGCACAATCCAGAGGTCTACTGGCCTATGCTGCAAACCGCGGAAACTGTGGCCAAGCGTTACAGCATTTCACGCGAGCGTCAGGACGAATATGGCGTGCGCAGCCAGCAACGTGCGGCAGCGGCCCAGGCCGCCGGTAAATTCCTCGATGAAATCGTACCGATGACGACCACCATGGGCGTGGCCGACAAGGCCAGCGGCATGCTGATCACGCGCGAAGTGACGATCTCGGCCGATGAAGGCATCCGCGCCGACACGACCCTCGAAGGCGTCTCGAAAATCCGTTCGGCCATGCCGGGCGGCGTGATCTCGGCTGGTAATGCGAGCCAGTTTTCTGATGGCGCATCGGTCGCGGTATTAATGAACAGCAAAGTGGCGGAGGCGCGTGGCTTGCAACCGCTGGGTATTTTCCGCGGCTTTGCGATCGCCGGCTGCGAGCCGGATGAAATGGGCATTGGCCCCGTCTTTGCGATTCCGAAGCTGCTGAAAAAAGCCGGCTTGAAAGTCGAAGACATCGGCCTGTGGGAGTTGAATGAAGCGTTTGCAGTGCAAGTCCTGTATTGCGCCGACACGCTGAAAATCCCGATGGATCGCCTCAACGTGAACGGTGGCGCGATCGCGGTCGGTCATCCTTATGGCGTATCGGGTGCGCGCCTGACCGGTCATGCGCTGATCGAAGGAAAACGTCGCGGCGCGAAATTTGTCGTTGTGACCATGTGCATCGGCGGCGGTCAGGGCGCTGCCGGCCTGTTCGAAGTCTGCTGACCCGACGCTGACTGACCGTTCCCTCCCAGCGTCTGACGCGCGGAGGGAATTTTTTTATCCAACGAATTACAGGCTAACTATGCAATCCAAAATTGTACCTCGTCGCGATCTCGATTTCCTGCTTTACGAATGGCTCAATGTCGAAGCGCTCAGCAGCCGCGCGCGCTACGCCGATCATTCGCGCGAAACCTTCAACGCCGCCATGGATACCTGCGAGCAGATCGCCACAGAATTGTTCGCACCGCATAACAAGAAGAGCGACCAGAACGAGCCGCATTTCGATGGCGAGACTGTGCACATGATCCCGGACGTCAAAACCGCGCTCGACGCCTACATCGCCGCGGGCCTGATGGCCGCCGGGCAGGATTATGATTTCGGCGGCATGCAGCTGCCGGTCGTGGTCGAAAAAGCGGGACTGGCCTATTTTAAGGGAGCCAATGTCGGCACCTCGTCCTATCCCTTCCTGACCATCGGTAACGCAAATACCCTGCTTAAATGCGGCACGCCCGAGCAAATCGAGACATACGTCAAGCCCATGCTGGCCGGGCGCTTTTTTGGCACGATGTGTCTGTCGGAACCGCAGGCAGGTTCCTCCCTGTCCGACATCGTCACGCGCGCGGAAGCGCAGGAGGATGGCACATATCGCCTGACAGGTAACAAGATGTGGATTTCGGCCGGCGAACATGAGCTCGCGGAAAATATCGTCCATCTGGTGCTGGCGAAAGTGCCCGGCGCGGACGGCAAACTGATTCCCGGCGTGAAGGGTATTTCTCTTTTCATCGTGCCGAAAAAGCTCGTCAATGCAGACGGTACGCTGGGCGAGCGCAATGACGTCGTGCTGGCCGGCCTGAATCACAAGATGGGTTACCGCGGCACGACAAATTGCCTGCTCAATTTCGGCGAAGGGAAATTCAAACCGCAAGGCAAAGCGGGCGCGATCGGATATCTGGTCGGCGAGGTGCACAAGGGCCTGGCGAACATGTTCCACATGATGAACGAAGCACGTATCGGCGTGGGCCTGGGTGCGGTCATGCTTGGCTACACCGGTTATCTGCATGCGCTCGACTACGCGCGTAACCGTCCGCAGGGCAGGGCGCCGCAAGCCAAGGACCCGGCCGCGCCGCAAATCGCAATCATCGAACATACGGATGTGAAGCGCATGCTGCTGGCGCAGAAATCCTATGTCGAAGGCGGCCTTGCGCTGACCTTGTATTGCGCCAAACTCGTCGACGATGAACGTACGGCCGAGTCCGCGGAGGTGCGTGAAAAAGCGACGCTGCTGCTCGATATCCTCACGCCCGTGGCGAAGTCCTGGCCCTCGCAATGGTGTCTCGAAGCGAATAACCTCGCCATTCAAGTCCATGGCGGTTACGGCTATACGCGTGAATACAATGTCGAACAGTTTTATCGCGATAATCGCTTGAACCCGATTCATGAAGGCACCCACGGCATCCAGGGACTCGATCTGCTGGGACGCAAGGTGTCAATGAAAAACGGTGCTGCTTTCGCGGCGCTCGGTGGCGAAATGCAGTTGACCGTATCGCATGCCCTGCAGGTGCCAGAGCTGGAAGCTTACGGCAATGCGCTGGGACTGGTCTTGCGCAGAATCGCGGCTGTCACCAAGACCTTGTACGGCGTCGGTGATACAAACAAGATGCTGGCCAATGCCTCACTTTATCTGGAAGCCTTCGGTCATGCCGTCGTGGCTTGGATCTGGCTTGAGCAGGCATTACTGGCGGTCGGTAAGTCCGGGCACGATGCGGATTTCTATCGGGGTAAATTGCAGGCTTGCGCGTATTTCTTCCAATGGGAATTGCCCAAGACTGCGCCGCAGCTCGATCTGCTAGAGAGCATCGACACGACCACGCTGGACATGCAGGATGCCTGGTTCTGATCGAAGGCAGCACAGGCAGTCTCAGGCGAAGCCGAATCATCGTTTGATTTTAACGCCGCCCTCGCGTGCGCTGCACCGGGCGCGGTAAAATGCCGGCATGCCTATCATCCTAGCTATTGAAACTTCCGCAGAGCTCGCATCTGCCGCCTTGCTGCATGGCGAGCGCCTGTTTAGCCGCGAAGCCTCGGGCGTCATGAACCATTCGCAAACCATCTTGCCCATGGTGCAAGCCTTGCTGGCCGAAGCCGGCCTGACCTTAAATCAATGTTCTGCCATTGGCTTTGGCATCGGGCCCGGCTCGTTCACTGGCGTGCGTACTGCCTGTGGCATTGCGCAGGGTCTGGCGTTTGGCGCGGACTTGCCGGTCGTGCCGGTGATTACCTTGCAGGCTATGGCCGAAGCCTGTCGTGAACAGTCGGGCGCGGCGAATGTATTGGCCGTGATGGACGCGCGCATGGGTGAAGTCTATTGGGCGCAATATCGCTATCGCGACGGCTGGCAGGAAATCATCGGGCCAACGCTGTCAGCCCCCGGCGACGTCCTGCCGGAGGGCAGAGTACAAGCCTGCGGCAACGGCTTTTCTGCCTATGCTGACGCATTCGCCGCAGCGCCATTCGCCAGCTCGGCTTTAGCCCACATGGTGCCGCATGCGGCGCAAGTCGCGCGTCTGGCCAGTCGCACTTTTGCGCAGGGTGGTGCATGCCCGGCCGCTGACGCCCAGCCGCTCTACCTGCGCAATAATGTCGCCCTGACCATCGTTGAACGGCTCGCCAAAGCCGCCGCTGTCGCATGAGTGCCATGCCCAAGCCGCCGACCCTACGCATGTTGCCGATCCGGCGCATGCAGGTGGAAGACATCCGCGAAGTCGTCGCCATCGAGAAGGTCGAGTATCCGTTTCCCTGGACCGCCGGTAATTTCAATGATTCCCTGCGCAGTGGCTACCAGGCCTGGATACTGCGCGATGAAGCCGAAACACTGACTGGCTATTTCCTGCTGATGCCGGCCGTGGATGAGGCGCATCTGCTCAACATTACCGTGCGGGGCGATTTGCATGGTCTGGGCTTGGGACGTTTGATGCTGGACCATGTCGCCGCTGTTGCGCGCCGGCTCAAGATGGAGTCCATCCTGCTTGAAGTACGCCCCTCAAATGAGCGCGCCTTGAAAATTTATGACCAATATGGCTTTGTGCGTATCGGCCGGCGTCGGGATTACTATCCAGCGCCTGACAATACCCGTGAAGACGCGATCGTGATGCGGCTGCCGCTATGAGCGCGCGTAAGGCGGCATTTCTGCAGGAGATGGGGCTGGCGCCGCGCTGGACGCTGCGCCATGCGCCTGTGCATGCAGTCCTCGCTGCCGAGCTGGAAGTGGTGCGCGAAGCAGCGCAGGTCAGCATGGCGCAGGAAGCGTCTGACTTGATTACGCCCATCGTTGTCCAAGCCGCCTCCGTCAGCGCCGCGCTGGTGGACGGGATGGACTGGCAGCAGCTGCAGCAAGGCGTCGCTGCCTGCAGCGGCTGCGGCCTGTGTGCCGGGCGCAGCAATACCGTATTCGGTGCGGGAGACCGCAAGGCAAACTGGCTGTTCATCGGCGCCGCGCCCAACGCCGCCGACGACGCAGCGGGTCAGCCATTAACAGGGGACAGCGGCAGCCTATTCAGTAATATGCTGCGCGCCATTGGCCTGCAGCCCGAGCAAAATGTTTATGTCACGAACCTGCTGAAATGCTTCCCGGCGCCGGGTGTGGATGTCAGCGCGTCACTGAACGCCTGCCGTCCCTATCTGGCGCGGCAGATCACCTTGCTCGAGCCGACCATCATCGTTGCGCTCGGTGCCGACGTCGCTGTAGCATTGCTCTCCGATGTAGAAGCAAATCTGTCCGGCTTGCGCGGCAAGGTGCATCGTTATGCGGATTTGCCATTGGTCGTGACCTATGCGCCGGTCGAATTATTGCGCTCACCTGCTGCCAAGGCGGGGGCCTGGAGCGACCTCTGCCTTGCGCGCGATACTGCGCTCCATTCTGCCTTTGCTGCCGGGCTCAATGCCGATGCCGCCAGATAAACCCGCCGCCGCTTTCCAAGCCCGCTTTGCGAAACGCTGGCATCACCTCACAAATCCCCATGTGCGCGCGCTGGCATGGCTACTCGATGCGCCCGACATGCTCGATCACACAGCGCCGCAGTGGCAAGGAAAAATCGCGACCCTGGGTGCCAATTGTGCGGAAGTTTCGGCTGATTGGCTCGCTGCATTGAATGCCGATCCGCAGGCATTGGATGCCTACCTTGGCATCATGCCCTATACGCGCCTGGGTCGTTATGCTGAAAAACTGATGGCGTTTTATTTCGCGCATCAGGGCATCCTCGCCGCGCATGGTTTGCAGGTACAAGCCGGTAAAAATACCACGATAGGCGAATTCGATTTTCTGCTGAACGCACCGCAAGGATTGCTGCATTGGGAATTTGCGACGAAGTTTTATCTGCTTGAAGCGAGCGGCGCCGGCCAGCAAGCCGACTATTTCGTCGGCCCGAATCTGGCCGATACGCTGGGCGCGAAAATGCAAAAAATCCTCAGCCGCCAATTGGCGCTGGCCAGCCATCCTGCCGCACAAATGTATCTGCCACAGCCGGTCGCATCCGCTCAGGCGTTGGTAAAGGGCTGGCTGTTCTATCATCGCAACGATGCGATTCCCGCTGCGGCGACTGGACTGACGATGGCGCATTGTCGGGGCTTCTGGTGTGCACTCAATGAATTTGAGCCTGCGCCGCAGCAGCAGTGCGTGATCCTGCAACGCCTGCAATGGCTCGCGCCGGCGCAAATCGCGCCGCAGCAGGCCATCAGTGCGAATGACTTGCGCACGCAACTCGATGCGCATTTTGTGCAGGACACGATGCCGGTGATGGTGGCGCTGCTGGCACCGAAGGGGGGCTTACTGGTAGAAACGGCGCGCGGCTTCATCGTGCCCGATGACTGGCGCCAGCGCGCTGGCGAACGTATCGCCCGCGCTTAAGTCGCCAGCGTCAGGCGTGGCTGGCGTGCTTGGCTTCGCCGATCAGCGTGACGGAATCGAACTCTTTCTGATTCTGCGCATGTTTGCGCATGACCAGGCAAATCGTTCCGGCGAGGAAGAGGCCGAACAGGACGATCACGACATTGATATCCACATCCAGTTTGACCAGCAGCGCATACAGTCCGAGCATGATCAGGATGGAAATATTTTCATTGAAATTTTGTACCGCGATCGAGTGACCCGCGCTCATGAGCACATGGCCGCGGTGCTGCAAGAGCGCATTCATCGGCACGACATAGAATCCGGCCAGCACGCCCACCAGCAACAGCAATGGATAGGCCAGCCAGACCGTATGCACGAAGACCATGGCAATGACGGCCGTGCCCATGGCTATCCCGAGCGGCATGACGGACAGGGATTTTTTCAGCGGGATGAAGCGCGCCGCACCGGTCGCGCCGAGCGCCATGCCAATGGCAGTAATGCCGACCAGGACAGAGGATTTATCGAGCGGCATTTTCAGGGATTTTTCCGCCCATTTGAAGACCACGAATTGCAGCGTCGCGCCGGCACCCCACAGCAGCGTCGTCACGGCCAAGGTAATCTGGCCGAGCTTGTCGTGCCAGAGGATGCGATAGCAGTTCGCAAAGTCGAGCAGCAATTTGACGGGACTGTGTTTTTGCTTTTCGTAGCGCGCGCCGGAATCCGGAATTTTCAGGTTGAACAAGGTCGCCAGCAAATACGTAATCATGATGACCGTCAGTGCGGCTTCAATCGGCGTATCGACGCCCGTGTCGACGAGCGGGAAGTCGAAATTCAACATGGCATGAGCAATCTGCGGGTTGACGAGTGCGCCGCCGAGCACGGTGCCGAGGATAATCGAGACCATCGTCAGTCCCTCAATCCAGCCATTCGCGGCGACGAGTTTTTCAGCAGGCAGGAGTTCCGTCAGAATGCCGTATTTTGCCGGTGAATACGCGGCCGCGCCAAAGCCGACGACGGCATACGCGAGCAGGGGATGGACGTCGGCGAACAGGAGGGCGCAGCCGACGATTTTGATCAGGTTTGTGACCAGCATAACCTTGCCTTTGGGCAGGGCATCGGCAAAGGCGCCGACGAAAGCGGCGAGCAAGACATAGGACATCACAAAGAACAATTTCAACAGCGGCGTCATCCATGCCGGCGAGTGCATTGATGTGAGTAGGGAGATCGCTGCGATCAGTAAAGCATTGTCGGCCAGCGAAGAAAAAAACTGCGCCGCCATGATGGTATAAAAACCGCGATTCATTCGCATAGGTGCTGTAACAAAATGTCTCTGGCTTGCTTTATACCATGAAAAGTAAGGGCCAACTTCGATTTTGTCCCGTGCTTTTATGATCGCGTCCGGTAAAATCCTCGCTATCAATTTTTCGTGTTTGCTCACATGCCAAGACCCCTGATCGCCACCATCGATATCGCTGCACTGCGGCATAATTTTGGCATTGCAAAAACCGCTACGCCGCATGCGCGCGCCTGGGCTGTTGTCAAGGCCAATGCCTATGGCCACGGACTCGCGCGCGGTCTGCGTGGCTTCGCGGATGCCGATGGCCTGGCCTTGATTGAAGTGGAGGGCGCCGTGCGTTTGCGTGAGCTCGGCTGGACGAAACCGATCCTGTTACTGGAAGGATTTTTTGAGCCGGCTGATCTGTCAGTCGTGATGGAACATCAACTCACAGTCGCCGTCCATAGCAAGGAACAAATAGACATGCTGGCCGCGACAAAGTTCCCTGCACCTGTCGACGTCTACTTGAAAATGAATAGCGGCATGAACCGTCTCGGCTTCGTGCCGGCTGATTTTCCGGCAGCATATGCGCGACTGCGCGCCTTGACCGGCATCGGTACCGTCACCCTGATGACGCATTTTGCGAACGCTGATGATGCATACCATCCACGTTTGTCTGTCGATGAGCAGATGCAGCGTTTCGCGCGCGGCAGCGCCGGGATATCTGCACCGCGCTGTCTGTCGAACTCGGCGGCCGTGCTCGAGCATGCGCACGGCGCCCAAGACTGGACCCGTCCCGGCATCATGTTATATGGCAGCTCGCCCGGCGCCAAGACAGCACAGGACTACGGTTTGCTGCCGGCCATGCATTTGCACAGCCAGTTGATCGGCATACAGACGGTCCCTGCAGGAGAGACCGTCGGTTATGGCAGCGCCTACACGGCGATTAAGCCGACGCGCGTTGGCATCGTCGCCTGCGGCTATGCCGATGGCTATCCGCGCCATGCTCCCAGCGGCACGCCGGTCCTTGTTGATGGCCTGCGCACGACGCTGATCGGGCGTGTGTCGATGGACATGCTCGCTGTTGATTTAAGTCCGATTCCTCATGCGCAGGTCGGCAGTCGCGTCACGCTCTGGGGCGATCGCCTGCCCATCGATGAAGTTGCGTACGCGGCCGGCACCATCGGCTATGAGCTGATGTGCGCGCTGGCGCCGCGCGTGGCCGTCATCGAACGATAATTTACCCCTCACTTATTCTTGCGAAAGTCAGCAGCCTCCTCCATGGCAAAAGCGAAAACGAATTACACCTGTACCGAATGTGGCGGCGTGAGCAATAAATGGGCCGGTCAATGCCCGTCCTGCAATCAATGGAATACGTTGGTGGAGACCATCATCGAAGCTGGCGGCAATCGCTACTCGGCACAGCCGCAGGGATTGGCGCAATCTGCGCCCGTGCTGAGCCTGGCCGATATCGAAGCGATCGATGTGCCGCGCTTTGGCACTGGCATCGAGGAATTTGATCGCGTACTCGGCGGCGGCCTCGTGCCCGGCGGCGTGGTGCTGATCGGCGGCGATCCGGGCATCGGCAAATCGACTTTGCTGCTGCAGGCGCTGGCGAATATCTCACGCACTAAAAAAGTCCTGTATGTCAGCGGCGAGGAATCCGGCGCACAGATCGCCATGCGTGCAAAGCGACTCGCTGTCGATGCGCGCGACTTGCAGCTGCAAGCTGAAATCCAGCTCGAAAAAATTCTCAATACCTTAGCCGAGCACAAGCCGCAAGTCGCTGTCATCGATTCGATCCAGACCGTTTATTCGGATGCCCTGAGTTCGGCTCCGGGCTCGGTGGCACAGGTGCGCGAATGCGCAGCGCAATTGACGCGTGCCGCCAAGCTCTCCGGCATCACCATCATCATGGTCGGCCATGTGACCAAGGAGGGCGCGCTGGCCGGACCGCGCGTGCTTGAGCACATCGTTGACACGGTGCTGTATTTCGAAGGCGATACGCATTCGAGTTTTCGCCTCGTGCGCGCGTTCAAAAACCGCTTTGGCGCAGTCAATGAACTCGGCGTATTCGCCATGACAGAGACCGGCTTGAAGGGCGTGTCGAATCCGTCGGCGCTGTTCCTGTCGCAGCACGACCAGCAAGTCGCCGGTTCCTGCGTGATGGTCACGCAGGAAGGTACGCGTCCCTTGCTGGTGGAAATCCAGGCGCTGGTCGACACCTCGCATTTGCCGAATGCGCGGCGGCTGTCGGTCGGCCTCGAACAGAATCGGCTGGCAATGCTGCTGGCCGTATTGCATCGGCATGCGGGCATTGCCGCCTTCGACCAGGATGTGTTCATCAATGCCGTCGGCGGCGTCAAGATCACCGAGCCGGCAGCCGATCTGGCGGTACTGCTGGCGATCCATTCATCGATGCGTAACAAGCCTTTGCCGCGCGGTCTGGTCGTGTTTGGTGAAGTAGGACTGGCCGGTGAAATCCGTCCGGCGCCGCGTGGTCAGGAACGCTTGCGCGAGGCAGCCAAGCTGGGATTTTCGATCGCCCTGATTCCGAAATCGAATGCGCCCAAGCAGAAGATCGAAGGCTTGCAGGTGATCGGTGTCGAGCGCATTGATGAAGCCCTGAGCAAGATGCGCGAACACGAGTGAGAAAAAATCAGGGCGCATCGAAATGCGCCCTGATTATGATGCTGCTGTTCTGCAGTGTGCCATCCTGTTGTCAGATGCTCATTGTGATTTGCCACTGAAAAAATGCCAGAGTTCGACCATCGCCAGCGTATCGAGCCGGCAGTAGTTGAGCAGGTCTTCCTTGATGGCGTCTTTCTTGGCTATTGGCGTCGCAGGCTCAATCGCATCGAGATAGGCATTCGTCGCCATGACGCCGTCCTTGATGCCCTTCAGTCGCTCATGCATCATCTCCGGGGCAATCGCCGGCAAGAGCTTCTTGAGACTCCAGCTGCCTTCCTGAATCGGATTGTAATAGCGCAGCTCCGCCACTTTCAGCAAGTCCACCATGCGCTCATTGATCGACATCAGTGCATTGCGCATGGACGGGAAACGGTCGGCGAGTTCGCGGATGCGCGACATTTCAAAGCCGGCGTTATAGGCGAAGATGGTGCCGCTTTTGCCGCAGGCTGAAATCAAGGCTTCAGCAAACGCTTGCGAAGGATCGTTTCCGCTCAGATCGATGAAGGCATCATGTTCCAGTTCAGGCTGGCGACCTAGCCAATGGATGCTGAATTGGAAGGGAACCGGTTGAAACGGTCGGGTGTTGGGCCAGGTCGGCAAAGCGAACTGAATCGTCTCGAAGGCAATGAAGGCGGCTGGCAGGGTGTGCCGTGCCAGATCAGCGGCGGCGCTCCTGCCATCAAAAAAGACGGCACCGGACAAGGTGTACTCCTTGACGCGGCGCTGACGCTCATTGAGCAGGGAATTCGGCACCTGGCGCATATCATTTGTGCCCGGAATGTCCAGCGCTGCGCGGAGATCGTTGGAAGGACTGCGCGGCAGCCAGTTTACCGGATATTCGGCCGGCTGTTCCTGACTGCGGCAATGTTGCTGGAAGCCGCAAACATGCGGGTCATTGCAATGCAGACCCATGGCGCGGGTCGGCTCTTCCTTGGAATTGAGGACTTTTTTCGCGTCCCAGATCCAGTCCCTGATTTCGTTATCACGGCCAAACGCCTTGGAGGTCATATCGGACTCGACCAGCAAGCCATGGTAATTCTTGTTGCCCCGGTAAGTCCAGTTACTGTCGATGTGTGCGAGGGCAATACTGATCAGTGGCACGCCGGCGCGCCGCGTAACAAAGGCCTGCACCGCGATATCGTCGTGATGGTGGTCGCGTACGATGGTCGATGACCTGACGTGAATCAGGCGCCACGCACGATTACCGACTTGCACCGACGGCATCAGAATGTCTGCCGTAACCTGTGCCCCATCAGTCTCGAATCCGGCTTCGAAAATCGGCGTTGACGAGGTGAGAAGGGAGCGACTGCGCGCCAGGAAGGGCTTATAGCCATCGCTGCCGAGAGTCACCATCTGGCCTTCGTTCTTGGGATCGTAGAGCTTGCGGGCGATTGCCTTGAGCTCGAGGCCGGTTTCAATGCGTGAGGTTTCTTTCTGCGCATCGATGCGCAGCTCGGGCATCTTCTTTTCCAGCCAAAAGCGTTTTTGACATTGGCGAAACGCCAAAATTTCTGATGTGGTGAAGTTATCCATTGGTTCCGTATTCTTGTTTCGGGCTATTCAGGGCAAAGATTGTCAGTCTGAAATGATGGGGGAAATGCACGGCGAATGCCTGCTACTTAAGTAGCGAAAGATCGAAAATTGTCTTAGTCGGACAATTTTGGTCTGACCGGCCGATCGGGAAGTCACCTTATTTTGCATAGTGACTAAATGACACTCAGCGTCGCTGAAGCGCCAGTCGGATACGCTCGATCGTTTCTTCCATACGCGCAGTCCTGCACACTTCCAGTCCAAGATTGCGCGCGATATCGTTGATCCGTGCCGGATTGAGTGGCAGTCCGCCCGCGTCGACAGCTGCGAGGATTTGCTGTGCGCGTTGAATCTCCAGCGGTAGATCGGGCGCGGGCTCGGCCAGGACCAAGGTCGCTGCTGCGATGCCACTGCGTACTGCAGCTTCCAGCGTGGCCGGATATTCGCTGGCCGTATAGTCGCCCGCAATGTACAGGCCGGCATGGCCGCTGGCGTTGCCTGGTCGTGCCAGCGCAGGCGTGCAGGCAAAGGTCGCGCGCTTTTCCGTGATCACCTGATGCCAGACAGGCGCGAGTAATTCCGGCATGTGCAATTCAGCAGCGAGCTGTTTCACGATGGTCGCGGCCAGTGCTTCATGGCCGAGTTCTGTCGCGGCGGTTGATGCGCTCACCACGACCGCCAGCAATCCTGCCTGTGTCGCATCCAGTTGACCGCGATCGAAAACGAACTGGCCCCATTGTTGGCTGCGCGCATCATCCAGCAGCGCGTAAAAGGGCTGCCCGAGTCGTACGCTCGTCGCATATTGCAGATATACCGTCGTGATCGGCGCATAAGAAAACGCCGGCATCACCATCCATCCATCCAGCAGCCGCGCTGCCTGCGTTGCCGGCGTGGCAACGATAATGGCATCGAAGCCTGGACCACTATTGATTTGCCAGCGTGCACCCACTCGGTTCACGGTGGAGACTGCATGTCCGCATTCGACCTTGCCCTGATGCGCGAGCAAAAAGGCGGCAGCACGCTCCGGAAATAGCGCGCTCAGGTCTACCCGCGGTATCAACATGTCCGAAGCGGCGCGCCGGCTGCCGAGGCTGTCGCGCAGTACGGCCAGGAAAACTTG
This sequence comes from Oxalobacteraceae bacterium, assembly GCA_947448025.1. Taxonomy (GTDB): domain Bacteria; phylum Pseudomonadota; class Gammaproteobacteria; order Burkholderiales; family Burkholderiaceae_D; genus CANFLV01. The sequence continues at coordinate 984 of CANFLV010000029.1, read as the reverse complement.
TGCCGAAGCGTTCTCGGGAGGCGTATTCAACGCGGCGATGCACAGTGGACGCCACAGCAGCGCGGTCAGCCGCGGCGTCTGGTCGAAACGTTCGAGTAATTCACTGACCGTGCAATCGACATGCAGCTGCCAATCCATCCAGCGCGCCGTGGTCGAAAAACGTGCCAACGCCATTTTGTCGGCCATCGCTAGCCCGCGCGCGCGCAAGAGCGCCGCGAGCAGATGCAATGGTGCTGGTAAGCGCGGCGTAATGAAATCCATGCCACCGCTGCCGGGCGGATAGCGCATCTGCAGGGGCAGGTGCAGCAGCGCCGCGTCAGTGTCGATGCCGACCTGACGCATGATGTTCAAGGTTTCGCGGTAGGCGCCGAGCAGTATGTGCTGGCCATTGTCGAGCGTGCTGCCCGCCAGCTCGACGCGCCGGGCGCGGCCGCCGAGCGTGCGTGCGGCTTCGAACAAGGTGACGCGGCAGCCCTTGCTGGCCAGTTCCACCGCGGCAGCGCAGCCGGCCCAGCCGCCGCCGATGACGGCGACCGTCCGGTTCGCATTGTTATCTGCGATGACGCTCATGCTGTGAGCAGCTTAGCCACGTACATAGGTCTTCCAGGCCAGCCATAATTTACGGAGTGGCGTGAGCGAAATCCGCTGGTTCAGGACATGGAAGCCATCATGTTCGATCTCGACGAGCAAGGCGCGGTAAATCGCCGCCATGATCAGGCCGGCACGTTGCGCGCGTCGGTCGGCTGCAGGCAAGAGCGCGAAGGCTTCGTCATACATTGCATGCGCGCGCTGTGCCTGGAAGCGCATCAGGTTTTCGAAATTGTCGCTATGGCGCGCGTTGAGGATGTCGGCAGCTGTCACATTGAACTTTTGCAGTTCATTCACCGGCAGGTAAATGCGGCCCTTGCGCGCATCTTCGCCGACGTCGCGGATGATGTTGGTGAGCTGGAAGGCGAGGCCGAGCTTTTCGGCGTACTTCAGCGT
>CANFLV010000028.1 GCA_947448025.1 Oxalobacteraceae bacterium | reverse complement strand
TTACGCCTATGACGCGGCCGGCAAGCGCGTGCGCGAAACCACGACGCACAATCATCAAATCCTGCAAGACAATCACCTCTCCTATGACGAGCAGGGCCGGCTGCGCCTCGTTTCTGACAGTCGCTACCGTGCACAATACGATTACGATGCCGCCGGTAACCGCATCCATGTGCAAACCAGCTACCTCGACAATGCCGGCAAGCGCCAGCTGCAGGATGTCTGGCACAGCTACGATACGATGAACCGCCAGCTGATCGTCAACGGTATCAAGATCGGCAGCGCCATCGTGCGCGACACCGCGAACAAGGGTAGTCATGCGCTGAGCTATGACAGTGAAGGTAACCGGGTAAGCGATACTTTCTACGGGCAGAATTATCGTCAAATAGACGGGCAGCGCCAGATCATCGATGGCGATGTCACCGAGACCTATGCCTACGATGCCTTGAATCGTTTGACCGATACGCGTCGCGGCATTCGCGCTGACGACATCATGCACATCGACATGCGCCAATACGACGCCGCCGGCCATGTTGTACAAAGCGGCTGGACCGGCGAGCTGCTGCAATCCTGGGCCGGCGATCTCGCCAAAATGGGTGTGCCGACCAGCTTGCGTACCACGTATTACGACGCCGCCGGTCGCCAGCTGCAGCAGTCCGTAATGGACTTGGCGGGGCCGGGTACGGACACGTATTTCGAGTACGACAGCGCTGGCAATCTCGATAATTATCGAGATATCGATGCCGGCAAAACAGTTCGATACCGCTACGAGTCCAGCTCCCAGTTCGACCATTACCAGACTAGTCAGCTCATTGCCACGGGCGGCGGCCACACAGCCACCACGACTCAAAATTATGATGCCAATGGCTACCTGATCGCCGCATCCGAACAGCGCGACGGCAGCGATATCGCCGAGAGCCACCGTCTGCTGGAAAACGACATTGACGGCCATGTACTGCGCAAGACGCAAAACGGATCGCGCCTGCATGCGCTGGTCGTCAACGGCGTCGAGCTCGGCACTTCCGGCACGGGCGCAGCGGACGACAGCTTCAATGATTACAGCGCGCTTGACAGCGGCTATGGCAATAGCCCGAGCGCGTACATCGTGCGTCAGGGCGACAAATTACAAAGCATTGCGAAGGCTGTCTGGGGCGATGCCTCGCTCTGGTATTTGCTGGCCGATGCGAATGCGCTCAGCGCTGGCAGTGAATTGAGCGCAGGGCAGACCCTGACGATTCCTGCGCGCAGCACCGCCGTGCACAACAGTGCCGATAGTTTCAAGGTCTATGACGCGAGCCGCATGACCGGCGAGTTGACGCCGGTATTGCCGGCGCCGGGGCAGGATGGCGGCTGTGGTGCGATGGGTCAGATCCTCATGATCGCGGTGGCGGTAGCAGTGACGGTTTATACGGTCGGTGTGGACTCGGCGGGTATTGAGGCGTCCTTCGAGCAGATCATGGCGGCCGGAGCTGATGGCGTGGCGGGTAGTGCCGGCCCCGGCACCATGGCCATGGCCAGCGCCGCCGGCAACGCCGCCAGCCAGGCCGTCGGCATGGCCATCGGTGCGCAAGATTCATTCAATTGGAAACAGGTCGGATTCGCTGCAGTCAGCGGCGGGGTGTCTGGCGGGCTGAATTCAGGTGGAGCAGCTGATTCCCTTAAAACTGCAGTCATCCGTTCAGCCGTCGGCAATGCGCTGATACAAGGTGTGAGCGTGGCGGTCGGCTTACAGTCGCACTTTGAATGGCGCGGTGTTGCAGCCGCGGCGGTCGGGACGGCAGCGGGTGGTACGGTAGCAGACAGTCTGGGAACGAGCTTCGGGCCAGAGCTTGGCGGGCAATTGATGCGCAGGGCGATTTCTTCGTTTGCGGGGGGCGTGGCTGCGGCGGGCGTTGCGGCGGCGTTGGGGGGCGGGCGGGAGAATGTGGCGCAGGTGGCTGTAGACGCGTTCGGCAATGCGTTGGGGAATAGCTTCGGGAGCCAGCAGGACGCAGCGTCGCCCCTGTCATTTGCGGATGACAGGGCGGCGCGGGAAGCGGCGAACTATTGGGATCCCGAGCAGGCGGGCGTATCCAATTCTGCCGATCCATTGGCCGGTATCGACATGCAAAGTATCCTGAATAATTCAGAGCGCTTCGCGGCCAATACGTCGAGCCAAAATCCACTGCGATCAGGGGAGGGGCGTGGCAAGATCATGAGCGATGTCGGCGTTGGTACGATACCAATTTTGGATGCGTTGGGTAATGTCACCGGTGTTGAGGTCGATACTGCCGATGACAGCCCAAACCTGCGCTATGGTGACCAGATGCGTAATGTCGCTGGCGTCACTGCTACGTTCGGCAAGAACGTGGTGTCGGGTGTTGCGCAGGGGGGCATAGGCTTCGTTAGCGATGTTGGCAAAGGCTGGGGCATGATTGGTGACTTGCTCGTTAATGGCGGCAGAAATATTGGCCAGCTTGAGCAGTTCAATTTGCGTCCATTCCAGTACGATGAAGGTATAGGGCAGTTTGGTGGTGTACTCGGTGAGATGGCAAGTCCTGCTGCTTACGTCAAAGGTGCTCAGCTCGGCGTGTCAGGATTGCGTGCAATGGGGCCGACGCTTGACAGCGCGTTGTATAACTACATGCAACGCTCTGGTGGGCTATTGGGTGCGGCTCCTGATGTCGGTGGGGTGAATGTAGAGGCTGCCGCCGGTTCGGTTAAGAATATTAATCCAACTGGTTCAATGCAGAACTGCACTAACTGCGTATACGTCGTTGATAATCAACTTAAAACAGGATCTTTGGCTTCAGCACTTCCTCGCTCAGAACCGTTACCATTTACTGAATTGGAGAGTTTGTACAACACGAAAATGAGTGGATGGACATCTCGGGCAAATATTGAAAAAATTTTGCTTGATAGTGGTGAGCGCACTAGCGCTGTCATCTATGGTCTGGATAAATCAGGGGCGACCGCTCACGTCTGGAATGCAACAGTACAAAAAGGCTCGATAAATTACATTGATGGTCAAATTGGTGGGAGTGGATTAGATAACTTCAAGTATTTCCCTCACCTGCAGTTTGGTATTATTCCCCAAAGGTGAAAAATGGATATCAATGACGCAAAAATATTAGCTGAGCAATTTCTTTTAATGAATATCCCTGCTCCGGCTAGTGGTGATCACTTTGCTATCGTCGGAGATGGAATCGTTGAGGAGGATGGTTGGTATTTTCCATTCCAAACTAAAAAATATATTAATACAGGAAACTTACAATTTTCTGTTGTTGGTAACTGGCCAATTTTTGTAACAAGAGATGGTCGCATCGGCCAGCGCAGATTTGGAATGCCATTCGTTGAGGATAATAAAATATAAGTGACAAATGTTGTAGATTTGACATAAGTCGTGAGCGAGCTTCTCCCGAAATTTCGTTTGCCACAGTAGGGTGCGTTTGGCACTTGCCCCAGCTTTGAGGATAGAAGGGCAGTGAACTTTTTACTTAATAAAATAACCAGCCACTTTCCAAGTACCATCCCTGTCCTTCATAGGCGTGATAGTTTCAACAGCATTGGCCTTATGCTCGAATTGGCTTTGATATTGGAGCACCACATATTCACCGTCCGGAGCGCCTGGCAGCGTTGTCATGTATTTTGATGCGGCCAGAGTCCGCTTCTTCATTGGGCCAAACAATGCGCGCGTCTTTTGAATCACAGAGTCCCATGCCGATGAGCTTACACCAGCCTGAAACGGCGTTGCGGCCAAATCCCATGATTGCGAATACTGGCCGTTGTCGACCAGGGAAAGCCAAATTTGAGCCACTTCTGTCGCTTTATCAATAGCCTCGGCATTCTGCGCGAATGCCGGGGCGGTGCAAACCAAGCTGATTAGCACTAATGAGGTTCGAATGAGTTTGAAAGTCATTTTTTCATTCAATGGTAAAAAATACGAATGAGTCGGCGTGATTCACGTACTTATTTTAATCATTTTTGCACCACTACCTCCACCCCCCGCAAATTCCACTCCTGTCTGATCCGCAATATCCGCGGAAATATCGATTCGAAAATCGTCACCAGCCGCGGCTCGAGATGATTGCCTGAGCCTTGCCGCAGCGTCGCCAGCGCGCGCTCAATTGGCCAGGCTTCCTTGTAAGGACGTTTCATCGTCAGCGCATCGAACACATCGGCGACAGCGACAATGCGCGCGGACTCCGGAATCGCCTCTCCGATGAGGCCGTCCGGATAGCCGGAGCCATCCCATTTTTCGTGATGGCGAAGGGCAATCTCTGCCGCAAGCCTGAATACCGGTGCGTCGCTTTTGGCGAGGATGTCGTGGCCGATGCGCGCATGCGTGCGCATGATGTCCCATTCGCTGGGGTTCAGGCCGGTGGTCTTGCACAGAATGGCGTCTGGTATGCCAAGCTTGCCGGTGTCATGCATGGGCGCCGCCAGTTCCAGCTGCAGACACGCTTCAAGGCTCCAGCCGCAGGCGGCGGCCAGCTCGGCGGCGTAGGCGGCCATGCGCCAGATATGCACGCCAGTGTCGGGGTCATTGAAGTGTCCGGCTTCACCAAGCATGGAAATCGCGGCACGATGGCTTTGCTCAAGCTGGGTTGCCCGCACCAGCGACAGATGGGTGCGCACCCGCGCGCGCACGATCGTCGGCGACACCGGTTTGATAATGTAATCGACCGCGCCGGCAGCAAAGCCAGCAGCCTCGTTGCCGGTCTCGGCCAGTGAAGTGACGAAGATGACGGGTATGCCTTCGTTGACTGGATCTGCTTTGAGCCGCCGGCACACCGCATAGCCATCCATGTCCGGCATCTGGATATCGAGCAGGATCAGGGACGGCCGATGTTTGGCCGCGGCGGCGATTGCGTCCTGGCCATTGCGGGCGAACACTAATGCGTAGTCTGGCGCGAGAATTTGTCGCATTGCGGCGAGATTGTGCGGTTCGTCATCGACGATCAGCAAGGCCTGATTACTCATGTGGAGGCTTCCAGGGAAATGCCGAGCACTGCGGCGATATCGTGCGTTGCCAATTCGCCAGCGCGGAAATCGTAATCGTCAACCGTACGGCTCAAGGTGGCGAGCTGGTCTGTCGGTAGCTGTTTGCGCAGAGCCTCCAGCAAGGGTTCGATACGGGAAGGGTCATCACCGTTCAGTGCCAGCAGTAACTTTCTGAGCAAACCTGCAAGCTGGTGTGCATCGATGGCCTTGAGCGGTAAGGCTATTTCATCCGCAGCCGGCGCGTACAGTGCAATTGATGCCAGTGCTGTGTCGAGCGTTAATTGCAGGGCCTTGATACCGACAGCAATGTCTTAGTCGGCTCGCAGCGCACGATGGACTTCGCCAGCGCAGGCGGCCACGTCGGTCAGTGCCAGGTTACCAGCCGCGCCCTTGATCTTGTGTGCCAGGGCGGCGCCGACGCTGCGCTCCGACTCGGCGATGATGCGCGGGCTGTCGGCATAGTCCTGAGCGAATTTGCGCAGGTAGCGCTGGTAAATGGCGACATCGCGCCAGATCGTCAGGCCGCGATTGAGCGCCAAGCCAGGTAAGTCCAGGGGCGTCATTGCTGGCGCTGCCAGACGCGATGTGTGCATGCCTTTTCCGGTCGCGATGTGGCTGGTCAGGCGCAAGATGATGGCGATGGCGGCTTCGACATCGAAGGGCTTGGCAATATATTCATCCATGCCGGCTTCGCGGGCCGCATCCTGCATTTCGCGAAACACACCCGCAGTCAGTGCCACCACCGGCAAATGCGCCAGCGCCGGCGTGGCGCGGATGGCGCGCGTGGCAGCGTAGCCATCCATCACCGGCATCTGAACGTCCATGAGCACGAGGTCGATTTCGTGGGAATGCGCATGGAGCCAGTCCAGCGCGTCCTGGCCATCGTTGGCCAGCGATATCAGCGCACCTTCGCCGGAAAAAATGCAGGAGCTGACTTCGCGATTGATGTCGCTGTCGTCCACGACCAATATTCTCAGACCATCCAGTCTGCGTGTGTTGCTGTTCACAGCGGGTGCCATTTCACCGGAGCGCAAACGCAGCGTGCGCGCCACGGCATTGTAGAGCGCCGAGGGCGTCACGGGTTTGCTCAAAACCTCGTCCACCAGGCCGGCATCGGCTGATGCGAGTAGCGCTTCCCGCGAAAACGCGGTCACCATCAGGATGATGGGCGCATGCTGGCCATCGAGCGCTTTGTGGATCGTTTGCGCGGCGGCCAAGCCGTCCATGCCCGGCATTTTCCAGTCGAGGATGATGACATCGTTCTTGCCGCCGCGCGAATGGCAGGCCAGCACCTGTTCGACGGCTTCACTGCCGGAGCCGACCGTGATGGCATCCCAGCCCAATCCCGTGGCGGCAATGCCGAGCGCCTCGCGGGCGATTCTGCTGTCGTCGGCGATGAGCACATGCAGATCGGCCATTTCTGGTGCGGACAGCCGCGCACTGACTGTGCGTTCGAAGCTCAGCTTGAACCAAAATTCACTGCCCGTGCCTTCGAGGCTGTTCAGGCCGATTTCACCGCCCATGAGTGCGACCAGTCGGCGGCTGATGGCAAGGCCCAGACCGCTGCCACCAAAGCGCCGCGTTGTTGAGGCATCGCCCTGCGTGAATGGCAGGAACAGCTGTTTTTGCTTGTCTGCGGCAATGCCGATGCCAGAGTCGAGCACGGCAAAGCGCAAGCTCAGCCTCTGTTCGTCGATGCTGCAAGCATCAATGTTGAGCTGAACGTGGCCGCGTTCGGTGAACTTGATGGCGTTACCGGTCAGGTTGATGAGTACCTGTTCCAGGCGCAATGCATCGCCGCGCAGCTGGTCTATGCCAGGGGGCGGTGCGGCGATGACGAGTTCCAGATCCTTGTCGCCAAGGTTTGCACCCATCATGGTGGCGACGCGGTCGAGAACGTCGCCAAGGCAGAAGGGCACCTGTTCGATTTCAAGGTGGCCGGACTCGATTTTGGAATAGTCGAGGATGTCGTTGATGATGCCTTGCAGTGAACGCCCGGCGATGCTGATCTTGTTGACCAGATCGCGCGCGTCACTGGGCAGCTTGGCACGCTGCAGCAGGTAGGCGATCCCCAGTACCGCATTCATGGGCGTACGGATTTCGTGGCTCATGTTGGCTAAAAATTCGCTCTTGGCCTGATTGGCCGCTTCGGCCGCGTCCTTGGCCTCGGCAAGTTCACTGGTGCGCTGGGCAACCAGCTCTTCAAGATGGTGGCGATGGCGTTCGAGCTCTTCTTCCTGCAATTTGCGTTCCGTGACATCGATGAAGGCGCCGACGATGCGCAGCGGATTGCCGTTCTCGTCGCGCGTGACCACGAGTCCGTGATCGGCGACCCACACTGTCTGGCCATCCTGGCGCAGCAGACGATATTCACTTGAATACTCGCCAGATTCAGAATCCGCCGCCGCTTTGCGCAGGTCGAATTTTTGTCGGTCGTCCGGGTGCACCAGTGCGAGTAGTGTGGCCACCGGATGCGCGGGCAAATCGTCGGCGACGCCCAGCAGCTCGCACCAGCGGGAATTATGCTTGAGCATGCCACTGGCAAGATCCCAGTCCCACTCTGCTTCGCGCGTGGCGCGGATGACGTAGTTCAGACGCTGTTCGCTTTCACGCAGGGCCACTTCCGCTGCCAGTCGCTGGTGACTGCGCTCGGCCAGCGCTTCCTGCATGCGATTGAAACGCTGCGCCAGACTGGCGGCTTCATCGCTACCGTGCAGGCCGGTAGTGACCCCGGTTTCGCCCGATTCGAGGCGTGCCATGGCATTGTCCAGTTTGCCCAGGCGGCGTGTCAGGCGCGTGCCCAGCCACATCGAGAAACTCGTCGTGAGCAGAATGGCCAGCAGTGCAAACAGGAAGCCGGTTTGGCGGATATGCGCAATTCTCGCCTCGATGCCGGATTTGCCGACGCCGACCCGAACCCAGCCTATCAGACGTTGGCCGATGAAGACCGGAATGGCCGCGTCCACCAGGTCGATCTTGCGCGTCAACAGGGATTCAGTCCCATGGTCGGGCATATCCTTGACGTAGCGTCCGATTTGGCGGCGGTCAGTGTGCGCCAGTATCTGTTTGCGCGCGTCCGTGACCAGCGCAAACTCCAGCGAACGATACGGCCGATGCGCGTCGACCAGTTCCTGCAAGCCGGCATCATCCCGGGCTGCCAGCCAAGTCGCTGACGAGGTCGCCAGCGAGCGTCCCAGGCCGAGCGCATCTTCGCTCTGGCGCTCGAGCAGCAGACCCTGTTGCCAATGTGTCAGGTAGCTCACGAAGCCGACCGTAAGCAGGGCGATGGCGAGCGCGACGCCGACGATCAGCTGGCGCCGGAGATTGCCGAACAAGGATTTGCTCAAGCGGGTAGCGATCCGGGAAATCATCAGTGCCTGTCCTCGACTTTGCGTACCTTGTTTTCGAAATCCGCAATGAAACGCCGTACCGGTTCATAGTCGCTATCCTGCGCAGACGTGAATCCCGCCGTTTCCATGCGCGCCAGCATTTGTTGGCCTTCCGGTGAGTGTGTTAGGCGCAGCAGCGCAGCGCGGACTTCAATCCCAACGACAGCAGGGAGGTCGCGGCGCACCATCACCGAGTTATTGACCAGAGCCTTGGTTTCCCAGGCGATCCTCAGTTCCGATGCTTCCAGCGGATGTTCTTTCTGAAAAGCGCGCCACGGCGGTGGCCATGTTGCGCCAGCGTCGGTCTGCTTCAGGTAGACGTTCATGATCGACGACTCTTGCGAGCCGACATAGCGATTCGTGGTGTCGTGCATGACGTCCAGCCCCTGCGCTTGCAGAAAGGCTTGCGGCATCATGCAGGCCGCCACAGCGGTCGGCGAGGGATAGCTGATTTCGCGGCCCTTGAGGTCGGCGATGTGCTTGATGCCGCTATCTTTGCGCACCAGAATCAGGCCCTTGAAGTCAGCCGGATCGCCGGCCATGGCGATGACGCGATAGCCGACCTTCATCGCCTCCAGGGTTTGCCACGGATTTGGCAAAAGTAATTCGGGAGCGCGACGGCGGAATTTTTCTTCATAGACGGCGTAATCGCGCGAGGCTTCGAGTTCCAGCTGAATGCCGACCAATTGCAAGTTGAGCGCGTCGATCAGAGGCTGATAAGTCTGCGCCAGTTTCTGCGGATTGTGCAGTGGATGGATTGCCAGACGCAGGATGGGCTTGCCGCCGGCAGTCGGCACGTCGGCATAAAGAGGGCCTTTCACTGTGGTCGAAGCGTCGCAGGCAGTGAGGCCTGCAAGCGCTAAGCAAGTGATCAGCCGCAGGAAGTGGCGGCGATGTTTGCTCATTGATAATGGACGTGGCTCCGGTTCATTGTCCACGTCAGCATTCGAATAACCGCGTGAAATTCTGCGGTCAATTTACATCTTTAGTCCTATTGACACAAGCTGGAATTGGTCAATTCGAACTTGCATCTGCCAGTCGTTCGAAGGGCATGGTGTCCTTCACAAGAATCACCGTGCATGGCGCATGCATGGCGACCTTGATCGGCACCGTCGCCACGAAGCGTTGCATCGACAGGCCATGCGTAGCCGCGCCCATGATGATGAGGCTGACCTGATTGCCCTCGGCGTAGCGCAGCAGCGCCTGCGCCACATCGCTCGCCTCGAGCACATGGAAGGACACTTGATGTTCGGACAAGTCGAGTCCGAGTGCCCATTTCTTGAAGCTCGCCAGATGGTGGCGATGTAGCCAGGTATCGCTGTGACTGCTTTGTGTGCTGGCCGTGATGCCGGTATTGACCACAGTGACGACGGCCAGGCGCGCACCCGGACGCGTACCCAGTGAGCGGGCGACGGCCTGGCGCAGCGCGTACATGGCGACATCGCTGACATCGTTATTGGGCACCGCGACCATCACGATCGGTACTTCGGCGATCTGCTGTGTCGGCAAGGGGCTGGGCTCGTAGTGCAAGCCGGCGGCGCGCAGCCAGCGTTTGGCATGCCACCAGAAACCGCGGCCGCGGCTTTGCTGGCCGCGCGCGGTGATGCGAACCTGTTCGGGATTGCGCAAGTCGAACATCAGATGCGCCGCGGACGGGTAGCGCTGCTCCGCCTGTGACTCGAGGCAGCGCAGGATGACTTCTTGCAGCCATTCTGGCACTTCGCTGCGCCAAGCGCGCGGCGGGCGCGGGCTCATCCACAGGCGCTGGCGCAGGCCGCCATTCGTGGTCGGTGCACCAAACGGCAATTCGCCGGTGACCATTTCATAGAGCATGACGCCGATGGCAAACACATCACTGCGCGGATCGCCGCGCATGCCGACGATTTGTTCGGGCGCGATCCAGGCCGGCGAACCAACCGCCTTGCGCATTTCTTCGGCGAGCAGATCGGGATAGTCGGAATGGCAGGACAGGCCGAAGTCGAGCAGCACGACGCGCTCGTGCTCGCTGATCATGACATTGGCTGGCTTGAGATCGAGGTGGCAGGCATTCTGCTGATGCAGATTGTGCACTGCCTGCGCGAGGCGTGCACCGATGTCGATGATCGCGTCCAGCGGAATTGGCTGGCGCACATCGGTGAAGCTTTCCATCCATTTTTCGAGGGTTTGCCCGCCCAGGTATTCCATCACCAGATACGGCACACGGCTCAAGTCACCGGCGGCGACGAAGCGCGGCACATGCGCGCCGTGCAGGACTTGCAAGAGTTGATGTTCGATTTCAAAGCCGACGATATTTTCACTGCCATCGCCGTCGCGCATCAGCGGCACCTTCATCACCATCGGAAAGGGTGAGGCGCGCCCGTCTGCATAAGTGACGGCATAGATGCGCGCCATCGCGCCCGCATGCAGCAGCGCGCCGATGCGAAAGCCGTCCAGTTCGCTACCTTCCGCGAGCCGGCTCATCGGCCTTCCTCAAGACGCGTGGCCAGTATCTGCGGTAAACCTTCGGCACGCATCGTCCGCGCCACCGACAGATGGTCGTATGCGACGCGATGGAAGGTCAGCAGGTTCGCCTCAGAATCGAACAGCGCGTAGTTCGCGCGCGTATCGCCATCGCGCGGCTGGCCGACCGAGCCGACGGTGGCCAGCCAATGACGATGCGGCCCCACCGGAATGGCGACGCCGGCGCGCGGTGTAAAACGCATCAGATTGCGCCCGCTGCCGCGATAGAACAGCGACTGCTGGTGGACGTGGCCGCCGAAGACATAGCGAACGTCAGGATTCTTGCTGGCGGCGTCGAGGCTGCGCGAGGCGAGCCGTTCATCTTCCGCGTAATGCCAGCGCTCGGGCGCATCGGCCGTCGCATGCACGAGAAAGACCTTGCCCTCGACTGCGGTCAAGGGTAATTGCGCCAGCCATTCGCGCTGCAGATCATCGAGTCGCTTGTGCGTCCATGCTGCCGTGACCTCGCCCCAGGTGGAGCCCGTCAGTACCGGATTGACATTGAGCGTGTCATGATTGCCGCGCAAGACGAGCGCGCCTTCTTGCTGCAATTCGCGGCAGCAGTCGACCACTTCAGCCGGATGCGGGCCATAGCCGACGATGTCGCCGAGGATGGCAAAACGCGTCGAGCCTTGCTGGCGTGCGTGCGCAAGGCAGGCGTCGAGCGCTGGCATGTTCGCATGTAAATCAGAGAGCAGGGCGAGTTTCAAGGGCACTCCTGTTTCAAAATTGGGTGCAAGAGGATCATCAAATTAGCGACGTGGATAGCGGACATAATGCAGGTCCCATTCTTCCTCATCAAATAATTCAAAGCCACGGCGTTTATAAAACTGGTTCGCTGCACTGCCACGCAAGGCGCTGACATGCAAGGCGGCCGACTGCGCGTCAACCTTTGCGAAGATCAGGTTCAGTACCGCCGAGCCTATGCCTTTTTTCTGCTGATCCGGATGCAGGTAAAAATGATCCAGCACGAAATGGTCGGCCTCCGGTTTGACGACGACGAAACCAATGCGTTTGCCATTGATGGCGATGTGCTTGGTGCAGTTTGGTAAAAAACCTGACACCAGTCTTTCCCTCGCGCGCACCGGATCAAAGCGGCCTATGCGCTCGAGGCTCTCGCGCATGGCCGTAATACGAAGGTCGACCAGTGCCTCAAGATCAGCCTTCACGGCCGGAATCAGATTGATCGTAAAGCCCTTGAATCCGCTCATGCTTGCACTTGTATCGGCGTCTGCTGCTTACAGGCTCGCCGTGAGGACCGCGCGGCTGACCGCCAGCGTCACATCGCGATGTTCACCCAGCTTCACCATCCTGTGCTGCTCGAGCTGTTGCAGGACCGGCTCGATCACTTCCGCAGTCAGGCCATAGCCAGCCAGGGTCGTCTTCACGCCCATCTGCTCAAAGAAATCCTGCGTCTTCCGGATCGCCGAATCGATGCGCACATCTTCGTCACCGTCACGCAAATCCCAGACCCGCGCCGCATATTGCAGCAGCTTGGCGCGTTTGGATTCTTTACGTACGCGCAGCATGGCCGGGAACACGACCGCCAGCGTCTGCGCGTGATCCAGTCCATACAGTGCCGTCAATTCATGGCCGACCATATGCGTGGCCCAGTCATGCGGTACGCCGGCGCCGATCAAGCCATTGAGCGCCATCGTCGCGCACCACATGATGTTGGCGCGCACTGCATAGTCGTGGGGTGTGGCGAGTGCTTTCGGGCCTTCCTCGATTAATGTCAGCAGCAAGCCTTCGGCAAAGCGATCTTGCACCGGCGCATTGGCCGGGTAAGTCATGTATTGCTCAAGCGTGTGCGCGAAGGCGTCGACGACGCCATTGCCGACTTGGCGCACGGGCAGCGAGTAGGTCTTGCTCGGGTCGAGGATGGAAAATTTCGGGAAGCAGAGCGGGCTGGAAAAAACGCGTTTGGCGTGCAGGGATTTGCGCGTGACGACTGAGCCGTCGTTCATTTCGGAGCCGGTCGCAGGCAAGGTCAGCACTGCGCCAAAGGGCAGGGCACTGGTGATGTTACTGCCGCGCTTTTCCAGGATTTCCCACGGGTCGCCTTCAAAATTAACGGCGGCAGCAATAAATTTCGTGCCATCGATCACTGAGCCACCACCGACAGCGAGCAGGAAATCGCAGCCTTCGGCGCGCACCAGTTCGACCGCCTGCATCAGGGTTTCATAGCTCGGGTTCGGTTCAATGCCGGGAAATTCATGCAGGCTGCGCCCGGCCAGCGCCGCATGCACTTCGTCAAGGGTGCCATTGGACTTGATACTGCCACCGCCGTACAGCAGCAGCACCCGTGCTTCGGCCGGCACCAGCTTCGCGAGGTCGGCAATGCGGCCTTCTCCGAAGAGGATTTTTGTCGGATTGTAGAACTCGAAATTGAACATGGGTGGGTGTCCCTTTGGTTTTAGGTTTTATTGGGGATGCAAGGTAGGCTTGCAAGGTGACTATCTTAGCGTAATGCTGCCTCATCTGATCGAGAAATGGCGATCGGGTGCCGGCCAGTGAGGTCTGACGATTTATTCTGTTGTTAGACAAAGTGCAATACGCCCGCGCCAAAGCGGATCAAGCTTGCGGTCAATATCGAGCTAAGGAGAACACCATGGCAAACGAAGGCTTTCACGAACCCATAGAAAAACTCAGCGCGCAGACGCTGGATATGCATCGTGCGATCGTCTCGCTGATGGAAGAGCTGGAGGCGGTTGACTGGTATCACCAGCGCGTCGATGCCTGTAATGATCCTGACTTGAAAGCGATCCTCGCGCATAACCGCGATGAAGAGAAGGAGCATGCGGCGATGCTGCTTGAATGGATACGGCGCCATGATCCGAAGATGGACCATGAATTACATGACGCCTTGTTCAAATCCGGACCGATTACCGGTGACCACGACCCGGGATAAAACTACAAGGGCAAAACGATTCTTACCATCAGGCCGCCGCCTTCGCGTTTGCTCAAGGTCAGCGACCCCAAATGCCGCTTGATGATGCGGTCCACGATCGCCAGCCCCAGCCCGGCGCCGTTGGCCTGGCTGCGCGCAGAATCGAGCCGCGTGAAGGGGCGCAGCAGCCGTTGCATGTCGGCTTCCGGAATCCCCGCGCCATGATCCGCAAAGCTGAGCACGACCGTATTGCCGTCAAGATGACAGGCTAGTGCCAGATGAAGCGCGTCACTGTCAGTGTCCTTGCCATAGCGGCGCGCATTCTCGACCAGGTTGGTCAGGACGCGCTTCAGATCGACGGCATTGCCTGTGACGTGCAGACCTGCGGCGATGTCGGCCTTGACATGGACCTCCGGGAAACGCTCAGCCTCGTGCACGGCTTCATGCAGCAGCGCGCTCAGGTCGACCGGCACGAAATGCGCGGCCTCATTCGGCCGCGCATAATCAAGGAACTGGCCGATGATGGTGTCCATCTGCACCAGATCCGACTGCATGCCTGCGCGTGCCTCGTCTGGCAAATTCGCCATCTCGACTTCCAGCAGCATGCGCGTGATCGGCGTGCGTAGATCATGCGAAATGCCGGCCAAAATCACGGCGCGATCCGAATCGATGCGGTCGAGGTCAGCCACCATCTGGTTGAAACTGCGATTGGCTTCCATGATTTCAGTCGGTCCTTTCTCCGGTAGCGGCGCCGGCGACTGGCCGCGGGCGATCGCGCGCGCCGCCGCCGTCAGTCGTGCCAGCGGCTGATTGATCAGGCCGGAAATGAAGACTGCGCCCAGTAATGAAATCATCAAGGTCACGGTGGCCCAGCCGAGCAGCTGGATACCGGAGCCGGTATCGATGCGCTCGCGCTCGAGCATCAGCCAGTATTCGTCGTCTTCGATCTGGAAGCTGACCCAGAAGCCAGCCATTTCATTGACCATCCCGGCGAAACGCGTTTCGGCGCCGAGCAGCTTCTTGATGCGGGCTTCGATGACGGGCGTGAGATCATCATCGGACAGTGCTTCGACCTTGTCGCTCGGTTCCAGTGGGTAGATGCGGACGCCTTCGTTGCTGGCGAGGTCGAACAGCAGTTCGCGCCGCAGGTCGGGCGCCGAATGCGTGAGCGCAGCGCGTGTAATGGTGACGACGGAGACGACCTTGGCGGCAATCTGGTTCGCCCGCGGCGCGCGTTCGCTCAGGCTGAGGCTGACGACCCAGGCTGTCATGCTGGCGGCGATCAGGAAGGCCAGCAGGAAGAAGGTGCGCCATAGCAAGCCGCTTTGGAGCCAGGCGAAACGTTGTGCTTGAATTAACATCCGGTCAAACCGCAATTAGCGCGGCTGGCCGTCGGGGATGAACACGTAACCCAGTCCCCAGACCGTCTGGATGTAGAGCGGATTGGAAGGATCGGGTTCGATTAATTTGCGCAAACGTGAGATCTGCACATCGAGGCTGCGGTCGAAGACTTCGTACTCGCGCCCGCGCGCCAGCTCCATCAGCTTTTCACGCGACAGCGGCTGGCGCGCATGGCGTGCAAACACCTTCAACACGGAGAACTCACCCGTTGTCAGCGCCACCGGTGCGCCATCTTTTTTCAGCGTGCGCGTCGCCAGATCGAGCACGAAGCTGCCAAAGCTGAAACTCTGCGGCGTCTCTGAAGGCGCGCCCGGAATTTCATCCGGGCCGATCCGGCGCATCACCGCATTGATGCGTGCGACGAGCTCACGCGGATTGAAGGGCTTGGGCAGATAATCGTCGGCGCCCATTTCCAGGCCGATGATGCGGTCTACCTCTTCACCCTTGGCGGTCAACATGATGATCGGTGTCTTGTCGCCGGCGCCGCGCAGCCGTCTGCAGATCGACAGGCCGTCTTCGCCCGGCAGCATCAGGTCCAGCACCAGCAAGTCATAGCGCTCGCGCAGCCACAGCTTGTTCATGCTCGTGGCGCTGTCGGCGGTGACGACATTGAAGCCCTGTTCGGTGAGGTAGCGCCGCAGCAGATCGCGCAGTCGCACATCATCGTCGACGACAAGAATCTTCGCCTGATGCTGATTAATGGTCGTAGAGCTGCCTGAGGTAGTTGGTGTATTCATGGGCTTATGGTAACGTCCGCGAGCTGCTTGCGGAATGCGTGCTACAAAGTCATTACATAGTGTTACAAACTTTACGGCCTTGCGCGAACGCAGCGGCAATCCGCGACTTAAACTCGGTATTGCTGGAGTATGCCCGACGAATGGGCGCCTTTGCTGAAAATTTCCAATGAAAACACGCTGGTCCCGATTCGCTCATGTTTTGCTTCTGCTGGCCGGCTTGGCAGCGGGGTGCGCGCAGGCCCAGCAAGATGGCCGGCATGAAAAATTCAAGTCGGAACAGTTCGAGCGGCGTGAAAAATTCAGGTCGGAACAGTTCGACCGCCGTCAGCAGCACCAGCTGCGCATGAGCGAAGCGAACGCCGGACCGAACGGACGCGACCGGCCAGAGCGCCCACCCCAGGGCGAGCGCCGTTTCTTGCCCATGCCGGATATGCCGCGCGGACCGCGCGAGATGAATCCGGGTCGTCCACCGCAAGGCGAGCCAGGCGACGATGCCCAGCGTGTCGCCCGTGAACGCCATCTCGAACGGCGCGCCTTGTTGCGCCGCCAGATCAACGAAGCGCGTGATATTTATCCCCCTCCCGGAAGGCCGTGAACCCTATGCGCTACAGTGACATTGCGAAATTTTCAATTCTGATCATGAGCTTTGCCTGTGGCGCTGTTGGCCACGCGGCACCAACGCCTGCCCTCGATAGTAACGAAGCCCGGCTGCTGTTGACGCGCAGCGGCTTTGCCCCTGCTGTTTCTGAATTGATTAATTTGAATGGCATGACGCGCAGCGCTGCGGTCGAGCGGCTGCTCGATGGGGCGGGCAAGGCCGATGTGCTCGCTGCGCCGGACTGGGTCAATGAGCCCAGACCAGGTGGGCCGCGCTATCAGGATTTGAGCGTCGAGGAGCGCAAACAGAGGCGCGAACTCGAGCAACAGCGCATTTTTGCCCTGCGCGGCTGGTGGCTGCAGCAAATGATGGCGACCTCTTCGCCACTGACAGAACGCATGACGCTGTTCTGGCATAACCATTTTGCGACGAGTTTCCAGAAGGTGCAGGTCGCGCAACTCATGTATCGTCAAAACGTGATGTTCCGTGAGCAGGCGCTCGGTAACTTCGCGACGCTCCTGCGTGAAGTCTCGCGCGACCCGGCCATGCTGATCTATCTCGATAACGCCACCAGCCGCAAAGGCACGCCGAATGAAAATTTCGCGCGTGAATTGATGGAGCTGTTCACGCTCGGCGAGGGCCATTATTCCGAGCAGGATGTGAAAGAGGCGGCGCGCGCCTTCACCGGCTGGAGCGTGGAGCGCGACACGGGCGCATTCATCCTGCGCCCGGCGCTGCACGACGGCGGCGACAAGACCGTGCTCGGCCGCAGCGGCAAGCTCGATGGCGATGCGGTGATCGACATCCTGCTTGCGCAGCCAGCGTGCGCGGAATTCATCATCACGAAGCTGTGGCGAGAATTTGTGTCGCCAGATCCGGACAAGGTGGAAGTCACGCGTATTGCGCAGCGTTTTCGCGACAGTGGCTATGATCTGAAACTGGCCGTGCATGAGCTGCTGCTCACGCCGGCATTCTGGGACGAGGGCAATCGCGCCCATCTCGTCAAGTCGCCCGTTGAAATGGTCGTGGGCACACTCAAGCAATTCAAGGTCACTTATACCGATCCGCTGCCGTTCACGTTTGCGGTAGCCCAGCTGGGGCAAAACCTGTTCAATCCACCGAATGTCAAAGGCTGGCCCGGTGCCGATGCGTGGATCAATAGTTCGACGCTGCTTGCACGTAAAAGCGTACTTGAGCGTGTGTTCCGTTCAGTCGAAGCGGGCAGTGTCGCTGCGCCGCCCTCGATGAATGTTGCGGTATCCGCGGTGGCCGATAATATGATGGTGCCTGCTACCGACAAGGCCGCGGCCATGAAGGAACTCGGCAAGGTCCCAGGCCAGACCGCGCTCGGGCGCGAAGGCAGGCTCCGCTTCGCAAATGCGACCGCGACGATCAGTTTTGATCCCGATGCCTGGCTGGCACAATACGGCGTGGCCACCAATAGCGTGCCCGATCTGCGCCAGCGCCTCGCGATCCAGAAGTCCGTGCTGGCGATGGAACCCTCGGTGCCGATTCGTGCCGACCTCGCAGGCAGCGCTTATTTGCGCACCTTGCTGATGGACCCCGTCTTTCAATTGAAATGAGAGCGCCATATGAATCGACGTGATTTTTGCCGTATGTCGGCCAGCCTTGGCACGGCCTTGCTGGCGCCTGCCGTCAGCTGGGCCGAAGCGCGCCCCGGCTACCAGAATCTGCTCATCCTGGTCGAGCTAAAAGGCGCCAATGACGGCTTGAATACCGTTGTGCCTTTTGCTGATCCCAACTATGCCAGCCTGCGTCCGCGCATCGCCATCAAGCGTGAAGAGGTGCTGCAGCTCGACGAGAAGACCGGCCTGCATCCATCGCTGCAAGCGCTGATGCCATTTTGGCAAAACCAGGAACTGGCGATCGTGCAGGGCGTCGGTTATCCGGAACCGAATCTCTCACATTTCCGCTCGATCGAAATCTGGGAAACGGCGTCGAATTCACAGCAATACCTGAGCGATGGCTGGCTCACGCGCGCCTTTGCTGCGCATCCTGTGCCGTCCGCCTACAGTGCCGACGGCGTCATTATCGGTAGCCAGGAACTGGGTCCATTGGCCGGTGGTGCGCGCGCGGTGGCGCTGGCAAACACCGATCAATTCCTGAACACTGCGCGACTGGCCGCACCGGCCGAGACGCGCAGCAATCCGGTCCTGGCGCACCTGCTGAAAGTGGAAGCTGACATCGTCAAGGCCGCCAATGGCCTGAAGCCGCGCGGCGCCAAAGTAGTATTCAAAACCGAATTTCCGAGCGGCGGATTTGGTGACGCGGTCAAGACCGCTGCACAGATCGTCGCCAATGGCGAGCAGACCGGCAAGCCCGTGGCGATGTTGCGCCTGACGCTGGGCAGCTTTGACACGCACCAGAACCAGCTCGGCATCCATGCCGCGCTGCTCAAGCAATTGGCAGAAGGATTGGCGGCGCTGAAATCGGCGCTGGTCGAAATGCAGCGCTGGGATAGCACGATGGTGCTGACGTATTCTGAGTTCGGTCGGCGGCCAAAAGAGAACCTGTCATCAGGCACCGATCATGGCACTGTCGCACCGCAGTTCGTGATGGGCGGGCGGGTAAAAGGCGGGCTGCTTGGCAGTGCACCGGATCTGGCGCGGCTCGATGGTTCAGGCAATCTCACGTATGCGGTCGATTTCCGCAGTGTCTATGCCACGGTGCTGGAGAACTGGTGGGGCTTGGATGCCAGCGTCATCTTGCGTGGTAAATTCACGCCGCTGGATTTGCTGCGCGCTTAGCGTACCAGTCATCCTCGAGCAGCGAAAAACAATGCAGGTCGTGAAACTGCCCATTCCAGTAGCCCTGTTCACGATGGATGCCTTCGAAGGCGAAGCCCATGCGTTGTGCCAGTCCGATGGAGGCGGCATTGCTGCCATGTGCCTCGGCCTGAATCCGGTGTAGCTGCATCTCGTCGAAGCCATACGCGAGCACCACTTCGAGTGCTTCGCGCATATAGCCCTGTCCATGGCAATCGCGTGCGAGTTCATAGCCGGTGACGCAATTACGCCAGCTGCGGTTCCAGCGAAACAGGCCGCAACTGCCGATCAGGCGGCCATCTTCATGCCGCTCCAGCCCCCAGCGAAATCCCGTACCGGCAGCAAACCAGCCAGAAAACAATTCTGCCAGACGTATGCCTTCAGAGCGCTGCGTGAGCGCATCGACGCCGTACCATTGCATCGTCTCGGCGTCAGAATGGATATGGAACAGCGCATCCACATCGGCGAGCGTGATCGGCCGCAGCTTCAGGCGCATCGTGACCATCGTCGGGAAAAGATCGCTCATGGCTGCTGTCGCTGCGCGGCCAATCCGGTCGTCAAAGTCGCGAACGCCTGATACAGGCCGGCGTAATCGTCACGCCAAAGCGAGAGCGCCTGCTGCTGTCTATCGACCGTGGCGAAGTCGCCGCGCGCGATCGGGCCGCTCAAGGCTTGCGCCGGACCTTTGCTGAAAATGTTATCGATGGTCTCGCGCACCAGCGGCTCCATGAGGCGCAGCGCAACGTCGGGTGCAATGCCGGCCTTGCCATACGTCGTTTGCGCGACATCCTGCAGCGTGACGAGGTAATTGCAGGCGAACACGGCGGCGGCATGATAAAGGACTTTGTGTTCAGCTGCGATCGTCACGAAGGATGCGCCGATCGCGCCAAAGCAGCGCGCCAGTATTTCCAGCGCCCGGGCATCACCTTCGACGCCGCATAGGGTGCCGTTGAAATTGGCCGCCGTCTGTGCCGGCTGGGCGAAGCTGCGCACAGGATGGACGCTGGCCACAGCCGCGCCTTGTGCTGCTGCTGTACTGAGCACGCTGGAACTGAGCGCGCCGCTGCAATGGAAGACGATGCTGTTTGCGTTCAGAGTGCCACTGGCTGCGAGGGCGGCACAGCAGTCAGCGATGTACGCATCGGGCGTGGCGATCAATGTGATGTCTGCACTCGGCAGGGTGGCGATGCTGGTGGCGGCCTGACCGGCGCCGATGAAGGCGATTGCAGCTTCTGTGCTTTGTGGTGTGCGATTGAGGATGTGGCCAACGCCTACCTGCTGTCCCGCCGCCCAGAGCCTGCCCAGCGTCTGGCCGAGATGGCCGGCGCCGATGATGTTGAGCGTAGGCGCCTCAAGCATGAAATTTCACTGCCGGCGCAATTTGCCAATACGCGCCTTCGGTCTGATGCTCGGCGCGATGCACCATGTGCCGCTGGACGAACAAGTCATGCGCCAAGGCTTCATCGGCGCGCAGGACTGGCGTGACGCAGCAGTCAACAGGAGCAAAAATTTCCGTCCACTGCGCCAGCGTCTTCTGCGCAAAAATCGCATCCAGCTCCGCCTTGGTCGATATCGCCTCTGAGCCCCCGACTGGCTCGCCCAGACTCCAGTGCCGGCTTTTCAAATCCGGTCGTGACAGCGTATCGCAGCATAATTCCCAGAATTTCAATTCCAGCGCACCGACGGCCATGAAGCGCTGGTCACTCGTGCGATAGACGTTATAGCAGGCCACACCGCCGGTAAGCAGATCGCGCCCCGGCGTAACAGTCGTGCCGAAATTATTGACCGCCACCATCGGCATGATGTTGTGTGCGAAGACATTGTCCGTCATCGAGATATCGACGAAGCGCCCCTGACCCGTCATCTTCGAGCCGATCAGCGCGGCGAGTATGCCTTGCAGCGCTGCTTGCGCTCCGCCGAGCAAATCGCCGACCTGCAGGTTCGCGAGCGCCGGTACGCCGTCGGGTCCGACATTCTGTTCGAGCATGCCGGCATAGCCAATGTAATTGATGTCATGCCCGGCCAGATGCGCAAACGGGCCATTCGCGCCATAGCCGGAGATGGCGCACATGACGAGCTTGGGATTACGTTGTTTGAGTACCGGCCAGCCAAGACCGAGCTTGGCCATCACGCCGGGACGAAAGCTTTCGATGACGACGTCAGCGCTGTCGACCATGTCGAGAAAGCGCGCATGATCGGCCGGATTTTTCAGGTCCAGCTTCAGCATGTGTTTGCCGCGATTCACGGCGAGGAAAAACTGCGAGACTTCATTGCGCACATGGCCCATCGTGCGCGCGTAGTCGCCGATGCCCGTGTCTTCGATCTTGATGACCTCGGCACCCATGTCGGCCAGATGCATGCTGGCCACTGGCCCCGGCAAGAGCCGGGTCAGGTCGAGGACTTTGATGCCTTGAAGGGGCAGGGCGATGGCAGTAGGCATAAGGCGAATCCGAAAGGTGAGGTGCCGATCTTACACTGCCTTGGCGACGATCTGTTCCAGCGCATCTTGCTCCACCAGCCATTCGGCTTCGAGCTGCTCGACTTCTTTTTTGTAATAGGCCTGGTCGGTCAGCAGCTGCTTCAATTCCTTCTTCTTGTGCTGGTCGTAGATTTCCGGCTCGGCGAGCTTTTCGTCGACGCTGGCTTTTTGTGCCTGGCGCTTGGCGATCTGCTCCTCGAGCTTCTTGATCTTCGCTTCGATCGGCTTCTTCAGGTTGGCGATGCGCTGACGGTCTTCGGCTTCAGCGCGTTTGCTTTCCTTGCTCTGTACCGGTGCCGAGGCGGCAATCGGCGTCGTGCTGACTTTGGCAGCGCCGGCTGTGGCCAGATGCACGTTCTTTTTCTCGGTCAGCTTGGTCTTGAACAGCCAGTCCTTGTAATCGTCGAGGTCGCCATCAAAGGGCTGCAATTTACCATCGGCGACGATGATGAACTGGTCGGTCGTGGCGCGCAGCAGATGGCGATCATGCGAGACGACCACGAGCGTGCCTTCGAACTGCGCCAGTGCCATCGTCAGTGCTTCGCGGGTTTCGAGATCCAGATGGTTGGTCGGCTCATCGAGCAGCAATAGGTTAGGACGCTGCCAGACGATCAGCGCCAGCGCAAGGCGCGCCTTTTCGCCACCGGAGAATGGCGCAATTTTGCTGGTCACCATTTCGCCGGGGAAGTTGAAGCCGCCGAGGAAATTGCGTAATTCCTGCTCGCGCGTGGTCGGCGCAATTTTGACGAGATGCCACAGCGGCGACTCGTCATGGCGCAGCATCTCGACCTGATGCTGGGCGAAGTAACCGATGTTCAAGCCCTTGCCGCTGACGAATTCGCCGCACAGGGGCGCGATCTCTTCGGCGATGGTCTTGATCAGCGTTGATTTACCGGCGCCGTTCACGCCGAGCAAACCAATGCGCTGGCCGATCTGCAATGAAAAATTGATGTTCGAGACGATGACTTTTTCGGTGATGCTGTAGTCATCCTTGTCTTCGATGCGGTAACCGGCATTGACGTTTTCCATCACCAGCAAAGGATTCGGTGCGGACAGCGGCTCGCGGAATTCAAACGAGAATTCGGCAGCGGCGCGCAGTGGCGCGAGTTCTTCCATCTTCGCCAAAGCCTTCATGCGGCTCTGTGCCTGACGCGCCTTGCTGGCTTGCGCCTTGAAGCGCGAGATGAAGGATTCGAGGTGGGCGCGCTGGCGCGTCTGCTTTTCGAGCGTGCCGGCAGCGAGGATCATTTGCGCAGCGCGCTGGCGCTCGAAGGACGAATAATTGCCGCCGTAACGCTTCAACTTGCGCTCGTCGATATGCACGATCACATTGACCACGCCGTCGAGGAAGTCGCGATCATGGGAAATGATAATGAGCGTGCCGGCATAACGCTTGAGCCAGTCTTCGAGCCAGATGATCGCATCGAGGTCAAGATGGTTCGTCGGCTCATCGAGCAGCAGCAAATCAGACGGGCACATCAGCGCTTGCGCGAGGTTCAGGCGCATGCGCCAGCCGCCGGAGAAGCTGGTCAGCGGCTGATCCATCTGCGCCATCGTGAAGCCCAGACCAGTCAGCAATTGCTCGGCGCGCGAACGCACCGTGTAGGCATCAGCGTCGGCCAGCGCGCTATAAAGCTCACCAATCAGCGTGCCATTGGCGGCGCTTTCGGGTTCGCTTTCAAGGAAGGCCAGCTCATCTTCAAGACGACGCAGCGTGACGTCGCCGTCGATCGCGTAGTCGATCGCGGACCTATCCAGCGCCGGGGTTTCCTGCGCAACGTAGGCCATGCGCCATTTCGCCGGGAAATCGATTTCGCCTTGGTCGGCGTGGAGTTCCTTGCGCAGCAGACCAAACAGGCTGGACTTGCCAGCGCCATTGGCACCGATCAGGCCGATCTTGTCACCGGGGTTGAGCGTGAGATCGACAGCATCGAGCAGGGGCTTGATGCCGCGGATGAGGGTGACTTGTTGAAAACGGATCATTGAATTCGATTCTTGGTAATTTAAATTTTTTATTGCAGTTGGTCTGCATAGACCAGGAAGACCATATCGTCGCCGGCCGAGGTCGAGACCCAAGTGAGTTCAAGTTCCGGGAAGGCAGCTTCGGCAAAGGCGCGTTCATTGCCGATCTCGACCATCAGCACGCCATTGTCCGTCAGGCGCGCAGCAGCGCCGGCGACGATCTTGCGCACGAGGTCCATGCCGTCATCGCCTCCGGCCAGCGCCATCTGCGGCTCGCGCTGGTATTCGACGGGTAGTTTGCCCATCGAGCCTGAATTCACATAGGGCGGATTGGTGATGATGAGGTCGTACTTCTTGTCCGGTACATTCGTGTACAGGTCAGATTCGATCAGGGTCACGCGATCCTGCAATTCGTAGTCGTCGACATTGCGCCGCGCGACCGCCAGAGCGTCTGGCGACAGATCGACAGCATCGACCTGCGCATTCGGGAAAGCGTCGGCGAGCATGATCGCCAGGCACCCGGAGCCGGTGCACAGCTCAAGTACCTCGGTGATCGCTTCCGGTTCCTGCACCCATGGCGACAGGAATTCCGGGATCAGTTCGGCAATGAAGGAACGCGGCACGATCACGCGTTCATCGACATAAAACTTGTAAGTACCGAGCCAGCCTTCATTGGTGATGTAGGCAGCCGGGACACGCTCAGTCGCGCGGCGCTCGATGACGCGCAAGATACCAGCGACTTCATCAGGCAAGAGGCGCGCATCAAAAAATGGTTCGATCTTATCCAGCGGCAGCTGCAGCGTATGCAGGATCAAATACGCCGCTTCATCGAGCGCATTGCTGCTGCCGTGGCCGAAGAAGAGCTGGGCTCGATTGAAACGGGTGACGGCGTAACGCAGTAGGTCGCGTATCGTCGAAAAATTTTCTGGTGTCATAGGAACTCAGGGCAAAGGTAAGGCAGGGCCGGCGGAGCTGCGCGGCTTATTTTGCGTGGAAAATTTGCTGGTAGAGCGCGTCGTTGAAGCCGACGTGGGTGCTGTCGGCGGTCACCAGCACAGGCCGCTTGATCACCGAAGGCGAGGCCAGCATCAGCGCTGTCGCACTGTGCGCATCAACGACCGCCGTCTTGGCGCTGTCGTCCAGCGCGCGCCAGGTCGTGCCTTTGCGATTGACGAGCACATCCCATGCAAGCTGCTGCAGCCAGCCATCAACTATAGACTGGCTCAAGCCGGCCTTCTTGAAATCGTGGAAGGTATGGGCGATGCCGTTTTCAGTGAGCCAGCTGCGGGCTTTTTTGACGGTGTCGCAGTTCGGGATGCCGTACAGGGTAATGCTCATGGGCGCTTACTGGTAAGAAGGTGAGGGCTTGCAGCGGTCTCAGCCAACGCTGGCTGAGACCAGTTGAAACTTAGTCACGCAACAGTTCGTTGATCGCTGTCTTCGCGCGGGTCTGAGCATCGACACGCTTGACGATGACTGCGCAATACAAACTGTATTTGCCATCGGCAGAAGGCAGGTTGCCGGAGACGACGACTGAGCCAGACGGTACGCGGCCATAGGTGACTTCGCCGGTCGCGCGATCGTAGATCTTGGTCGACTGGCCGATGTAGACGCCCATCGAGATGACCGAGTTTTCTTCGACGATGACGCCTTCGACGATTTCCGAACGCGCACCGATGAAGCAATTGTCTTCAATGATGGTCGGGTTTGCCTGCATAGGCTCGAGCACGCCGCCAATGCCGACGCCGCCGGAGAGGTGAACGTTCTTGCCGATCTGTGCGCAGGAACCGACGGTGGCCCAGGCATCGACCATCGTGCCTTCATCGACGTAGGCGCCGATGTTGACGAACGATGGCATTAGCACGACATTCTTGGCGATAAAACTGCCGCGACGCGCGACGGCTGGTGGCACGACACGGAAGCCGCCTTTGGCGAAATCTTCTGCAGTGTAATTAGCGAACTTGGTCGGCACCTTGTCGTAGAACTGCATGTTCGCGCCGGCTGGCATGGCGATATTGTCTTCCAGGCGGAAGGACAGCAAGACAGCCTTCTTGACCCATTGATTCACGACCCAGCTACCTGTGTCCTTTTGGGCCACGCGCAGGGTGCCGGCATCGAGCTCGCTCAAGATGTGGGCGACGGCGTCACGCAGTTCGGCAGGCGCTGATTTCGGTGAAAAATTGGCGCGGTCTTCCCATGCCTGGTCGATGATTTGCTGTAATTGATGGCTCATAGTCTGGTCTCTTTATATTAAGTAAGGGGAAATTAGGTGTTTTTATGTTGGCGCGCGAAGGCGACGATGCGCTGCGCTGCTTCGAGGCATTCGTCGACCTCGGCGACGAGCGCCATGCGGATACGGTTCTGGCCCGGATTGAGCCCATGCGCCTCACGACCGATATAACTGCCGGGCAAAACCGTCACATTATATTCGGCATACAGACCGCGGGCGAATTCGGTGTCCGACAGGCCTGTCGTGCGGTCGACCTTGGCCCACAGATAAAAGCCGGCGTCGGGCAATTCGACGTCCAGTACTTCCTGCAGCAGCGGCGTGACCTGGCTGAATTTGGCCTTGTATTTCGCGCGATTATCGATCACATGCTGTTCATCATTCCAGGCGGCGATTGAGGCATTCTGGATCGACGGGCTCATGGCGCCGCCATGATAGGTGCGGTAGAGCAGGAATTTTTTCAGGATCTCGGCGTCGCCGGCGACGAAGCCCGAGCGCATGCCGGGTACATTCGAGCGCTTCGACAGGCTCGAAAACGCGATCAGGTTACGGTAGTCGCTGCGGCCGAGCCTGTGTGCGGCTTCGAGGCTGCCCAGCGGCGCTTCAGGCTTGAAGTAAATCTCGGAATAGCATTCGTCGGCCGCGATCACGAAACCGTAACGATCTGACAAGTCGAACAATTCCTTCCAGTCTTCCAGTGTCAGCACAGAACCGGTCGGATTGCCGGGCGAGCACAGGTACAGTAGCTGCACATGCTGCCAGACTTCTGCCGGTACGCTGCTGTAATCGCAGCCAAAATTGCGCGCCGGGTCGGAATTGACGAAGTAGGGCTGGGCGCCAGCGAGAAAGGCCGCGCCTTCATAAATCTGATAGAACGGGTTCGGACACAGCACCAGGGCGCCCGCGATGGGATTGACGACCGTCTGCGCCAGCGCGAACAGCGCTTCACGCGAACCATTGACCGGCAGGATCTGCGTGGCTGCGTCCATCTTAGGTAAGCCGTAGCGCCGTTCCAGCCAGCTGGCGATCGTGCCGCGCAAGGCATCGGAGCCAGCCGTGGTCGGATAAGACGCGAGACCGGCGAGGTTATCGGCCAGCGCCTGCTGGATGAAGGACGGCGTCGGATGCTTGGGCTCACCGATGCCGAGACTGATAGGCGCATAGTCTTTGGTCGGCGTCACATCGGCAAACAAACGGCGCAGTTTTTCGAAAGGATAGGGCTGGAGCTGATCGAGAAGTGGGTTCACGGGGATGGACGCAAAAGTTGGCGGGAATAAGGCAGGGCGCATTATACCGCTCCGGCACCCGCTGCGGGACGCGCGCTGGCGGGGCGAAGTGGCGATGCCAGCGTATGAAATGATATGATGGCCACCAGCGTCGAGCCAGTTCATCGACAAATTATTCCCATTTTCGGCGGCGCTTTCGCGTTCGAAACTTAGAAGGCAGTCTTCATCGTGCGTTTAACATCGATCAAATTAGCCGGCTTCAAATCCTTCGTCGACCCGACGAACTTCCAGGTCCCGGGCCAGCTCGTCGGCGTGGTCGGACCGAATGGCTGCGGCAAATCCAATATCATCGATGCAGTTCGCTGGGTGCTCGGCGAGTCCAAGGCGTCGGAGCTGCGCGGCGAGTCGATGCAGGATGTGATTTTCAATGGTTCCTCGCACCGCAAGCCGGCCGGGCGTTCCTCGGTCGAGCTGATCTTTGACAATAGCGATGGCAAGGCAGCCGGGCAGTGGAGCCAGTATGGCGAAATCGCCGTCAAGCGCACGCTGACCCGCGATGGAACTTCGACGTATTACATCAATGGCCAGGCGGTGCGCCGGCGCGATATTCAGGATATCTTCCTTGGCACCGGACTTGGTCCGCGCGCTTACGCGATCATTGGTCAGGGCATGATTTCGCGCATCATCGAAGCGCGTCCGGAAGAGCTGCGTATCTTCCTCGAGGAGGCTGCGGGCGTTTCAAAATACAAGGAACGCCGCCGCGAGACCGAAAACCGCCTGCACGATACACGTGAAAACCTTGTGCGCGTCGACGACATCCTGCGCGAACTGAACGCCAATCTGGAAAAGCTCGAAGCCCAGGCTGCCGTCGCCAACAAATTCCGCGCACTGCAAGCCGATCAGGAAGAAAAGCAAAAGCTGCTCTGGCTATTGCGTAAAAACGAAGCGAAGAGTGAGCAGGAAAAGCATTTCCGCGACATCGAAAAAGCCCAGAACGATCTCGAAGAACAGACCGCAAAGCTGCGCCATGTCGAACTCGAACTCGAACACATGCGCCAGTCGCACTACAGCGCGGGCGACCGCCTGCACACGGCACAGGGTCATCTCTACCAGACTAACGCCGAAATCGGCAGCCTCGAAGCGCAGATCAAGTTCGTCATTGAGTCGCGCAGCCGCCTGCAGTCGCAGTTGAATTCGCTCACTGCCCAGCGCGACCAGTGGCAGCGTCAGGGAACGCAGTTCCAGGATGACTTGAGCGAAGCCGAGATGCATCTCGAAGAAATCGGCATGCGCGTCGAGCAGACCCAGCTTGCGGCGCAAACCAAGGGCGACAGCCTGCCGGCGCTGGAGCAGGCATGGCGCGAAGCGCAGCTGAAGACGACCGAATCACGCGCGAAGATCATGCAGGCGCAGCAGCAGATCGAGCTCGAATCGGCGCACCAGCGCAATGCCTCGAACATTCTCGCCAGTCTGGCCGTGCGCCGCGAGCGCCTCTCGCAAGAGAAAAACGGCTTGCACATGCCCGACAATGCGCATCTGTCCAACCTCAAAATGCAGCAGGAAGAAAAGCAGGCGATGCTCGAGGAAGCGCAGCAGCAGCTCGACGAGGCGCAGGAATTGCAGCCGCGCCTGGAAGCAGAGCGCCGCGCAGCGCAAGAACAGATCAACAAGGAAACGGCAGCCAACGCCCAGCTCGAAGCGCGCCTGTCAGCCCTGAAACAGCTGCAGGAACGCGTGCAAAGCCAGGGCAAGGTCCAGCCCTGGCTGCAAAAACATGAGCTCGGCGAATTGCCGCGCCTGTGGCAAAAGCTGCATATCGATCAGGGCTGGGAAACCGCGCTGGAATCCGTGCTGCGCGAGCGCACCTCAGCACTGGAAATGTCGAACCTGGACTGGGCCAAGGCCTTCTTCAATGATGCGCCACCGGCCAAACTGGCACTGTTCACGCCAAATTCCGTGGCAACGTCGGTCGAGACGCCGGCCGAGCCGGGACTGAAGCCCTTATTGACGCTGCTGCAGTTGAACGATCCAGGCTTGCGCGCCTTGCTGCAGGATTGGCTGCACAATGTCTTCGTCACCGACGACACCGCCGCCGCCTTTGTCGTCCGCGCCAAGTTGCCGGCGGGTGGCTATTTCGTCACGCGCCAAGGGCATGTGATCAGCAAATCCAGCGTACGCTTCTATGCGTCCGACTCGGAGCAGGACGGCATGCTCGGCCGTCAGCAGGAAATCGACAACATCACCAAACAGCTGCGCGCGCAGCAAATGCTGGCCGATGAAGCGCGTGCGCGTTCGGTACGCGCCGATGCGGCCGTGACGCAATCCGCGCAGCGCCTGCAGGAAGTGCGCCAGCGCGTGGGCCAATTGACGCAGTCCGCGCATGCCCTGCAAATCGAAGTCATGAAATTGTCTGAAGTGCAGGAGCGCTTCAATCAGCGCAGCACGCAAATCGTCGCCGACCTCGCTGAAATCGCCGCGCAGGAAAGCGAACAGCAGCAGGCGCAAGCCGAGTCCGAAGCGCGTTTCGAGCAGCTCGACATGGAGTTGGCGACCTTGCAGGAAACGCATGAAGATGGCCAGACCGATTATCTCGGTAAGGAACAGCAGTTGAACGAGGCGCGCCAGCGTTTGCGCGAACTCGAACGCAGCGCGCAGGAAGCGGAATACGCCGAGAAGTCGCATCGCGGCAAAATCGAAGAACTCAAGCGCAGCATCTCGACTGCGCTGGAGCAAGCCGCGCAGCTGTTTGCGAACATGCAGCAAGGCCATCTGGAACTGGAAAACCTCGATGATCAGGCTGCGCAAGCCGGCCTGCAATCCCTGCTCGACAAACGCACGGATCAGGAGCGCGCGCTCGCCGATGCGCGCCATGAGCTCGACCAGCTCACACAGCAGCTGCGCCATCACGAAGAAGCGCGCCTGCAAAACGAGCGCAGCCTGCAGCCACAGCGCGACCGCATCATGGAATTGCAATTGAAGGAACAGGCTGCGCGCCTGAATCAGGAGCAATTTGCGCAGGCGCTGCTGGAGACGCAGGCGGATGAAGTCGCGCTGGCTGAAAAACTGCACCCGGATTTGCGCCCCTCCTATTTACAAGGCGAAGTCACGCGCCTGACGAATGCGATCGCCGGACTCGGCGCAGTCAACCTCGCCGCACTGGAAGAACTGGCCACGGCTTCAGAGCGGAAGCTTTTCCTCGATTCGCAAGTCGCTGACCTGACCGAAGCGATCAATACGCTGCAAGATGCGATCCACAAGATCGACAAGGAAACGCGCGAGCTGCTGCAGGATACCTTCGATAAGGTCAACCATCACTTCGGTGAACTGTTCCCGATTCTGTTCGGCGGCGGACAGGCGAAGCTGACGATGACGGGTGACGAGATTCTGGACTCCGGCGTGCAGGTCATGGCCCAGCCGCCGGGCAAGAAGAATGCGACGATTCACTTGCTGTCGGGTGGCGAGAAAGCGCTGACGGCGACGGCGCTGGTGTTTTCAATGTTCCAGCTCAATCCGGCGCCATTCTGCCTGCTCGACGAGGTCGATGCGCCGCTGGACGATGCCAATACTGAACGCTTCTGCAATATGGTCAAACGCATGTCGGCACATACGCAATTTCTGTTCATTTCGCATAACAAGATCGCCATGGAAATGGCGCAGCAGCTGATTGGCGTGACCATGCAGGAGCAGGGTGTCTCGCGCATTGTTGCTGTAGATATGGAGAGCGCGGCGAGCTTTACCTCCGAGGCGCAGGCCGCCTGAATTGGACTAAAGTAGCATTCAATGCCGTGCCAGTCGCGCTATCGCTGCCTGCTTCTGGTAATACGCAACGTTTTGCTGCGCCTGACGCGCGCGCTGTTCTTCGACATCGGCGCAAATCATGCAGTGGCGCTCAACACGTTGCAGCCACCAGCGGCGCAGTATTCTGATCAGCTTATCCAGCGAAAGCCGTGTCAGGTCGGCGATGCGCAGCTCGCTTTGCCGTTTGGCCTTTGCGGCCTGGAGAGCGGCTCTGGTCCGGTCTGCGCTGGTATAGGTAGTCCGCATCTGCTGCTCCCTTGCTTGGATAAGCTCATTTGCCGCAATTTTATTATGCTGCCGGGGAAGCATTTTGACTGCCATCAAGCTGGCACGATATCGTGTTTTTAGGCTTGACGATGCCCCGGTTCGGGTGCTGCCTTGCTTGACAACTTTGCTCTCTAACACTTACCCTGACACCCTTAGCGTAATGACTGTACTTGCGTCTTGTCTGGCTGTGAAACACACCAGATCAATTTGCTGCTGCAAGTCTTTTGGCGCACCAATTTTGGGCTCAAGCATGATCCGATCCGATATTCTTGATTCGACTCTCGACACTCCAGGGACATTGCCATTATGACCGACCTGCAAATCAGCCTGATGGCCATAGGCGGCACGATCGTCGTCGGCGTCGTCACCTACAATAAATGGCAGGAATTCAAGACCCGCCGTAGCGTTGAACGCGCGTTTTCGTCGACCCATGATGATGTCCTGATGCGTCGTGAAAGTGCGTCTGGCGAAGCGCCAGCGCGTACTGAACCCAGCCTGGCAGGGGCAGCTGTCAATCCACTGGTGAGTAGCGAAGCCCAGACCGAGCTCGGCACAGGCGACGGTGCCGGGCAATTCATCGAAAGGGCACCGATCGCTGATTTGCCGGTCGATCCGCTCATCGACTGCATCATTCCATTGGAACTGGCAGCGCCCGTACGCGGCGAAAAAATTCTCGCGCTCACGCATACCCTGAGCCACGTTGGTAACAAGCCTGTGCATTTCATGGCCTGTACTGAAGACGGCAAATGGGAAGCCATTACGCACGGAAGCATTTACAAAACGCTGCAAGCAGGCGTGCAGCTGGCAAATCGCCACAGTGCGCTCAATGAAATCGAATATTCAGAACTGGTTTCGCATCTGGGCCGTTTCGCAGAAGCGCTCGATGCTGAACTGGATTTGCCGGATATGGCTGCGGTCATCCATACTGGACGGCGCTTGCACCAGTTCGTCACCGACTGTTACGCACAATTGAGCGTGAACGTCCTCTCGCGC
Source organism: Oxalobacteraceae bacterium (assembly GCA_947448025.1). Taxonomy (GTDB): domain Bacteria; phylum Pseudomonadota; class Gammaproteobacteria; order Burkholderiales; family Burkholderiaceae_D; genus CANFLV01. The sequence goes on along the minus strand of CANFLV010000028.1, from coordinate 10,425 downwards.
GCTGCGCCCTGGAATGTCGAGACCCTGATGGCTGCACTGCGCCGGCAAGGCTTTGATGTGCGTCCAGATGGTCGCCTGGTGATGTCGGATGGCGATCCGAGTCCGCTTTTCACGCTGTCGACCAATCTCGTACAAGGCAGTGACAGCACCTCGCACCTGACCCTGCTGCTGGAAGTACCTTGCGTGGCCCCTGCGCGTGATGGCTTTGGTGCCCTGGTCGGCTGCGCACGCATGCTCGCCGGCCGCCTTGAAGGCATCGTCGTCGATGACAGTGGTCAACCGCTGGCTGACGAGGCTCTGGCTGAAATCGCCGCGCAAGTCACCAGCTTCTACGAACACATGGAAGCATCCGAAATTCCGGCTGGCTCCAGCCGCGCCATGCGCCTCTTTGCCTGATCCCGAGGCCTCAGCGAACTTCGCTGCGGCCCGCACTTACCGGGACGATAACGTGACAGCACCTGATATATCCTCCCCAGCTGATAGGCGCCTGCGCGCTGCATGGCTCACCGATGTCTTGCATCGTCACGCACATGCCTATTACGTCCTGGATAATCCCAGCATTCCCGACAGCGAGTACGACAAGCTGTTTAGCGAACTGCAGTCGCTGGAAATCGCGCATCCCGAACTGATGACGGCAGATTCGCCGACCCAGCGCGTCGGTGGCATGCCCTTGCCGCAATTCGACCAGGTTCGCCATTCCGTGCCCATGTTGTCACTGGCAAATGCCTTTGCTGATGAGGATGTCGTGGCGTTTGACAAACGCGTGCGCGATGGTCTTGCTAGCATCGATGAAGTTGACTACGCGACTGAATTGAAGTTCGACGGTCTGGCCATCAATCTGCGTTATGAAGATGGCATCCTGGTGCAGGCCGCCACGCGCGGCGATGGCCTCACCGGTGAAAACGTGACCGCCAATATCCGCACGGTCGGCGCGATCCCGCTGCGCCTGCGCACGGCACATCCACCAAAAATTCTGGATGTGCGCGGTGAAGTCCTGATGTTCAAGGCTGACTTTGCGCGTCTCAATGCACGCCAGCGCGAGGCCGGCGCCAAGGAGTTCGCGAACCCGCGCAATGCTGCCGCCGGCAGCCTGCGTCAGCTCGATTCGCGCATCACGGCCGGCCGCGCGCTGCGCTTCTTCGCGTATGGCATCGGTATGCTCGAAGGTGCGGAACTGCCAGCCACACAGTGCGGCTTGCTCGACTGGTACGCGGAAATAGGCCTGCCGGTCTGTCACGAACGCGCGGTCGTGCGCGGCGCGTCAGGCTTGCTCGATTACTTCGGCCGCATCGGCGGCATGCGCAGCAGCCTTGCTTACGATATCGACGGTGTCGTCTACAAGGTTAATCGCGTCGACCAGCAACAGAGCCTGGGCTTCGTTTCGCGCGCGCCGCGTTTCGCGACCGCGCATAAATTCCCGGCCGAAGAAGCCATGACGCAGGTTCAGGACATCGAGGTTCAGGTCGGCCGTACTGGTGCGATCACGCCCGTGGCGCGCCTGATCGCCGTGTCCGTCGGCGGCGTGAGCGTAACGAACGCGACGCTGCATAACGAAGATGAAGTCCGGCGCAAGGATATCCGCATCGGCGACACCGTCATCGTGCGCCGCGCAGGTGACGTGATCCCGGAAGTGGTGTCGTATGTGCCAGAGCTGCGCCCGGCTACTGTGCGCGAATTCGTCATGCCGACTTGCTGCCCCATCTGCGGCTCGGCCATCGTGCGCTCTGAAGAAGAAGCCATCGCGCGCTGCTCCGGCGGTGCACTGCGCTGCGCGGCGCAGCGCAAGGGCGCGCTCATGCATTTCGTCTCACGCCGGGCCATGGATGTCGAAGGTCTAGGCGACCAGCTGATCGAACAGCTGGTCGACAAGAACCTGATCACCACGCCAGCGGATTTGTACAAGCTCGGCTTTACGACCTTGGCCGAACTCGAACGGATGGCGGCAAAGTCAGCGCAAAATGTACTCGCGGCGCTTGAAGCCTCCAAGTCCACTGTGTTGGCGCGCTTCATTTACGCGCTCGGCATCCGTCATGTCGGCGAAGCGACCGCAAAAGAACTGGCGCGCCATTTCGGCAAACTCGATGCGGTCATGGAGGCCAGCGAAGAACAGTTACTTGAAGTCGCCGATGTCGGCCCCGTCGTGGCCTCGGCGATCCGTAATTATTTTGCCGACCCGCTCAATGTGGAACTGGTCGAACAATTACGCGCCGCCGGCATCCACTGGGTCGAAAATCAGGTCGAAAACCAGCCCAAGCCCATGGCCGGCAAGACCTTCGTGTTGACCGGCACCTTGCCCAATCTCGGACGTGATGCTGCGGCCGCGATGATTGAAGCTGCCGGCGGTAAGGTTGCTGGTTCTGTCTCGAAAAAGACCAGTTACGTCGTCGCTGGCGAAGAAGCCGGCAGCAAATTATTGAAGGCGCAGGAGCTTGGCATTACGATACTCGATGAAGCAGGCTTGCTTCATCTTCTGGAGTCCGCATGACAAAAATTACGAAAGCCGTATTCCCGGTCGCCGGCCTGGGCAGTCGTTTTTTGCCTGCCACGAAAGCCCAGCCCAAGGAAATGCTGCCGGTCGTCGACAAGCCGCTGATCCAGTACGCCGTCGAAGAAGCGGTCGCTGCCGGTATTACGGAAATGATCTTCATCACCGGGCGCAACAAACGCGCCATCGAAGACCATTTTGACAAGGCCTATGAGCTGGAAGCTGAATTGGAAGCAGCGCACAAGGATGCGCTGCTTGAACTCATACAAAACGTTATTCCGAAAAATATTACCTGCATCTACATTCGCCAGTCCGCACCGCTTGGCCTTGGTCATGCAGTGCTATGCGCGCGACCAGTGGTCGGTGACGAGCCCTTCGCGGTCTTGCTGGCGGATGATTTCATGGATGTGGATGCGGGTCAGTTACCAGTGCTGGCGCAGATGACAGCGGTGTATGAACGCGAGGGGTGTAGTCTGCTGGCCGTGCAGGATGTGCCGCTGGCAGAGACGCGCCAATATGGCATCGTCAGTGTCACGCCATTCAAGGCTGGCGTGGATCGCGTCAATCAGATTGTTGAAAAACCCCTGCCGGAAGTCGCGCCGTCGACCTTGGCGGTGGTCGGGCGCTATGTGCTCAACAGTGCCATCTTCAGTCACCTCGAAGGCTTGGGCAAAGGCGCCGGCGGCGAGATTCAGCTCACCGACGGCATCGCCGCACTGATGCAGGCGGAAGCCGTACTCGCCTATCATTATGTCGGCCAGCGCTATGACTGCGGCTCCAAGCTAGGCTACCTCAAAGCGACGGTCGCCATGGGCAAGAAGCATCCCGAGACCGGTGCCGCTTTTACTGAATACCTGAGGCAGCCGACATGAGCGTGCACACGATACTGAAAATGGGCGATCCACGCCTGCTGCGCCAGGCCCAGCCGGTGGAACAATTCGATACGCCCGAATTACATGCGCTGATCGCCGACATGTTCGACACCATGCATGCGGCCGATGGCGCTGGATTGGCCGCGCCGCAGATTGGTGTGGATTTGCAGCTGGTGATTTTTGGCTTCAGGCAGAATCAGCGCTATCCCGATGCGCCCGCCGTACCCGAGACGGTATTAATCAATCCTGTCCTCACGCCCTTGGGCGAGGAAATGGAAGAGGGCTGGGAAGGCTGCCTGTCGGTGCCGGGCATGCGCGGTGTGGTATCGCGCTGGACGCGCCTAAAGTACAGCGGCTTCGACCAGTTCGGCAATGTCATCGAGCGCGAAGTCGATGGCTTTCATGCGCGCGTGGTGCAGCATGAATGTGATCATCTGGACGGCATCCTGTATCCGATGCGGATTACGGATTTCAGGCGTTTCGGTTTTACTGAAATTCTTTTCCCGGACATGGATCCGAATGCAGATGATTGATTGAATCAGGACTGGCTTGCCTGCGCCAATGCTTCTGTGGCCCATTGGTTCAAGCTCATTCCTGCTGCGTCGGCGGCTAAGGCTGCAGCGGCATGAATCTCCGGCGGCATACGCAACATGATCTTGCCTGAAGCCGGTTTATTCGGCAGACGATTCGTCGCCTTGCAATCTGCAAGATAATGGTCGACGGCGTGATGGAAATCCTTGATTAACTGCGTCACGGTTTCACCGTGAAAACTGATGCTGTCGACGATGCCCAGTATCCGCCCAACGAAAATTTGATCGCGCGGATCAAATTCAACGCGCGCCGAGTAGCCCTTGTAAGTCAGCGTATTGTTCACGGTACAAATCCTTCCAGTTCCAGTAAATCACGTAGCTCTTCAACCTGATACCGTTTGGCTTCTTTGCCCGGGTGCGGTTGATGTGGATAAAGACGCTTGCCATTGATTTCGAAGACCACGCGTGAGCCGCTGCCCTCGCGGACTTGTCCACCCAGTGCAATGACCAGCGCCTCAAGTTCTGAGAAGAGGATGCTGGACTTGGTCGGCTTCGAAAACACCAGATGCAGGGTCTTAAGGTGCTTGGCTCTCATGGATTATGATATCAAAAAGTGATAGCGTTGAATAGATACTTATCTATGTCAGCCTAGGCATCCACGACATGCAGCAGCTGATAAGCGATCAAGGCCCCGGCGAAATCCATCGAGCCCGGCGGTGGTGGCGTTTGATACATGTAATAAATCCCGGAGAGCATCAGCTCGAAATCGAGCGAGCAAGTATCTTCCCCTAAAACTACCCAGCCAAAGTTGGGGTCGAAGATGCCACGCGGCGTCTTGATCTGGCCGTGGCTGGTATTGAATTCCACGAGGATCGCATGTCCGGTTCCCTTAACGCCTGGTTTGCTCGTGATCAGGAAATAAGGCGAGGCCAGGATGACTTTGCCATCGGCGCGCGATTTTCGCAGGCTACGTTGCATGCCGGCGAACAGATGGGCACCGATTTGGGGATGCAGCATTTTGTCGCGGCCGTCTTCATCAGGCGGACTTTTGTCGTCACGCATCTGCGGCACGAATTCGGCCATGCGCGGTACCTGCCAGCTCGCCGTGAGTCCCTGTGCCGACCACTGTGCATGCGGATCAGGCCGGGCGCGGAATGCGCCAGAAGGTAACTTGACGACCGCCAGCGACACCTGCGCGTTGATGCTGCCAAGCATGGGATGCACGGCAAAATGACCGACCGGCGGCAGATAGGGGAGTGACTTCAGCGCTGTTTTTGGTGTTGCGCCAGCAGTCTGTTGCGTTGCCGGCGCTGGCAAATCCTTATTGAGAAGTGCTTCCGCAATCCCATAGTTGAAACTATAGGCAGCCGACTGATGACTGTATAACAGGTGGAAACCGGAGACCTTACTGCGTTCGAGGATCGTGTTCTGGATTTTCCCCAGCAGGTCTGCGTGCGCCTTGAAGGTGGTGAAAATCTGTTTGCATTCCATGCCCCGGCTGCGGTAAATCATGAATGCGAAACAGAGCGTCAAACAAATCCCGTTGCTGCCGCTAATCAGGCTCTTTTGTTGAAACCGGAAGTCTGGCGTAACGCAGGTAGCGAAATGACGGTGCGGTAGCCGGCCGGCGCTGAGCTCCCAATGTTCGCTCGCCTCTGCTCTGTTGTGTATGCTCATCAGTGATTCGTTCGGATGATGGGCGCTCTTCTGACGGAACTTCTCGTCCTGCATTTGCCAGCTTTGCACGTAGCCCTTCGCATACGCTGGCGCCACCTGGCCATGCGGGAAGCGCATGTGCGGATATTTTTTCAGGTCTATGTCAGCCTTCGTCGGCAGGAAACCGGGTCGCGGCGGTACTTTGGCATGCTTGCCGGTTAGGAAATCCGACTCCTGTATGGGCTCTTGCCGCACGATTCGCGCGGACGTATTCGTCGAACTCGTTGAACCCGCTGAGGACGACGACGTTTGAAACAGGATGGGGCCGGTCGGGCCCGGTCCGCTTTTCTTTTTTTCGTTCTTGGGTCGATCGGGCATGATTTGCTGAGCTTGGAATGTGGAATATCCATTAGGCTAAATCTGCCACCGAGCCGGTGTGTGAATATCCGCACAATAATGTGCTTTTGTCCGGTGCACGCGACACCTGACATTCCCGTCGTTTTCATCAGTCTTCCGACTCGCCATCGCTGGCTGCGCGTCTTACTCTCTTGGCTTGCTCACGGACGTTTTCCATTGCGTATTTCAACGAAGGTAACGCGAACGCCCTTCCATACAACTTCTAATCATCCACTTCTGATGAGCAGCGCAGTTTGCAGCACTGAACAGCGTGGAAGTGTCGTTTTGCTACGGCACTTGTTGGCAAATTTCGTGATTTCTTCACGGGAATTGCAACTGTTGAATTTTTCCCAAGAACAAAAATTACACTATGCAATGTGGCTTTGGGCAATTTGATCCTGACTCAGATCGACTTCCATGGCCTGTGCTTGAAGCTTGGCTTTCAGGCACTTAAGTCGACCCTGCAGGCGTGATTCAATAATGCACAACCCAAAGCGCTCAGGCTGAAAATTGCTTAAAAAGGGTGCATGTAATTTTTTAATATTTGCTGAATTGGATTGCTCGCGCATACAAATTTTTGCTCACTTTTTTAAGGAAATTATCATGACCATCCCAAAACGCATCGGCACAATTTTTATCTTTGCTGCACTTGGCTCGATATCCGGGCTTGCGTGTGCGGCTGGGAATATAAGCAAAGCCTTTGACGTTACTGCAAATGTCGCGTCTAACTGCCTGATCAGTAGTGCATCAGATATGGTATTTGGAACCTATGACCCCACGACAAACTCCGATAAAACAAGCACATCGATCATTATTGTGAAATGTACCAAGAACAAATTTGTCACCATTGGACTTAACCAGGGCACAGGCATAAATGCGAGTGTGGTAAACAGAAATATGACACCGACACTACCTGGTAATGATCCACTTCCTTACAGTCTTCATTACGATCCTGCCATGTCGGCGAATTGGGGCGATACACAGGGAACGTCAAAAACTGAAACCGGTGCGGGGCTGAACACGGATATCGTTGTAACTGTCTATGGCAAGATTCTAAAAAATCTGTACAACCTTAGTGAAGATACCTACAAGGACACAATTACTGCAACGGTGAACTTTTAAAGTCGGTCGAGCAAGGAGCCCGTCGTGAAAAAGCTGACCCTAACGATCCTGCTCGCCTGCACCATCTTGCCGGCGTTCGCTGCGAGCTTCAACGTTTCGCCTATCCTTGTCGGGCTCTCGTCACAAAAACCGACGATGCCTCTATCCGTGAGCAATATGGATGACACGCCCGTCGTCATTCAAGTCCGCTCCATGTCGTGGACGCAAAATGACAGCGGCGAGGATGTCTATGCGAACACCGACTACATCCTTGCGACGCCGCCGATTTTCACGATTCCGGCCCACGGTACGCAAATTGTTCGGATCGGGCTAAGGGAGCCATCCACGCCAGAGCGTGAACTCAGCTATCGCATTTACCTGACACAGCTGCCGGGCGCAAGCAGAGAGGCAATCAACCGCGTGACGATGCGCTTTCGTTTCGGTATTCCGGTGTTCGTCACTGGGGCAGCAGCGGTGGCGCCGGATTTGAAATGGTCAGTCATTGCATCGGGACCGAACGCGGGCAAGTTGAAGGTCACCAATGACGGCAGTGCCCATGCACAGATCGGTGAGATGCAGCTGGTTGACATGGTCAGCGAGCAGACGATTGCACGTCAACCGACGCCAGTCTATCTGCTGCCGGGAATTTCACGCGAATGGGCGCTACAAATCACGCCAGGCAAATCCCTCGGGACGGAAGCCCTTCGATTGAAAGCTTACATGGATGCCGGCGATGTCAATAAAGTTCTGGTGCCGCAGCAGGCTTATTAGCGGACGCATCGCCATCATGCTCGTTTGCATCCTCAGCAACGCTGCAATGCCTGCTACGTTAAGTGATGCCGGCACAATGATCGACAAGGCCGCCAATGAAACGGACGACCCTGGCTGGTCACTGAACCTGTTTCAAGTCGATCTGAACAGACAGGGCCAGCATGAAACAGTCCTGGCGATTCGCACCAAGGATGGCGGCATTCTCCTCGATGGTCAGGATCTGGCGCGATGGCGCGTGATGCTGCCGGGTGCGCCGGAATTGCACCTGCGCGGGAAGGACTACTTTCGACTGCAGCGCATTGCCGGCCTTGATGTTGTGGTCGATGAAGCGAAGCAGGAATTGTCGATCACGCTACCGGCTGCGGCATTCAAGCAGTTGAACCTTGAGCACCCCGCCGGTACAAGGACTGTGTCAAGCCGGGCTACCGGCGCGGTGTTCAACTACGACCTGTTTGCCCAGCGCAGCGATCAAGAACTCTACGCCTCGGGTTTGTTTGAATTCGGCGCCTTCACCGAATATGGTTTTGGTGGCGCGACCTTTCTTGCGGCGAACTCGCGGGGCAGGCATCAGGCGCTACGACTCGATACCACCTGGACGCTTGACCTGCCGGAAGCGCTGGCCAGCTGGCGCGTAGGCGACGCGATCACCCGTTCCGCCAGTGGCTGGGGCCGCTCTGTTCGTTTCGGCGGCTTGCAGTATTCGAGCAATTTCATCGTACAGCCTGGGCTGATCACGATGCCGCAACAAAGCATCGTCGGGCAGGCCAGCTTGCCCTCCACGGTCGATGTTTTTGTGAACCAGGCTCTGGTTCAGCGTAATGAAGTCCCGCCCGGGCCATTCTCGATCAGTAACATTCCAGTCGTGACCGGTTCGGGCGATGTGCGTCTGGTCGTGCGTGATGCTTTGGGCAGGGAGCAGGTAATTACCCAACCCTTTTTTGCGAGTATTCGATTACTGCGCGAAGGCTTGAATGATGTTTCCTATGAAATGGGCCGACAGCGGCAAAACTATACGCTCGCCAGTAACGACTATGACCGCTGGCTGGCTGCGGCGACCCTGCGGCACGGGTTCACTGATACTTTCACCGGCGAAGTCCATCTCGAAGCCATGTCGGACGACCAGAGAACCGTCGGTCTCAATGGCGTCATGGCAGTGCCGGCTATGGCGACTGTGGTCAATGCTTCGATCGCGGCCAGCGATGGTCAAAAGGGTGGAGGCTATCTGGCCAGCATCGGCTTTGAAATGCAAAAAAAGCGCTTCAGCATGGCCGGGCGCATGCAGGAAACGACGACGAATTTCAGTCAGATTGGCATGGAGCCGGATCAATTGCCGTCCCGTCGTTTGACCGAGTTGAGTGCTGGCTATTCTGCGGATAAAGTGGGTTCCTTTGGGCTGGCCTATGCAAAGCACGACAGCCGCGATGCGGAAAAGGCAGAGTTTATTTCGCTTTCCTATTCCACCAACATCGGCCAAAAAGCATTTCTGGGCGTGTCGATGTTTAAGTCGCTGGCGGGCGCGTCGGGTAATTCCATCAATGCCTTCTTGTCGATGCCGATGGGTCAGCGGACCTCGCTGGCCAGCAGCGCCCAACGCACGACAGGGACAAATCACTACGCACAAATCAATGCGCAATTGCAGCGCGCAATGAGCCCCGGTGGTGAAATGGGCTACCGCTTACAAACGGCAAACAATGGCAATCTGGAAGCGGAAGTCAGCGGCCAGAATGATGTCGCGACCTACACGGCCGGGCTGGCCACGCAGGCTGGCAGCACGGCAGCCCGGGCAAGTATTTCCGGTGGCGCCGTTGCGTTCGGGGGCAGTGTTTTTGCCAGCCGGCGCATCAGCGATAGCTTCGCGCTGGTGCAGGTGCCGGGCTTCGCCAATGTCCGGATCTACACGGACAATCAACTCGCGGGACATACCGATGCCGATGGCAATGCCCTGATACCGCGGATTCGCGCTTTCGAAAATAATCCCATTTCCATCGAGTCGCTGGACCTGCCAATGGATATCCGGGTAGGCGCCTTGAAAATGGATGTTACGCCACCTTTTCGTAGCGGCGTTCTTGTCAGATTCCCCGTCGAACGTGTGCGCGCTGCCATGCTCAAAATTCTTCTTGCAGATGGCACGGCACTGCCGGTCGGCGCACAGGTACAGCTCGATCAGCAGGAGGAAATTTTTCCGGTGGGGATGGATGGCGAAGTGTATGTCTCGGGACTCATGGCGCGTAATGTATTGCGTGCGAGTTGGCAAGGGCGTAGCTGCCTCATTCCCCTTGGCTTTAGTCCGTCCAGGGATCCCATGCCATTTTTAGGCAGCTTCAAATGCGAAGGAGTCACGCCATGAAGTCGCGCATTTCAGCTTGGGGCGGCCATTTTGGCAAGGCCATCGCGATGTTCTGCTTGCTCATGGCGCCAGCGGCGCAGGCTAGGTTGAATATCCAAAGCTGCACTCTGACAAGTCCATTTGGCATGGTGATCAATACCAATCTTACGAGTAACTTAAGCAGTACGACGTCCTTTCTGCTCTCTTGCAAAACCAATGGGCACTCCGACCCAAACAACCCAAACCCGATTGTTACTATCAAGTTAAATTTAGGGACTCACGCGTCTG
>CANFLV010000027.1 GCA_947448025.1 Oxalobacteraceae bacterium | reverse complement strand
TTGAAGAACGGCAATATCAATTTCTTCAGTCTGTACTCGTTGAGCTTGTATGTGACATCAGAGAGTTGTCCGCGATCTCGCTGTGCCTTCTGTTCACTGAGTACGGCTTTGGAGCACGCAGCAAAAGTATTTTTCTTCCCAACGCCAAGTCCTGAGTGCACTCGGTGATTGAGTTCGTTGTAAAAAGCTTTGGCTGCTTCAAGTGCGAGCTTTTTATTGTCTGTTTTCGTGCTGCGTCTGACGATCTTGCCGCTGATGTAATAGCGCGCCCACCAATATTTTGACGCTTCAAGCTGATAAATGAATAATTTTTCTGGATAACCTGAGATGTAGGTAACTGATTCGGGAATAGGGGATGCGCGGTGTCGCTTTTGACTTGATGCTGTGGTCTCAATGATTAGTTCGTTTGCCATTGAGCAATATTATATGAAAGTAGTCTAGTTTCCTATTTCAGCGTAATGCGAAACCAGCCCTAGTATTCATCAATTTTCATCAAAAAATACCAAAGGATTCAGTGAAAAAGGGCTGTGAAAAATAGCCAAAAAGTAGTCTAGCCAAAAGTAGACTACTTTTAGGCGTAAAAAAAGCACTTACATCGCTGTAAGTGCTTGTTTCTACTGAAGAATTTTGGTGGTGATAGGTGGATTTGAACCACCGACCCCAGCATTATGAGTGCTGTGCTCTAACCAACTGAGCTATATCACCAGTAAGCCGAACATTATCTAGGGACTCGCAAGTGATGTCAAGGACGGGTTGATTTAAAGAAGCGCTTTCCTTACTTCGGCCATGACTTTATTCGTCGCCTCGCCATCGTTACAGTCGATGATGATCCTGTCCATCATCGAACGCAGCCAGGTCAGCTGGCGTTTTGCCAGCTGACGCGTGGCGAAAATACTGAGATCTCTCAGCGTGGCCAGGTCATAGGCGCCATCGAGATAATCCCAGGTTTGCCGGTAGCCGACACAGCGCATCGAGGTCATGTCGGCATGCAGATCGCCGCGCGCGCGCAAGGCTTGTACTTCTGCGATCAGGCCGCCGTGGACTGGATCGAGCATTGCGTCGAAGCGGGCGGCGATGCGCGCATGAAGGACGCTGCGATCGGACGGTTCCATTGCCAATGGAAGTAGCTTGAATGGCAATTCCTGCTTCGGCGCTTTCGCCAGCAGGCTCGACATGGTCTGGCCGCTTAACTCGATGATTTCAATCGCGCGCTGGATACGCTGGCTGTCGTTTGGCTTCAGCCGCGCTGCCGTCGCCGGATCCAGTTCCGCCAGCCTTGCGTGCATGGCTGGCGCGCCCAGCTGCACGAACTGCGCATCGAGCCGCGCGCGCAAGTCGGCGTCGGCCTTGGGCAAATCATCGAGACCATCGCGCAAGCCTTTGAAGTACAACATCGTGCCGCCGACCAGCAAGGGCAACTTGCCTCGCGCGAGGATGTCTTGCGTCAGTCGCAGAGCGTCATCGCGAAACTGCATCACTGAATACGCGTCGAGCGGATCCAGGATGTCGATCAGGTGATGCGGTGCGACGGCGCGTTCAGCAGCGGTCGGCTTGGCGGTGCCGATATCCATGCCGCGAAAGACCAGCGCCGAATCGACGGAGATGATTTCGCAAGGCAGATGGCGCGCGATTTCCAGCGCGGCGGCAGTTTTACCCGAAGCGGTCGGGCCCATGATGGCGATGGCGAGCGGTTTTGTTTGCATGATCGCCTTAGGTCGTTCGCACGCTAATCGAGGGGACGCCGCGTACTGAGCCGAAAATCAGGATGCCGAGCGTGCAGGAAATCAGCGCTAGCGGAAACAGGCTGCCATTATGCGTGGCGCCGACGATAGTGCCGACGATGAAGGCGACTGCCATGTAAAACGCGCCCGCCAATCCTGCCGCAGTGCCTGCCTGTTTCGGAAAGGGCGTCACGGCGCCCGACTGTGAAACCGGAAAATTGAAGCCGTGCGCGCCCATCGTCAAAAACATCGCTGCCACTACCAGCGACCAGTGCGCAATGCCGAGCGTGACCGCGCCGAGGAACAGCAGCCCCGAGGCCAGCGAAATACTGGCGCCGATTTGCAGTGTGCGCGTCGTGCCGATGAGTGGGATCAGGCGGCGACATACGAGCGTACCCAGCGTATAGCCCGACACGCCGATAGCAAAACAGTAACCGAACCAGGCCGTCGGCACATGCAGCACGCGGATCAGCACCACGGATGAGCCCGAGATGAAGCAAAAAATCGCGCCGTACGAAAATGCACCGGGCAAGGCATACGCCCAGAATTCGCGTGCGCCCAGCACCAGACGATAATTGGCCAGCAGGCCGTGCCATTCCGTGGCTTGCGGATTCTTGTGCGCATTCGTTTCCGGCAGGCGCAGCAAGACTAATGTGAGCAAGGCGGCGGAGATCAGGCCGAGCGCGACAAAGGCGGCGCGCCAGCCTAAGCCGACCTGCAAATACGAGCCGAGGATGGGGCCGAAGATCGGTGCCAGCGACAGCCAGCTCGCCGCGCGCGCAATGACTTTGGCGCTGTCTTCGGGCGCGTAGGCATCGCGTACGATAGCGCGCGCCACGATCACGGCCGTGCAGCAGCCGATGGCTTGCACGAACCTCGCTGCGATCAATACATTGATCGCGGGCGCCAGCGCGCACAATGCCGATGCGCTGAGATACACGCCTAGTCCACCCAATAAAATTGGCCGGCGACCAAAGCGGTCCGACAGCGGACCAATGATCAGCTGTGCCGCGCCAAAGCCGATCACGAACAACGACAAGGTTAATTGCACCACCGACGGCGCGACATTGAAACTGAGCGCCAGGCCGGGCAGGGACGCAAGATACAGGTCGGTCGACAGCGGCTGCAGCATCAGGCACAGCGCGATCAGGACTAACAAAGGGGCATGCGCGTACTGCGCCAGTGGCGCGGTTTTGGAAGTCATTAAGAGTTTATTGTCCGCGCAAGAAAAGTTTGTCGAGATCATTCAGGGCCAGCTGCACCCAAGTCGGGCGGCCATGATTGCACTGGTCGGCGCGTTCGGTGGCTTCCATTTGCCGCAGCAGTGCATTCATTTCTGGCACGGTCAATGTGCGGTTTGCGCGTACAGCCGTGTGGCAGGCCAGCGTGCCGAGCAATTCATTACGTCGTTCAAGCAAAACGCGCGAGCCGCCGAATTCACGGACATCGCGCAAGACGTCGCGCGCCAGACTTTGCGCATCGGCGTTTTTCAGCAGTGCTGGAATTGCGCGCAAAGCCAGCGTCGTCGGCGACATCACGGCGATATCAAAGCCTAGCGCTGACAGGGTTTCCTGATTTTCTTCAACGGTGCCGACTTCGACTGCATCGGCATAAAACGTGACGGGGATCAGCAGCGGCTGCACATACATCGCGTTCTCATCGAGTGCATCCTTGAGCTGCTCGTAAAGGATGCGTTCATGCGCGGCATGCATGTCGACCAGGACCAGGCCACTGGCATTTTGCGCCAGCACGAAGACGCCATGTAACTGTGCCAGCGCGAAGCCGAGTGGGAAATCATGGGCGGGTAAGGGTGCGGCGACTGGTGCAGGGTCGGCAGCGTTGGCGAAAAAGGCACCGTACTGCGCGGTCGACTGCGCCACACCAACGGGGCGTGAAGGATGAAATGCCGGCGCATTGAATTGTGCATTGAACGTGCTTTGCTGCGCATCGCGCATCCACGGTGTCGGCATGGGTGTGGACGCAGTCGTCGCCTGCATGCCTGACTGCGCCGGCACGGGTGCAGGCGTCGTGCCGAATGCGGTCGCGGACGTTTGCGCGACAGCGCGGCTGACGGCATGAAACACGAACTGGTGCACGGCGCGGCTGTCGCGGAAGCGCACTTCAATTTTTGAGGGATGTACGTTCACATCGACCAGCGCCGGATCGAGGTCGAGCGCCAGCACATACGAGGGATAGCGATCGCCATGCAAGACATCCTGATACGCGGCGCGCACCGCATGGGTCAGCAGTTTGTCGCGCACGAAACGACCGTTGACATAAAAGTACTGCGCATCGGCGCGCGCCTTGGACGCTGTCGGCAAGCCGACAAAGCCGTGCAGACGCAAGGGGCCGGCGCTTTCATCGAGCGGCAGCCGCGCGCCGGCGAATTCGTCACCGAGGATGTGGGCGCTGCGTTTGGCCACTTCGCTGACATTCCAGTGGTCGATGGTCTTGCCATTGTGCGTGAGCGAAAACGCGACGTCGGGGCGCGACAGTGCGATGCGGCGCACGACTTCGGCGCAATGGCCGTATTCGGTCTGTTCGGTCTTGAGGAATTTACGCCGCGCCGGGGTATTGAAATACAGGTCCTGCACATCAATGGTCGTGCCGGGCGCGCCGGATGAGGGCGTGGCTGTCGCGCCGGGCGTGCCACTCAATTCCCATGCGTGCGCAGCGTCGGCGGTGCGCGTGGTCAGGGTCAATTGTGCGACGGAGGCGATCGAGGCCAGCGCTTCACCGCGAAAGCCAAGCGAGGCGACGTTTTCGAGATCGGTCAACGAGGCGATCTTCGACGTTGCATGTCGGGCCAATGCCAGTGGCATTTGTTCCACCGGGATGCCGCGACCGTTATCGGTGATCGCGATACGCTTGACGCCGCCTTGTTCGAGCCGCACGGTGATTTGCGTGGCGCCCGCATCGAGCGCGTTCTCGAGCAGTTCCTTGACCACAGCAGAAGGCCGCTCGACGACTTCGCCGGCTGCGATCTGTGAAATCAGCTGGTCGGGCAAGGCCTGAATGGCACGAATTGGGCGGGGCGTTGGATTCATGCGGCGATTATACCGTCCTGCGCAGTGCGGTTGCAGTGCGCTTGTGAGCGCGCATTTTGGCGGGCTTTTGATAGTGTATGATTGCCGGCCACACCTTGGGAGTCGTATGGATTTGATGCATATTTTAGAGATGATTTTGCACGTCGATAAATATCTCGGCGATGTCATCGCGCAGTACGGAACGCTCGTCTACATCGTCCTGTCCGGCATCGTATTTGGCGAGACCGGTCTCGTGGTTCTGCCATTTTTACCGGGCGATACCTTGCTGTTCATTGGCGGTGCATTTTGTGCCAGCGGCGCGATGAATATCTGGCTGCTGATGGCGGCGCTGATTACGGCTGCGGTCGCCGGCAATACCGTCAATTACTGGATCGGCAGCGCCATCGGTCACCGCGTCTTCACGCAGGATTATCGCTGGATCGACAAGGCAGCGCTGCAAAAGACCCATTCGTTTTATGAAAAACATGGCGGCAAAACCATCATCCTGTCACGCTTCATTCCGATCGTGCGTACCTTCGCGCCCTTTGTCGCGGGTGTGTCGGACATGACGTTTGCGAAATTCCAGTTCTATAACATCACGGGTGCGGTCTTGTGGGTCGTCTCGCTGGTCTCTGCCGGTTACTTTTTTGGCAATATTCCGGGCGTGCGTGATCACCTGAGTACGATCGTGCTGATCGGTGTCGGTGCGGCTGTCTTGCCGTTGGCGCTGGGGGCGTTGTGGAAGGGGTTGCAGAGATGGCGTAAAAAATAAGCACTGCGTCACTTACAAAAAAAGGAACCTCGGGGTTCCTTTTTTCATGCCGGCGCGACGCGAAACTCAGGTCATCCGGTTCCGCGCCAGCGGTGGATTTTTCGCGAAATAGCGCTTGATGCCCTTCAGGATCGCTTCGGCCAGCTGCTGCTGATAGTGTTCATCCGTCAGCTTTGCTTCTTCTTCCGGATTGGAAATGAAGGCCGTCTCGATGAGGATACTCGGAACATCCGGCGCCTTCAGCACCGCAAAGCCTGCCTGCTCCACTGCGCCCTTGTGCAGGCGGTTTATGCCGCCGATTTCACCGAGCACGGCATTGGCGAGCTTCAAGCTGTCGTTGATTTGCGCCGTCGTCGACAGGTCCAGCAAGACGCTGGCGAGCTGTACGTCATGCTGCTTGATGTTGATGCCGCCGATCAGGTCAGCGGAATTTTCCTTGTTCGCCAGCCAGCGCGCAGCCGTCGAGGACGCGCCTTTTTCGGACAGGGCGAAGACGGAGGAGCCGCGCGCGGTCGGTTCGACAAAGGCGTCGGCATGGATAGACACAAACAG
This sequence comes from Oxalobacteraceae bacterium, assembly GCA_947448025.1. Classification (GTDB taxonomy): domain Bacteria; phylum Pseudomonadota; class Gammaproteobacteria; order Burkholderiales; family Burkholderiaceae_D; genus CANFLV01. Next base: position 38,572 of record CANFLV010000027.1, on the reverse strand, counting down.
GTCGGCTTGCACAGCGCGCGCCTTTTGTACGCGCACATGCAGCGGCACAAAGAAATCAGCGTCTCGGGTCAACATGACGCGCATGTTCGGATGGCTTTCGAGCTGCGCTTTAAGGCGATGCGCGATCGCCAGAACCACATCTTTTTCACGACTGCCGCCGCGCCCGATGGCGCCGGGGTCTTCACCGCCGTGACCTGGGTCGAGCGCGATGGTGATCATGCGCGTCAGTTTGACAGGCTTATCATCGGGCGGCACAGGTTTGCTGGCGCCGGGTTTTGTGGGCGTGGGCGCTGCCTGCGGCTTGGCTTCTGCGACGACGGGCGCCTGCGGCGGCAGCTCACTCACCCAATCACCCTTGGCGACCATTGCGGCGATCGGATCGGCAGCCTTGGCCGGATACAGGTCAAACACGAGTCGGTGCTTGTAATTGCCCACCGGTGCGAGCGTAAATACCTGCGGTTTGACTTCTTCCTTGAGATCGAACACGAGGCGCACGACATTCGGCCGATTCTGGCCTACACGTACCTGCTTGATGTAGGGATCGTTGGACTGGATCTTGGCGACCAGTTCTTTCAAGGTAGGATTGAGCAGCAGGCCCTCGATGTCGACCACGAGCCGGTGCGGCTCGGTGACGAGGAAATGCGTAGCCTTCAGGTCGCTGTCATTTTCCAGTGTGACACGCGTGTAATCCTCGGCTGGCCAAACGCGCACGCCAAGGATTTGCGCGGCTTGCGCTTCGGTCGCCACAAACGGTGCGAATACGGATAGCAGCAGCGTACCCCCGGCCTTGAGCGCAGTACGGCGGGTTTTTGCTGTTACAGATTTGGTGCGAAATTCAGGCGTGCGAGGCATTGAAGACCCTGTTGAGACAATGCTTGCAATTCTACATCACGACCATCGCCGGCAACTTCTAAAACAATGTTGATGTCGGGACGCGGCAACAGGGCTTGGGCCTTTTCCGGCCATTCGACGATGCAGATCGTGTGCGCATTGAAGTACTCGCGAAAACCCGCTTCGATGAATTCATCATCGCTGATCATACGGTACAGGTCGAAATGGACTACTTCAGTCGGTACGCCCGCCAGCACGATCTGGTAGGGTTCGGCCAAGGTGTAGGTCGGACTGCGTACATGGCCGACATGGCCGGCCGCATGCAGCATTGCCCGCGTGAGCGCAGTCTTGCCGGCGCCAAGGTCGCCGTGCAGGTAAATCACGAGGCCGGGCGAAAGCGCGCGTGCCAGTGAGACGCCGAGCGCGGCGGTGCCGGCTTCGTCATGGAGATGGGCTGTAAAGTGCTGCATCGAATAAAATAGTCGCTTGAAAATGAAATGCCAAAGAGGCGTAAGCCGACATTATGCCTGCCAAGCCGCCCGAAGACTCTCTCAACGATCCTGCCATTGACCTGCCTGCGTTGACGCTGGCGATCAAGGCCTGGGGGCGCGAGCTCGGCTTTGCCGACATCCGCATTGCCGATATCGATTTGAGCTACGCCGAGCCGGGCTTGCAGGCATGGCTGGCCAATGGCATGCATGGTGAGATGGCATATATGGCCGCCCACGGGATGAAGCGTGCGCGCCCGGCCGAACTGTTGCCGGGCACAGTGCGCGTGATCGTCGCGCGCATGGATTATTTGCCGGCTTCGATACCGGCTGAATGGCGCGAGCATGAGCAGGCGCGCAGTACGGATGCGACGCAGGCGGTCGTGTCCCTCTATGCCCGGGGGCGCGATTACCACAAGGTCTTGCGCGCACGTTTGCAGCGCCTGGCCGACCGGATTGCCGGCGAAATCGGTGAATTCGGCTATCGCGTCTTTACCGATTCAGCGCCCGTGATGGAAGTGGCGCTGGCGCAAAAGGGCGGGCTTGGGTGGCGCGGCAAACATACCTTGCTGTTGAACCGCGATGCCGGCTCGATGTTTTTTCTTGGCGAAATACTCACGGATTTGCCGCTGCCCGTCGATGCGCCCGTCAGCGACCATTGCGGCCAATGCCGCGCCTGCATCGATGTCTGTCCGACACAGGCCATCCTTGCGCCTTACCAGCTTGATGCGCGGCGCTGCATTTCTTATCTGACGCTGGAGCTGAAGGGCGCGATCCCGCTGGAATTGCGCGCGCTGATCGGTAACCGCGTGGTCGGCTGTGATGACTGTCAGCTCGCCTGTCCCTGGAATAAATTTGCTCAGCGCGCCAGCGTGTCAGACTTCGATGTGCGCCATGGCCTCGATCAGGCGACGCTGGTTGAACTGTTCAGCTGGAACGAAGCGACCTTCCTGAAAAATACCGAAGGCAGTGCCTTGCGCCGCATTGGCCATGAACGCTGGCTGCGTAATATGGCTGTTGGCCTGGGCAATGCCTCGCGCAGCGGCGGACGTGATACCACCATTCTCAATGCCTTGCAGGTTCGCGCCGATGACGCATCACCACTGGTGCGCGAGCATGTCCTGTGGGCGCTCGCGCAATAAGCCTCAAACTCAATGCGTGATCGTCAGCCAGAACGGCAAGGTCAGCATCGACAGCAGCGTGCTGGCCGAAATCAGAAAGGCCACAAACGGCCCATTGCCGCCCATGCGCGCCGCCAGTACATAGGCGCTGGATGCCGTCGGCATGGCGCAAAACGTGACGGCCATTTGCAGCTGTAGCGGCGGCAAATCCAGCGCGCGGCCAAGGGCGAAGCCGATAGTCGGATACACCAGCAATTTCACCGCCAGAAAATAGCCGGCGATGCCTTTCGATTCATGTAAACCTGATAATTGCAGTCCGGCGCCGACCGCGATCAGGCCCAGCGCGATCGAGGCATTGCCCAGGCGTGACAGGGTCGCGCTGACGACTTCCGGATAATGCAGGCCGGCGAGATTGAACAGCAGGCCACTGGCAGTGGCGATGATCAAAGGGTTACGTAGCATCTCACGCAGCAGGCCGCCATTCTTGTGTACCAGCGCATGCACGGCGGCGGCGTTACAGACTGGTACGCCAAAGCCGATGATCAGCGCCATCAGAGCCGTGCCTTCATCACCAGCGATGCGCGAAGCCGCCGCCAGTGCGATGTACGAATTGAAGCGAAATGCGGTCTGTACGCCCGACTCGAAAATCATCGGCGCCGAACGGAACAGGACTTTTGCCAGCCACCCGAGCGCGATGGCGCAGGCGACCGCCATCATCGTCACTTGCAGCAGTTTGCCGGTGACGTGAAAGTCGATGACGGTGCGCGAAGTGGAGTAAAACAGCAACGCCGGGAACAGCACGTAATAGACCATCTTTTCCAGGCCGGTCCAGAAATCACCCGAGAATTTGCCGTAACGCTTGAGCAGGAAGCCCAGCAGAATCAGCGTGAAGTCGGGTACCAGCAGGGTGGTGATATTCATTGAATTATTTCACTGATTACTTTAACAGCCGCGCGAGTTCGACAGCGGTCTTGACATTCATCTTGTCGAAAATATGCGCGCGGTGGACTTCCACGGTGCGCATGCTGATATTGAGCTGGTCGGCGATGACCTTGTTCATTTTGCCATCGAGTATCAGCGCGAGCACTTCGCGTTCGCGCCCCGACAGCGTCGCCAGGCGTGCGTGGATGGCGGCGCTGACGAAGGCTTCGCGCGAGGCGGCCAGGGCTTCCTGCACGCGGTCCATCAGGGCATTGTCATTGAAGGGTTTTTCGAAAAAATCAAAGGCGCCGCGCTTGAGCGTATCGACAGCCATCGGCACATCGCCATGGCCGGTCAAAAAAATCACCGGCAGCTGCTGCGTCAAGCCGCGCTTGGTGAGGATTTCGAACATGGCCACGCCACTGATGTCGGGCATGCGCACATCGAGCAGCAGGCAGTCACCTTGTACATCAAAGCGCGGCGGATCGCCCAGCGCGTCGAGGAAGCCGGCCGCGCTGGCATGCACGGTGGCCGGTATGCGCCGCGAGCTGGCCAGCCAATGCAGGGAATCCCGCAGTACTTCTTCATCATCGACGATATGTAACATCGGGTCTCACTTAAAGTGTCAGGCTGTTTCGCTGGCTGGCAGCGAAAATTGAAAAACGGTGCCGCCTTGCGGATTATGCCGGTGTGTGAGCAAGCCGCCATGGAATTCGATCGCGCTGCGGCAAATATTGAGTCCCATGCCCATGCCTTCGGCCTTGGTCGAAAAGAAGGGTGAAAACAGCCGCTCGCTGACCTCATCAGGAATGCCATGGCCGCGGTCGATGATCTCGACGATGACCTGCGGCGGCAGGGTGTCGGCGTCGAGTCGCACGACGATGCGCAACATGCGTTTTTCCGAAGCGGCGTCACGCATGGCTTCGACGGCGTTGCGCGTCAGGTTTAGCACCACCTGTTCAAGCAGCACACGGTCGGCCAGCACGGGTGGCAGGTCGGCGCGGATATTGAGGATCATCGACACGAAAAATGGCCGCGCCTGCATTTCGATCAAGGGCGCGACGCTTTCGATGAGCGTTTTCAGGCTGACCAATTCACGCATGGGTTCGCGCTTCTTGACGAAGGTGTGCACGCTGCGGATGATCTGTCCAGCGCGCTGCGCCTGGGCGCTGGCTTTTTCGAGCGCCTGTTTCAGCATAGCCGTATCGATTTTATCGGGCTCGCCTTCGAGCAGGTTCAGCGCGCCGGTCGTGTAACTCGAGATCGCCGCCAGTGGCTGGTTCAATTCGTGCGCCAGCGTCGAGGCCATTTCACCCATCGTTGCCAGGCGCGCGCTGGCCTGCAGTTTTTCCTGCTGCTGGCGGTTCAGATCCTCGACGCGGCGGCGGTCGGAAATGTCGAGCAATGAGCCCATCCAGCCGGTCTGTTTGCCGCTCGCGTCGACCAGTGGCGACTCAAATATGAGCACCGGAAAACGCTCGCCATTGGCGCGCTGGAAGACCGTTTCATGCTGTGGGGCGACCTTGCCCTGCAAGACTTGCGAGAGACGCTGCTGGTAGGCGTCCATCACTTCCGGCGCCCAGTAGGGCATCGGTGGCGCCATGCCGACGAGCTGTTCGGCCGGTATGCCGACCATCTGGCAAAAAGCCGGATTGACGTAAGTGACACGGCCGGTCAGGTCGCGCGCGCGCAAGCCCGTCAACAGAGAATTTTCCATGGCTGTTCGAAACGAGATTTGCTGGCGTAGTGCGACTTCGGCTGCGATGCGCCGGTTAATGTCGCGCCACAGTGCCCACAAACTCCATAGCAAACCGAGCGAGAGCAATACCACCGAGCCAACCAGCAGATTCGGCAGGAGCTTCGGCGCACTCTTGATGCTGTTGGTGCGCAGGCTTAGGGTCACGCCGGGCAATTCGAGTGGTCGCCGATGTGTATATATGCCGCGACCAGAACCACCCGCACTACGCCGAGTCAGCAGCGTGTCATCGGCGTCGACGATCGAGATTTCATTATCCTGCGCAAACCACCATGGCACCATTTCTTCCAGCAGCAAGGACAGTGAATAACTGGCGCGCAGGGTGCCAATATAATCAGCACCTTTAAATACCGGCAGCTCGTACAGCAATAAGGATGATGTCCCGCCCGGCCGGCCCGGCAGCAGGAAATAGCGTGCAATTTTGTTATTGGCGGCTGTGCTGCTCAAATTGGTGTCGGAGTCGCCCAGTTCAGGCAAGGCGATATCGTTACTCGCGTAGATCAGTTTTCCTTGGGGCCCTAGCCAGTCGATACGCAGGAGTTCACGGCTATTGCGTAGTACCGGCAAAAGCCGCTCGCGGAATTTTTTCAGGCCGGGCTGGCCGCTGGCGACCTCTGTAGCGAGTAAGCTAATGCTCTCTTCGTCGCGGCCGAGCTGGAAGCGGATCGTCTGTTCGACCCACAGCGTATCGGCGATCAGCTGTTCCTGGCGCTCGTTCGATTCGAGTCGCTGCGCCTGCCACGGCAGCCACAGCACCGTCGGGAAAAACAGCACCATGAGCAAGGTCACGGCCAGCCAGCGCCACGGCGGTCGGCGACCGGAAAGGGCGGCAGAGAGTTTGCTGCTGGCGTGGATCATCATGGGAGTCGAAGCTTTTTCAAAATGCAGCAGCGCGTAGTGTACTGCCGCGGCCGGCATTTTCTGCAACAAATGTGGTTATCCACAATTGTGATGAAATGAAGCGATCCCGACAATGGTGCCCAAGTATAAAAAGTACGTTCCTTTCACGTTTTGGAGACATCATGAAATTGAAATCACTACTGTTCGCTCTCTCTGCCGCCGCCCTGATCACTGGTTCGGCTTTCGCCCAGACGCCGATCGTCATCAAGTTCAGCCACGTCGTCGCATCCGACACGCCGAAGGGTCACGGTGCCGAACGCTTCAAGGAACTCGCAGAAAAAGCGACCAAAGGTCGCGTCAAGATCGACCTGTATCCAAACAGCCAGCTGTACAAGGACAAAGAAGAAATAGAAGCCCTGCAGCTCGGCGCGGTGCAAATGCTGGCGCCATCGATGGCAAAATTCGGCCCGCTCGGCGTGAAAGAATTTGAAGTCTTCGATCTGCCCTACATCTTCCCGAATCGTCAGTCGCTCTACAAGGTCACTGAAGGCCAGGTCGGTAAAGACCTGCTGAAAAAGCTTGAGCCTAAGGGCATCATTGGTCTGGCATTCTGGGATAACGGCTTCAAGGTCATGTCGGCCAATAAGCCACTGCATGTCCCGGCTGATTTCAAAGGCTTGAAGATGCGTATCCAGTCGTCGAAAGTTCTCGATGCACAGATGCGCGCGCTCGGTGCCAATCCGCAGGTAATGGCTTTCTCTGAAGTCTATCAGGCGCTCCAGACCGGCGTGGTCGATGGCACAGAGAACCCGCCATCGAATGTCTACACCCAGAAAATGAACGAAGTGCAGTCGCACATCACCATGTCGAACCACGGTTACCTCGGTTATGCAGTCATCGTGAACAAGAAATTCTGGGAAGGCTTGCCAGCCGATATCCGTACCGCGCTTGAAGGCGCCATGAAAGAAGCCACCAAGTACGCCAACGATATCGCGCAAAAAGAAAACGATAACGCCATGGAAGCCATCAAGAAAACCGGCAAAACCAAGGTCTACGAACTGACAGCCGCGGAGCAGGCTGAGTGGCATAAAGCCTTGCTGCCGGTGCAGAAGGAAATGGAAGGCCGCATCGGCAAGGACCTGATCGACTCGATCAACAAGGCAGTCAAGTAAGTCGTATTTTTGTCCCTCTCCGTACCGAGGGGGTCTCACTGCTGCGAGGCTGGCATCTCATGCCAGCTTCGCTTCTCTTTTTTGGAAACTGTCATGAAATATCTGGATCACCTCGAAGAGTGGATCATCTCGCTGCTCATGGGCGGCGCGACGCTGATCATTTTCCTGTCTGTGCTGCATCGCTACGGCACTGGCTTCCCCATCCCTTATGTACAAGACTGGCTGCTGTCGCTGCATTTCAGCTGGGCTCAGGAACTGTGCATCATCATGTTCGTGTGGATGGCTAAATTCGGTGCGGCCTATGGCGTGCGCGCCGGTGTGCACGTGGGCGTGGACGTACTGGTTACGCGCCTGCCGAAAGAATGGCGCAATTCGACGGTCTATGTGGCGCTTGCCTGTGGCGTCATCTTTACCAGCATGATCGGCACGCTCGGTCTGCGCTTCGTCTGGGAAAACGGCATGCACTATGCGCTCTTTACCGCCTTGGGCATGAACGTCGGCGACGTGCCGGAAGGCCCGACTACACCGGATCTGGAATGGCCGACCTGGATCGTGTATTCCGCGGTCTGGATGGGTTCTTACCTGATGTGCTTCCGCTTCCTGCAAAACGCCTGGAATTTTTACAAGACCGGTGAAGTACCCCAGCATGACCACACCCATGTCGATGGACTTGATGATGTAGTGGACACAACGCATGAGACAGATTTAGCAAAGGCAGGTGCACGATGAGCGCGATAGATACACTCGGCATCAAGCCGATGAGCAAACAAAAGGCCGGCCTGCTGTTGGGCGGTATTGCGCTGGTGATGATCGCCGTCGGCATTTTCAGCAAGATCGGTATTGTCTTCGCACTGTTGATCGCCCTGATGCTGACCGGGATTCCCGTGTCGATCGCGCTCGGCCTGACAGTGTTGACCTTCATGTTCCTGTTGACCGAAGTTCCGGTCGAAGCGGTCGCCCTGAAATTATTTACGGGTATTGAAAAGTTCGAGATCATGGCGATCCCGTTCTTCATTTTGGCGGGTAACTTCCTGACCCACGGCGGCGTGGCAAAACGCATGATCGCGTTTGCTACGAGCTTGGTCGGTCACTGGCATGGCGGCTTGGCGCTGGCAGGCATCATTTCCTGCGCGATGTTTGCGCTGGTGTGCGGCTCCAGTGTCGCTACTGTCGTGGCGATCGGTTCGATCATTTTGCCAGCCATGGTCAAGCAGGGTTATCCGAAGGAATTCGGCGCCGGCGTGATCATCACGGCGGGCTCGCTGGGCATCCTGATGCTGCCATCGATTCCGAAAGTGATTTACGCCATCTCGACCAGTACTTCGATCGGCGCCTTGTTCGTTGCCGGTCTGTTCCCGGGCATCCTCTTGACCGTCATGCTGTGCACCACTACCTGGTTCCTGGCGCGCAAGCACGGCTATCCGCGCATGAAAAAAGCGACTTGGGGCGAGCGCTGGACTGCTTTCCGCGAAAGTATCTGGGGCTTGCTGCTGGTGGTGATCATCATCGGTGGTATCTACACCGGTATTTTCACTGCGACTGAAGCGGCCGCGATGAGCGCCGTGTATGCCTTCCTGATTTCAGTGTTCGTCTATCGCGACATGCCGATTTCCGGCACATCGAAGGTCTTGATGAACTCTGCCAGCATGTCGGCAATGCTGCTGTACATCATTACCAATGCCGTGCTGTTTTCCTTCCTGATGGCCCATGAAAACATTCCGCAGGCAATGGCAGACTGGATTCTGAGCAAGGAACTCGGCCAGGCAGCCTTCCTGGCGCTGACCAACATTCTGCTGCTACTGGCGGGTAACGTGATGGAACCGTCCTCGATCATTCTCGTGATGGCACCAATCCTGCACCCTGCTGCGATCCGCCTCGGTATCGATTCAGTGCACTTCGGTATCCTGATCGATGCGAACATGGAAGTCGGTCTGTGCCATCCACCAGTCGGCCTGAACCTGTATGTGGCCAGCGGCATCGCGAAGATGAGTATTACCGAGCTGACCGTGGCCGTCATGCCATGGCTGCTGACGATGCTGGTATTCCTCGTCATCGTGACTTACTGGCCGGGCTTGTCTTTGTGGTTACCACGCGCAATGGGCATGATGTAATTTGAATAACTTGACTGTGGTTGCAATGTTACATGCCGATAAGAATCTTTCTTTGCGGCTAAAAGATATGTTTATAATTGCGCCTCCTTGGTGCGGATTGTTACCGGCACCAAGGCAATTTACATATTGACATCGCTTAATTAGAGGGGATGGTGCATAAAAAAGAGGGTCATACCTCATGCACCCGGAGACAGCGCTTCCAAGAAAAACGCAGGGCCAGCCTCAGGCGGCCTATAAGCGGTCTGGAACGCACCGCAGTATTTAAAGGCGCATCGCAAGATGCGCCTTTTTTGTTTTATGCTGGCATCTTTGTCTTTCCGGCTCCCAGGTTTCGCCATGACATCCTCTCCTCACGACATCCTGTTCTCGGCCATCGTCCATGTTCCTTTCGGTGGCATCGGCATTCGCACGGAGGCTGGTGCCTTGCGCGAATTGGTCTACCTGCCTAAACACTTTCCTGAAAAGTCCGCCACCGATGCGCTCGCCGACCTGGTCGCACAAGAAGTCGCGCGCTACATCGCCGACCCCGATTATGCATTCAGGCTACGCCTGCCGGAAGTCGGCAGCGTCTTCCAGCGCAAGGTCTGGCAGGCCATCGCCAGTATTCCGCGCGGCGAAGTGCGTACCTATGGCGACATCGCCCGCGCCATCAGCTCGGCGCCGCGCGCAGTTGGCCAGGCCTGCGGTGCGAACTGGTTCCCGCTGGTGATTCCCTGTCATCGCGTCACGGCCGCTAGTGGTCTGGGCGGCTTTGCCCATCACGACGATGACAGCGGCTTTCACCTTGGCGTTAAACGCTGGCTGCTCGCGCATGAAGGCGTTGAGGCATATAAGTGAGCGTGGTCCTGGGCGCGAGCCTGGCGGCGATCGATGAATTTGCCGACGCCCTCTGGCTCGAAGACGGCTTGTCAAAAAATACCCTGGAAGCCTACCGCCGCGATCTGCGTTTGTTTGCCGAATGGCTGGCCGTCGAACATGGCATGAGCCTGTTTGCGGTGCAGGCTGAACACCTGAACCTGTATTTTGCCGCCAGACATGCGAGCACCAAGGCGACTTCCTCGAACCGGCGGCTCGCCGTGCTAAAGCGCTTTTACCAGCACGCCCTGCGCCAGAATCAGGTCAGCGCCGACCCCTGCCTGAAAATGCGCTCGGCCAAGCAGCCGCCGCGCTTTCCGAAGACGCTCACCGAAGCGCAGGTCGAAGCCTTGCTCGCCGCGCCCGATGTGCACACGCCCCTGGGTCTGCGCGACCGGACCATGCTGGAACTGATGTATGCCAGCGGTTTGCGCGTGTCGGAACTGGTGCTGCTGAAATCCATTGAAGTCGGCATGAACGAGGGCGTGCTGCGCATCACGGGCAAGGGCAGCAAGACACGCCTGGTGCCGTTTGGCGAAGTAGCGCGCGACTGGATCGAACGCTATCTGCGTGAGGCGCGCGGCGTGATCCTCGCCGGCAAAGTCGATGACGCGCTGTTCGTGACCGCGCGCGGCGCGGCCATGACGCGGCAGATGTTCTGGACCCTGATTAAAAAACATGCACTGCATGCAGCCATCAATGCGCCGCTTTCGCCGCACACCTTGCGCCATGCGTTCGCGACGCATCTGCTGAACCACGGCGCCGATTTACGCGTGGTGCAGCTGCTGCTCGGTCACGCCGATATTTCAACGACGCAGATTTATACCCATGTCGCGCGCGAACGGCTCAAGCAGCTGCATGCGGCGCATCATCCGCGCGGCTAATTTTCAATTTTCAATGGAACGCACACATGATCGAATGGCAATGGTCGCAATTTCACGAGCTCGATACCACCGCACTGTATGCGCTGCTGCAGCGTCGTCAGCAAGTCTTCATCTTTGAGCAGCGTTGCCTGTACAACGATATCGACGGCCTCGATACCCAGGCCTGGCATTTGCTCGGCTGGCGTGACAGCGAGACAGGGCGCGAGCTGGTCGCTTACCTGCGCTATTTCGAGCCCGGCATCAAATACACGGAAGGCGCCTTCGGTCGCGTATTGAATGCGGCCTCAGTACGCGGCACCGGCATCGGCCGTGCCTTGATGGCGGAAGCCTTGCGCCGCGCCGAGCTGCTGCATCCCGGCCAGCCTTTTCGCATCCAGGCGCAGCAATACCTGGAAGCGTTTTATGGCGACTTCGGCTTTCGCCGCACGGGCGAGCCGTATCTGGAAGACGACATTGCGCATGTCGACATGCTGCGTTGAGCAGAGGCTCATTTTTGTGCGCGCCGGCTGGCTTTCGCGGCGGGTTTGGCATAGCGGCTGACGGCTGCGGCGAGATTGCCTTCCATCGCCTCGACTGCCTGGCGCGTGGTCTTGCTGAATTGTTCGACACCGGCATTGGCGTTGCTGAGCACGGACTTCATCAGCGCGACTGCAGGTGCTGAGCCGGCTGGTGCGTTCTTGGTGGCGGTCTCGATGATGCCGATCATCTTGCGATTACTTTCGACCACGCGTTCTTGCGCGACAGTGCTCAAGTCCTTGCGCACTGTCGAGGCAAGGTCGGCCAGATGGCGGCCATAGGTGCGTAATTTTTCGCCCTGCGGCTGCCATTGCGCCGCGCCTGCCGCCAGAAATTCCTGGGCAGTTTTGGCCGTGATCATTTGCCGCGCTACGTCTGTCGATTGCTCGAAGGAGGCGCGCAGCATGCACAGATTCAGGTCGACGATCTGCTCGACGTGATCGAAGGCCTTGGCGCCGGCTTCGGTCAATGTGTCGACCTGCTGCGTCAAACTGGTTTTAGTCACGGTGATAACGGGCTCGGTAAAGGCAAACATGGCGTGCTCCTGAAAAAATATGAGTGATTCGGGGTCTGCGATGCGCCAGATTATAGGAGCACGGGGTCAAGGCCATGGTGGCGAATCAAGGCGGCATGACTTCCGTCAACAAGTCCGTCCTTGTGCAGGCAATCGCGCGCGCTGCGCTCGCAAAGCACGCAAGATGCTGCATAATGTGCCAAATTTTAAGAGCAAATGACGCGCCTAAACGGCTGCGACCGAACACGCCCATGGCAAAAAAAGAGCATATTTCCGAGACCCCGGCCACGCAGTTTTTGCGCAAGAGCCAGCTCGCATTTACCGAACACCCTTACACCTACGAAGAGCGCGGCGGCACGAGCGTTTCGGCGCGCGAGCTGGGCGTGGATGAACATGCGGTCGTCAAGACGCTGGTGATGCAGGACGAAGCGGGTAAGCCGCTGATCGTCCTCATGCATGGCGATCGCAAGGTCTCCACGAAAAACCTCGCGCGGCAGATTGGCTGCAAATCGGTTGAACCGTGCAAGCCTGAAGTCGCCAATCGCCATTCCGGTTATCTTGTCGGCGGGACTTCGCCCTTTGGTACGCGCAAGATCATGCCGATCTATGTCGAGCAAAGCATCCTGGCGCTGGAAAAAATCTACATCAACGGTGGACGACGCGGTTATCTGGTCGGTATCGCGCCTGACGACATGGCCGCAGCTTTGAGCCTGACGCCGGTTAATTGCGCGCTTGAAGAATAAGCTTACGACGTCCATATAAAAAAAGAAACGCATGCAAACACTCCATACAATCTTCATCGGCCTTGTGTCGTATCTGATCGGCTCGGTCTCCTTCGCCATCGTCGTCAGTAAATTATTTCGTCTCTCCGACCCGCGCAGCTATGGCTCGAAAAATCCCGGTGCGACCAATGTTCTGCGTAGCGGGAACAAGCTCGCTGCGTTACTGACCCTGTTCGGCGATGGCGCCAAAGGCTGGTTCGCGGTCTGGCTGACGCTGCGTGTTGGAGTAAGTCACGGGGCTGGCGACGGTGCGGTGGCATTGGCCGCGATCGCGGTATTCCTCGGGCATTTGTGGCCGGTATTTTTCCGCTTCGTCGGCGGCAAGGGCGTGGCCACTGCGCTGGGCGTGCTGCTGGCGTTGAATGTCTGGCTGGGATTAGCCACGCTCGTGACCTGGGTCGTGATCGCCTATGCCTTCCGCTATTCGTCCATGGCGGCGCTGGTGGCGGCAGTGTTCGCGCCGTTTTACTACGGCTTATTGTTTGGCACCGATATCAAACTGCTGGCCGTGCTCGCGATGAGCGGCTTGCTGATTTACCGTCACCGGCAAAACATCGCCAACCTGATGGCCGGCAAAGAGAGCCGTCTTGGTCGCAAAAAAGAATAATCAGGCAGCCGTCAATTCATTGAGCGGCCAGCGCGGGCGCACATTGAATGCATAGTTACATTGCGCCGCGTCCGGATTGGCCATCAGCCGCAGCGCACCGGCAAAGGCAATCATGGCGCCATTATCGGTACAAAATTCCATCTCCGGATAAAACACCGTGCAGCGTCGCTTGGCTGCTGCGGCATTGAGGGACGCGCGCAACTGGCTGTTCGCACCGACGCCGCCGGCCACGACGAGCCGCTTCAGGCCGGTGTGCTTCAAGGCCGTCATGCATTTCGCCGTCAGCACATCGACGATCGCATCGACAAAGCCGCGCGCAATATTCGCCTTGTCCTGCTCGCATAAATTCGTTGTGTGTTTTTTCACGACCGTCAGCACCGCCGTCTTCAGGCCGGAAAAACTGAAATTCAAATCCTTGGAATGCAGCATAGGCCGCGGTAGCTTGTACGCCAGCGGATCGCCAAACTCCGCCAGGCGTGAAATCGCCGGTCCGCCCGGATAACCGAGACCGAGCAATTTCGCCGATTTATCGAAGGCTTCACCGGCGGCGTCATCGACCGTCTCGCCCAATAATTCATAACGACCCACGCCATCGACGCGCATGAGCTGCGTATGTCCGCCCGAGACGAGTAGGGCGATGAAAGGGAATTCAGGTGGATTGGACGACAGCAGCGGCGACAATAAATGGCCTTCGAGGTGATGCACGCCGAGTACCGGCTTGCCCAGCGCCAGACCGAGCGAGCATGCGACCGATGCGCCCACCAGCAGCGCGCCGGCCAACCCCGGTCCCTGAGTATAGGCGATCGCATCGATGGCCGTGCGCGCGATGCCGGCTTCTTTCAGCGCTGCTTCGAGTAGCGGGATCGCGCGGCGGATGTGGTCGCGTGAAGCGAGTTCTGGCACGACGCCGCCATACTGCTCATGCATGGCGACCTGGGAGTACAGCGCATGCGCCAGCAAGCCGCCTTGCGTATCGTACAATGCGATACCGGTTTCGTCACAGGATGATTCAACGCCTAGAACAATCATGGGGTAGGTGGCAAGCTTATTGCAAAGCATCATTGTAAAGGAAAGCGCTTGCCGCCCGCAGCGCGCTGAAAAACATGACAGACTCAAAACAACTCAAACTCGTCGTCGTCAACGCCCTCGGTACGCCCGAAGGCGCCGATCAACAGACGCAGATCCAGTCCGAACGCGCGCGCGCGCTGCGCATTGGCTTACTCGAAGCCGGCTATAACAATCTCGCGGTCCTGCCGCCGAGTCCCTATCTGGCCGAACAGCTGGCGCAGCTGCAGCCGGACGTGATTATCGTCGATGCGGCGTCAGACGCGGCGTTGCGCGAGGTCGTCGCCGCCACCGCGAATGCGCGCCGGCCTATCGTCTGCTTTACTGAAGATGGCGATAAGGAGCGTATTCGCGCTGCCATTGAAGCGGGCGTGTCCGCCTATGTCGTCGCCGGCCTGTCTGCTGAAGGCGTTACCGCCGTGCTCGATGTCGCACTGGCGCGCTTCCAGGTCGATGAGCGCATGCGCACGGAATTAAGCGAAACCAAACTCAAGCTCGCCGAGCGCAAGGTGATCGAACGCGCCAAGGGCCTGCTCATGGAGCGCCATCGCTGCACCGAGGATGAGGCCTACCGCAAGCTGCGCCGCCTGGCCATGGACAAGAACCTGAAATTGTCCGAGATCGCACAGCGCATGCTCGATGTTGCTGACCTGCTCATTTAAATTCACTCCGGCGCCACGCCGGCTCATCGCGGTGCGCGTTCTTGGTGCGCCGCACAATTAAGAGGCAAAAAATGCGCGTCCCGGACTCGTCACGTCCGTATTCAAGGGTTTTCATGCTGGCACATCATTTGCTGATAGGAGTTCAGCACTAACGATGATGCTAACAAAACGATGTCCGGGCCAATGGCGGTCAGGACGTCCGGACAAGAGCCTCAGGCTTGCTGCGATTATCCTGCGCGCGCCTGCGATCTTTTTGCCCTAAACCCCGATGACGAGGAAACCATGAGCACGAATAAAAGCCAGTTCAACCTGAACCGCCGCGCGGTAATTAAAGCCGGCGGAACTGTCGCCGCAGCGACTGCCTTATCCGGCCTTGCCACGCAAGGTGTATGGGCTGCAGGATCGGACAAACCTGAAAAGGAAGAGGTCAAGGTTGGCTTTATCCCGCTGACGGATTGCGCCTCAGTGGTGATGGCATCGGTTCTCGGTTTCGATAAAAAATATGGCATCAAGATCGTCCCGACCAAGGAATCGTCGTGGGCCAGCGTGCGCGACAAACTCGTCAATGGCGAACTCGACGCAGCCCATGTCTTGTATGGCCTGATCTATGGCGTACACCTCGGCGTCAGTGGTCCGAAAAAGGACATGGCGATCCTGATGACCTTGAATCACAATGGTCAGGCCATCACGCTGTCGAAAAAGCTCGCCGACAAGGGCGCGGTCGACGGACCTTCGCTGGCCAAACTGATGCAGACCGATAAGCGCGAATACACCTTTGCCCAGACTTTCCCGACCGGTACCCACGCGATGTGGCTCTATTACTGGCTCGCAGCGAACGGCATCGATCCGATGAAAGACGCGAAAGTCATTACGGTGCCGCCACCGCAAATGGTCGCCAATATGCGCGTTGGTAATATGGACGGCTATTGCGTCGGCGAGCCTTGGGGCCATCGCGCCATCGCTGACGGCATCGGCATCACCGCGATGACCACGCAAGACATCTGGAAAGACCATCCGGAAAAAGTCCTCGGCACCAGCGACGAATGGGTCAAGAAATATCCGAACACGGCGCGCGCCCTGACTGCGGCTGTTCTCGAAGCGAGCAAATGGATCGACGCCTCGCTGTCGAACAAGAACAAGATGGCCGAAACCATCGCCGACAAATCCTACGTCAACACCTCGGTCGACGTGATCAACCAGCGCATACTCGGGCGCTATCAGAATGGCCTGGGCAAGACCTGGGACGATCCGAACTACATGAAGTTCTACAACGACGGCCTGGTGAATTTCCCTTACCTGTCCGACGCCATGTGGTTCATGACGCAGCACAAACGCTGGGGCTTGCTTAAGGGCGATCCGGACTACCTGGCCGTGGCCAAGCAAGTCAATCGCATCGACATCTACAAGGATGCGGCAACGATGGCCAAGGCCAGCGTGCCGAAAGACGCCATGCGCACGGCAAAACTCTTCGATGGCACCGTATGGGACGCGAAAAATCCGAAGGCGTATGCCGCCGGATTCAAGATCAAAGCCTAAGTCCTGGCCCCTTTGCCCCTGCCACCGGAGTTTGTATGAGTGCCGTCGTGAATACCAATTTGCATGACCCGGCAGTCGCGCCCGCGACGCCGAAAAAGACCGCTGCCGCTGAAGCCCGGCGTCGCGCCATCGTCGGTGCGGATACGCCGATCATCAAATCCTCATTACGGCCATTCCTGCTGGCCGTGCTGCCGCCGTTACTGGGTATCGCCTTGTTGATCCTCGTGTGGGAAATCGTCGCGATGAAGGACAGTGCCTTCCCGTCGCCGGCGGTGACGTTCAAGGAAGCGATCGTGGTTTTCTCCGACCCGTTCTACCAGAAAGGTCCAAATGACCAGGGCATAGGCTGGAACATCCTCGCCTCGCTCAAACGCGTCGGCGTCGGCTTTGGTCTGGCTGCGCTGGTGGGCATTCCGCTGGGTTTCCTGATTGGTCGCTTCAAATTTTTATCCGGCATGTTCAGCCCCATCATCAGCCTGTTGAAACCCGTCTCGCCTCTGGCCTGGCTGCCGATCGGCCTGATGGTCTTCAAGGCGGCGCATCCGGCAGCGATCTGGGCGATCTTCATTTGCTCGATCTGGCCGATGATCATCAACACCGCCGTTGGCGTGCAACGCGTGCCGCAGGACTACATGAACGTGGCGCGCGTACTAAATCTGTCGGAGTGGAAGATCCTCACGAAGATACTGTTCCCGTCGGTGCTGCCTTACATGTTGACTGGCGTGCGCCTGGCCATCGGCACCGCCTGGCTTGTCATCGTCGCCGCCGAAATGCTGACCGGCGGCGTCGGTATCGGCTTCTGGGTCTGGGATGAATGGAATAGCCTGAATGTCCCGCACATCATCATCGCCATCGTCACCATTGGCGTGGTCGGTCTGCTGCTCGAGCAAGCGCTCGTGGCGATCGCGAAATCATTCACTTACGAGGAAGTCGGCTCTTGAGCCGAGAGAGATCACCATGGACAACCTCAATAATAAATTCATTGAAATTCAAGATGCCGAAATGATTTTCCAGACGCGCAAGGGTTCCTTCCATGCGCTCACGGATGTCAGCCTGCATGTGAAGAAGGGCGAGTTCATCACGCTTATCGGCCACTCCGGCTGCGGCAAGTCGACGCTGCTGAATCTGATCGCCGGTTTGCTCACGGCGACCAGCGGCACGCTGCTGTGCGCGAACCGCGAAATCGCCGGGCCCTCGCCGGAGCGCGCCGTCGTATTCCAGAACCATTCACTGCTGCCGTGGCTGACCTGCTATGAAAACATCTACCTTGGCATCGAGCGCGTATTCGGTCCGACGGAATCGAAGGCACGCTTGAAAGAACGCACGCTGGCCGCACTGGCGCTGGTGGGTTTGCTGCCAGCCGAGAAGAAGCGGCCGAATGAAATTTCCGGCGGCATGAAGCAGCGCGTCGGCATTGCGCGCGCGCTGGCGATGGAACCGAAAGTCTTGTTGATGGATGAGCCTTTCGGTGCGCTCGATGCCCTCACGCGGGCGCATTTGCAGGATGAGCTGTTGAAGATCGTCGCCAAGACCGGCTCGACCGTGGTGATGGTCACGCATGACGTTGATGAAGCCGTGCTGCTGTCGGACCGCATCGTGATGATGACGAATGGTCCTAAGGCGACCATCGGTGAAATCCTCTCGGTGCGGCTAGATCGTCCACGTGAGCGCGTCGCGCTCGCGACCAATCCGCTGTATATCGAATACCGGACTTCGGTGCTCGAGTTCCTGTATCACCGTCAGGCGAATCCGGCAGCGAAGCTGGCAGCCTGAGGAAGCGTAAGGATTTAATCAGTCTTGCATTTAGTGGAACCGATCTTGCTAAATGAATGCAGGATGTTTTTTTTCAAGTCGGCTTTAAAGGCGAAGCCGCATCAAGTGGGAGCTTTAATGAAGAAGCTGAAATTGGTAATGGTCGGTAACGGCATGGCTGGTGTGCGCACGCTCGAAGAGCTGCTCAAGATCGCCCCCGATGTGTATGACATCACGGTGTTCGGCGCGGAGCCGTATGCTAACTACAATCGCATTTTGCTCTCGCCAGTCCTGGCCGGCGAGCAGACGATACAGGACATCATGCTCAATGATGTCGACTGGTATAGCGACAACAATATTACGCTGCATCTCGGTAAAAAAATCACCCAGATCGATCGCATCCACCGCAAGGTCATCGCCGAAGACGGCACTGTGGCTGAATACGATCGCCTGCTGCTGGCGACCGGTTCGAACCCCTTCATGCTGCCCGTGCCGGGCAAGGATCTTGACGGCGTCATATCCTACCGCGATATCCATGACACGAATTCCATGATCGCTGCCGCCGAAACGCACAAGCATGCGGTCGTGATCGGTGGCGGACTGCTCGGACTCGAAGCGGCGAACGGTTTGAAATTGCGCGGCATGGATGTCACCGTCGTGCACCTGCCTAGCGGCTTGATGGAGCGCCAGCTCGACAGCGTCGCCGGCAAGATGCTGCAGCATTCGCTGGAAGAGCGCGGCCTGAAATTCCTGCTCGAAAAAAATACCAAGGAACTGCTAGGCGACGCCAGCGGTCGCGTCACGAAAATCCGCTTCACCGATGGCGATGAAATCCCGGCAGATCTCGTCGTCATGGCGGTGGGCATCCGCCCGAATACGACGCTCGCCGAAGCCAGCGGCATCCATTGCAATCGCGGCATCGTCGTCAGCGACACGATGCAGACCTTTGATCCGCGCATTTACGCCGTCGGTGAATGCGTCAATCATCGCGGCATCGCCTATGGGCTGGTGGCGCCACTGTTCGAGATGGCCAAGGTGTGCGCGAATCACCTTGGTAACTTTGGCATCGGTCGTTATCAGGGTTCGGTCACGTCAACGAAACTCAAAGTCACCGGCATCGATCTGTTCTCGGCCGGCGAATTCATTGGTGGCGAAGGCACGGATGAAATCGTGCTGTCTGATCCGATCGGCGGCGTTTACAAAAAGCTCGTCCTGCGCGGCGATCAACTCGTCGGCGCTTGCCTGTATGGCGACACCGTCGATGGCAGCTGGTATTTCAAGCTTCTGCGTGAAGGCAAGAACATCGCCGAAATTCGTGATTCATTGATGTTCGGCGAATCCAACACCGGCCGTCCCGGCGATGTCGGTCACGAAGGCTACACCAAAGCCGCTGCCATGCCCGACAACGCCGAAGTCTGCGGCTGCAATGGCGTCTGTAAAGGCACCATCGTCAAGGCGATCAAGGAGCAGGGCCTGTTCACGCTCGAAGATGTGCGCAAACACACAAAAGCCTCGGCGTCCTGCGGTTCCTGCACGGGTCTGGTTGAACAGATCATCATGGCCACGGCTGGCGGCGACTATTCGACCTCGAGCAAAGCGAAGGCACTGTGCAATTGCACCGACCATACGCATAAGGAAGTGCGCGAGGCCATCAAGGCAAGCAAATTCCTGACGGTCGCCGACACCATGCGCGGCATGAACTGGCGCACACCGAATGGCTGCACGAGCTGCCGCCCGGCGATCAATTACTATTTGATTTCGACCTGGCCGCATGAAGCGAAAGATGATCCGCAATCGCGCTACATCAATGAGCGCTCGCATGCCAACATCCAGAAGGATGGCACCTATTCCGTGATCCCGCGGATGTGGGGCGGCGAGACCAATTCGTCCGAACTGCGTCGCATTGCAGATGTCGTCGACAAATACCAGATCCCGACCGTCAAGGTCACCGGCGGTCAGCGCATCGACCTGCTCGGTGTGAAGAAGGAAAACCTGCAAGCCGTCTGGACCGAACTCGGCATGCCCTCCGGTCTGGCGTATGCAAAAGGTCTGCGTACGGTGAAGACTTGCGTTGGTTCTGAATGGTGCCGTTTTGGCACGCAGAATTCGACACTGATGGGGCAGCAGCTCGAGCGCCAGCTCGCGCGCATGTATGCACCGCACAAGGTCAAGCTGGCTGTCTCCGGCTGCCCGCGTAACTGTGCCGAATCCGGCATCAAGGACGTTGGCATCATCGGTGTCGATTCAGGCTGGGAAATTTACGTCGGCGGCAATGGCGGTATCAAAACCGAAGTCGCGCAATTTTTCGTCAAACTGAAGACCCACGAAGAAGTGTTGGAATACGCTGGCGCATTCCTGCAACTCTACCGTGAAGAAGGCTGGTACCTCGAGCGCACCGTGCATTATCTGGCGCGCGTCGGTCTCGACTATGCGAAAAAACAGGTCGTGGAAGATGAGGCGAATCGCAAGGCGCTGTACGAGCGACTGCTGTTCGCGCTCGACGGTGAGCCCGATCCATGGCATGAGCCGGAGAAGGCCCAAGTCGACCTGCGCCAATTTACTTCGCTCGTAGTCTGAATCGTCCCATTCAATTAGAGAGTCTCCCATGTCCCAAGTATGGAAATCCGTCTGCGCCGTCGCAGACATTCCGGTGCTGGGCGCGCGCGTCATCAAGCGCGCCACCCAGGCCGACGTGGCAATTTTCCGCAATACCGAAGATCAGGTCTTCGCCGTCATTGACCGCTGCCCGCACAAGGGCGGGCCGCTGTCGCAAGGCATCGTGTTCGGTACGCGTGTAGCCTGTCCGCTGCATAACTGGAATATCGAGCTCGGCACTGGCTGTGCCGTCGCGCCCGATGTCGGCTGCGCGCAAACCTTTCAGGTGAAGCTTGAGGATGGCCATGTTTTTCTCGACATGGTCGAACTGAACAGTCCTGACATCATTGCCGCTGCCACGGACGTATGAGTGCATCATTGCAGGCGCCAACGGTGGCTGAAATCAAGACCACCTGCTGTTATTGCGGCGTCGGCTGCGGCGTGCTCGCGCAGACCGATGGCGAAGAAATCCTCAGTGTGCGCGGTGACCCCGAGCATCCCGCCAATTTTGGCCGTCTGTGCACCAAGGGAAGCACGCTGCACCTGAGCGCAACGAAGGCGATACGCCAGCAGGTCAGGGCGCTGTATCCGGAAATGCGCGGCGCCCGCGGTGAAGTCCGTCAGCACAGTTCTTGGGATGACACGCTCGGCCATCTGGCGCAAAAATTTGCGCAGACGATCCGTGAGCATGGACCTGATAGCGTCGCGTTTTATATTTCCGGTCAATTGCTCACGGAAGATTATTACGTCTTCAACAAACTCGCCAAAGGCCTGATCGGCACCAATAATATCGACAGTAATTCACGCCTGTGCATGTCCAGTGCCGTGGCCGGCTACAAGCAGACGCTGGGAGCCGATGCGCCACCGTGCAGCTATGAGGATATCGACCAGGCCGAACTGATTTTCATCGTCGGCTCCAACACGGCCTATGCGCATCCCATCCTGTATCGCCGCATCGAAGACGCGCGCAAAAAGAATCCGCGCCTGAAAGTCATCGTCGCCGATCCGCGCCGCACCGACACCGCGCGCGAAGCCGACCTGTTCCTGCCCATCCTGCCCGGCACCGACGTAGCGCTGTTCAACGGCATGCTGCACCTGTGCCTGTGGGATGAGCTGGTCGACACGGCCTACATCGAGGCGCATACCGAAGGCTTCGCCGAACTCAAGCGCACGGTGCGCGATTACACGCCGAAATTCGTCGCCGAGACTTGCGGCATTGCCGAAGCTGACCTCGTCACTGCCGCGCGCATGTTTGGTGAATCCAAGGCGGCGCTGTCGCTGTATTGCCAGGGCTTGAACCAGTCCGCTTCCGGCACGGCGAAAAACGCCGCGCTGATTAACCTGCATCTGGCTACGCATCAGATCGGCAAACCCGGCGCTGGACCGCTTTCATTGACCGGTCAGCCCAATGCCATGGGCGGGCGCGAAGTCGGCGGCATGGCGAACCTGATGTCGGGGCATCGCGATTTGCACAACGCCGAGCATCGCGCCGAAGTCGCCGCGCTATGGGGTGTCGACAGCGTGCCTGAGACGCCGGGCAAGACCGCAGTCGAGCTGTTCGAAGCTGTGCGCAATGGCGAGATCAAAATATTGTGGATCGCCTGCACGAACCCCGCGCAGTCCATGCCGGACCAGACCCTGATTCGTGAAGCGCTGGAAAAAGCCGAACTCGTCATTGTTCAGGAAGCCTTTCGCAGCACCGCTACGGTCGAGTATGCCGACGTGCTTTTGCCAGCGACGAGCTGGGCCGAGAAGGATGGCACGGTCACCAATTCCGAGCGCCGCATCACGCGCGTCAAGCCAGTGCTGTCCAAACCCGGCGAGGCTCTGCACGACTGGGACATCGCGACGCGCTTTGCACAAAAGCTCGAGGTCGAACTCGGCCGTAGCCAGACTCTGTTCCCTTACAGCGCTCCCGAGCAAGTCTGGAACGAACATCGCGAATCGACGCGCGGACGCGATCTCGACATCACCGGCCTGTCCTTCGACATCCTCGAACAACGTGGCCCGCAGCAGTGGCCGTATCCGACTGATGCCAATAGTGGCAAGGTGCGCCTGTATGAAGACGGCATCTTCCCAACGCCGACCGGTCGTGCGCGCTTCGTCAATACGCAATATCAGCCTGTGGCCGAGAAGGTCGACGCGCGCTATCCCTTTCATCTTAATACTGGACGACTGCGCGACCAGTGGCATGGCATGAGCCGCACCGGCACGGTCGGTCAATTGTTTGCGCATGCGCCGGAAGCTAGCGTGGTGCTGGCGCAATCCGATATCGAGCGCCGCGGCTTTGCCGTGGGTGACCTGGTCCATGTGACGAGTCGGCGCGGCTCGCAAATCCTGCCGCTGACTGCAGGCGACGACATGCGCGCCGGGCAAGCCTTCATTGCCATGCATTGGGGCGAAGAATACATCTCCGGTCGCGGCCATGGCGGCGCTGCTACCCATGGCGTCAATGCCATGACCTCGCCGGCGATTGACCCGGTGTCGAAGCAGCCGGAACTCAAGCACGCTGCGGTCAAGATTCTGAAAGCCGAATTGTCAGCGCGTCTACTCGTATTCGGCTGGATCGCCGCTGATCGTGCGCTCGCTTTGCAGCTGCAGTTACGGCCTTACCTGCGACGCTTTGCGTATGCATCCTGCACGCTGTTCGGTCGCGACAAGGTCGGTGTCTTGCTGCGCGCGGCCGATGATTATCCTGTCGAGCCGGCGCTGCTGGCGGAAATCGAAACGCTGTTCGGCATCAATGGCACAGCAGTCTTGCGCTATGACGATCAGCGGCGCGGTAATGCGCGGCATTTGCTGCTCGAGGACGGCAAGCTGCAGGCGGTTTCCCTCACCGGCGACCTCTCCGCCGAGGTCTGGCTCAAGGAATATCTGCAAGGCGAACAAAGCGTTACCCAGCTCGGTCGATTATTGTTGATGCCCTCGAATGCACCGCCGCAGGGTTTCACGGCGCGCGGACGCATCGTGTGCAATTGTTTCAACATTGCGGAATCGGACATTGCCGGCGTACTCGGCCAGCAGGACATGATCAATCACGGCAGCAGCAGCGCCATGTTGTCGACTTTGCAGGAGAAGCTGAAATGCGGCACGAACTGCGGCTCCTGCATTCCTGAATTGAAAAAGCTGATCGAGTTCAGAAAAGTGCCGGTGACGGTGTAAACTTCGCAGCATGACTATATCCGCCACCCTCAAAGCCCCGCTCGCCACCGCCCGCTTCATCAAGGAGATCGGTCGTGGCAAGGATGGCGCGCGCAGTCTCTCGCGCGCTGACGCTGCCGAACTCTACGGCGCCATGCTCGACGGCCGCGTCGCCGACCTCGAACTTGGCGCGATCCTGATCGCCATGCGCATCAAGGGTGAGTCGGTGGCCGAGATCGCCGGCTTCCTCGATGCCGCCGAAGCCTCGTTCCCGCAGCTGCAGGCGCCAGTCGGACAGTATGCACCGCTGGTCATCCCGAGTTATAACGGCGCGCGCAATATGCCGAATCTGACGCCATTGCTGGCGCTCTTGCTCGCGCGTGAAGGCGTGCCGGTGCTCGTGCATGGCGTGCAGCACGACCCGAATCGCGTGACCACGGCAGAAATTTTTACCGAACTCGGTATTGCCGCGTCTCCTGATGTGGCGCACGCCGAAGCGCAATTCGCACAGCACCATCCCGCCTTCATGGCCATCGAGTCGCTGGCGCCGCGCATGGCGCGTCTGTTGGCCTTGCGCGCCGTGCTCGGTGTGCGCAGCTCGACCCATACGCTGGTGAAGATCATGCAGCCGTTTGCGGGCCCTGCCTTGCGCCTGTCGTCATACACGCATCCCGAATATCTGGAAATGCTCGGCGAATATTTCACCACTGAAGCACCGGTCGAACGCGGCGATGCCTTCCTCATGCGCGGCACCGAAGGCGAGACCGTCGCCAACGCTAAACGCGCGCAGCAAATCGACTGGTTCCGCGATGGTCAGCGCAGCACGCTCGTGCAAAAGCAGGCGCCTGTAGACGAATTGCCACCTTTACCGTCGCAGCGCGATGCTGTCACGACCGCACACTGGATCCGCGCTGCGCTCGCCGGTGAACAGCCGGTTCCGGTACCCATCCTTGATCAGGTTGAACAATGTCTGATCGTATGCCGGCGTCTGGCCGCGATTTGACCCTCCTGCCTCCCGCATAAAATTTTTCAGCGGAACTTTTCGTGTCCCAAGCAGCCCAACTCCCAGGGCAATTAAATTGCCTTTCCGACTTTTGGGTGTGGGTTTGCGTCAGCTTTTTACGCGCAAAGCCGCGCCCTTTTGACTACCTGTGAGTCGAATGGGGAGACTGTATGCCTACCTGGACCTTACCGTCCTATCTTGCCACGCAGGCGATGCAATGGAATGCCTTGCTGTTGTTCGGTGGCTTGCTGCTGGGTGGTTTGTTGGGTGGCCAGCTCGTCACGAAGCTGCCCTTCGTTCCGCGTTTGAGTGGCTATCTGCTGGCCGGCGTGGCGCTGGGTGCTGGCGGATTGAACTGGCTTTCCGGCGATGTGCTCGAACTGGCCAATACCTTCGCTGATCTGGCTGTCGCTTTAGTCGTCTATCAGCTTGGCCGTTACGTCGACATCGGCTGGCTGCGGCGTGAAAAATGGCTGGCGCTCACTGTCGTCATAAGCGGGCTGCTGTGCTTCCTGTTCGTATGGATATCACTCGAAGCGATCGGCATCACGCGCAGCATGGCGATGCTGGCCGGCGTGTTCGCCATCGGTACCGGGCCTGCCGTCGTGATGGTCGTGATACGTGACCTGAAGGCTGAAGGTCACATCACGCGGCGATTGGCGGCGATGACAGCGCTTAATAACCTGATCGCTTTGCTGGCGGCGTATTTGCTGCTGCCGATCGTGTCGACGGAAACGCGTACGCCACTGCTGACACTGGTGTCGCATACGCTGTATTCGCTGAGTGGCGCGGTGCTGCTGGCCTATGTCACATATCGGCTCATGGTCATGCTGGCGCGTTTGCTCGGGCGTGACCGGAATCGCCAGTTCGTCCTCGTGATCGCGGTCATTACTCTGCTCGTTGGCGCCATCCATGCGCTGCAGCTGCCGGTGCTGCTGACCATGCTGGCGTTTGCCATCTTGTCGAAAAATCTCGATGTCGGCTATGACCTGATGGAACTCGAATTCGACCTCGCCAGTGAATTATTGATCGTTGTGCTGTTCGTGACGATCGGCGCTTCGCTGCGCTTCGGCGACTTGAAGGCAATTGGCCTGGCCGTAGCCGCGCTCGTAGTGGCGCGCATAGTCGCTATCGCTTTAAGTATTTTTGCGTTCGCCAAACCGGCGCGACTCAATCCACGCCAGGCGGGCTTTCTCGTACTCGGTAGTTTGCCGATGACGGAAGCTGGACTCGGCCTGATTCAACTAACCAGCCTGTATCCGCACACGACGGCTGACATTGCCGCACTGCTCGCAGGCAGCCTGATCGTGATGGAATTGATCGGGCCAATCGCGACCCAATTTGCACTGATCCGCTCGGGCGAAAGTCGTCACGCGTCCTAAGTTTCATACAACCATATTCAAAGGAGAAATCAATGGAAAGTCTACCGTTCGCTGCCTCAGCGCCGTTCACCATGGGCATCGAGCTAGAGCTGCAATTAGTCAATCGGCGCAATTACAATCTGGCCACTGACGCGCTCGACCTGCTGGCCTGGATCGAGCCGCTTGAGCTGCAAAACCAAATCAAGCTTGAAATTACACAAGGCATGATCGAACTGAATTCCGGCATCCATACGCGCGTCGACCATCTCGTCGACGAACTCAAACAATTGCGCGCCGCTCTTGTGCGCGGCGCCTGGCGCTTGAACATCGACGTCGCCGGCGGCGGCGCCCATCCGTTTCAAAGCTGGAGCGAGCAGAGGATTACGCCAAGTGAGCGCTTCAATGAGCTGCATGAAAAATACGGCTATCTCGCCAAGACCTTTACAGTGTTTGGCCAGCATATTCATGTCGGCGTCGAAAATGGCGACGATGCCTTGTACCTCACGCACGGCTTTTCGCGCTATGTGCCGCACTTCATTGCACTGTCGGCGGCCTCGCCGTTTTATCAGGGCGTCGACACCGCCTTCGATTCCTCACGCAGCAATGTCGTGCGCGCGTTTCCGCTGGCAGGAACCTTGCCGCTCTTGACGCAGTGGCACGAATTCGAAGCCTATTACGATCAGCTGAAAAACGTCGGCGTCATCGGCAGCATGAAAGACTTTTACTGGGACATCCGGCCCAAGCCAGAATTCGGCACCGTCGAAATTCGCGTCTGCGATACGCCCCTGACGATCGAACACGCTGCTGATCTAGGCTGTTACGCGCAGCTGCTGGCGCGCTGGATCATCAGCGAACGACCCTTCACCATCGATGAGGATTTCTATTTGCTGTATCAATACAATCGCTTCGAAGCGAGCCGTTACGGACTCGGCGGACAGATCGCGCGGCAGATGCCGGGACTGGGCGCATCGACTGTCGGCGCACACAAGCAAACCATCGCCAGCGATATCCTCGCGCACCTGCAAGACCTGAAGCGCTTCGCCCAAAACGATGCCGACCTGATGGCGCTGATGCGACTGGGGCATATCGCCAGCGAAGGCGTGAATGATGCGGCGTGGCTGCGCAAGACCTTCAAGCAGCGTGGATCGCTCAATGACGTGATGCGGATTTCATCGGAAGTCTGGATGGACGAGAAGAGTCGGGGGCTGGTGATACATTGAATCAGTAAGGCTTACAATGTGGCCTTAAATATTTAAGGCAAGCCATGAGCCAACAATTTGATGTCGCCGTCATCGGTGCCGGCGCGGCCGGCATGATGGCCGCCGCAGTCGCCGGTCAGCGCGGCAAGAAGGTCGTGCTGATCGATCACGCGTCCAAGCTCGCGGAAAAAATCCGCATCTCCGGCGGCGGTCGCTGCAATTTCACGAATCTGAACACGACACCGCAAAACTTCCTGTCGCAAAATCCGCATTTTGCCAAGAGCGCACTGTCGCGCTACATGCCGCAGGATTTTCTCGCGTTGATGAAGCGCTATCGTATTGCCTACACCGAGAAGCATCGCGGCCAGCTGTTTTGCGAGCGCTCGGCGGAAGACATTATCGACATGCTCAAAGCCGAATGCGCGAGCGGCAATGTGCACTGGCGCATGCCCTGCAAGGTTGAATCGGTCGGCAAGGTCGGCGAGGTCTTCCGGCTCGAGACGGATCAAGGTGAAATCATGGCTGATCGGCTCGTCATCGCCACCGGCGGCTTGTCGATTCCGAAGATAGGCGCGACCGATTTCGCGTTTCGACTGGCGACTCAATTTGGTCTGAAACTGGTCGAGCCGCGTGCAGCCCTCGTGCCCCTGACCTTCGATGAGCAGGCATGGCAGTCATTTGCCGAGATGTCCGGCATTTCCCTGGAAGTCGAAGTGACGACCGGGGAAAAAAAGCAGCGCGGGCATTTTCGCGAAGACATGCTGTTCACGCATCGCGGCGTGTCGGGTCCGGCTGTACTGCAAATTTCCAGTTACTGGAAAGAGGGCGCTGCGCTGACGTTAAACCTGCTGCCGGATGTGGATGTCGCCGAAGAGCTGATCCGCGACAAAGGTACGATCAAGAAAAATATCAGTAATCATCTGACCCAATGGCTGCCGGCGCGTCTGGCCGACGGACTCTTGCTGGCCAATGAATGCAAGCTTGATGCGCGCGTGGCCGACATGACCGATAAGCAGCTGCGCCGACTAGGCGACGGCATCAATCGCTGGAGCCTGTCGCCGAATGGTTCGGAAGGGTATCGCAAGGCCGAAGTCACCCTGGGTGGTGTCGACACGAAAGAACTGTCGCAGCAAACCATGATGGCTAACGCCGTGCCAGGTCTGCATTTCATCGGTGAAGCAGTCGATGTTACCGGCTGGCTCGGCGGCTATAATTTCCAGTGGGCCTGGGCGTCTGGCATGGCGGCGGGATTGGCTGTTTAGTATTATTTTCGAAAAGGATAAGACTGATGCAGAATCAGTCTTCCATTTCAAAATGAATGCTGCTATACTCGCCCTCTCCCTAAAAACACGGCTTGAATTTCTACATGACCACTATTCGCCTTAAAGAGAACGAACCGTTCGAAGTCGCAATGCGTCGCTTCAAGCGCACCATCGAAAAAACTGGCCTGCTGACAGAATTGCGCGCCCGTGAATTTTACGAAAAGCCAACAGCTGAGCGCAAGCGTAAGCTGGCAGCTGCTGTGAAGCGCCATTACAAGCGTATCCGCAGCCAGCAATTGCCGAAAAAACTGTTCTAAACGTTTGACCGCACACATGGTGCGGTTAGATAGCAAACCCGCTCCGGTGTAGGTCCGCAGCGGGT
The DNA here is from genome assembly GCA_947448025.1 of Oxalobacteraceae bacterium. GTDB lineage: Bacteria > Pseudomonadota > Gammaproteobacteria > Burkholderiales > Burkholderiaceae_D > CANFLV01. Next base: position 9,216 of record CANFLV010000027.1, on the reverse strand, counting down.
TTTGACGTTTATTGGTCATTGATCGGGTAATCGCATATTGGAGTAGCCATGAGTCTCAAAGAACTAATCACCGAAGACATGAAGGCCGCCATGCGCGCCAAAGACGCGCAAAAGCTCGGCACGATTCGCCTGCTGACCGCGGCGATCAAGCAAAAGGAAGTCGATGAACGCGTCGACATCACCGACACGCTGGTCTTGGCGATCATCGAAAAGATGCTTAAGCAGCGCAAGGATTCGATCACCCAGTTCGAAGCTGGCGGTCGCCAGGATCTGGCCGATATCGAAAAAGCTGAAGTCGCCGTGCTGTCCGCCTACATGCCTGCAGGCCTGTCCGATACAGAAGTCGCTGCCGCAGTCGCTGCTGCCGTGACGGACTCTGGCGCAGTCGGTCCGCAAGACATGGGCAAGGTGATGGCGATCCTCAAGCCGGCGCTCGCAGGTCGCGCTGACATGACGGCCGTATCAGGTCTGGTTAAGGCTGCATTGTCAAAATAAGATGGCGAGGCGCATTTTTGCGCCATGCAAGTCCCGGCAGCAAATGCGCTCGTGAAAACATCAAGAGCCTGTGGCGTAGTCCATGGCGATGATTTCGCGAGCGTCATCCCCCTCCATTTTTCAGGTGAACGCGCGTGATCGCACAATCCTTCATCCAGGATTTGTTAAACCGTGTCGACATTGTCGATGTGGTCGGGCGCTATGTGCAGCTGAAGAAGGGCGGCGCCAATTTCATGGGCCTGTGCCCCTTCCATAACGAAAAATCCCCGAGTTTTACCGTCAGTCCGACCAAGCAGTTCTATCATTGCTTTGGCTGCGGCGCGCATGGCACGGCGATCGGTTTCCTGATTGATTATTCCGGCATGGGCTTCGTCGAGGCAGTCAAGGATCTCGCGCAAAACGTCGGCATGGTCGTGCCCGAAAATGACGACAAGATCCCGCCCGCGCAACGCGCCGAACAGCAAGCCAAGACCTTGGCCTTGTCCGAAGCCATGAGTCTTGCCTGTGACTACTATCGTCAGCAGCTACGCGCCGCACCACGCGCCGTCGATTACCTCAAGGCGCGCGGCCTCACCGGTGAAATCGCGGCGCGCTTCGGTATGGGTTTTGCGCCGGATGGCTGGGATGGTTTGCGCAGCGTCTTCAGTGATTACGAAGCGACGGCCCTCGTCGAAGCCGGTCTCGTGGTCGACCGCACCGATGAAGAAGGCGCGAACCGAAAACGCTATGACCGTTTCCGCGATCGCATCATGTTCCCGATCCGCAATACCAAAGGCCAGGTCATCGGCTTTGGCGGACGCGTGCTCGATAAAGGTGAGCCGAAATACTTGAATTCGCCGGAAACGCCCCTATTTCAAAAAGGCAGCGAGCTCTACGGTTTGTTTGAAGCGCGGCAGGCGATCCGCGATGCCGGTTATGCGCTGGTGACGGAAGGCTACATGGATGTGGTGGCCTTGGCTCAGCTCGGTTTTCCGCAAGCCGTCGCCACGCTCGGTACGGCCTGTACGTCGGTGCATGTGCATAAGCTGTTGCGACAGACGGATCATGTGATTTTCAGTTTTGATGGCGATGGTGCAGGGCGGCGTGCTGCACGGCGAGCGCTGGACGCCTGTTTGCCGTATGCGACGGACGACAAGACGATACAGTTTTTGTTTTTGCCCAGTGAGCATGACCCGGACAGTTTCATCCGTGAGCGCGGCACCGACGCCTTCGAGCAGGAAGTGCGCGATGCGATGCCACTGTCGCAGTTTTTGCTCAAGGAAGCTGCCGGTGAGAGTGATCTGACAACGCCGGAAGGCCGGGCGCGCATGCAATTCGATGCCAAGCCTTTGCTGCAGGCGATGCCGGCGACCTCGCTGCGGCTGCAAATTGTGCGCGGCTTGGCGCAAATGACACAGAGCACGCCGGCTGAAATTGAAGCGCTGTTCGAGCTGGTGCAGCCGGTGACCCGTGCGCGCGTTGCGCCACCGAAAGGCAAGCGTGCAGCACCGGTTGGACTGGCCTTGCAAATCATGCGCATTTTGATCGCGCATCCTTCGCTGGCCAGCGGGATTGACGATGATGCGGTGATGGACTTGCTCGATTCGGCGCAAGACCATGCCGAAATGCTGGGTCAGTTAATCGGTGCCAGCCAGGCCATGGGTGAAAATGCGAATTTCGCAGCGTTGGCAGAACATTTGAAGTCGGGCGGTGCGGATTTCGATAGCCTGATCGGCGAAATTGCGTCGACGCCAGAATCGGATCGCGATGCTGCGAAGCTGGAGCTGGTCGGCGCGATCCGGCAGACCAAAATGAAAATGCTGACCGCAGAACTCGAGCGTGTTGCTGCCGCCGGTTTTGCAACGGAAGAAGCGAAGGTGCGTTACCGCGAATTAAGTTTGCAAAGGGATGCCTTGCGGCGTCAGGCTGAGGCGGAAATTGCACAAAGATAAAGCAGTTCTGTTAAGGCTGTTAGCAGATCAGGTCGCCGCCGTGCTATAATTTAAGGCTTTTTATTCAAGGTCTTACGCGATTTTTTCGCGCGCGCAGTGAATAAGCAAGTAATCGAAGAACAGGCAGTAACAGGATCAGCGCAGTAATCGACCACCCGCGCCGCGGCCAGAGCAGCGCGCGAGGGGCTTGATAGCAATTCAGTAGTCATCCATAAGCAGTGACCGAGTAACCCAGAGTAACCCTCTTGTTAGTTGATTCAATGGCGAATGCAATGAAGAAACCCGCGAAACCCCTGATCCCTGCTGCTAAAACCAAAGCAGCGGCGCAACGTCCTGCTGTGGCGAAAACAGCGGCCAAGACGCCTGTGAAACCTGCGGCAAAACCAGCAGCAAAAAAGGCAGTCGCTAAACCTGTTGCAAAACCTGCGGTCAAAGCAGCTGTGAAAGCGGTTGTAAAGCCAGTCAAGGCAACGGCTGTTGCAGTCAAGCCTGCAGCGCCGGTGAAGACGGCAGCAGTGAAAGTCGCTGCGAAAGCCGGCACTAAACCGGCTGCTCCGGTATCAAATGCAAAGCCCTTATCCAAAGTGACCGCACAGGCGATCACTGCACCATTGAAAGACCCCGTGACAATCAAGAAATCCGAATCCAAAGTTGTAAGCGTCAGCAAAGCGGTAAAAGCCCCTGAGCGTGTTGAAGCCCGTGTCGCGACCTCCGGCATGTCGACGGTCAGCCAGACGACCGATGCCGCCACTCTGGCGGCGATCGATACCTCGAGCTATGTTTTGCCGTCAATCAAAGTGCCTGGCCGTCGCGGTCGCAAGCCGAAAGAATTTCAGCCAGAAAACGATGAAATCGCGGCCTTGAATGCCGTTGAACGCGCGGAATTGAAGGCGGCCGACAAGGCCAAGGCCAAGGATCGCAAAGCCAAGGAAAAGGCGCTGCTGAAAGATGCCTTCTCTTCCGATACTGAAGCCAGCGAAGAAGAACTCGAGGCGCGCCGCCAGAAATTAAAGACGCTGATCAAGCTGGGCAAGGAACGTGGTTTCCTGACCTATGCGGAAATCAACGATCACTTACCCGAAAACATCGTCGATCCGGAAGCCATTGAAGGCATCATCGGTACCTTCAACGACATGGGTATCGCCGTCTACGAGCATGCCCCAGATGCGGAAAGCCTGCTGCTGACCGATAACGTCGCCACTGTCACCGGTGATGATGAAGCCGAAGCCGCTGCTGAAGCCGCGTTGTCGACCGTCGATTCCGATTTCGGCCGTACGACTGATCCGGTGCGCATGTACATGCGTGAAATGGGTTCGGTAGAATTGCTCACGCGCGAGGGTGAAATTGAAATCGCCAAGCGTATTGAAGATGGCCTCAAGGACATGATCCAGGCTATTTCCGCTTGCCCGACCACGATCGCTGAAATTCTGGCTGCCGCCACCCGCATTGAAAAGGATGAGTCGAAGATTGATGAAATCGTCGATGGCATGGTCGATCCCGAGGCCTCCGAAGAAGCCGTAGTTGTCGCCGCGCCCGTAGTGGCGTCGGAAGACGACGAGGAAGAGGAAGAAGAAGAGGAAGAGGGCGAAGCGGAAGCCGAGGGAAGTGCCGCAGGCGGCGCTGCTGGTTTCTCGGCCGAGCAGCTGGAGCAGTTGAAACGCGATGCATTGGGCAAGTTCGCCAATATCCAGAGCAACTTCGACAAGATGCGCAAGGCCTACGAAAAAGAAGGCTATAACTCCAAGCCTTACGTCAAGGCACAAGAGAATATCTCTGCTGAATTGTTGAGCATCCGCTTCACGGCAAAGTTTGTCGAACGTCTGTGCGATACCTTGCGTGGCCAGGTCGACGAAGTTCGCCATATTGAAAAGCAGATCCTCGACGTGACGGTCAATAAATGCGGCATGCCGCGCAGTCACTTCATCAAGGTTTTCCCGGGTAACGAAACCAATCTGACTTGGGTCGATGGCGAAGTGAACGGTAATCACAGCTACAGCGTGATCCTTGCCCGCAATATTCCGACCGTCAAGGAATTACAGCAGAAGCTGATCGACCTGCAGGCCCGCGTTGTGCTGCCTTTGCCAGACCTGCGCGCCATCAATAAAAAGATGGCCGCCGGCGAGAAAAAAGCGCGCATGGCCAAGCGTGAAATGACCGAGGCGAACTTGCGACTGGTAATTTCAATCGCGAAGAAATACACGAACCGCGGTTTGCAATTCCTCGACCTGATCCAGGAAGGCAATATCGGCCTGATGAAAGCTGTCGATAAATTTGAATATCGTCGCGGCTATAAATTCTCGACCTATGCGACCTGGTGGATTCGCCAGGCAATCACGCGTTCCATTGCTGATCAGGCGCGTACGATTCGTATTCCTGTGCACATGATCGAAACGATCAACAAGATGAATCGCATCTCGCGCCAGATCCTGCAAGAGACCGGTGCCGAGCCCGATCCGGCGACGCTCGCGATCAAAATGGAAATGCCGGAAGATAAAATCCGCAAGATCATGAAGATCGCCAAAGAGCCAATCTCCATGGAGACGCCGATCGGTGACGACGATGATTCGCATCTGGGTGATTTCATCGAGGATAACAATACGCTGGCACCAGCCGATGCTGCCTTGCATGCATCGATGCGCGGCGTGGTCAAAGATGTGCTCGATTCCCTTACGCCACGCGAAGCGAAAGTGCTGCGCATGCGTTTCGGCATTGAGATGTCGACGGATCACACGCTCGAAGAAGTCGGCAAGCAATTTGACGTTACACGCGAGCGTATTCGCCAGATAGAAGCGAAGGCGCTGCGTAAATTGCGTCATCCATCGCGCTCCGACAAGCTGAAGAGCTTCCTTGAAGGCAGTTAATAAGCTAACATCGCAGATAACATCGCGATAAAGCCAGCAGGAGGCAGTTTTTACCTTCAGCTAAATTTTTGCAAAAATAAAATGGGCCTCTAGCTCATGCTTGGTTAGAGCAGCGGACTCATAAAGGTACCTGTCACACCAACTTTTAGAAGGAAACCCTTATAAATCAATAGGTTGCAGGCGTTGTGAAGTAAAAAAACTGCTTCAACGGCGCTTCCACGGTAGTGTGATTTTTAGCTAGCAACTTGACAGCAAAATCGCACAACTAAAATCAGTTTTACGGGCCTCTAGCTCATGCTTGGTTAGAGCAGCGGACTTAAAGGCAAGTGACCTAAAGCGCAAGCTACGGTCAATTGCAATTGGGTTGCATGTGAGTAAGTTAACTCTGCTTGCGTGTAGAACTACTCAAATTCGGGGAAGCCTCTGTTGCTTGCAACGTGGTAATCCCGAGCGAAGCCAAACAGCAATGTTTGGAACGTGTAGAGACTGTACGGGTAGGTCGTAAAGACAAGAGACAGTCCAGACCACAAACTGGAAACAGGCAGTGAAAACTGTAGTGGTAAGCATAATCCGTTGGTGCCGAGTTCGACTCTCGGGGGGCCCACCAAATACGAACCCTCGTCAGTAATGGCGAGGGTTTTTTACTTTGGGTTTAGTATTTTGGAAAGGATGCACACGATGAATAATGAAATTTATACGGCGTTACTAGTATCAATTCTGGGAACTGGATTAGTTAATTTTATCTTTAGAACATGGATAAGTGAGCGCATCAAAAATGCAATAAAGAACGAATACGATCAAAAACTAGAGACACACAAGGCGATACTGAAATCACAGTCTGACGTTGAGATTGAAAGGCTGAAATCGCAACTTGCTCTAGTTGGGATTGAGCATCAAATTAGGTTTTCAAAGCTGCATGAAATGAGAGCAACAGTTGTAGCTGATACGTACGAAAAACTAAGGGACTTGCACCACAGGTTGAGTGAGTACATTCAAATATTTGAGCCTGCTGGTGGAAAGCCTAAAGATCAGCGTCGTCAAATTGCCTATGAGTCACATGAATCTTTCAGAAGCTACTTTCAAACTAAGTTGATTTTTTTCCCAAAATCTACGGCTGATAAGTTGGAGAAGATCAACCTAGACCTAGTGCGAGCATTCAATAACTTTACATTTGGCGTTGAAATGGCCCCACAAATGGGTGGCAATTCTGCTGAAAAATGGATGGAAGTGTTTGAAGCAGTTACAGGAGAAATTAAAGTTGCTTTAGATGAGATTGAAGCTGAGTTTCGAGAGCTACTAGGCGAAAAATCGTGAGCATGACACTTCCACAACTGCAGACAATCATCCAGCAAGCGGGAGGTGGAGCGTTTGCGCTGGATTATGCAAATGGCTTGCTAATTAAGTTGAATAACGTTGCAAGCCATCAAGTGCCTGCTGGTTATTTAACCCAGTTCTCGCAATCCAGAAATGCTGGTGATTTGCGTGGGCGACTTCTGGAAATTAATCTTGTTAATTACTTTGCCACACAGAATGTGCCATTGAGTTACGAAGTCAAGCAAGGTGCGACTTCAGGTGATGTTGATTTGCTCTGGAAAACATGCGGTGCAGATGTTTTTATTGAAGTAAAGCTATTAGGGCAAGATCAAGCAACAACACAAAAAATAAACGAGCAGTTGATCGAGTACGGCGCTAGTGTTAGTCATGTAGATGATGACACTTCTGATGTTATGCGCTTGCAATATACGATAATTGATAAGGCGACGTTAAAAAAGTTTGAATACCCACCTGTTAATAATGCAATCAATCTCATCGCAATAGATGTATCTGAGCTTCAGTTAGGAAACGTTGATGCGGCTGATTGTGTTTTGGCTACTTTAGGATCTGCGAGAGCAAAAGATTATTTTGGTACCGCATGTGCAAGAGATCATGTATTTGGTTTATTTGAGCTAGAGCATGAGTCAATTCATGCTGAATGGGTTGAGCGGATAAATGCAAAATTGGCTGGCAAACCACACCCTCGAAACTACATTCACGGCGTGATATTTTTGTTTAGAGATCCTAAGGAGTTAGCTGCTCTAAGCTATGACTTGAAGGCTAGTATTGCTTGGAACACAAATTTGATTCCAGATGCTTTGGCTAGCGCAATAAATGTTGAATTCCATAAAATCATTCCATGTGGATAGTGAAAAATTCACGATCAATCTTGCCAAAATCTTTGCTCTAAAAGTACGCAGAATTTAATATTTACTTAAGCCTGCAAGCACAATTTTTTAGGGTAAAAATTGTCCGTGCAGCGCAGAGTAAACAGAGAAATTCATGCCTGCAAAAGTAGAGAGCACACATCAATTAATAAACAGAAAATTAGTAGTCTATAAAAGATCAGATGCTTCAACATGGCAATGTCGTTACACAGTTGACGGTAAGAAGTGGCATTCCAAAACTACAGGTGAGCGCGACCTGAATGAAGCAATACCTAAAGCGCACGAAATCCTAATTACAGCTAAGGCGCTCAAGCAGCGTCACCTGCCAGTAGTCAGCAAGAAGTTTGGCGACATAGCAAAGCTAGCAATCCAAAAGATGGATGACAACGTTGGCTATGAAGCTGGCTCAGATTCATTTCCACAATACAAGCGCATCATCAGCGACTTTCTTGTTCCGTATTTTGGGAAGAAGCATGTTGATTCAATTACACCCAAAGTCATGATTGAATATGACAAGTGGCGTACAAAAAAGCTGGGTAAGCCGCTTGCCTACAGTAGTGCGCGAAAACATAACGTTGTACTCAACCGTATTTTCAAAGAAGCTGAAGAGCGTGGCTTTGTTCACAAGACTCAGATTCCGTACTTAGAAACAAGAGGCGTAAAGTCAAAGAACTATGCAACGTTTGAGGTCGTAGAGATCAATGCGATATTGGCGCACATGCCAGCATGGATCAATAGCACTAAGCGTGAAAAGCCACACTTAAGAAGGCATGTGATGCATGACTATGTACGTGTGCTTATTGAGACTGGAGCAAGACCTGGCAAAGAGTTGCTGAACTTGAAGTGGAAAAATATCCGCATCAAGAAAGTGCAAATTGGGGGCGTAGTTACTGTTCACGTAGAAGCAGACCAGAAAGTTGGAAAAGGTGACGATCCAGAATTTATGGACTTGGAGCCAACTAATGCCAAGTACGATGCAGAAGGCAATGTGCAAAGCGAAGCTGAATGGGATGTGACCGTTTACATGGATGTGTACGGCAAGACAAAAGATCGCACAGTAAACGGGTTTGGTGTCACATACAAAGTGCTGAACGAAATTGTTAAGCGCAATTAGGTAATCCCCCCATTTTTAGCAGTCATCATTAGTAGAGACTATGCGGCCATGGCGAGCCGCTGCTTTGGGGTGAATCCGTCCAAGGCCATGTGCGGGCGTTCGTTATTGTAATTCCACAGCCAATTTGTTGCGAACTCCTGCACCTCGTCGATCGTATTGAACAGGTATTGGGCTAGCCACTCATAGCGTACGGTTCGGTTAAATCGTTCAACGTAAGCATTTTGCTGCGGATTGCCCGGCTGGATATATTCAATCTTGATGCCACGCTTACTTGCCCAGCTTTGCAAAGTTGCACTGATGTACTCGGGACCGTTATCGCACCGAATGGCGCCTGGGGCACCTCGCCAAGCGATGATCTGATCCAGGCTGCGAATGACTCGCTCTGATGGCAATGAGAAATCGACATCAATTGCCAGCCCCTCCCGATTGAAATCATCAATGACATTGAATAGCCGAATGCACCTACCGTTGCTCAATTGGTCATGCATGAAATCCATCGACCAGACTTGATTGATCGACTCAGGCACCGTCAGTGCTGCCGGTTTCTCGCGGACCATGCGCTTCTTTGGCTTGATGCGCAAATTCAGCTCTAGCTCCCGATAAATCCGGTACAC
>CANFLV010000026.1 GCA_947448025.1 Oxalobacteraceae bacterium | reverse complement strand
CTATGTGCAATGGCAGGAAGCCGCCGTATGAAGTACATCGTGGCCGTGCGCGCGCTGTGTGAATTCACGGCCAAAGTTGGCGACCTCGACCTGCGTTTCACGCCATCGCCGACCGCGCAGGAAGGCATCGCCGGCCATACGCTGGTGACTTCGCGGCGCGCTGCCGATTACCAGACGGAGGTGAGTCTCTCCGGTGACTTCGGCGCGCTGCATGTGCGCGGTCGTGCCGATGGTTATGACCCGACGCAAAACCAGCTCGAAGAAATCAAGACGCACCGCGGCGATCTTGCACGCATGCCGGACAATCATCGCCAGCTGCACTGGGCGCAGCTGCGCATCTATGGCTGGCTGCTGTGTGAGCAGCTCGTCTTGCAGCAGCTGCGGCTCGCGCTTGTCTATTTCGATATCGACAGTCAGACTGAAACGGTGCTGACAGAAGACGCGACGGCGCCGATATTGCGCCAGTTTTTTGAATTGCATTGCGGCCGCTTCATGGTCTGGGCCGAGCAGGAACTCGTACACCGGAACGCGCGCGATGCTGCGCTGACGAAGCTGCGTTTTCCGCATGCCGACTTTCGCCCCGGACAGCGCCAGCTGGCAGAGGCTGTTTATAAAGCGAACAGCAGCGGGCGCTGCCTGATGGCGCAGGCGCCGACCGGTATCGGCAAGACCATCGGCACGCTGTTTCCGCTCTTGAAAGCCTGTCCCGGCGAAGGACTCGACAAGGTATTTTTCCTCGCTGCGAAAACTTCGGGCCGACGTGTGGCGCTTGATGCGCTCGATCTGCTTACCAGTAGCGCCCCGGACTTATCGCTGCGCGTAGTCGAACTCGTCGCCCGCGACAAAGCGTGCGAATATCCGGACAAGGCCTGTCATGGCGACTCCTGTCCGCTGGCGAAAGGTTTTTACGACCGCCTGCCACAGGCGCGCAGCGCAGCCTTGCAGACGCCCATGCTCGACCGCGCCACCGTGCGTGAGGTCGCCTTGGCGCATCAGGTCTGCCCGTATTACCTGAGCCAGGATCTGGTGCGCTGGAGCGATGTGGTGGTGGGTGACTATAACTATTATTTCGATTTCGGCGGGCTGCTGTATGGCTTGACGGTGGCGAATCAATGGCGCGTCTCCGTGCTCGTCGATGAAGCGCACAACATGATCGAGCGCGCGCGAAAAATGTTTACGGCCGAGCTTGAGCAGTCGCAGCTGCACAGCCTGAGGCTGACAGCGCCGGTCTCGCTGGTGAAGCCGCTGGAGCGTTTGCTGCGCAGCTGGAATGCGCTCGCAAAAGAGCAGCAGGAAGCGTATCAAGTCTATCCAGCGCTGCCGCAAAAATTCCTCGGCGCGCTGCAAAATGCGATCGCGATGATAGGCGACTACCAGGCCCAACATCCGACGACACTTGATCCGGCGCTGCAGGGTTTCTATTTCAATTTGCTGCATTTCGCGCGCATGGCCGAGCAGTTCGGCGAGCATTCGCTGTTTGATGTCACGCTGAACGGTTCGAAGGCGCGGCCTGCGGCGCTGCTCTGTTTGCGCAATGTCGTGCCCGCGCCGTTTCTGGCGCCGTGCTTTGCCGCAGCGCGCTCGACGACGCTGTTTTCTGCGACCCTGAGTCCCTGGCATTTTTATAGCGATACGCTGGGCTTGCCTGCGACTGCGGCGTGGGTCGATGTCGCCGCGCCGTTCTCAGCGGATCAATTGCAGGTGACCGTGGCACGTAAAATCTCGACGCGCTACCAGCATCGCGAGGCCTCGCTGTCACCAATCGTGGCATTGATGGCGCAGCAGTACGAGGCACTGCCCGGAAACTACCTCGCGTTTTTCAGTAGCTACGATTACCTGCAAAAAGTCGCTGAATTGTTCGCGCAAGAACACGCGCATATTCCGCACTGGCTGCAGGAGCGGCGCATGCAGGAGAGTGAACGCGATGCTTTTCTTGAACGCTTCACTTTGAATAGTCGTGGCATTGGATTCGCAGTGCTCGGTGGGTCGTTTGCGGAAGGCATAGACTTGCCCGGACAGCGGCTGATCGGCGCCTTTGTCGCGACCTTAGGGCTGCCGCAGATCAATCCGGTCAATGAGCAGATACGCCTGCGCATGGAGGCGATGTTTGGCGCTGGCTATGATTACACTTACCTGTATCCGGGTTTGCAAAAAGTCGTGCAAGCGGCCGGTCGCGTGATTCGCACCGAGCAGGATAGAGGCGTGCTGCATCTGATGGATGACCGCTTTGCGCGGCCTGAAGTGCAGGCTTTGTTACCGGAGTGGTGGATCGCCAAGCCAGCATGATCGACACCGCCGAGGCAGTATGTCGTGGATTTGCACCAGATAATAATTCGATCAGTTCTCTAAAGATTAGAATTAACAGAGGGCATAAATAACAAAGCCCGCAAAAGCGGGCTTTGTTATTTGCATCAAGTGAGCTACTCAGGCTTGCCGTAGAAATCCAAAGGTAAGCTGTGCTACGGAGTGTTTCGTCGCTCGCAAATCTTCAATCTCAGTCGGTGATAAAAACCGGGGTTGCGAATGATGGGTACTTTTTACAGAAACGATAAACTGGCCAGTTTCAGTGTGCAGAGCCAGCATCCGCTTCTTCGATTCCAGTGCGGATTTTTTCGCTTGTAGCAGTGTTGCAGAGATAACGGGATTCTGAAGCTGTGAGGCAGTCGAAACCGAATCCAAAGCGTTGCTGCCACCAGTTTTCAATTTGTCCATGTCGTATTCTCAGATCGATTAACTTACTTTTGTCTTGTTTGAGTATCGCAGAATAGTCTTTGCCGGTCAAAACCGTTGCCCCAATCACGATGCCGCCCTGCTGCATGATGTGACCCCTGAGGTTTGCAATTGTTCCGCCTTGGCCAATGAAGTCATCAACGATCACATAACGACGTCCCGGGGTGATTTCACCAGCAAAGATCGCTTGTCTGGCCATCCGGGCAAATCCTCCCGCCCCCGTATGATTTACGACGTTGGCCTGAACCACGAATTGCTCAACTTCCCATCCTAAAATAATGGCAAGAAAATCTGCCATCACTTCCGGAATGGCGTTAACGCCAACGGCTTCTTCTGCGTGAACACTAACCAATATTGGCGCTTCAAATTCAGCCATGTCGACCAGGGACTCTACTGTCGCATCATTGAGGGTAGTCGAGACTAGTTTGAATGCAGCATTGACATCACCTGCTTTGGCCGCTGGATAAGCAACATGTTTTTTGACTGCTGATTCTTTTGCATGAATCAGCGCGTCGGGAAAATGACCATCCCAAGGGAAACGGAAAGGCTGAACAAGCGGCACGATCTTCCCTTCACTTATCCTGTCCGACGCGCGCACAGCGTGATTTTCCATCCTTCAAAGCGCATTTGAAAATCGCCCGTCCCTGCACATCATATTCCGTCAGCTGCCATGCCTGAGCTATCAGTTCAAGACTGGCAAAGCCAAACCCCGAACGCGAAACAAAATCATCAACGATGGCACCCGGTGCCGGCATCAGGCCCGGTGGCAGCTGTGCCGGCAGGTCGACATCGGCGCCTGAAGCACTGTTACCCAGCACGATGCTCGCCGGATGATCGCTGGCGAAGCTGACGGCTTCGAACAGATGCACATGGCCGTGCAGTGCCAGCTCTACGTTACGCGGAAACAGGCGCTGCCCATGCAGCTGCGCCATTACTGACTGCAAGCCGCCATTGCCGGGATAAGTTGGTCCGCCCGTCGGGTTTGGCGCAAAGGCCAGTACCGGATGATGGGCGAGGAAAAAATTATGCTGTCTCTGTGACGCGAGCCGGTCAACTTCTTGCAGCTGCGTGAGGTATTTGCCATACGCTGCGTCAGTAGGCTTGTACGCCTTCAGGCCAGCCCTGGATGAGTCGAACACGATCAGCTGCGTGGTGGCATTAAGCGGCACGCTATAGGGCGCAGAAAAATCCGCCTCGCCGTCGTTGGCCGGATCGTCGCATGAGCGCGCGGCTGACCACGGCGTATTGTCAAGGAAGCGGAACCAGCCCTGTCCGGCACGCGCGCAGCTTTCATGATTGCCGCGCATGAAGACCCACGGCGCTGACTTCAGCAAGGGTGCTGCCGGCGTGAAAAAATCCGCGTCCCAGACATCCATGCCAAAGCCCCACGGACTGCCCGCACAGCCGGCATTGCCAGCAGGGCAGGGGCTCTCGCGATAATGGAAGTCGCCGACGTGGATCACGAGCTCCGGCTTGAAGGCGGCAGCGCTCTTGATCACTTCGGCAAATGGCCAAGCCTTGGTATCGTTACAGGGCTGGAATTCGTTTTCTGCCTGCTTCATGCGGCAGCCGGTGTCGCCGAGGATGATGATGCGTTTTGGCTCGGCAGGCGCCAGCGGAAACGCGAAGCTACCGATCTGCGCACTGTGTGTGCCGCGCGGCAGTGGGGCTTCGCAGCTGCGTAGCGGAAAGTTGGCCGGCTTGCTGTCTTTCTTGCCCGGGTCGCGCGCCGCAATGGTCGCTGGCGCCGCACGTTGCGTCATTGTTTGTGCACGTCCATCGATTTCGATAAGGGGGCAGTCGGCTGCCGCCGTGATGACGCGCGCGATGGCGCCGCCGCCTTCGGTCTGCACGGTGTAGGCGCTGTGGATCGGTGCGACATCGTGTCTAATGCTGCTGCAGCCAGTGATGGCAAACGCGAGTGCGGCGACGGATAAGGCCTGCAGGTGAAGTTTGGTCATTTTATTTTTGTTGGAAAGGGACGGCTTCAAGCTTACACATGTCATTGCAAATGTGCATCTGATCTTGAGTCAGTGTAGCCGGCATTGTCGAATCAGGTCGGTGACCATGGATTGAGTAGTGCCACCCCAGTTGCTGCGAAATCGCCAATGTTGCGAGTGACTACGGTCATGCCGTGCACTATGGCGGTCGCTGCAATCAATCCATCTCGAATAGCTTGGGGATTGGGCACATTAAGTTTTGCGCTGCATAGTGCGACAGCAGTATCTACCGACAAAATACGGCCGGTGAAGGCGGGTAATACATTGCTGTTGAGCCAGGTCCTTAACATCGCCCCTTGAACAGGATCGCGCCGTTCGGCCAGCAACACGCCAATTTCCAGCTCTTGAATGGTAATCGCCGACAGGTACAAATTACTAACGACGACACTGTCGGCCCAGCATGTGACATTCGCATCGCCTTTGCCTGCGCTAACTTTGCGCAATTCGGAAACGACGTTGGTGTCGAGGATTAACATCATGAGAAATCAGCTGCACGCGCAAGGTCTTTTTGCACTGGAATCGTGAGTTCGATATCTTCAATGCCGGGCATGGCTAGCAATTCGGCGATTTTCTGCTGGCCACCGGTTAGCCGTTGGTAATCTTTGATGCTCAACAGGACATGGGCGGGGCGGCCGCGATCGGTAATGAAGACTGGCCCACTGTTTGCCGCCTTTTTGGCGTCGCTGGCGTGCTGATTGAATTCCCGGCTAGAGAGTGTGGTGATGGTCATGATAGCTCCTTTGGCCTTATTTGTAGATACGTTACTACAAATTGAAGCCAAAGGCAAAATCCCGCGTCTTACTTATACCAAACCATGCGCCTGCTGATCCGCATGATAGCTCGAGCGCACCATCGCCCCCACCGCCGCATGCACAAAGCCCATCTTGTACGCCTCTTCCTCAAACATCTTGAAGGTATCAGGATGCACATACCGACGCACCGGCAAATGATCGCCCGACGGCATCAGGTACTGGCCGATCGTGAGCATGTCGACCTTGTGTTCGCGCAGGTCGCGCATGACCTGCAGGATTTCTTCGTCGGTTTCACCGAGGCCAACCATGATGCCGGACTTGGTCGGCGTCGTTGGATGCAATTCCTTGAAGCGCTTGAGCAGGTTCAGCGAGTACGCATAATCGGAGCCAGGTCGCGCTTCCTTGTACAGTCGCGGCGCGGTCTCAAGATTGTGGTTCATTACGTCCGGTGGCGAGGCGACCAGGATTTCCAGTGCGCGGTCCATGCGGCCACGGAAGTCCGGCGTGAGGATTTCAATGCGCGTGTCGGGCGACAGTTCGCGCACACGGCGGATGCAGGCCGCAAAATGCGCCGCGCCGCCATCGCGCAAATCGTCGCGGTCGACCGAGGTGATGACGACATAGCTGAGCTTGAGCGCGGCAATCGTCTTGGCGAGGTTTTCCGGCTCGTTTTCATCGAGCGGGTCCGGACGGCCGTGGCCGACATCGCAAAACGGGCAGCGGCGTGTGCATTTGTCGCCCATGATCATGAAGGTCGCAGTACCTTTGCCGAAGCATTCGCCGATGTTCGGGCAGCTGGCTTCTTCGCAGACAGTCACGAGATTATTGGCGCGCAGGATATCCTTGATTTCATAGAAGCGCGTCGTCGGCGACGCGGCTTTCACACGGATCCAGTCGGGCTTGGGGATGCGCTCGGCAGGGATGATCTTGATCGGGATGCGCGCCGTCTTGCCAGCGCCTTTTTGCTTTTCAAGCGGATTGTAGTAAGTCGGGGCGGCGATCGGATCAGTCTTGTCGGTCATGGCTAGTCGTTGGCAGGTGAGGGCAGCGTGACGGGTTCGTCAGCGCGTCAGTAATTTTGTCAATTGCAGCGCCAGCATCGCTTGTACATCGACTACTGCGACATCGGCGCCCAGGGATTGCATGTCGGTCGTGACCAGTCCCTCATAGCCGCAGGGATTGATCCAGCCGAACGGCGCGAGGTCCATCGCCACATTCAGCGACACACCATGGTAAGTACAGCCATTGCCGCGAATCTTCAGGCCGAGCGCGGCGATTTTCGCGCCTTGCAGCGGACCGCTGGCGACGTAAATGCCGGGCGCGCCAGGCTTGCGCTCACCGCCCAGATTATACGCTGCCAGGGTGTCGATGACGGCTTGCTCGATCTTGCCGACGAATTCGCGCGCGAACAGCCGCGCGCCCTGCTGCTCACGGCGCAGATCGATCAGCAGATAAATGACGACCTGACCCGGCCCGTGATAAGTCACTTCGCCGCCGCGGTCGGTCTGCACTACGGGGACATCATGCGGGTTCAGCACATGCGCGCGATCTGCACCGAGACCCAGCGTGAAGACCGGTGGATGGCTGACCAGCCACAGTTCATCGGGCGTGTCGGCCGTACGCGCATCGGTGAAGGCGCGCATGGCCGCATAACTGGCTTCATAAGGCTCGAAGCCGCGCTGGATGATCTTCGGGGCGGGCACTTAGAGGACGTATTTAATCATCGGATGGCCGGACAAGGCGCGGTACAGATTATCAAGTTGCTCACGGCTGGTCGCGCGCACGGTGACCGTCAGCGAGAGGTAAGTCCCTTTGCTCGACGGGCGCATTTCCATGGTCGCCGGATCGAAGCCGGGATCGAAGCCCATTACGACTTCGGCAATGGTCTGGGCAAATGCGTCATGCATGGCGCCCATGACCTTGATGGGGAAGTCGCTCGGGTATTCGATCAGGGATTCAGTCGGCGATGGGGTTGGTTCAGTCATGGCAATCTCGAAAATCAGGCTAAGCCGTATTTTAACTGGCGCCGGGCCAAGGCGCCGAGAAGCTTTAGCCGTGTCGCCCTGCCGACGCTAGTCCAGCTTTACCAGACCGTTAGAGAAATCCATGATCAGGCGCGTTGTCATGTACAGGCGCGGCGCAATCGAGTCAATCAGCACGTACTCGCTGTCATTCGAATGCGCGCCAAAGCCCTGCAAGCCGAAACGTTCAATCACGGCGTTTTGTGTCATTGACGACGCAAACGCCGCATCGGTGCCGCCGCCGGCGACGGTGCTGGTGACCTTGATCGATTTGCCTATTTCTCCATAGATGTTGCTGGCGTATTTCGCGACGCTCAAACCGGCTGCGGAGGATTGCATCGGTGGCCGACGACGTTCGAATGTAAGGTCGACTTTCGTATCTGGAATCAGCTGGTTCTTGATGGTTTCTCGGACCTTTTTTTCCAGGCCGTCATAGTCGGCGATGCGTTCGACGCGCACATCGGCGGCAGCGCTGGCTTCAGCAGGAATCACATTGCGGTTCGTGCCGCCATTGATCATGGTCCAGTTCATCTTGATGCCCTTGGCCGGCTCGGAAAAGTCACGCGTCTGCATGAGCTGGTGCGCCAGTTCGTAAATCGCATTGCGGCCGCGCTCAGGCGCTGCGCCGGCATGCGATGCGCGGCCTGTCACTTTTAGTGTCACGGCCGCGATCCCAGCGGTCGCCAAGGACAGCTGGTCGTCGGTGATCGACGAACCTTCATGGGACATGGTCAGGTCGTGTTCTGCACCGAGTTTTGCAAAAATTGAACGCGATGCCGGTGAACTGATCTCCTCGTCGCCATTGATGAGCACCGTGACCCTGCCGTAATTACGAAAATTCATGGCTTTCAGGATTTCCAGCGTATGCAGAATCACGGCAATACCTGCCTTGTCATCGGCAATGCCGAGACCGTAGGCACGATTGCCATCAATGCGGAAGGGCTGTTTGGCGAGCATGCCTTTCAGGTAGACCGTGTCCATATGCGCAATCAGCAGGATCGACTTGGAGCCTGAGCCTTCGAAGCTCGCCTTGACCATACGGCCGATTTTTTCAGGCGTATCGTGCATGCGATACGTGTCAGCAGCCGGTTCGAGGAATTCCACTTTGCCGCCGAGACTGCTCAGGCGCTCGGCGATGTAGGCGGAAATTTTGTCGAGGCCTGCACGGTCTCCACTGCCCGATTCAATCGAGACCAGGTTCTTTAGCGTGTCGAGCAGAACCGGCTGCTGGCGCTGTGCATGATCGAGTACCGTTGCGTCGGGGCCAGCCATGGCGCTGGCAGCAAAAGACGTAAGGAAGAGCGCACCGATTGCAAGGCGACAGGGACGGACGAGGCTGGCGATCAACATGATGGACGATACTTTCGATTAAGTTGGGAAAAGCAGGCACGATGGCGCGCCGCAGTGGCGGGTAAAGAATTGCCACTATACAAAACAATCGTCGAAAGCACATCAAGCTGATACTGCGGCCAGGGAAAAAACTGACCAATTGCAGGCTGGCGTAGGTACTTATTGCCTATTCATCCATGCCATACAGGTTTTCAATATCGGAAATTGCCATGCGCAACATCAGTTCCGCCGTGCCTTCCGCGGGCCCGATGCCTGCCAGAATCGCATCAGGGAATGATTTTTTCAGATGTCCGTCGCGCTCGATGAAATACTCGTTGCGGTCGTAGGCGATGTTGTAGGTGAGTCCTTGGCCTTTGCTGCGGGTATATTGACTGGAGGGCATGATCAAGCTCCTGTGCAATGAAATAACAGCTTCATCATAGGCCGAATTCAGGTGGCTGGCACAGCATCAGGCATGAGGCAAATAAAAAAGCCAGCGTCCGGATACAGAGGCTGGCTTTTGCAGGGCGGGTGGTGCTTATTTCAGCATCATGCGCACTGAATCCCAGGCGCGACCAAAGATGCTTGCCTGGTTCACCTGCTCCAGCGCGAGCACGGGCAATTCCACGACGACCTTGCCGTCGGCGACCATCTTTAATTTGCCGATGACGCTGTTTTGTACGATAGGCGCGATCAGCGGATCATTCCGTTCGAGCACAGGCTTGAGCTTCTCGCCAACGCCCTTCGGCACCGTCACGTACATGTCGCGCGTGAAGCCGATCTTGATCTGGTTTTGCGAGCCTTTCCAGACTTCCGGCGTGGCGACAGCCTGGCCTTTTGAATACAGCTTCACGGTATCGAAATTCTGGAAACCCCAGTTCAGCAGCTTCTGGCTTTCCTGTGCACGTATCTGGTCGGAGGTCGTCCCAAGCACGACGGAAATCAGCCGGCGTTCGCCGACGCCATTCGGCCGCTTGGCCGACGTAATCATGCTGTAACCGGCGCTCGAGGTATGGCCGGTCTTCATGCCATCGACGGATGGGTCCAGCCACAGCAGGCGGTTACGGTTCGGCTGGGTGATCTTGTTGTAAGTGTATTGCTTGGTCGAGTAAATCTTGTAGCCTTCCGGATAGTCGGCAATGAAGCGCGCCGCCAGCGTCGACAGGTCTTGCGCAGTCGAGTAATTGTCATTGCTTGGCAAGCCATGCGGATTGGCGAAATGCGTGGCTTTCAGGCCCATGCGCTCGGCTTCGCGGTTCATCAGCACGACAAACGTTTCTTCGCTGCCGGCGACGGCTTCGGCCAGGGCAACGGCGGCGTCATTGCCGGACTGAACCATGAGACCGAACAGCAGGTCATTGATCTTCACGGGCGTGGCCGGATCGATAAACATTTTCGAGCTGCTCGGGTCGACTTTCCAGGCGCGCACGGAAACATTGACGAGCTGGTTCAGGTCGAGCTTCTTGTCCTTTATCGCCGCAAATGTAAGGTAGGCGGTCATGATTTTGGTCAAGGAGGCAGGCTCGACGCGCATGGTCGGGTCTTGCGAGCCGAGGATCTGGTTACTGGTCGCATCGACCAGGATCCAGGAGCGCGCGGCGACGGTCGGTGCGGGAACGATTTGCGCGATGGCGGATGTCAGGGTGAAGAGCGTTGCGGCGACGGCCGCGAGGAATTTTTTCATGAGCAATCAGGGTGGCAGGACTAGCAGATAAGGAGGGCCGATAAGCAGGACAAGTTGAGCAAAACAGCGCCAGCCCAGGAGCGGGCGCGGACATCAATGGCGCATTATAACAATCACGATATACGGGGCTACCACATTTCGATCATGAAATTCTTGATATGTTGCAGCTTACGGTGAAAGAAATGATCCGCGCCGGGGATGACGAGCACCGGCAAATCCTGCGGTCTTGCCCAATCGAATACATCCTGCAGCGGGATGGTCTCGTCGAGCTCGCCATGAATTAACAGGGTATTGGCCGGCACCAGCGGAATGGCCCATTTGCCGGCAGCGGTGCCGACCAGCACCAGTCGTTCAGCGGGCGCGCCGTCGGCGATCAGGCGCTGCTGCAATTGCGCCAGCACGAAGGTGCCAAACGAGAAACCGCCGAATGCCGCTGGCAGTTCCGGATACAGGCTGCGCATATGTTCGAGCAATAAAGCCATGTCATCCGTCTCGCCCACGCCGACATCATGTACGCCGGCCGAGCTGCCCACGCCGCGAAAATTCATGCGCGCCGTGGCATACCCCAAAGCGACAAAGGCGCGCACGATGGTATGCACGACCTTGTTATCCATGGTGCCGCCATACAGCGGATGTGGATGCGCGACGATGGCAATGCCGCGCGGTGCGCCTTCGGGCAAATCAAGCGCGCATTCGAGGGCGCCGGCTGCGCCGTTGAGTGAAAAACGTTGGGTTTGCAGGTTCATGGTTCAGATCTTCAGGCGTTCGACGACCTGGCCGCCGATCAGATGTTGGTCGATAATGTCGTCGATGTCTTGTGTGTCGACATAGGTGTACCAGGTGCCTTGCGGGTAGACCACGAGCACCGGGCCTTCTTCGCAGCGGTCGAGGCAGCCAGCCTGGTTAATGCGGATCTTGCCTTCGCCATTCAGGTTAAGGGCCTTGATGCGCTTTTTGGCATGCTGTTGCGCGGCTTGCGCGCCGCGTTCGGCGCAACAGGGCCGGCCGTCTTCGCGCTGGTTCATGCATATGAAGACATGTTGGGAGAAATACGGAGTGTCGGACATGATGATGGCTGGCATTGAGGGAAAAACGGATGATACACCCGCCGCAAAGCCGTCGTCTCCAGCGTGGTCGTCAGCGCGCCTTCTCGCGATGCGCGGGGTGATACAGGAACCAGAGCGCCATGAACGGCCACATCAGCGACAGGAATTGCGCCGCGCCGTTAAAGTTCAGGAATTTTCCTTGTACCCAGGTTTGCAGGGTCGAGACGAAATACGGATTGGCCGGGATCGCATTCACGACCAGCAGGCTGATAATCAGGCTCAGTGCCGCTACGCGTCTTTGGGCCACGGGCGGCGCGTAGATCAGGCCGCTCAACATCACCATGCCGAGCAACAGGCCGGCTTGCGCGCCGGGCGTGAGCCAGATGAAGGCATAGTCCGGTGAAAATTGCAGCGCGCTGGCGAGCGCCTTTCCGACCAGTGCCGCTGCCAGCAACAGCACGACGAGCAGGAATTTTGGCGCACGTTCGCGCAGCACGCAAATCATCGACAGCAAGGCCCCGGTCATGCCGCAGGCGCTGATGACGGTTTCCGAGAGCCAGTATTGCTCCACGCTGAGCTCCGGGCTGTGGCGCAAGGCGGCGCCGAGATCGATATGCGACTCCAGCAGCAGCGACAGCCAATCGGAAAAAATTGGCAGCAGCTGGCCATGGCCAAACAGATACGACTGCGGAAAAATTTGCGCCAGCGGCCACAGCGCCAGTACTGCGAGCCCGGAACTCGCAGCCGGTGTCAGCCATTCCTGGCGTACGATCAGCAAACGGCCATTGCGCAGGAAGCTGTCGGCGAGCAGCACGCCCAGTAACGCGCCAACGAGCGCGCCGAAGCCATTGCTGAACAAATCCAGATTCGAGGCGACGCGACTGGGCAAAAAAGTCTGTACCGCTTCCATCAGCGCCGATAGCAAGAAGCCGCCTAAGGCCACCAGCACAAGCGCGCTGGCGCCGCGCTGCTTCGGATACAGCGCGAACACGCCGAGCACCCCGAGCGGCATGTAGCCGACAAGATTGGTGAGCAAATCGAACAGGGTCCAGTAATGCGGCGGTGGCGACCACAGATATGCCAGCGGCGAAAGGCCATTGCTATGCCAGCCGCTGAAGGGATACCAGCTTGCATAGATGATCAGCAGTGCATACAGCAGCACGCCGACACGCGCAAATGCGGAGCCAGCGGGAAGTACTGTCGGTTTTAAAGTTGCCATCATCAAGCGTCAAGGTTTGCACGGGTTCGCCGCAAGCCAGCGCAGCAGCGCGTCGATAGCGACATCACTGGCGCCGGCCAGTGCCCGGGCGCCACCGGCCGCATCGGCACTGCTGGCCGCGACTTGCCCGTAAAAAGTGTGTTGTGCGAACAGTTGCTGACCAGTGTACAACGAGGCGCGCATGAGGACACGTCCTGAACTGCTGGCAGGATCAGAAAAATGTTGCATGAAGTCGTACAGCTCGATCTTCAGGGTCGGCATTCCGGTCGTCGTGTCGGTCGCTGGCAAGACGATGCGTCCCGCCGCGACCAGCCGCTGGCGTACGCGCTGCTCGAACAGCAAACCCGGCGCCATCAGCCAGCGCCGGGTCGCATAGGCATGTACTTCCAGCGGATTTTCATAGAGCAGCCGGTATAACATGCGCGGCTCATCCAGCCAGGGCGGCGCCTGCACCGGGCTCATGCGCAGCGCCGGTAATCCTGGGTTTGTCGCGATGGATATGGACGCTGCGCCAAGATCGACCAGCAGCATTGGCTGGTGCATCGCGCAGCCAGTGCCGAGCAAAACCAGTAATGCTAACGTCAGGCTGGTTCGGCAGGGTTGCATGGCGCGCCTCTGCAATTAATTTCCTTGATGCGCAAAGCCGGATTCGCCCGGTCCCGGCGGCATCGCGCCACGGCCGAACAGCAGGCCTTGCGGTCGTTCATTGAGATTATCGAGCGTGCGATTGACGCTGCGCAGCATGCTGCGCAGCTCGCTCGTCAGTGGCGGCATTTCACTGGCGAGCTGGCCGGCGACATTGCTGATCTGCTCGGTGGCGCTGGACAGGTGCGCCACCGGTCCGTTTGGTGCCTGCAGTTGACTGGTAAGCTGGCTGGCCTGATCCTCCAGATGACGCAAGGCGGCCAACGTGCGCGCGCTTTCATCAGCGAGTGCCGGCAGGCGCGCCAGCGTGGGATTCAGGTTGCGCGGTATCGTTTCAATTTCGCGCGCGGCGCTACTGACATGATCGAAGGCAGCCAGCATGGTTCGCTGGTTTTCATCCGCCAGCAGTGCGGTGAGCCGCTGCGCCAATACCTCGGTCTGGATCAGAATCGCCAGGCCACGATCCTGCACCTGATCGAGCAGGCTCGGGCGCATGGTGATGCGCGCCGTATGTTCGTGGGAGCTGGGCAGGCGCGCCGGATTACTGCCATCGTCATCGAGCTGAACATAGGCGATGCCGGTCACGCCCTGATAGCCGAGCATGCCGAAGGTTGATTTCGTCACCGGCGTGTCAGGCGCAATATTCATGTGCACGAGAATCTGGCCGGGCACGGCCGGATCGAAACTGATACGGTCGACCACACCGACATCGAGACCGCGATAACGTACCGCTGCTTGCTCATTGAGCCCGGGTATCGACAGCCGCGTCACCATTTCGTAAGGTAATCGTTCGACGCGATCGCGTCCGAGCCACAGCGCAAAGAGCAGCGCCAGCAGCAGCATGAGCAGCGTGAACAGACCAGCGATGAGGGCATGTGCCTTATTTTCCATCGGTGGTCTCCTGTCGGTCGACGCCGGGCCCGCTGCGGAAAAAATCACGGATGAAGGGATGCGCCAGCCTCATTACCTCAGCCGGCGCGGCCTTGGCCACCACGCGCCTGTCCGCCAGCACAGCGATATGCGAGGCCAGTGCCAGCAAGGTTGCCACATCATGCGTGACCATCAGCACCGTCAGCCGCATGGCGCCATGCAAGGCACGGATCAGCTCGACAAAGGCATGCGCGAGCGCAGGATCGAGACCGGCAGTCGGCTCGTCCAGACAGAGCAGTTCCGGTTCAAGTGCCAGTGCCCGGGCAAGTGCCACGCGCTTTTGCATGCCGCCGGATAAATCGGCCGGCATTTTCAGCGCATCGTCGGGCGCGATGCCGACCATGTGCAGCTTGAGCAAGACCGCGTCGCAGATCAGCGTTTCCGGCAAGGCGCGCAATTCGCGCATCGGCAGCGCCACATTGTCGAAGGCCGTCATCGCCGAAAACAACGCGCCGTGCTGGAACAGCATGCCCCAGCGCTGCTGCAAGGTCTGTAGTTGCTGCCGGTCGGCCTGGGCGAGGGCGATGCCGAAGACGCTGATGCTGCCGGCATTCGGCCGCGCGAGACCCAGGATCTGGCGCAGCAGCGTGGTCTTGCCCGAGCCGGAGCCGCCGATGAGCGCGACGATTTCACCGGGAAAAATGTCGAGATTCAAGTCTTCATGCACCAGCGTCGCACCAAACTGCGTGCGCACATGGGCAATGCGGATCAATGGCGGCGGTGTCGTCATGCGGTTCTCCCTGCTTTAGTCTGAACCTGTGTGACAGGGCATGGCTGCATTGCCGGTTTGATCTGACGCAGGGAGTGGCTACTTGGCGGCCAGGTGTTGTGCGGAAAAAAATTTATGGCAGGTTTCCTGCCCGATTGCGAAAGTCGTTTCGACTTGTATTTATACTGGATTGAACGAACTACCCCAATGCATTCATTCGGGGAAATGGCCATCAAGAGCCTCGACGATTGTTCAAGCCAGGGAGCAAAAATGCCATTCAAATTCTGTCAGGAATTTGCAAGTCAGCACGGACGCAAGATCCGCGTCACGGTCAGCTTGGTAGTGTCGTCCGCTGCCAACTATGTGATCGGCTCCAGTTTGTTTGGCAAAGCCGATCAGGATGCAGGTGACCATGCGAGTGCCCAGGCCGCCGCGCTCGGGGGCCTGGTCCTGATGGGCGCGGCTTACTACATTCAACCCGGGACCGTCGGTAACGCCGATGTCGAAAGAAAATCGCAAAAGAGCCTGGTCGAGACCGGCTGGAACCAGACCTTCGGCACGGCAGAAGACGGCATGTACACCTTTGCGCGCGTGCTGTGCCTGAGCATGGCCACGGCGGTGGGAGGGGCCATGACTTCGCAACCCTTGGCGATGCAAAATTTCTTGTTTTCCGGCGCCAGTTTGCCGGGCTATGTGGCGGACCGATCGTGGGGCGCTTGCCGCATGCTGCGGTATGAACCGGACCAAAGCAGCAAGGCGACCAAAGCCATTGCCTGGCTCATGAACTTCATCATCGGGAATTATCTTGATTCTTGCGCGATGGCCGTTGGCTGGGGCATGCAGCGCTTTTTCACCGGTGAGCCGCTGGCCAAGCCGGGAGGTGAGCAGTATTTTTTCCTTTCGCGCTTGCTGCCGATGATGGCAGGTTCGCTGGTCAGTCAGCTCATGCAAGGCGCGGCTTATACCGTGGCGCCCGATAGCTGGTGGGCCAGGATTCCGGCGCACGGCGCGCGTCTGGGTGCCCGCTATGGCGTGCGCAGTCTGGCCAATTACACCAGGAGCATGAATCAATACCAGCTGGCCATCGATGCGGTTGGTGCATGTTTCATGCATCGCTGGCCAGACACCAAGGCCACGCCCGCTCGATTCGTCAACAGCTTGCACGTCAAAGGCCTGGATGAACACGATTTCCTGTCCGTCGAGCGTCAGCCTGTCGTTGCAGGTGCGAATGAAATTATCAACGTCAATGTCACCATTCACCTCGCTGAAAACTTTGGCTCGCATCCATTCAATTACGAAACGCCTCAAGCAAGGGCGGGGCGGGATACCAAGCACAGTGTGGTGCTCCGGCATAATGACGAAGTCGTGATACATATGCCTGTGGGCAAATCGCCGAATGCGGCGGACTTCCATACACCACAGCGCCCGAAGCGACCGGGTAGTTCCTCGTCAAGTTCGACGACGACTTTCCAGCCGGAACCCAAGCCACCGCCGCGCAAAAGCTAGTAGCCATAGTCGCTGAACATCACCGCGAACAACGCATCGGCGATGATCACTGCGGTAATTGCGCACACGACCGACCAGGTCGTGCCGTGGCCTAGGCTTTCGGTATCGGGCTTGATGCGCAAACCGAAATGGCAGGCAACGAGGCCGATCAGGCAGCCAAATACGAGGCCCTTGCCCAGTCCGATCCAGTAATTTGCCAGCGGTACGGCGGAGGGTAATTTTTTCAGGAAATACGTCGGCGACAAACCGAGCTCCGCCTTGGCCGCGAGCATGCCGCCGACCAGCGCGACGGCATCGGTCCAGATCACCAGCAGCGGCATCGCCAGCGCCAGTGCCAGCACCTTCGGCATGACCAGGCGAAAGCCATGCGGCATACCCATCACCAGCATCGCATCGAGTTCTTCGTTCACGCGCATCACGCCCAGCTGCGCCGTGTTTGCCGAGCCTGAGCGACCCGCCACGAGGATTGCCGCCAGCAGCGGCCCGAGTTCGCGAATGATGCTCATGCCGAGAATATTGACGAGGTAGATGTCGCCGCCAAACAGATGCAATTGTTGCGCCGACAAATACGACAACACCACGCCGATCAACAGGCCCACGAGCGCCGTCACGGCCAGCGCCTGATAACCGGTATGAAAAATATTCGAAGAGATTTCTTTCCACGGCCCACGCAGCGGCGCGCGCGCAAATTGCAGCAGGTCGACGCTGAGCTGGCCGATCAGTGTGATGAAGCCGAGCACGTGCTCGGTCAGCGCATGAAACAGCTGGGCAAATGCGGTCGCGGTGTTGGGGCGTACCTGCGCCTGCGTCGGCATTTGCAGCGCGCCCGCTTCTTCAATGCGCTGGAAAATCGCTTCGTGCTGGGGCGCCATCGTCAATTGTGCGGGCCGTTTCTTGCCCCAGGCATGCCACAGTAATTGCGCGCCGAGATGGTCAAGATCACAGATGCCCGACAGGTCCCAGCCTGATCCCTGTTCCTGCGCCAGACGCTGCTGCAGCTGGGCGATGTTCGTGCTGGCAATGAGCGACTGGACGCGCCAGCTGCCAGTGGCCACGACGGTGTCATCATGCCTGCTGCTGCGCGTGATTTCAGGCGGGGGTGGTGGCGCAGAGCTCATGCAAGCAGTGTAAGGGACAAGGCCGCTATGCAGACCCATCCGGGCTCTGAGCAAAAATCATAAACCCTGCTGATACAAGGTGACAAAGGTGACGCGTGAAAGCCCATCCCGTTACAATGCGCAATATGTCCAATATCCCTCTTTCTTCCGCGCGTATCAGCGCCCTGTGCGGCTCTGCTGCGCGTGAAATCGTCATCGATGTCGTCACGGAGACTGGCTCGACGAATGCCGATCTACTCGCCCGCGTGGAGCAGCTGCCGCCGCGGCAATGTCTGCTGGCGCTGTCGCAAACCGCCGGTCGCGGACGCAGCGGGCGCAGCTGGCTGTCCAGCAGCGAAGGCTCGCTGACGTTTTCACTGGCGTGGAAATTCCGTCGCCCGCTGCATCAATTGCTCGGCTTGCCACTGGCGGTAGGCGTGGCGCTCGCGGAAACGATGGCGAGCTTTGACATTGCGGCGCAATTGAAGTGGCCCAATGATGTACTGCTGGACGGTAAAAAACTGGCCGGTGTCTTGATCGAATCCACCGCCGCCCGCGACCAAGGCGTCTGGGCCATCATCGGCATCGGCCTAAATGTCACCATGCCGGACGCACTGGCAGTGCAAATCGGCCAGCCGGCCGCACAGATGGATGGCGCGGTGACGCAGGACCGTGCGCTGCTGCTGGCGCGTCTGCTCGATGCCCTGGCGGTCGCCATGAACCTGTTTGAAGACCAGGGCTTCGCGGCATTTCAGTCGCGCTGGAATGCCTTGCATGCGCATCAGGGCAAGGCCGTCGTCATCGTGGATCAGGGAAAAACGCTGCATGAAGGCGTCGCCTGTGGCGTCGATGCGAACGGGCTGCTGCTGCTCGAAGGCAGCGCTGGCCGCATTACCGTGATGGCGGGCGATGTCTCGTTGCGCGCCGTGGCGGAGCATTGACATGCTGCTAATCGACGCCGGCAATACGCGTATCAAATGGGCCGTGATTGACGCGGCGAGTGCGCCATCGTCTGCCCACTGGCTGGCCAGTGGTTCGGTCGCGCATGCCCAGATCGACCAGCTGCAGCAGGCCTGGCGCGGCCTCGCCGTTAGTCGGGTATTGATCTCGAATGTGGCTGGCGCAGATATCGCAGCGGCCTTGCAACAGGCGCTGCCGGCAGGTTCGGAGCTTGGCTGGTTCGCGTCGGTCGCAGAGCTGGCCGGCGTGCGCAATGGCTATCGTAATCCGGCGCTGCTCGGCTGCGACCGCTTCGCCTCCGCCATCGGCGCGCATGCGCTGCTACCCGGCACGGCCTTGATCATCGCCACCTGCGGCACGGCGACCACGATTGATGCGCTCACTGCAGAGGGCGTGTTCATTGGTGGCATGATCTTGCCCGGCCTCGGCCTGATGGCCAGTTCGCTCGCGCGCAATACAGCGCAGCTGCCGCAAGTCGCGCAAAACCTGCGCATAGACCAAGCTTTTGCGGATCACACCGATGCCGCCATCGTCAGCGGCTGTCTCGCCGCGCAAGCCGGCGCGATCGAACGCGCAGTCGCCGTGCACAGTCGGACTGGGCCAGTGCGCTGCCTGCTGTCTGGCGGCGCGGCCTCGCTGATTTCACCACATCTGCAGCTGCCGCAGGGGCACGAACAGATTGATAATCTCGTGCTGCTCGGCCTGCATGCCGTCGTCAGGAGTCAAGCATGTTGAAACTGTTCTTTGGCTTGCTGGTGCTGGCCAATTTCGCGCTGTTTGCGTTACAGCAGGGCGGCCTGTTCGCCGATGCGCGTGAACCTGTGCGCATGGCCCGGCAAATCAACGCCGATAGCATCAAACTGCTGGTGACGGAACCGGCGTCCATGAGTGCGTCGACATCGTCCAGGCCGCTCGCGGCGGCCTGCCTTGAAGTCGGCAATTTCGATGCGGCTGACGCAACGCGCTTCGAGCAGCGCCTGGAAAGCCTGCAGCTTCCCGGCAAATTCGCAAGCGGCAGCGTCGTGGAGCCGCCGCGCCACATGGTGCTGATCCCATCGCAGGGCAGCAAGGACGCTGCCGACCGCAAGACGGCTGAATTGCGCCGGTTGGGCATCAGTGATTTTTTCATCATGCCGGAGGGCGAGCAGCGTTGGGGGATTTCACTCGGGATTTTCCGCACCGAAGAAGCGGCCAAGGCGCATCTGGAGAACCTGACGCAAAAAGGCGTGCATACCGCCCGGCTCGGCCGTTTCGGCAAGGCAGACAGGAAGGCGGCTTTCCAGGTTCATGCCGCCGACGTGGCAACGAATGCCGGATTTGCGAAGCTGCTGGCCGAATTCCCGAAGCAGGAATCGCGCAGCTGCGAGGCGCCATTCGAATAAGCTTTTTTGGACATCGTCGATCGCTCCACTTTGTCAATTCCGCAAAAGATGCGTACGAACATAAAATAAACACAAGTCCCAGCCGAAATCGCCTGCAAGGCAGCCCAAGTTTCGCTGTAAAATCGCCGAAACTATTTTCAGGATACGTAATGACTGATTTGACCAGCCCCGGTGGCGCAGACCTCAGCGCCGTTTTGCCGCAAATTAAGGCGGAAATCCTGGCCGAGGCTTTGCCTTATATTCGTAAATTCCACGGCAAGACCATCGTCGTCAAATACGGCGGGAATGCGATGACCGAAGAGCGTCTCAAGCATGGCTTCGCGCGCGATGTCATCCTGCTCAAGCTGGTCGGCATGAACCCGGTCGTAGTCCACGGCGGCGGTCCGCAAATCGACAATGCACTGAAAAAAATCGGCAAGCAAGGCACCTTCGTGCAAGGCATGCGCATCACCGATGAAGAAACCATGGAAGTCGTGGAATGGGTGCTCGGCGGCGAAGTCCAGCAGGACATCGTCATGCTCATCAATCATTACGGCGGCCAGGCAGTCGGCTTGACCGGCAAGGATGGCGGCCTGATTCGCGCACGCAAGATGAAAATGCCGGACCGTGAAAATCCGGGCCAGTTCCTCGACCTCGGATTCGTCGGCGAGATCGATGCGATCAATCCAGCAGTCGTCAAGGCGCTGCAGGATGATGCCTTCATCCCGATCATTTCACCGATCGGTTTTGGTGAAGATGGCCAGGCCTACAACATCAATGCCGACCTCGTGGCCGGCAAGATCGCCGAAATCCTGAAAGCCGAAAAGCTCATCATGATGACCAATATTCCGGGCGTAATGGACAAGAGCGGCAATCTCGTCACCGACCTGTCGGCGCGCGAAATCGATGAGATGTTTGAAGACGGCACGATCTCTGGTGGCATGCTGCCTAAAATTTCATCAGCGCTCGACGCGGCGAAGTCCGGCGTCAATACGGTCCACATCATTGATGGGCGCATTGAGCATTCGCTGCTGCTGGAAGTGTTGACCGAGCAGGCCTTCGGCACCATGATCCGGTCCCACTAAGCGTTTTTTAAACGTATACCGCAGGGCGCAGCCATTGCGTCCTGCATGAAGTCTCCCTCTGATGCCAACCCCGATCTGGCTGTTCGACCTCGATAACACCCTGCATAACGCCTCGCACGCGATCTTCCCGGCTATTAATGTGAAGATGAACGTGTTTATCCAGCGTTTGCTGGAGCAGCGCGGCCTGCCTTCGGACGAGGCGGTCGTCAATGCCCTGCGTTTTGACTACTGGCAGCGCTACGGCACGACCATGCAAGGCATGGTCAAGCACCATCAAGTCAATGCCGCCGAATTCCTGCACGAGACGCATGCGATTGACGAACTCGCCAGCATGGTGCGCGCCGAACGCGGCTTGTTGCGGCTATTGCGCCGTCTGCCCGGCCACAAGATTCTGCTCACGAATGCGCCGCGCCGCTATGCGCATGAGCTGATGCGCCAGCTCGGATTGCATCGCGATTTTCGCCGGCAAATTTCGGTTGAAATGATGCGGGTACATGGCCACATGCGACCGAAGCCATCGCGCCAGTTCCTGCGCAAGCTCCTGGCCAGGGAGCGCGTGCGCGCAAGTCGCTGCGTACTCGTGGAAGACACGCTGGCGAACCTGAAGGCGGCCAAGGCGGTCGGCATGCGTACGGTCTGGATCACGCAGTTCCTGCCGAACCAGAGCACGCTCGTGAGCCGTCCATCGTATGTCGATGTGAAGGTGAAATCGGTGCGCCGGCTGGCGGGTAATTTCCGCCGCCTGTCTGCCTGAATCCCAGGCATAAAGCCTTTTTGCCCTTGCCGCTATAATCAAAAAATGCCCGCACATCGCTCCACCGCTCTTGCCTTTCTCGCGCTGCTCACCGGCGGCATGGCGATCGGCTTTGCCGGTATCTTCATGCGCCTGTCCGACGTTGGTCCGATCGCGTCGGCATTCTGGCGCATGGCAATCGCCGCACCTATTCTGTGGTGCTGGGCACTGAGCGTGCGCCGCGTTGACGCCGCTGCCGGAAAGCGTATTGACTTCAGCCGTGGCCTCGTCTGGGCCGGTTTGTTTTTCGCCGGCGACATGGCCAGCTGGCACCTGTCTCTGCATTACACGACGGTATCGAATGCGACCCTGCTGTCGAACTTTGCGCCGGTCTTCATCGCGCTGTGGATGTGGCTGGCGCATAAGATGCGCTTCGAGCGGATTTTTCTCGTCGGCCTTGTTTGCACCTTGGCGGGCGCGGTGATGCTGGTGGGGCCGAACGCCGGCCTGGGCGACCAGAAGCTGGGCGGCGATGCGCTCGGCCTGGTGTCAGCCGTGTTTTACGCCGGCTATCAATTGGCGATCAAGGAGGCGCGCAGCCAGTATTCGACGGCGCGCCTGATGGCCTGGAGCTCGACGATCACTGCGCTGGCCTTGCTGCCGTTTGCGCTCGCTTCTGCCGCGCCCTTCTGGCCGGGTGGCGGCGCCGGCTGGATGACGCTGCTGACGCTGGCGCTGGTGGCGCAGATCGGCGGACAAACCGTAATCGCTTACGCCTCGGCGCATTTGCCGGCGGCACTGTCTTCAGTGAGCCTATTGATCCAGCCGCTGACAGCCACGATCGCGGCCTGGCTGCTGTTCAATGAAGTGGTCGGTGCGTGGCAAATCGTCGGCGGCGGCTTGCTCCTGTTTGGCATTGTCCTCTCGAAGCGCGGCAGCTGACGTGGACTGCTTCGCGCTCCTCGACGACCGTGATGGCGCATCGCGTCTTTACACCGGTCACGTTGCCACGCTCGCCTGCGCCGATGCCGCGGCGCTGCCGGGGGTGCTGCAAAACATGCAGGACGCGATGGCGCAGGGACTGCATGCGGTAGGCCTGTTCAGCTATGAGCTGGGCGCGCAAATGCAGGGCGTTGAAGCACGCGCAGGCGAGCCACTGTCGCAGGTGCTGCTGTTTGCGCACTGTGAGCGTTTATCCGCGCAGCAGGTCGGCGACTGGCTGGCGCAATCCAGTGACGGCAGGCCTGCCGGCATTGCCCAGCTGCGCAGCGATGTCGACGAGCGTGCCTTCAATGACGCCATCGCCCGCATCCACGACTGGATTGCCGCCGGCGACACTTACCAGATTAACTATACTTACCGCCTGCGCTTCGATGCCTTTGGTGGCATTCATGCGCTGTATGCGCGCCTGCGCGAACGCCAGCCGGTGCCTTACGGTGCACTGATCGCGCTGCCCGATGGCGGTGCCGTGCTGTCGCTGTCGCCGGAGCTGTTTGTGCGCCATGAACAAGGCGTGCTCACGGCGCGGCCGATGAAAGGCACGGCGGCGGCCGGCGCTGACGCCGCGCTCGATGCGGCCAGCGCCGTGCGCCTCGCGTCGGATCCGAAGAACCGCGCCGAAAACCTGATGATCGTCGATCTGCTGCGCAACGATCTCGGCCGCATTGCGCGCGTCGGCTCGGTCACGGTGCCGGCCATGTTCGAGGTCAGCCGCTACAGTGCGGTGCTGCAAATGACCTCGACCGTGCAAGCCAGGCTGCGCGACGATGTGAGTCTGCAGGATGTCTTCATGGCGCTCTATCCCTGCGGCTCGATCACCGGCGCGCCCAAGCGGCGCACGATGCAGATCATCCGTGAGCTCGAACCTTCTGCACGCGGTTTTTACACAGGCGCGATCGGCTGGTTCGATGCACAGAAGGATGGTGCGGCCGTCGGTGACTTCTGTCTTTCGGTGCCAATCCGCACGCTGCATTTG
Source organism: Oxalobacteraceae bacterium (assembly GCA_947448025.1). GTDB lineage: Bacteria > Pseudomonadota > Gammaproteobacteria > Burkholderiales > Burkholderiaceae_D > CANFLV01. The sequence goes on along the minus strand of CANFLV010000026.1, from coordinate 21,065 downwards.
CAGGCGCCCGATGCCGGCGGATTGCATCGCGGCGAGATGGGTGTCGGCGCCGGCATCGTGCATGACAGCGTGGCCGCGGACGAGTATGCCGAGTGCCTGTTGAAGGCGCGCTTCCTGAGAAATTTGCCGAATCAGTTCGAGCTGTTCGAGACCATGCTGGCGACGCTGGAAAATGGCGTCGCGCTGCTGGAGCGTCACCTGCAACGCCTGCGCGCATCGGCTGAATATTTCGGCATCCGTTTCAGTGAGACCGAAGCGCGCGCCATGGTGCAGCAGGCCTGCATGCAGTTCGCGCCAAACCTGGCGCATCGCCTGCGGCTCGCGCTCGATACGCAGGGCCTGCGCATTCAGAGCGGTGTGCTGACACCCTTGCCGGCCATCGTGCGCATCCAGCTTGAGCCTGAGCCCATGTACTCGGGCGAGCTGTTCCTGCGTCACAAAAGCTCGGTGCGCGCGCGCTACGATGCGGCATGGCGCGCGGCGGAAGCCGTGGGCGCCTTCGACCGGATCTTCGTCAACGAACGTGGCGAACTGACTGAGGGCGGGCGCAGCAATATCTTCCTCAAGCTGAATGGCCAATGGTTCACGCCGCCGCTGTCTGCCGGCGTGCTGCCGGGCGTGATGCGCGCAGCGCTGCTCGCGGATCCTGCCTGGCATGCCAGCGAGCGGCCGCTGACGCCTGACGACCTGCGCGCAGCGCAAAGCGTGGTCGTGTGCAATGCGCTGCGCGGCGCACTGCATGTCACAGTCGACGGGTGCTAATGCCGCGTAGCTGAAATCCTATGCTTACTCAAGGATACAAAGCGAAAATCTGGACGCATCGTATTCCATGAACAGCAAGGCCAGCAGCCACGGCAATTCAAGATGGCGCCGCGCAAAATACATTGGCAGGAAGCCGAAATTCGGATCAAAGATGCCGCAGTGTTCTTTGCCCGCATCGAGCACGATGGCATGGGTTTCGTTGGCGTCGGCCAGATGCGCCTGTCCGCGCGCGCCGCAATGAATGACCAGTAAAAAAAACGGATGCTCGGTATTGGTGAGCATCTTGTGCTGGAGGTTTTGCAAGGTATGCAGGTAGCGCTGCAGGTCTTGCTCGACGACTGGCCTCGCGCCATGGGTCGCATGATGCATCGCCGACTGAGCGCTTAGGCCTTGCGGCAAACGCGGCAATCGAGACAGGCTCAGGCTGGGGGTGGCGCCCGCCCGGCGTCGATGGATGTATTCGTAACAGAAGGCCGCGCATTGGCCGGCGCCGACGTCCCAGGGCAGCGCATTCTGGACAAATTTATTCTGTTTTAGCAGTGTGAGCTGCTTTAAATGGCGCAGGCAGGCAGCTCTGGCCTGGTCATCCTGCGCGGTCGAATTTTCTTGCGTGGCTTGCTCGAATAATTCGAGATCGCCAAGCATGGCATTCAATTTTTTATGGCACTGGTCGAGCTCGGACTGCGCGGCTATTTCCTTGATCGCATCAGGTGTTTTGCCGCCCTTGGCAAAGCCATTGCGTGTCTGCGTGAGTTGCGCATAGTCTCTTTGGCATTGTTCGACTTCGACAATTTTGGCTTGCATGATGCTCGCCAAAAGGACATTTTTTGTACGCTGTGAGTTTTTTCTTTCTGAATTCAAGCGCCATGAAGACAGGCCGGCGCCTGCCAGTTCTGCAGGATGGCCTGCATGGGATTTCCTGTCGAGACTTGCGCCCGCGACGACGCTTTCCTTCGCCATGTGCTTTTTATCGCCGTCTGGTTTAGGCACCGACATGCTGGATTTTCCTCAGTCTGTGAACTGAGATAAAGGTAGCAGGCTCACATGCCAGCAAGATCAGACGGCGCGAAAAAGTGGCGGGCCAGGTGCCGCCGGAGCGACACTCATTGCTTTAGCTTATATTTTTCAAGCAGGTTTGAATACGACCATGGCGCAACCGGTCAGCATGGTCAGGGTGATTTTTTCATCGAGCAAGAGGCTGCACCAGATCGTCGCCAGCAGGTTCAGGAAAACAGGTCGATACGGCGCAGTGGATTGCTCGGATTCATGCGGCAGGCAGTGGCTTCAGGTGAGCAGAAAACATCAGGCTTCGACGGTCAGCGTATCTTCCGCTTCCGGATGGCGCGCAGTCAGCACCAGTCCCATCGCCAGCAAAACGATCGCGCCCCCTGCCAGGGTCGAACTGGCGACCTGCTCACCAAGAAAGAGGTAGGCCCACAGCATGCCGAACAGCGGAATCAGAAAGCCCACGGACATCGCCCGCGTGGGGCCGATGCGCACGATCATCGGGATGAACATGGCTTGCGCCACGCCCGAAGACAGCAGCGACAGGCCGAGCACGGCGCCGAATGCCGGCAATGTTGGCAGCGCCTTGGGCAGGATAAAGGGCAGGGCCGGCATGAGAATGACCGCCCCCAGCGCCATCGATCCGGTCGCCATTGCGATGGGATCGATATGGCCATCCGCGCCGTCCTGCGGATGACCGGTCTTCTTGACGATGATGCTGGAGACGGCATAACTGGCGGCGGCGAGCAGGCAGGCTGCGGCGGCGACGATCGTGGTCATGTTCAGCACGAGCGCGCCGGCACCGACCAACACACCGACGCCGAAGACGCCAGTGGCCAGCCCGACCAGCTTTTGCAGGGTCAGGCGCTCGGCCAGCCACAGCACCGAGAACAGCGCGCCAAACAGCGGTGAGGTGGCATTGAGCAGCGCCGAATACGCGGCCGGCAGGAATTGCGAGGCATACGAAAAGCAGGAAAACGGCAGCACGGTCGCGAATACGCCCACGGCCGCATAGGCTTTGACATTACGGCGCCATTGCATCTGCGTGCCGATCAAAGTGGCGAAGCTGATCAGGGCGACGCTGGCCAGCGACATGCGCAACAGCGCCGTCATGAGCGGCCCGACTTCAGGCACGATCACGCGCAAGAAAATGAAGGAACATCCCCAGATGGCGGCGAGGAAAATCAGCTTTACGACGTCGAGGGCGGCCATGGCGGGAAACAGGAATCGGGAGCGCCGATTGTAACATCGTGAGTTGCCTAGATGAAACACGCGCCCCGCTTTAACGCTACCTTAGCGCGGCAAAGTCACCCGAAAGCAGCTGCCGCGTTCCGGTCCAGCCAGACAGACGACGTCGCCACGATGCGCGCGCGCGATCTGCCGCACCAGGCTCAGGCCCAACCCGACGCCGCCATCACGCTCCCGCGCACCGGGCAAGCGGTAGAAGGGCGCGAAGATTTTTTCGCGTTCGGCCAGCGGTACGCCGCGGCCACTATCGCAGACATCGATCGATAGCTGCTGCTGATCCGGCGTGCTGACGCTGACCATAATCGCTGTGCCGTCGCCATAACGTTGCGCGTTTTCGAGCAGATTGCGCAGCATGCGTCGCAGCAGTTTTGAATTGCCGGTGAAGGTAATGTTGGGCGCTTCGAGTTCGGCGTCGACGCGCGCGCATTCTTCTGCCAGCAGTGCGGTGAGGTCAATGAGTTCATTCGTCTGCACGCTTTCGCCGGCGCCGTCGAGGCGGCTGGCGAGCAGGATTTCATCGATGAGCAAGTCGAGCTCGGCAATGTTGCGCACCATTTCGCTGCGCATGGCCGGGGTCGGCTGTTCGACCATCAATTCCACCGCCATGCGGATGCGCGTGAGCGGCGAGCGCAATTCATGCGAGGCGTTCGCCAGCAGCGCCTTTTGTGCATCGACGAGGGCCTCGATGCGTCCGGCTGAGCGATTGAAACTTGCCGCCAGGCGCGCGACTTCATCACTGCCCTCGATGGCCACGCGCGTCGACAGCTGGCCTTCACCGAGCGCATCGACGCTGCCCTGTAATCGTTCAAGCCGGCGCGTGATGCGGCGCGCGACCGGATACGCGCCTGCGCCCATGGCCAGCGCGATCAGCGCCAGCCACAGCATGATGTTGATGCGTGGCCGGTGGCGCGGATTGGATTGACGTTCTGCTACCAGAAAACGGCCATCCGGCAGGCGCGTCTGGAATACGGGCGGGTGGCCATCGAGCCAGCCGCTCTGCTGCTGCGTGAGGTCGGGTGGCGGGAGTTTTTCGCCGGTCGCCGCGAGCGGCTTGCCGTCTGCTGCATAGACAGCCAGGCCAAGATAGCGACGCCAGCGGCGATGTTCGAGTGCAGCTTGCAGCGCGGCGGCAGGGGCATCGGCCGACGGCAGGAGTTCTGCGGCGTAGTCGCTGACGCTGTCAAAAAATTGTACCGGCGGCGAGGCATCCGGATACCAGCGCAGGAAAGCGTAAAACGCGAACGCGACCACAGCCAGGCTGGCCAGTGCGGCGACATAAATGCGCACATACAGATGGCGCGACCAGCTGAGTTTGTCGAATCTAGACATCCTGGGCCCGCGCAAACACATAGCCGGCGCCGCGCACGGTGATGATGCGGCGTGGCTGCTTCGGATCGTCTTCGAGCACGGCGCGCAGGCGGCCGATATGCACATCAATCGAGCGGTCGAAGGCTTCCAGCGGCTCGCCCTTGATGGCGTCCATGATCTGTTCACGCGACAGTACGCGACCGGCGCGCTCAGCCATGGCGACGAGTAAATCGAACTGGTACGACGTGACGGCACGGTCCTGACCATCAATGCGCACGGTGCGCGCATCCAGGTCGATCTCGAGCCGGCCGAAACGCATCAGCTTAGACTGACGCGGCGCGCCCGTCTGATGCCGGCGCAGCACGGCCCTTACGCGCGCGAGCAATTCGCGCGGCTCGAATGGTTTGGGTACGTAATCGTCGGCGCCCAGTTCCAGACCAACTACGCGGTCCATCGGGTCGCCCTTGGCGGTCAACATGATGATCGGCGTGGCGCCCAGCGGCAGCGCCTGCGCACGGATGTTGCGGCAGACATCGAGGCCATCTGCGTCGGGCAGCATCACGTCGAGCAGGACCAGTGAAAACGGCTGGCTGGACAGCGCCTTCTGTAATTGTGCGAGACCCTCTTGCGCGGTTTCGGCGTGCTGCACCTCGAAGCCGTTTTGCGTCAGGTAAGCAGCGACCATCGCCGCTAAGCGATGGTCGTCTTCAATCATGAGCAAACGCTGGCTCATGAAGCCTGTTTCTTTTGCATGTGCTCGCGATGCTTGGCAGCTTGTTCTGCCAGCTTGGCCCTTTGCGCTGGCGTCAGCACATCGGCTGCATCGGCCCAGGCCTGACTCATCCGCTTCGAGCGGGCTTCGGCGATTTGTATTTGTTCGACACGCACACGCTCAAGTGCGGCGCGGTCGATGTTCGGCTGGGTCAGCAAACGCATGCCTTCGGCGCGGGCGGCGCGCTGTTTTGCGCCCAATGGCTGCAGGTCGGCCATGGCGGCTTTGGCGATGGCGCTCAGGCGGGCTTTTTGTTCGGGCGTCGCGTCGGGTACATGGCGCGCGATCATGCGTTCGAGATGTTTGCCGGCTTTTGCCGGGTCCATGCCATCACGCATTTGCATGCCGTGATGGCCGCCCCAGCCGTGGCCTTCCTGGGCATACGCAGCGGTCGCGAAGGCGCAGGTCGCCAATAGTCCGGTGGCGAGCAGTTTTACTGCACGATTAGTCAGAGTCCAAGATGTCATGGTCGTCATCGCATTTCCTTTTTCGGTTGAACACAGCAGCGCGGTGATCCGTGTTGCATGGTTCAACTTTAGGCGCTGCAGTTTTCGCCAAGGTGAGCGGGCGGTAAAGTACTGTAAAGCGCAGCAGGGAAGGCAGCTTCGCCGGCCTTCCCTGCCGGGCGGATTACTTTGCCGCGGTCTTGATTTTGGCTTCGTCACCGGCGGTAATCACCGACAGCTTCGACGGATCGAGCGCGCGGCGCAGGGCGGCGTTGATTTGCTCGGCATTGAGTGCCGTGATCTTGTCTTCAAACGCTTTGCTCCAGGCAAAGGTCCGGCCCAGATACATATACTGGTTCCAGCCGCCCGCCACTGCCGGGTCTTGTGAACGCGTTTGCAGGCGCTGTTGCAGGAAGCCGGATTTTGCGCGCGCGACTTCGTCGGCGCTAAAGCCGCTCTTCAGGGCCAGCTCCAGTTCGCTCTTGACGGCGGCCTCGACCTTGGCCAGGTTTTGCGGTGCGGCGATGGCAGAAATGCTGAAGCTGCCGGAGCGATCGAGGCTGCCCACGCGCAGGGATGAGCCGATGCCATAGGACAGCCCGTCTTTTTGGCGCACGCGTTCCATCAGTCGTGAGTTCAGGCCTGAGCCGCCACCGATCAAGTAATCCGCGATCAGCAGCGCCGGGTAGTCGGCGTCGTCGTCACGCATTTCCAGGTTCACGCGGGCGGTGTAATAGCCGTTTTCCTTGTCGGGCGTATCGATCTGTTTGCGCACTGGCGTGATGTTGGCAAAATTGTCCGTCAGGCGTTGGTAGGGCGCGGCGCTCTTCCAGTCGCCGAATGCATTTTCCACGACCTTGGTGATCGCGTCCGCATCGAAGTCGCCGACGATGGCCAGTTCGCCTTTCGAGGCGCCATAGAAGGCCTTGTGGAAGGCTTTGACATCGTCCAGCTTCACTGCCTTGACGCTGGCCAGCATGTCATCGATGGACTCCACTGCACGCCAGTCGCCTTTCGGATAGGTGTCAAAATGGCGCGCCAATTCCAGCGTCGCCAAGGCGCGCGGATCATTGCGCGTGGCTTCGATATTGACCAGTGTTTCCTTGACCAGTTCCTGGAAGCCGGCTTCCGGGAAGCTTGGCTGCTTGAGAATTTGCGCCACCAGACGCAAGGCCTCGGCCAGGTTTTCGCGCGTCGTGTCGAAGCGATAGACGCTGCCGGTGATCTTGTATTTGGCGAATTCATCGGCCAATTGCTCGCGTGTGAATTTCGCATTGCCGCGCATGAGCATGCCGGCCGTCAGCTGCGCCACGCTGCGTTTGCCGAACAGGGTTTTTTCATCGCCCCAGTGCAGCGCCAATGCCACGGCGACGGTCTCGCCGCGCGTCTTCTTCGGCAGCAGCGCAAGGTCGAGTCCGCCGACCTTGCTGCGCTGGGTACGCGCATCGATATTGGCTTGCGAGGGATCGAAAATTTCGGCTGAGTCGGTCCTTGTTTTCGGCACAAAATCTTTCATCACTTCGGCCACCGTCGGTGCCGCCGTGATGAGGGCGCGTTGCGGTTTGTCTTCCGGCAGAAAGCTGCCGACGATGCGGTTATCGCGTTTGAAATACGCCTTCGCTGCAGCGGCGACCTGTTCCGAGGTGACTTTGGCGAGCTGGTCGCGGCCATGGAAAATCAGGCGCCAGTCGCCCAGCGCGATCATTTCCGACAAGGCGATACCGACCTTTTCATGATCATTGAGCGTCTTCTCGAGCTGGTTCGCAAAGTCGCGCCGCACGCGATCCATCTCTTCCTTGGTCGGCGGCGTGTTGGCGAAGTCTTCAACGGCGGCAGTCAGTGCCGCGCGCACTGGTTCGACCGGCTCGCCGAGCTTGACGACGGCGCCGATCATTTGCAGGCCCGGCGCATAACCGGTCAAGCCATAGCCGAACACCTGCGTCGCCTTGCCTGTAAGGACCAGCTGCTTATGCAGGCGGCCGTTCGGCGTGTCAGTGAGGATTTCATTGGCGAACTCAAGCGCGTCGGCGTCGGCATGCAAGGCCGCCGGAATCTTGTAGCCGAGCGCGAGCAATTGCACATCGCCCTTGCGGCGCACGACAAAGCTGCGTTCGCCGTCTTGCGCCGGTTCGACCGTCCAGCCGGCAGGCAGCGTGCGCGTTGGTTTGGCGACAGTCTTGAAGGCGTCAGCGATCCAGGTCAGCGTTTTTGCTTCATCGAATTTTCCGGCGACTAGCAGCACGGCATTGTCAGGCTGGTAGTAGGTGCGGTAAAACGCCTGCAGGTTTTCTATCTTGACGTTCTCGACATCGCTACGATTACCGATCGTCGATTTGCCATAGCTGTGCCAGTCGAAGGCGACGCTTTGCATGCGCTTGAGCAGGACGGAAAACGGCGAATTTTCACCATTTTCCATTTCATTGCGCACCACCGTCATTTCCGAATCGAGGTCTTTTTTCGCTATAAACGAGTGCACCATCCGATCCGCTTCCATGCGTATGGCCCACTGCAGGTTATCGTCGCTGGCCTGGAACAGTTCGTAATAATTGGTCCGGTCGAGCCAGGTCGTGCCATTCATGCGCATGCCGCGGCTATTGAATTCCTGGTCTATTTTCGGGAAAGTCGGCGTGCCCTTGAACATCAGGTGTTCGAGCAGATGCGCCATGCCGGTCTCGCCGTAATTCTCGTGGCGCGAACCGACCAGGTAAGTCATGTTCACCGTGATGGTCGGCTTGGACGCATCGGGAAACAGCAGCACTTTCAGGCCGTTTTCAAGCTTGTATTCAGTGATGCCTTCGACTGAAGTGACTTTGGTCGCGCCCTTGGGCAGATCGACCGCCAGGGCATCGCCCGAAAAGACAGCGACGACACTGACCAGCCATAACGCCATGCAGGCGCGTTTCCCGATGTGCAGCATGTGTGACTCTCCCTGATTAATTGTGAAACTTGATTTGGTGACTAAAGTTGATGCGACATGCCGCATACAGCGCACGCCGGATTTCGCTTGATTCTGATCGTATTCCATTCCATCGCCCGCGCATCCAGCAGCTGTAAGCGGCCTGCCAGCGACTGACCGATGCCCGCGATCAGCTTCAGCGCTTCCGCCGCCTGCATGGTGCCGATGATACCGACCAGTGGTGCGAACACGCCCATGGTCGAGCACAGTGTTTCTTCCGGCTGTACGTCAGGCGGGAACAGGCAGGCATAGCATGGTGCATTCGGCAAGCGCGTATCGAAGACACTGATCTGGCCGTCGAATTGCAGCGCTGCGCCCGAGACGAGCGGGATACGCTGCGCGACGCAAGCCCGATTGACCGCGTGACGCGTAGCGAAATTATCGCTGCAGTCGAGCACCACGCTGACATCGGCCAGCAGGGTCGCGAGCCGCTGGCCATCGACACGTTCGCACAGCGCGACGACGTTGATGCCGGGATTGATATCGAGCAGTGCCTGGCGCGCCGAATCGACCTTGGGCTGACCTACGCGCAGGGTGGTGTGGACGATCTGGCGCTGCAGGTTCGTCAGGTCGACCGTGTCGGCATCGACGATGGTGATTTTGCCCACCCCAGCCGACGCCAGATACAGCGCAGCAGGTGATCCCAAGCCGCCTGCGCCGATGAGCAAGGCATGCGCACCCAGTAGCTTTTGCTGGCCGTCGATACCGATCTCATCGAGCAGGATGTGGCGCGAGTAGCGCAATAATTGGTCGTCGTTCATGCGGATGCCAGCTTCATATGAAAATGAAAGTGCCAACAAAAAGCCGCATTACTGCGGCCTTTGCTAGTTTCACCTGCGCTTATTTTTTAATCACGGCCTTGCCGTCATCCACCTTGCCGAAGCTGGCGATGTCGGCATCGGTTTTTGCTTTTGCGAGTTTGACCGGAGCGCCTTTGAGGAAGTTCAGCGCCTGCGTCAGCTGGAAGTCATCTTTGCTGCCAAATTCCAGCGGCTTGCGTTTGCGTTCGGCGGCGATCAGTTTTTGCTCGGCTTCGGCCTCGTCGATTTTTGCGGCGACGGCGGCTTCAGTCTTGTCTTTGTCATTAGCCAGATGCTTTTGCAAATCGGCTTCGCGGATGCGCAGGCTGTTCAAGCCATCGCCATCGGCGGTTTCGTCGACCAGCACGTCCGGCACGATGCCCTTGGCCTGGATCGAGCGGCCGCTAGGCGTGTAATAACGCGCTGTGGTCAGCTTGATGGCGGTATCGGCCGACAGCTGGCGTATGGTCTGCACGGAGCCCTTGCCGAAGGTTTGCGAACCCATGATCGTGGCGCGCTTGTAATCCTGCAGCGCGCCGGCGACGATTTCCGAGGCCGAGGCTGAACCGGTATTGACCAGTACGACCATCGGTACTTTCTTCAGGCCCTCAGGCAGTTTCGCCAGCGGGTCGATGCCGTTGCTGCGCGAGGCATAGAATTCGCGACGGCCATAGAAGGTCGCTTTTGAATCCGGTAATTGACCATTCGTCGAGACGATGACCGCATCCTTGGGCAGAAAGGCGGCCGAGACGCCGATCGCGCCCGGCAGCACTCCGCCCGGATCATTGCGCAAATCGAGCACCAGGCCTTTCATGTGCGGTTCCTGCGCGTAGAGGGCGGTGATCTTTTTTGCCATGTCCTCAACGGTCGGCTCCTGGAACTGCGAAATGCGCAGCCAGGCATAGCCGGGTTCGATGACTTTCGCCTTGACGCTCTGGACGCGGATTTCCTGGCGCGTGACGGTGACCACGAGCGGCTTGTCTTCTTCCTTGCGTGCGATCGTCAGCGTGATCTTGGTGTTCGGTTCACCGCGCATGCGCTTGACCGCATCATCGAGCGTCAGGCCCTTGACCGGGACATTGTCGAGCCGCGTAATCAGGTCGCCCGCCTTCAGGCCAGCCTTGTAGGCGGGTGAGTCTTCAATCGGTGAAATGATCCTGACGTAGCCGTCTTCCATGCCGACTTCGATGCCCAGACCAACGAATTTACCTTGCGTGCCTTCGCGCAGTTCCTTGAACGATTTTTTGTCAAGATAGGACGAGTGCGGGTCGAGCGAGGCGACCATGCCGGTGATGGCTTCGGTCAGCAGCTTCTTGTCTTCAACGTTTTCGACATAATCGGTCTTGATCAGGCCAAAGACGTCGGCCAGCTGGCGCAATTCTTCAACCGGTAAGGGATTGCCGCTATTTCTTTGTGCCAGTGCGTCGAACTGCATCGTTGCGGCGACGCCGGCGAACATGCCAAGGCCGATAAGACTGATATTTTTAAGTCTGCTAGCCATATTTCACCTGCATTTCAATTGAAGTCATTATTTGAGGCTAACCCAGTCGAGCGGATCGACTGCCCGGCCCTGGTGACGCATTTCGAAGTATAGACCCGATTGATCGTTGCCGCCGCTGTTGCCGGCGCTGGCGATCAGGTCGCCGGTTTTAACGACATCACCGACACGCTTGAGCACTGCCTGGTTATTGCCATAAATGGTCATGTACTGGCTGCCATGGTCGACAATGATCATGTTGCCAAAGCCGCGCAGCCAGTCGGCAAAGACGACTTTGCCGGGGGCGACGGCCTTGATGTCGCTGCCTTCGCCGGCGCGGATGAACAAGCCTTTCCAGACGGGTCCATCGCCGCGTTTGCCGCCGAATCTGGCGATCAGCTCACCCTTTACCGGCAGGCGCAGACGACCGCGCAGTCCGGCAAAGACACCGTCTTGGACATCCGGTGGTGGCAGCGGTTCAATTTTTACCGGTGCCGGTGGCGCTACCTTGGCTGGTTCGGCCTGGGCGACGGCTGGCTTAGTGCGATCGGACTTGGCGTTTTTGGCATTGGCGGCTGCGGCGAGGCGCTGCTTTTCGACTTCCTTCAGCCTTTCGGCTTCTTTCTGCTTTTGTGCGGCAATCGCCTTGCGCTGCTTTTCCCGCTCAATGAGATCGGCCTTGCGTTGTTCTTCGATCAATTTCGCGAGCTTTTCCACCAGCCCGCCGAGGCGCTGTTCATCGCGCTCGATATTGCCGGCTTCCTTGCGCTGGCTGGCGAGTTTGCCGGAAATCTGGTTCAGCAGCGCGGCGCGGCGCTGTTTCTCGTTTTCGAGCAGGGCTTTTTGCGCCTTGGCTTCGGCCGCGATTTCGTCGAGTTCATCGCGCGCGTTTTTCGTCTTGGCCTGATTGACTTCGACAGCTTGCAGGTTGGCGCGCAATTCAGCGAGCATTTTCGCCTGCGCCTGCGAGACATAACCCATGTACTGCAGCTCGCGATTGATGCGGTTCGGGTTATCGCCCGACAGCAGCAGCTTGATGCGGTCTTCATTGCCGGTCACATGCTGTTCGCGCAGCAGGATGGCGAGCTGCATTTGCTGGCGTTCGACGATTTGTACCAGCGAATCGTGCTCGGCTTTGAGCTCAGCGAGCCGGGCCTGGGTCTGGTTCTGTTCTTGCGCGAGGTCGCGCAGGCTGCGGTTTGCGCCGGAAATCGCCGTCTCCGAGCTGGCCAGGGCATCGGCCGCATGGTTCTTGACGGTTTCATTGCGTTCGATCTCACGCCGCAGGGCCGCGAGCTTTTTCTGCGCGTCGCTGCGCGCAGCTTCGGCAGACTGCTTCTGCTGGCTGCGTTCGGTGGTCTTGTCGGCCGCCATGGCGGGCAGGCACGAGAACGCCGCCAGAATGGCTGCCAGCAGCATGGTCCTTGCGCGGCCCGGCCCCGCGTTGGTCACGGCATTTATTTCGCTTTCCCCTGGCTGGCGACAGCCTGCATGGCGGCTTCGATGGCGGCGGTATCGCCGAGGTAGTAGCTGCGGATCGGCTTGAGATCGGCATCGAGCTCGTAGACCAGCGGCTGGCCGTTTGGAATATTGAGGCTGACAATATCGTCGTCGCTGATATTGTCGAGTGACTTGATCAGCGCGCGCAGGCTATTGCCATGGGCCGAAATGATGATGTGCTTGCCGGCGCGGATGGCCGGTGCAATTTCCTCGTCCCATGCCGGCATGACGCGGGCGACGGTGTCTTTCAGGCATTCGGTCAATGGCACCTCGGTGCGCGACAGGCCGGCGTAGCGCGGGTCGCCGAAGGAGTCACGCGGGTCGCCCGCTTCCATCGCATTGGGCGGCGTATCGTAGCTGCGGCGCCATACCAGTACCTGCTCATCGCCATACTGGGCGGCGGTTTCACCCTTGTTCAAGCCTTGCAGGGCGCCGTAGTGGCGCTCGTTCAAACGCCAGTCATTCTTCACCGGCAGCCACATCAGGTCCATTGCATCGAGCGTGCCCCAGAGCGTGCGGATGGCGCGCTTGAGTACCGAGGTATAGGCCAGGTCGAAAGTAAAACCGGCTTCTTTCAGCAGCAAACCCGCATGGCGCGCTTCGGCCACGCCCTTTTCGGTCAGGTCGACATCGGTCCAGCCGGTGAAACGATTTTCGAGGTTCCAGGTGGATTCGCCGTGGCGCATGAATACGATTTTGTACATGATTGGATGAGCAGGTGATAGGTCGGGTTGATCGGCTTATTGCGCGTCTATTTTGAATTGCGGGATTATTCTGGCTTCTATTTTATAATGTGCTGATTGTTTTAAACCATTGGGATACTGTGAAATTCTTCATTGATAATATTTGGTTCGTCGCTTTGCTGCTCATTTCGGGTGGCGCGCTGCTTTTTCCGACGCTCCAGCGCCGTGGTAACAAGGTCTCTGCCCTGCAGGCGACGCAGCTGATCAACCAAGGTAAAGTCCTCCTGGTCGATGTGCGCGAGCCGGGCGAATTCGCCGAAGGTCATGTGCTGGACGCGAAAAACATCCCGCTCAAGGACCTCGAAAGCCGCGTCGCCGAGCTCGAAAAATGGAAAAGCAAGTTCGTGATCGCGATCTGCCAGTCGGGTGTGCGTTCCGCCACGGCGACTGCCAAACTGCAAAAAGCCGGTTTTACCGAAGTCTACAGTCTTGATGGCGGCCTGGAAACCTGGCGCGCCCAAGGCCTGCCTGTCGTCAAATAAGGAAGCCTCATGTCAGCACATGTTTTAATGTACACCACCGGTACCTGCCCATATTGCACGATGGCCGAGCGACTCTTGAAGTCCAAAGGCGTGGATGAAATTGAAAAGGTCCGCATCGATCTCGAGCCTGAACGGCGCGTGGCCATGATGGAAAAGACCGGTCGCCGTACGGTACCGCAAATTTATATCGGCGAAACCCATGTCGGCGGCTTTGACGACCTCAATGCGCTCGAACGGGAAGGCAAGCTCGATGCTTTGCTCAATGGCGCATAGCGCGCTAGAATCCTGACTCGTGAAATTTTGATCAACGATGCGGCGAAGTACGGCCGGGTTCTAGCCTCCGCCGTTCCGCTGTTTTTTTAGTTCTCCTTAGTTCTCTTAACTGAAAGTGCTTCATGGCTGACGAAAACCTGCAACCCGTGTTCCAAATCCAGCGCGTCTACCTCAAGGACATGTCCCTCGAGCAGCCGAATTCCCCAGCGATTTTCCTCGAGCAGGATGCGCCGCAAATTGAAGTATCCGTCGACGTCGGCGCCGAGCCGCTCGCTGAAGGCATTTACGAAGCGTCGGTCGCGGTCACCGTGACAGCCAAGGTCAACGACAAGGTCGCTTTCCTCGTCGAAGGCAAGCAAGCCGGTATTTTCGAAGCGCGCAATATCCCGGCCGATCAACTCGATCCGCTGCTCGGTATCGCCTGCCCGAACATCATTTACCCTTACCTGCGTTCGAACATCGCCGACATGATCACCCGCGCCGGCTTCCCGCCTGTGCATCTGGCGGAAATCAATTTCGAGCTGTTTTACCAGCAGCGCCTGCAAGTATTGGCGGAACAAGCTGCCGCAGCGCCAGCCGCTGTTGAAGGCTCGTCGACAACGCACTAAGTAGATGGTCCCTGCGCGAGCACACCATGTGCTCGCGCGTCCCTAGCTTGCTGGAGGTAAGGCATGAAATCCGTCCCTCTGAGTTCGTTTCTGTTGTCTCTGGCCGCCACGCTGATCTCGGGCGCGTCCTGCGCAGCTGAATTCAAGTCTGTCGGCGCTTACCCTGCCATTCTCTACGCAGCCCCTTCCGGTCGCGCGCCCAAGCGTTTCATCGCCCCCAGCGGCATGCCGCTCGAAGTCGTCTTGAACGCCGGCGGCTGGAGCCGTGTGCGTGACGCGGCCGGCGATCTGACTTGGGTCGATGCCCGCGCGCTGGTCGGTAAACGCACGGTCGTGACGCGCAGTACTGGTATCCGCATCCACGCCGCCGCCGAAGACAATGCGGCGATCGTGTTTGGTGCGGAGCGGGGCGTCTTGCTGGATATGCTCGAAGGCGCGCCATCCGGCTGGGTCAAAGTTCGTCATCGTGATGGCGCCAGCGGATTTGCCCGCGCTGCCGATGTCTGGGGCGACTAAGTCATACATTCAAAGCCCACCACATGAGCGTCACTACCTTAACTTCCCCCATGAATATCAGCATTCTCGGCGCTGGCGCCTGGGGCACGGCCATGGCCTTGTCGCTGGCTGACCGGCAGCGGGTTTTCCTCTGGGGACGCAACGAAGGGCGCATGGCGCAGATTGCACGCAGCCGCGACAATACCGCGGCGCTGCCGGGCTTTGCTATGCCCGCCAGCGTGATCGTCAGCGCCGACTTCGATGCGGCCGTGGCCCATGTTGGCAAGGACGGTCTGCTCATCGTGGCTACTGCTGTGGCCGGCTTGCGGCCGCTGGCGCAACAGCTCAAGGGCAAGTCCATTCCGAATATCGTCTGGCTGTGCAAGGGATTCGAAGAACAGACCCGGCGACTGCCGCACCAGATCGTGCGCGAAGAGCTCGGTGCCGATTTGCCTGCCGGCGCCTTGTCCGGCCCTTCGTTTGCACAGGAAGTCGCGCGCGGCCTGCCTTGCGCATTGACGATCGCCTCTACCAGCGCCGCGCTCAACGAGCGCGTCGTGCGCGCCGTGCATGGCCGCACCATGCGTGTCTATGCCACCGATGACATTGTCGGCGTCGAAGTCGGCGGCGCGGTCAAGAATATCCTCGCCATTGCCACCGGCGTCATCGATGGCCTGGGTCTTGGCCTGAATGCGCGCGCTGCGCTGATCACGCGCGGGCTGGCGGAAATCACGCGGCTCGGCATTGCTCTGGGCGGGCGCTCTGAAACCTTCATGGGTCTGACCGGCGTGGGAGATTTGCTGCTCACCTGTACCGGCGACCTGTCACGTAATCGTAAGGTCGGCCTCGGTCTTGCGCAAGGCAAGCCGCTGGCGACCATCGTCGCCGAGCTCGGCCATGTGGCTGAAGGCGTACGCTGCGCCGAGGCCGTGCGCACCTTGGCGCGCGAACGTGGCGTCGACATGCCGATCACGGAAGCGGTCGCCGGCGTGCTGTTCGACGGCGATGCGCCGGGTGACATGGTCGCGCGGCTGTTGTCGCGCGACCCACGCAATGAAGCTTAAGTTGATACCAGCGCTACTGGCGGCAATCAGACGCTCACGCTACTGTCGGCAATCAGACTCGCCATTGACACGGGCGTGGCACCGATCAGCGTCACCAGATTACTCACTACCTGGCCCTGCAATATCATCTCGCCTGCCTGGAAGTGATCAATCTGGAAATGCTTGAGTCCGCGCAGGTCTGCTGACGTGTCATACCATTCGATAATCCTGAGCAGATCGGATTTTCCCGCGATGCTAATTTTCAGATCGCTGCCGTCGCGCTGGAACAGGATATTCCTGGCATCGAGCCCCTGGAATTGCACGATCTCCGTGTCGTTGAGGTAGCCGCTCATGCGCCAGTTCCTCATCGTGTCGCGGCCAAATCCGGCATCGAAGATATAGGTATTATTGCCCGTGACATCGCCAAGGATATCATTGCCTGTGCCGCCAATAATGGTGTTGTCGCCCGCGCCCGCGTCGAGCGTGTCGTTGCCCGCCTGGCCGTTCAGGTAGTCGTTGCCGTCGCCGCCAGACAAACTATCGCGCCCGCCACCGCCATTCAATGTGTCATGGCCGGCAGCGCCGTCCACGCAATCATCCTCCGCGCCGCCGCTGAGGAGTTCATTGCCGGCGCCACCGGTGATCGTGTCCTTGTTACGCGTGCCGAAGATGGCTTCGATGTCGCTGAGCGTATCTGCACCGACCAGCAAGCCGCCTTGATACTTTTCAACCCGGCCGGTATCGAGACGCAGGTTCAGGCTGGCGCTGGCATGACTGTAATCGACACCATCAAAACCGGAACCGCCGACGATGGTGTCACGGCCGACGACATCGTCCTGCAAGATGAAATCATCCCCGCTGCCGCCGTTTAACAGGTCATTGCCGGTGCCGCCGAACAGGCTGTCGTTGCCGCGTTCGCCCGTGAGCGTGTCGTTGCCAATGCCACCACTAATCGAATCATTGCCTGCACCGCCTTGCAACAGATTATTCGCGCCATTGCCGGAGATGAGGTCATTGCCATCGCCGCCGACGGCATTTTCAATCAGGGCGCCATTGGCGATCGTAAATCCACCGGCCACGCCGCGTATCCAGGACACATAGCCGCCGGCATGTGGCCCCGTCAGCGGCGCCGCCAGTAAATTGATCGTGCACGCGAGCGCCGATCCTGCATTCGAAATCGTGTCCGACCCACCCGCATCCCAGATGCATGACCAGCCGGTGCCGATCACATTCGCCGTCGGCAAGAGATACGTATCATTGCCTGTCTTGTAGCTTGTGTTGACGCCATACAGTGCCTGCAAGGTCGCGACATCGAATGCCATGGGCGTCATGACATCGCCATGATCGCGCGGGACTTGAACCGGTTCCCGATTCCAGCCGCCGTAATAACTCATTACCGTCCAGATGCGCTGATTCAAGCCGTATTCGCCATAGCCGGGCGCGAATGGCCATTCATTTAATCCCGGGAATGTGGTCGTGTGCGTCCCCCAGCCGCCATCATGCGGATGCGCCAGATTCAGCGCGTGGCCAAGCTCGTGGAGTACCGTCGTATAGCCGGAAGCGCCTGGCGTGATTAACCAATAATTTGTTGCAGTAGCGAATTCGCCGTTCAGCGGCACCGGATGTGCGTCGCCTTCGGGGTAAGCATGCATGCCGAGGATGCCCGGGTCATCCAGGACCGTCGCCATTTTCCATTCCGCCAGATTGACGCTTGCAGAGTAGTCGACCTCGGCGAAGGTGATGCCGCAGACTGCCTCGAAGGATTGAAACACGGCGCGAAACATCGTCTTTTCGCTCTCTGTCCATGACAGCGTCTGGCTGCCATCGATCGTTTGTCCCGCCGCGCCAAAGGTGTAAGTCACGGGACCGCTGCCCCACTTGAAATTACCACCGACGAGGACATCAATATAGGGATTACCGTAGCCAATATCGGGTGCGCTTATCTGGGTTGCCATCTTCGAACCTTCTGATAAAAATTGCTAAAAAGACAATTATGAATCATAGATCGAATGGCATTTTTCAGGCAATTGTGGCGTGCCGCTGCAGATTAATTCAATCCCGAAGTAGGTGAAATTACAACGACATTGCACCGAAGAAATAGGCTGGCGCATCACGCATTTTTCGCATGCATTGCACTTTTTTCTGCGGAAAGGGTCGTATGGCTTCCCGAGTCCGACATGCCTAGAGGCGTGCCGCCACCGAAGCCGGTATCCGCCTGCCGGCTTCGGCCTTATACTTCTGCCACCAATTCCTTTTTAAGCAATTATTCCTCCTTATGCAAAAGACTTACGCAATGTCTTCCCGCTCGCTGCTGCAACGCGGCTTCACCCTCATCGAAATCATGGTCGTGGTCGTCATCATGGGCATCCTCGCAGCGCTGGTCGTGCCGAAACTGATCGGCCGCACCGATGACGCTCGCGTGACGGCGGCGCGTCAGGATATCGCCACTATCATGCAGGGCCTGAAGCTGTACAAGCTCGATAACCAGCGCTACCCAAGCACGGAACAGGGCTTGCTGGCACTGACGGTCAAGCCCACCAGCGGACCCGCCGCGAATGGCTGGAAGACCGGCGGCTATCTCGATAAATTACCGAAAGACCCGTGGGGCAATGCCTACCAGTTCCTCTCGCCGGGCATCAAAGGCGAGGTCGATGTGTTTTCCTTCGGCGCGGATGGCCAGCCGGGTGGTACGGCCAATGATGCCGATATCGGTTCGTGGGAACTCTAAGACTGATTCGATTACGGCGCTCGCGTGGCTTCACGCTGCTCGAGCTGCTGGTGGTGATGGTGATCGCCGGGATCACGCTCGGGCTCGTCTCCTTCAATGCGATGCCTGACGAGCGTCAGGTTTTACAGCAGGAAGCACAACGCATCGGCTTATTGCTGCAAATGGCGCGTGAAGAAGCGATCGTGCGCAATGTGCCGATCGCCTTTGAGGCCGATGGCAGTCGCTACCGTTTTTTGGTGCGCAAGGATAATCGCTGGGAAGTGCTGACGCAGGACGACATGCTGCGTGAGCGCGAATTCAAGCGCGCACCGCTCGGTTTGGCAATCGATCCGCCGCTGCCGGGGCCGGCCTTGCCGCTGCGGCTGGTGTTTGGGCGCGAGCCGGTCGATAAGCCGTTTTTACTGACGATGACGTATGGCGACGCGAGCGTGACCTTGCGCGCCGATGGCATCGGTCATTACGTGGTGGACTGAATATGCGACTGCGCCCCTCAGCACAAGGTTTCACCCTGCTCGAAGTTCTGGTCGCGCTCGTCATCGTCGGCACCGCGCTCGGCGCGAGCTTGCGCGCCGTCGGTAGCCTCACGCAAAACAGCAATGGTTTGCGCACCGCGATGATGGCGACCTGGTCGGCCGAAAATCGCCTGTCGCAAATCCGCCTGGCCGGCACCTGGCCACCGACCGGCAAGCGTTCGTTTGAATGTCCGCAAGGCGCGCTGAAACTGGTCTGCGAAGAAGAAGTCATGCCCACGCCAAATGCCGCTTTTCGGCGCGTCGAAGTGAGCGTCTTCGATGCCGAAAACCCCGAGCGGCGCATCATTAAACTCAACCAGATCGTGCCGAATGCGCTCTGAAAAATCCCGCGGCTTCACGCTCATCGAACTGCTGGTGGCCATCACCATCCTCGCCGTCGTGGCTGTGCTCGGCTGGCGCGGACTCGATGGCATCGTGCGCGCCCGCGTGGCGCTGAACCGCGACCTCGAGCAGACGCGCGGCATGCAGCTGGCGCTGGCGCAATTACAAAGCGACTGCGCCCAAATCGTTACCACTGCCAATATCGGCGGTCGCCTGCCGATCATGGCTGAGCCGAACCGGCTTACGCTGGTGCGCAATGTCTTCGCTGATAACCAGCCCTCGCGCATCCAGGTCGTCGCGTATCGTGTCGTCGATGGCGTCTTGCAGCGGCGCGAATCGAGCGCCACGCGTGACCTTGGCGAGCTCGACCTTGCCTGGCAAGCCATCGCCAGCGATCAGGTAAAAAACGGCAGCATCGACTTGCAAACCGGCGTGACCAGCATGACGATCCGCACCTGGATCGCCGGTAATAATGGCTGGAATACGACCGGCGACGGCGCCATTTCACCACCCATCCTCGGCGGCCAGCCGGCGCCCTTCAAAGGCCTCGAAGTCGCCCTGCGACTCGACGGCATCACGGGCGACATCGTCAAGGTCTTCCTGCTGGGGCCGGCATGAGGGCGCGCCACACGATGCGGCACCAGCGCGGCGTGGCCGTGATCACAGCCCTGCTGCTGACGACGCTGGCGGTCACAATCGTGGCCAGCCTGTTCTGGCAGCAGCAGGTGCAGGTGCGCTCGATCGAGAATCAGCGCACGCAATTGCAAAAGCAATGGATCCTGCGCGGCGCGATCGACTGGGCGCGGCTGATCCTGCGCTCGGATGCGGCGCTATCGCGCGTGGACACACTCGACGAACAATGGAGCGTGCCGCTCGAAAAAACCAAGCTCGACCAGTACGTCGAAAACACCAACGCCGACAATGACGCCGGCGACGCCACGCTCTCAGGCAACATCGTCGATGCGCAGTCGCGCTTCAACCTGACGAACCTGTCAGCTGGCGGCCAGATCAATTTGAAGGAAGTGGCCGTTTTCGCGCGCCTGCTCGGCAATGCCGGTCTGAATCCAACCCTGGCCGAGGCCACCGCAAAAATGATGGCAGCCTCGCAGCGTCGCGACGATGCCGGCGCCGGCAGTGGCAAAGCGCCGGCGCAGCCGATGCCGCTGCAACAGTTCGAGGACTTGCTGGCGGTGCCCGGTTTTTCTGTGGAAATGCTGGGCAAGCTGCGCGACTTCATCGTCGTTTTGCCGCGCGCAACGCCGATCAACGTCAACACTGCGCCAGCCGAAGTTCTCTCTGCCAGACTTGGTACACTGTCGCTTTCGGAAGCCACGAGTCTGGTCGCGAGCCGCAAACAAGCGTATTTCATGAACGTCGCGGATGTGCCGCTGCGCCTGCCCGACAAGACGCTGGCGGTGAATGAAAATGAAATTGCGGTGCAGACCAGTTTCTTCCTGATTAATGGCAATGTGCGGCTGGGTCGCGCGGCATTGCAAGTACAATCGTTGATAGAACGTAACGGCATTAATACCTCTGTCATCTGGATACGCGAGAATTGACGTTTG
>CANFLV010000025.1 GCA_947448025.1 Oxalobacteraceae bacterium | reverse complement strand
TATTACGCGATCCATCCAAATGTATGTTCTGGGTGGCTTATGTTTGTGCGGTAAGAAACGCACTAGGCATGAGTCAAGGCGATCTCGCCGCAATTCTTGGCGTAAACCGCACAACATTGATGCGACTAGAGCAAGGAGTGGCTCCACTTAAATTTGCTTTGTGCAAAAGTGCTGTTCAGGTTTTTAAAGAAGCCGGCGTTACCTCTAAGGCAATGGACGAGCTCATAGCTTCGATTGGTGTGCCCCCTACGCTTGATATAACAATTCAAACTCCTCATCTGCTAAAAATGCGGTCAAAAGTAGCTATGAAATCTACTCCGGAAAACAAGGCTACATTGTTACTTGGCGAAAATTTCAGTCCGCCTCTAGATCAATCACCTCTGCGAAAAAGGTAGCCCGGATAATCTGAATCATGTTGAATTTGTACACGCGATGCACACCGTGTTTTTAATGAATGGCAAGCCTGATCAAGGACTTAAGTAGTAAATTCACCTTCGGATTAATGACCGTTGTTTGGTCCTGAACCACAGGAAGTACACGGCTTATGTCTGTCAGTTAAATTTTTAGCTTAAATCATTGTTTTTAATAAGTTTTTTATTTGTTCGCAACAGGTCGCTCACTACTGGTATTGATAATGTTGTTGGTACTGCAGCCGGTGATACATTCATTGCAAATACAAGCGCTGGCGTTAATGCGCTGACAACATTCGACTCCATCAACGGCGGAGATGGTGTTGACACCCTGAATCTGACAGTGACTTCGGCGCTGAACACATCAACCGCAGCGCTTAGCACCTCAGTTAAAAACGTTGAAATTGCTAATTTCACTAGCACTAGCACATTAACTGCTGACACTACTGCTTGGACTGGCTTAACCACACTCGTCACTTCGACTACTGGTGGCGCAACATTGACTGCTGCGACAACTACAGCGGTTACTGCTTCTGATTCTACTGGTGCTGTATCCGTTGCTGGTGGCTCGACACAAACAGTGAATGGCGCTGGCGGTTTGACGCTCTCTGGTGCTACCGGTGCAATTTTGGCGACAGACACAGCGCAAGCGGCTGCAGCGACAGCAATTGATGGCGGTACTTCAGTTAATCTGACGGCACTGGGTATCAATGCAGTTGGCGGCACTATTACTGTTGGTGGTGCAGCTGCACCGACAGGTGCAGTGACAATCACTGCGACTGATAAATTTGCTGCAACTGGAACTGCTGGCGCTATTACTGTAACCGGCGGCACAGTCGACACGATTACACAAAATATCACTTCCTCGACAGCCAGTGCCGGTATTACCGTTACTGGTGGTGCTGTTACGGTGAACGGTAAAGCTGGTACAACTTCAGTAACAGTAAATCAATCTGCTCCAGTTACTGCTGCTGCAGCTGTTACTGCTGTTTCCGAAGTGAAAAACTCTGCTGGTGAAGTGACAACAGCTGCGGTAAGTGCTGCTGCTGCAAAGAGTGGTGTCGTCGATGGCGGCGTAGCAATCTCCGATTTGAATGCCGGTAGCACAACTGCTGCAGCGACCATTTCAACAGTTAGTCTTAGCAACTACGGTGCTTCGACAATTTCGTCGAACGCGTTGTCGACTCTGAACCTTTCCGGTGTGGCCGGTACACTGGGTATCACTAGTGGATTAACTACAGAGACAGCTACCACATTGGCTCTGAACGTAAATGGCTTGAGCGGCGCTAACACGATTACCGATGCAAGCAATCACTTTAAGACTATTAACGTTAAAGTAACCGGTGCAAACTCGACAATTGCCAACATCGCTGATACAGCGGCAACAGCGCTGACTGTTGCTGGTGATAAGGCCCTGACTTTGCAATCAGCAGCAGGTCTTACTACGCTGAAAACAGTTGCTGTTTCTGGTTCTGCTGGTTTAACAGCAAACGTTAGCGGAATTGCTACTGTTACAGACGTGAACGCTTCTGCGACTTCCGGTAACAATTCAGTAACACTGCTGTCGACTCAAACTACCTACGAAGGTGGTTCTGGAGCGGATACTGTCACCATTACAGGCGTTGCAAGCAAGGTAATCGATGGTGGCGCCGGCACAGCAGACGTGCTGGTATCGAATACAGCAACTTTTGCAACTAACAGCAAGCTCGTAAATTTTGAAACTCTGCAAATGGGTGCCGCAGCTAACGGCGCTTTTGATGCTACAGGTTTTGCCCACCTTGCAGCTGGTGCTATCACTGGTGCATCGTCATTCACCAATGTCGCAGCAGGTGCTGATCTGACAATCACTGGTCAAGCCGGTTTTGCAGTTACCTATAGCTTGGTCAACGCAACTGGTGCAGCTGATGCATTGGCATTGACATTGAAAACTGCTGGTACATCGGTCACCAATTCCGTGGCAGCGGCCGGTATTGAGAATATTAATGTCACGCTTGTTGATACGACAACAGCCAGCCACTTGGCTGCAACTGAAACGTTGACCTTGGGTTCGACGAATACAACCAAAGCTTTAACAATTGCTGGTGCAACACCGTTGGAATTAGCCCTGACTGATGTTGATACCTCGTTGACTTCGGTTGATGCAAGTGGAATGACAGGTGTAGGCGCTGGCTTTGCTTGGACAGCAGGAGCTCTGACTTCTGCAGCAACAATTAAAGGCGTAACTGGAGGTGGTACGAACACTGTGGTGCTGTCAGCTACAACAGTCAAAGCCACATACATCGGCGGTTCGGGTGCTGACACAGTGACTATCGCCAACGCGTTAGCAAACACCCTCACATTGGGTGATGGTACAAACGTGGTGAATGGTGCTGCAACTGGTAACAATACCGTGACGGGCGGTACGGGTGCTGATACTTTTACAACTGCGACGAGCGGTAACAACAACGTTAGCTTTGGCAATGGTGCAAATGCGTTCACTGCACTTTCTGGCAACAATACATATGTTGGTGGTTCCGGTGTAGATACAGTAACGTTGGGCAATGCTGCTGGCGTTCTGGGTGTAAATACAATCACCACCGGCACTGGTGCGGATATTATTACACTCAAAGGTGCAGTTGTTGACTCAGCTCACTACACAGTGATCACCGACCTTTCAGCTGGCGATACTCTGACATTGTCAGGTACAGCAGCAGTCGCTAACGGCACCCCTGTCGCACTGACTCAAGTTACCGGATTGAATGCTTCGACTTCCGTGTTCCTTGACTGGGTTAATGCTGCGGCAGCAGGTAATGGCGGTGTGGGTTCAACATCACTGGTCAATTGGTTTGTATATGGCGGCAATACATTTGTCGTTGTTGACAACTCTGCGGGCGCTTCATTTGTGAACGGAACAGATACAGTTGTTCAGTTGACCGGCGTGATGGACCTCAGTACTGCTACGCCAACATTCGGCGCTAACAGTGTTTCACTGTTGATGGTATAAAAAGAACGGTTACACCCACTACTCTAAGCTGCCATTGAGCAAAGAGTAGAAGTTCTGTAGAGCTGGACAAGAACCCTGCCCCTCACAAGGGGGTGGGGTTTTTACGTTTTTGCGGGGATGTTTTTATGCTGGAAACGGTCGAGATGCCGCTGTTATTTCAATGACGGCAACAGTGCCCTTGGCTTAGCTGACAGGCAGCCAATGACGATTGCGTGATGGTCTGGCTGTCTCGATTAATCAGAGACGTGGGTCTGATAGTCCAGGCCCGTATACTTGCAGGCGAAGAGCTGGGACACCCACTACTCTGTAGTTCCTGAGTAGCAATTTCTGTAGTAACAAAAAAGGCCAGACTGAGCAATCAGCCGGGCTCTTACCAATCCGCAGCAAAATGCTTACGTTAAACAATTTAACCGAACCGTACGCTATGAGTGGCTAGCCCAGTACCTGTTTAATACGATCGACGAGGTGCAGGGGTAATCCCCCCACAAAAAAGCGGTCTTCAAAGGTAGAATTTTCTCAAAATGAATTGAGGAGGTTTTGCAATGAAGAAATCACGGTTCACAGACAGCCAGATCATGGCGGTATTGAAGCAAGCTGAAGGCGGTACGCCTGTTCCGGATTTATGTCGGGAGCATGGCATCAGCAGCGCAACGTTTTACAAATGGCGCGCAAAGTTCGGCGGTATGGACGTATCGCTGATGGCGAAGATGAAGGAGCTCGAGGAAGAGAATCGGCGTTTGAAGAAGCTGTATTTCGATGCCCAGATGCGCGCACTCATTGTGGAAGAGGCCCTCGCAAAAAAATAACGCGGCCATCTCAGCGACGGGAGATGGCCAAGGCGGCAGTGGCAAAGTATGACGTGCGTATCAGCCTTGCATGCAGGGTATTTGGCATCAGTGAGACCTGTTATCGCTACAACAAGAGCTGGGACACCCACTACTCTGTAGTTCCTGAGTAGCAATTTCTGTAGTAACAAAAAATTCCAGACTGAGCAATCAGCCTAGCTTTTTTGCGCTCACTCGCAGTGAAAATCTTGACTGTAATTTTAATGTGCGTACAATTAAATTGATGGAAATCACCTTTGACCAAGCAAAAAATGAGAAGAACATTCGCGAGCGCGGATTATCTTTTGAGCAGGCAAGTGACTTCGATTTCTTGACGGCGTTGATTGTTGTGGATACACGGCACGACTACGGCGAGGTTCGATTTCGAGCATTGGGATGGCTGAACAGCCGCCTGTACGCATTGGTATTTGCACAAAACGCCGAAGGAGTCCGCATTATTAGTTTCCGAAAAGCGAACAAACGCGAGGTAAAACAGTATGAACAAGAAACCCAATCCTGAATTGATAGACGAAGACAATCCTGAATGGACTGACGCAGACTTCAAGCGCGCCCGTCCTGCATCTGAAATTTTGCCGCCCGATTTACTGGTAGGATTGGCCGCGCTGAAAAAGCAGCGAGGCGAGCGTGGGCCGCAGAAAGCACCGATCAAGGACCGTGTAACGATGCGCCTTTCCCATGAAGTCGTAGAACAGTTTAAGGCGACGGGTAAAGGGTGGCAGACCCGAGTTGATGCAGCTCTCAAGGAGTGGCTAGCTACTCACCATGCGTAAAAAGGCCGGACCAAAGCCGAAAATTTTCGTGGAAGAAAAGCTAGGAAAGAAAAGCTAGGACACCCATGATTCTCGAGTTCTTGAACAGCAAGTTCTGTAAAAACAAGAAAGGTCAGACTGAGCAATCAGCCTGGCTTTTTTACGTTCTGGGCAGTGAAAGTATTGGAATAGGGATTGAATTTGACGCGCCAGGCAAACTACAGGCGTGCTGAGTCAGCCGGGATCAACGCAGCCGTTAAAATGGAGCTTCAGGTGGCGGGTTTCGCGGGAAATAGTCGCTGTGCTTTATTGAACCCCTTGAAAAATTTCCGCGCCCATTGGGCGGCGGTCTTTTTCAAACGGGCAGGAGTGCCGATCGCGGTATAAAAGCCGGTGGCATTTCGGGAGTCGGTTTGCCGAGTAGTTTTTGGACTGACGTGTTTTAAAAACTCGCCGTCGTCAACGCCGAGTCGACTGAGAATTGACGGCGTTCCAGTGGGGATCGCCCCAGATTTGTCGGCGCGGATAATGCGGCCGCTCCAGTCAACAAGCTCAAGGTAGTCATCCAGCCGGAACGGTATGCCTGCACTCGAGTCCACCCAGCCGATAAAATCAAGCAAGGGACTAGTCGGTGCTGCCCTGGAGGTATTTGCCAGTTCGGCGGGATTTGTAAGCGGGTAACGAGGTAGCGGAATTTTTTGTGTTGATGGCTTTGGTTTGAAGTCGTCTTTAACTTGCATAATTCGTTGCTGGACGGAGGTGAAGTCTGACGACTCAGGTGTGCCCGCCATTTGGGCCCGAATTGGATTTAAGTCAACATAGGCCATGCAGGTCAGTAGGGCCTGTTCGTCCAGCAGCGCCTGACTTTTAAAACGGCCTTCCCAGAAGCGGCCGGTACAATTGTCTTCCGCGTTGGCCAAGCGGGCGATGTGTTCATTGAGGGCGCGCATATACCAAGACACGTCGACCAAGCGTTTGCGCCATTCATTGACGATCTCGGTCACCTTGTTCAGTTCGGCTTGGTCGAGCAGCGTTCCCGACTGATAGCGCTTGACCAAATCGGGGCCGATGAACAAAATATTCCAGCGGTCGATAACCTCATCCATTGACCACGACCGTGCGCGTTTCGCATCTGCCTTGAGTACCAGATGGTAGTGGTTCGACATAATGGCGTAGGAGCAGATATCGATGGCAAACATGGATGACAGGGTTTGCATGCGATCGACTACCCAGGCTCTGCGATGGGAAAAATCATCACCGCTGTGGCGGTCGGCGCCGCACAGAAATGCGCGCCGCACGCAGCGAGCGATGCAGTGATAGTAAGGCGTATCGGTGAGTGAAATCAGTTCACGACGGGCGCGGGTCATAGCGGACGTGGATCAGTGATGAATATGCATTTGATATTAACGGATGCGGTAACGCGCGGAATCCTCTGATTTCTGACAGGCTTATAAGGGTTGGGACACCCACTATTCTTGAGTTCTTACGTAGCAAGTTATGCAATCCAAAAGCTGGGACGCCCTTAGGTGCCCCGGTTTTTTCAGACAGATTAATTAAGCTTTTGTTTTCAGTGCCTCGACTTCGAGCGGGCCCTGCAGCTATACGAACTGTTGCATGAACATTTGCGTTGCATCAATCGGACACTGGGCTGTCGCCACAATTTTTCTCGGACTATGACCTTTGGGCGGTGACAAGTAGGGAGCTGATCGATTAGGCTCCAAAGAGACAAAAATCATGCATCGGGTCGCTATTGCAGCTTTCGACATGACCTAACACCGAGCCAAAATGCAAATACTGTTTATTCATCAGAATTTCCCCGGTCAATTTAGCCATCTCGCCGCTGCCCTGGCTGCCGATCCACTCAACGTCGTGATTGCATTCACGATGCAAAAGGATCCGCCTGCGGAATGGAAGGGCGTACGTCAAATCGCCTACTTTCCGAAGCGCGGACCGTCGCCTAGTGTGCATCCTTGGGCGCGTGATGCAGAAACCAAGATTATTTGTGGCGAAGCTTGCTTGCGTGCGGCGATGGAATTGAAGGAGACAGGCTTTCGGCCGGACGTCATCATCGCTCATCCGGGCATGGGTGAGAGCCTGTTCATCAAGGAAGTCTGGCCAGAAGCCAAACTCGGCGTGTACTGTGATTTTTTCCATCATGCCGAAGGTGACGAGCATGGATTTGATCCCGAGTTTCCGCGAACAAGTATCGACGACGGCTGCCGCCAGAGCCTGAAAAATCTCAATAATTTGCTGCACATGGAAATCGCCGATGCCGGCATTTCGCCTACCCACTATCAGGCGAATACCTACCCTGAACCATTTCGCAGCAAGATTCTGGTTTCAAATCTGGGCATCGACACCGAACTCGTGGCGCCGAACCCGAACATTCGCCTGAATTACAAAGGTAAAGTCGAATTGCATCGGGGTGACGAGGTGATTACCTTCGTCAATCGTAATCTCGAACCTTTCCGGGGCTATCATATTTTTATGCGGGCGTTGCCGCAGCTGCTCAAGCGTCGCCCGCATGCACACATTTTGCTGGTTGGCGCTGATGATGTCAGCTATGGCGCACGCTCAGTCGATGGCAAAAAATGGAAGGATATTTTTGCCGATGAAGTACGGCCGCAAATCGAAGACGCTGATTGGGAGCGTGTGCATTTTCTAGGCAATATCCCGTCCAGGGAATTTATCCAGATGCTGCAAATGTCGACAGTGCACGTCTATCTCACTTATCCCTATGTGCTGTCCTGGAGCCTGATCGAAGCGATGAGCGCTGGCTGCACAATTGTCGCCAGTAATACGGCTCCGTTGCTTGAAGTGATCAAGCATGACGAAACCGGACGACTCGTAGATTTCTTCGATGTCGATGGCTTGGCGCAAGAAGTCTGTGCCTTGCTCGATGATCCGGAAGCACGAGCCAGGCTCAGCGCCAATGCGCGCGCATTTGTGCAGGAAAATTTTGATTTGAAAACGATATGTTTGCCGCAGCAATTGGCTTGGGTACAGGCGCTTTCGGGGATCGAAATGATTTCGCCAGAAGAGATGCTATTGTCGATCTAACTTTCAGCCGCGGTGTCGCTGACCTCACGGAAAATGACTCCGCGCCAGTTCAAGCACCCGCAACTCATCCATCTGATCTATCGTCGCCACCGCCCAAAGATCATAATTCGGATGCCCGCGCTGCGCAGTCTTGCCCGCCAAGAATCCGCTCGCGCGCAAGGTCCCCGCTAAAACCTTTTTTGTGAATCCGCATCGATGCGCCATGTATAAATTACCATTGGCCATCGGTGGTCGATGCCCGTAGAGGATGTCGATCGGGCTGATAGGGCCGGCGGGTGAGTTGTAGGCGGGTTCGGTCAGCCGGTCTTGCGCGACCAGGGCGCAGACCGATTGCAAATCGGGGCAGGTAATGACGATGAAGCCGCCCGGGCGCAGGACGCGTCGGAATTCTGCCAGGGCCAAGGGCACTTCATGCGGATACAGATGCTCGATATTGTGGCTGGAAAACACGGCATCGACGCTGGCATCGGCGACTGCGGGCATGGCGGTCATGCTGCCGATGATGTCGGGACGAACCGACTCGTCGATGTCCAGTCGGAGCTCCTGCCACTCGGTGGTGTTGAAGCCGGCTGTAGTGCGTTCTTTGCGCTTCGAACCGCAGCCGACGTGGAGAAAGGTTTTCATATGCCCAATGTCCTGTTTTCTGAATACATTCCAGAGTAATTCAAACCGCATGCGCCTCAGTAGCACTGCGCGCAAAATCTCCGACCGTCTAGGCGTGAATACGACACTTGTGTCGGCGAGTTCGCGAAGCCAGGTTTGGATTGTCTGGCAGCGACGCTCAATGGTATCTTGTAAAGCTAAAACAATTTCCTACCCCGCAAAGGTTCCTGCCTTGACTACGCTTACAGGCTTCAACGCCGCCATTTTGTTCGAACCCGACGGCTACCTGCTGTCCGGCCCCAAATTAATGGGTCGCCAAGCCGCTGGCAACGCCTTCCTGCGCGCCGCGATTGCTGGCAGGGGAGAGAGGCCCATGGTGGCTTATACGCCGCACAGGCGCTCTGCTGAAGTCTTTGCGCAAATGGTGCGGGCACAGGACCTGAACGCTGCGACGGAATGGATTCCGGCCGATCGTGTCGATGCGCTGGCGCAAGTCGGCACGCTGTATTTGCCCGGTCCCGGCTTGAACGAAGCGGCGCGGCTCAGGTTGCGCGCCGGTTGTGCCGCCTATTCGCTGGTGGGCGTGACGCACACTACGGCCTCGCACGGGGCAATGGATTCGATTACCGGCTTGCTGACAGCGCCGGTAATGCCATGGGATGCCTTGATCTGTACGTCAAACTCGGTCGTTAGCACCGTCAAGGTCTTGCTGGAAGCTGAAGCTGAAGCCCTGCGCTGGCGCTTGGGCAGCAAGCTGCAGTTGACCGTGCCGCAGTTTCCGGTGATTCCGCTCGGTGTGCATTGCGACGATTTCAACTTTGCGCCTGAAGAGCGTAAGGCCGCACGGGCAGCGCTGGGCATCGGCACGGATGAGGTGGTGGCCTTGTTCGTCGGCCGACTGTCTTTTCATGCCAAGGCTCATCCGCATGCCATGTATGCCGGGCTTCAGGCCGCAGCGCAGCGCAGTGGTAAGCCCGTGACCTTGATTCAATGCGGCTGGTTTGCCAACGAATCGATCGAAAAATCTTTCAGCGCTGGTGCGGCGCTAGCCTGTCCTGCAGTAAAGTCCCTGTTCACCGACGGCAAAGATCCTGTGATTCGCCGGCAGAGCTGGGCGGCGGCGGATATTTTTATTTCCCTCTCTGACAATATTCAGGAAACCTTTGGCCTCACACCCCTTGAGGCAATGGCTGCCGGCCTGCCTGTCGTGGTCAGCGACTGGGATGGTTACAAGGACACCGTGCGCGACGGTGTCGACGGCTTCCGTATTCCGACCTGGATGCCGCCACCGAATCTGGGTGAGGGCTTTGCGCGCTTGCATGAAGCCGGGGTTGAAAATTATGATTTTTATTGCGGCTTGACCTGCCAGACTGTCAGCGTTGATGGGCAAGTGCTCAGCGAGCGCCTGGCCAGCCTGATCGTGAATCCTGCCTTGCGTCTTAGCCTCGGCGAAGCTGGCCGTGCACGCGCGCGCGAAGTCTTCGACTGGAAAGTGATCTATCAGCAATACCTGCGCCTGTATGCCGACCTTGCCGGTCTGCGTCAGAGCGCCGCGGGCAAGCCTGAGTGGCAGGCGCGCATTGCGGCCGCGCCAAAGTGCGCGCCGTCGCGGCTCGATCCCTTCCTGAGCTTTGGTCATTACGCGACCGCGATGATCCAGCCAACAAGTGTCATACGCGCGGCTGTTGATAGCAGTCGTCTGGCTTATGAAACGCTGGCCGCAAACGGCCTGTTTAGTTACGCTAAAAAAATCTTGCCATCGGCCGAGTTGGTCGAGCAGATCCTCGCCATGCTCGGCAATGACGGCCGCGATATCGCGACGCTGGCGCAAGGTCTCGGCACTGATACTGGCACGATGATCCTGGCCATTGCTGTGCTGGCCAAGATGGACATGGTCCGTCTTGAGGACGTGGCGCCCGCAGATTTAATGCAACAGAACCCTTCCTGATTTTTAGCTTATGCGCATCCTCTTCATCCATCAAAATTTTCCTGGCCAGTTCAAGCATCTGGCGCCCGCCTTGGCAGCAGATCCGGCCAATGAAGTCGTTGCACTCAGTATCCAGAAAGGCGCTCATGGGTTCTGGCGCGGCGTGCGCATTCTCAATTACCAGCCTAAACGTGGCACGACCCCCAATGTGCATCCCTGGGTCAGCGACTTCGAGACCAAGACCATTCGCGGCGAAGCGTGCTTTCGGGCTGCACTGGAATTGAAGGCAGATGGCTTCTCGCCCGACGTGATCATCGCGCATCCCGGTTGGGGTGAAAGTCTGTTCATTAAGGAAGTCTGGCCGCAGGCGAAATTAGCGATCTATAGTGAATTTTTTTATCATGCCGAAGGGGCGGATACTGGCTTCGATCCAGAGTTTGCGGTCGGTGATGTCGGCGACCCTTGCCGCCTGCGCCTGAAAAACCTCAATAACCTGCTGCACTTCGAAACGGCCGATGCAGGCATCTCACCAACGCAATGGCAGGCGAGCACCTTTCCTGAGCCCTTCCGCAGCAAGATCGCCGTGGTGCATGACGGTATCGATACCGCGGTAATCAAGCCGAATCCGCAGGTTAGCCTGACGCTCAATGGCACATTGAAATTGACGCGTAACGATGAGCTCATCACCTTCGTCAATCGTAACCTAGAGCCGTATCGCGGTTATCACACCTTCATGCGCGCCTTGCCGGCATTGCTCAGGCGTCGTCCCCATGTGCGCGTGCTGATTGTGGGCGGCGACGATGTCAGCTATGGCGCACGAGCGCCGGCCGGCACGACGTGGAAGGCTATTTTTGCCAGCGAAGTGCGGCCACAAATCAGTGATGACGACTGGGCGCGCGTGCATTTTCTCGGGATGATTCCTTACCAAAATTTTATCCCGATGTTGCAGCTGTCAACGGTGCATGTCTACCTGACCTATCCCTTCGTGCTCTCTTGGAGCCTGCTCGAAGCGATGAGCGCTGGCTGTGCGATTGTTGCCAGCGATACCAAGCCGCTGCACGAAGCGATTCGTCATGATGATACCGGGCGACTGGTGGATTTTTTTGATGCGGCGGCGCTGGCGGATGAGGTGTGTAACTTGCTCGACGATAAGGCGGCCAGACAGCGACTGGGTGAAAACGCACGCGCATTTGCGCAGGCCAATTACGATTTGCAGACGGTGTGTTTGCCGCGGCAAATGGCGTGGGTAAAATCCCTGGTTGCCTGACCCGATCAATGAAACAATGAGGAGTCAAAGGAAGAACTTCTCATGCCCGATTTCAGCAGTCACCCGATACCCTTGTCATTCTCGGATGGCATGAGTGTCATCGCAAAAATCGTCTGGCTGTTTGGCCACTATGACTTGCGGGTTTATATTTCCAACAATGGCTATATCGATGTGGGACGCGGTTCATTTGGTGCCGTCCTGAGTGTCTCGAATGCGATCAGGGACTATTCTGGTTGCATCGGCAACATAGGGCAATTTTGCGATTTTTCCGCGTCCAGCGAGTTATTGCCCGCTGGCGAACATCGAAACGAGAATAACGTCAACGTCACCTTTGCCAGCATCAAGGCATTTCAAACCGTCACTGCAAAGCACGGCATCACGAACCTCAACCCCTTCAGCAAAGGGCCGATTTTGGTGGGCAATGCGGTCGTTGTCTCGGCCAACGCCGTCATTACCAGTGGTGTGCACATTGGTGATGGCGCCCTGATTGCCGCAAATGCCTTCGTGCGTAAGGATGTTGAACCGTTTTCCATCTATGGCGGCTTACCTGCCAAAAAACTCAAAGACCGCCTTCCACTAGACCGGCAGGCAGCACTGGGGCAGGTTCGATGGTGGGATTTTGATATGGTCTATCTGGGCAACAATCTCGCTAATTTGCAGGCACTCTCGGTCGATACGAACGCACAACATATTTACCGCAAGCCGACACCACGCATCGTCCTGAAATTGCTCAATATTGATAAGCCGAATCAGCTTGTGCAAATCATGGGATTTGTTGATGGAGATAAATTATTCAACATTTCCGATGCACCACCGAAAGTTCAGCAATATCTGGCTCAACTTGGTGGGCAAGCGCCGTATCAATGGCTCGCAAATGTCTGGGAATGAAACTGCCGTAGCACCCGGGCAGTACGGCAAAAAGTCGTATGATGGCGTGGAATATCTTGGGCTAAGCGCGCTTGTTATCGCCTGGCTTAACCGAACTTGATTGTGTCACCGCTCAGGATATCCAGTTGTGCCTGTAAATTCTTGCTGTACGACATACGCGCTGTTTGAAATACGGCGATCTTTGCTTTCAGGCGTTCCAATTCAGCATCAACGAACTGCAAGCTTTGCAGCTGCGCTTTCGCTTCGTCAGACAGTTGGTCAAACTCATATTCTTTATTGTCAATCGTGATGGTTGGCATTTCCGACTCCTATAGATAACGATCAAATAGTAAAAACCCCCACGGCCTTATGAGCAGTGAGGGTTTAGTGTAACGCCGTTTCAACTGAATGTTGAAGGCTTAGCCAAGGTGCGAATTGATGCACACCTTGGCCAGACTAATTTACTAATCAGGATGCAACGATTACCGAGCCAGTCGACGCAGTAACAGTATGAACACCAACCAACTCAACGAGGGTTGTGTCCGTGCCGCCCAGCGTGCTGGAAATCGACTCGGCAACATAAGTATTGCCACCGAACACAGCGTAAGCAACACCGTGTGCAGCCAGAGCATCAACAGCCGCCTCAAGTGCAGTGATTGTCAATGCAAGGGTAGCACCGGCAGTCGTTGCAGTAATCACGCCAGCGGTATGACCCACCAATGTGGCTGCGGCATCAGTATTGAAGATGATCTTGTCGCCAATAGCTGCGCCAGTGATGACATAGTTCGCTACTGTTGCATAGGCTGTACCGCCAGTACCAACTGTGATGTAGTCGGAACCAGTTGCTGCAGTATGCGTACCCAGGTTGATGTTGAATGCACCGGTGGTGTTAGTTGTTGCGCCACCAATTGTCAGGAAGTTCGAACCTGTACCAACGGTCACATTCGAAGTACCTGCAATTGTTGCATCAGTCACAACATCATTACCATTGCCGAGCGTGACACTGTTGCTCATGCTGGCAGCCGCCGCGCCAAGTGACAACTTGACGTGTGCATTGTCAGTCGCGCCTGATACGGTGATGCCTGTCGTTGCAGTCGATGTCAAGCCTGTGCCGCCAACCAAGCCGTCACCGATCTGAACGTTGCCGCTCAGTGTCAATGATGTCAGCGCTGCGGATGAAGTAAAGGTGCCCACTGTTGCAACTTGGGTGCCTGTATTCGAGATCGCCAAAGTTGTGCTTGATGCATCGGTCAGGGTCGTGATTGCCGACAAGCCAGTGCCTTTGAAATTCAAGGCGCCGAGGTTTGTGTCTGTCAGGGTGCCGATCACTACGCCGAACGAACCAGTGTTGGTGTTGTTCAGTGTGAATGATGTTGCCTGAGTCGTTGCCTCGTTGATAGTCGTGATCGTCAGACCTTGTGTACCGCTGACGTTCAGTGTTGACAGACCGTTGTCAGTCAGTACCACGGTGTTGGTATTCGGGGTCGAATCACCGGCAGTAATATTGACGCCATTGCTGACCAGATTGACTGTACCAAAACCGACAGCGTTAGCGTCTTTCAACACAATCGTACCGAAGTTGACCGTATCCGAAGTTGACTTGCCCAATGTGACATTGATGGAGTCAGTTGCGCCGTTTGCATCCGCTGCGCCGACAGTAACTGATGTAGAAGCAACGTCGAGCACCAACGATGTACCAACAGCAGCCTTGCTGAAGACAACAGTACTGTTACCAATGACATGTAACTTATTGATGCCTGTTGCCAGGTTGCTCATGTCGATCGTGCCGGTCACGTTAGCTGCAACGCCGAGGGTTTCAAAGCCAGTGACTTTGGCGCCAGTTGCCGCAGTCAATGCATAAGCACCACCTTCAAGAACCAGCTCATCAGATGTCGATGAACCTGCAGTGATTGCCTTGGTTGCATCTGTCAGCGACGAAATGCGGATGGTGTCAACACCAGTCGAACCGATAAACGATTGCGTCGTGCTATCGAGGGACAAGGTGATTGCGCCGCTCGATGTCGTAGTGAAAGTAGCAGCGCCAGCACGTGCAGCAAAACCGTTAGCAGCAGTTGTGCCGCCGTCATTGAAGCCCGCCGCGCCGCTTACTGCGATCGAAGTCAGCGATCCGTTAATTGCGGACAATTTCAACACATTGTTGCCTGCGACTGTCAGCTTCGTCAACGCCGTGTCAGCAAACGCTGCAAGGGTCGAGTTTGCACCAGTTGTAGTCACGTTCAAGGTAGTGATTTCGTTGTTCCAGTCGGTAATTGTGTTCGTGCCGCTCAAGCCATTGAGGGTCAAAGCCAATGAGGTATTGGCATTTGCTACGCCGCCTGCGCCGTTAGTTGCATTGTTAAGACGCAGTGTCCCGGCAGTGCCAGCCAGGGACAAGGTCGTCAATGCGTTGTCGCTGATAATCGATCCAGCGCCGTAATTAGCCAAAGTAACCGACGAAATACTGTTAGCAGAGGTCGTGTTGTATTTCGAGTCAGTGATCAATACAGCGCCATCAGCAGTAATGCCCGAAACAGCCGTAATCGCATCCTGCGCGTTAACCGCGGTCACAGCAGCAACTGCTTGTGTACCCGGTGCAGCTGCCACTGCTGCCACACCTGCCACACCAACTATGCCAACTGCTTTCGTGGCACCTGCAACTACTGCCGCTTGTGTCACGGTAACAGTTGTCGTGGAAGCGCCACCGTGAATGCTCACGTCGCTTTCAGCAGTAACGTTAGTACCCGCTGCGTTGGTCGCAGTTTCAGTCACGTTGATCGTGGTGCCGCCAGTGATGTCGATCAGGCCGCCGGTATTAGCGGAATCAACCGAAGTCGTCACAACGACCGCGCCCGATTGAGCAGAATTACTACCTATGGTGATCAGACCGCCCTGGTTATGGGTCGCTGTAACGTTTACTGTTGTGCCGTCGTCAATACTGATATTTGAAGCCTTTTGTCCACCGCCGGTGGTAGTGACGCTAATTGCACCTACTGCACCGCTCAAAGTAATGTCGTCACCACCAGTACCAACAGTTGCCGAAACAGTTTGTGTAGAACCGCCAGTCACCGTTACGTCGCCCGATGCTGTATCAACCAACGTTACAGCCGTCGTGCTGGCAGCAGTAATGTTGTCTGTGCCGTTTGAAGCAATGATGTTCAGTGCAGTCAAACCAGTGAATGCAGCGGTATTCAATGTGACAGTTGAGGCACCAATTACGTTGATTGTTTCTACGTTCTTGACGAATGCCTGGCCAGTGGTCAGTGAAATTGCATTTGCATCAACAATATTCAATGTATCAACACCAGCGCCGCCGTCGATATTGTCGAGAGTGTTGAATGCACCAGCCGCTCCAACCGAGTTCGCTTGGAACAAGTCATCAGCGACTGTACCGATAAATTTCGCGCCGGTATCAATGCCGGTCGTGAGCGGACTAGTAGACAACAATAACAAGCCTTTAAAAATCAAATACCTAAGCTATGCTTATTTGTATGAGCCTTCACACGCATTTCAGTTGCCCACCAAATTTTGTCAACTTTCAGTGGGAAGGGTAAAAAAACCATATGTATCAAGCATTTATCTTGTGCTATGGTGGGCAAAGTTGCCTTGTGGATACATTATTGCCTGCTGTTTGCCCATCAACTCATTCGGATTAATTTTCTAGAACGGAATTTTCGGAATGAATTTTTATAGTTGGTTGGGCGCACTATATTATTTCCAGAAGGAAAATTTATAATTCTTTTTTGAAAATGTTGTTTTGTGTTTAAGCTACTTAAGTTATTTTTTGAGCAATTAATCGCGTCGTTGGAGGCCTTATGCCCAGCGCATTGATCAGTCAGCCCTTCGTCGCGCAGCTGGATCTGGCTGCAGTCGTCAAGCGTATCGATTACTTTGACACTGAAATCAAGGGCTTCATGCTGGAGGTTCGCCCTGGCAGCAAATGCACTTACTATTTCCGGTATCGCGACGCGATGCGCAAGGTGCGCCAGGTCCAGCTCGGCAAGCATCCTGAGGCGGTCGTCAACGATGTTCGCACCAAGGCGCATCAGCTGAAAAATCTCGTCAAGGAAGGTGGGGATCCGCGCCACGAAATCCTGCGCGTGCGCAGCATTCCGACCTTTGAGGAATTCGTCAATGACAAATACCTGCCGCACGCGAAGGTGCGCAAGCGCAGCTGGGGTACTGATGAGTGCGTCCTGCGTAATCACCTGCTGCCACGCTTCGGTCATCTGCGCCTGAACCGCATCACGCGGGCGTCGATACAGGCAATGCAGGCCGAGGGCCACCAGTCGCGCTATGCCGCAGGGACGATCAATCGCTGGGTGATTTTGCTGCGCTTTATCTTTAACTGTGCCATCCGTTGGGAGGTGCTGCCTGAGGGCGCGAACCCAACTCGTAATATCCAGCAGTTTGAAGACAATGGCGCGCGCGAGCGTTTTCTCGACGAGCTTGAAGTGGGACGCCTGTTTGAAGAGATCGAATCGAACCGGAATACCCAAGTCGGCCAGGTCGTAAAGCTACTGCTGCTGACCGGTGCGCGCAAGCGCGAGGCGCTCGATGCGCGTTGGGAGAATATTGATTTCGAACGAAGGCTGCTGACGGTGCCGATTTCGAAGTCGGGAAAGCCGCGCCATATTCCCTTGTCTGACGGGGCGGTCGACTTGTTACGCAGTTTGCCGCGGGAGGTGGATATGCCGTGGGTATTTTTCAACCCGAAAACCGGCAAGCCGCCTGTCAGTATTTTCTATGCTTGGGACACGATGCGGCGCAAGGCTGGTATCAGGGATGTGCGGCTGCACGATCTGCGCCACAGTTATGCATCCTTCCTCGTCAATCAGGGGCGCTCGCTGTATGAAGTGCAGCGTCTGCTTGGTCATGCCGACAGCAAGACGACGCAGCGCTACGCTCACCTGTCGCCGGGCGCCTTGCTCGACGCGGCCAATGTGGTGGGTGGCGTCATCGCGCGCTCAACTGGCGCATTGGGAAAATCTAAGCAGTCGCCTTCGGGCGCGAGTTCTTAAGGACGGGATTAAGACCCCTGTAGTCAGTCTTGCCTCTTGTCGCATAATGGCGATGTATGTGGTGCTGAATCCATGGTAAAGCTTCTTTCAATATGGTAAGCTTCTCGAAAATGTGACGGATATCACATTTTTTGCATTAGAAGCATGCGTAACTCATGGATACGTTTGTTAGTTGATAATTGATTTGCCCGTTCTGCATTCGTCGCCCGAATTTTGGGCTTTTGGCCCCGTAATGACTCTTATATGGATGCTTCGGTTCGCCCGGTGTGTCGACATTTAAATGAAACCCAATCTCAAACTTCCGAATAACGAAATTACGCAAGCGCTCATCAGCTTCAAGAGTGCGTTTCGTACCGTCGGTGTCTTTAGCGCGATCATCAATTTCCTGATGCTCGTTCCGTCCCTATACATGTTGCAGGTCTATGACCGCGTACTCGGTAGCCGCAACGAAATTACTTTGCTGATGCTGACGCTGATGATGCTCGGGGCGTACATGCTCATGAGCGCACTCGAATTCGTGCGCAGCTTCGTGCTGGTGCGCGTGGGTGCGCAGCTCGATATGAAGCTCAATAAGCGCGTCTACACGGCGGCCTTCGAGCAGAACCTGAAAAAGGGTGGCGGTAATGCGGGCCAGTCGCTGCAGGATTTGACGAATATTCGCCAATTCGTCACCGGTAATGCCTTGTTTGCGTTCTTCGATGCGCCATGGTTTCCGATTTATCTGGCGGTGATCTTTATGTTCTCGGTGCCACTGGGCGTATTCGCCATGTGCGGGGTTACGCTGTTGGTGATTCTGGCCTACGTGAATGAAGTCGTGTCGAGCAAGGCGATCAAGGAGGCGAACTCAATCGCGATCGCATCGAGTAATCTTGCGACCAACAATTTACGCAATGCCGAAGTCATCGAGGCGATGGGTATGCTGCCGAACCTGATGGGGCGTTGGTTCAAAATGCATGGCCGCTTCCTGAACTTGCAGGCTGAAGCAAGCGAAAAGGCCGGCATAGTCACTGCGATCACGAAATTTGTACAAGTGTCGATGCAGTCGCTGGTGCTTGGTTTTGGCGCCTTGCTGGTACTCGAAGGCAAAATGAGCCCGGGCATGATGATCGCTGCTTCGATTCTCGTTGGCCGCACATTGAGCCCCGTGCAGCAGGTAATCGCGGTCTGGAAACAATGGAGCAGTACGCGTAGCGCCTATGAGCGTTTGTCCGAACTGCTTAACGTGAATCCACCGCGTCAGCCGGGCATGGAACTGCCTGCACCGCATGGTGCATTGTCGATCGAAGCCGTGACGGCAGCGCCGCCTGGCGTGCCAGTGGCTGTGATCAAAAATCTTACCTTTGCCATTCAGGCAGGCGATGTATTGGGCGTGATTGGCCCTAGCGGTTCGGGCAAATCGACCTTGGCGCGTTTGCTGGTTGGGGTTTGGCCTGCAGCAGTCGGCAAGGTGCGTTTAGATGGCGCCGACGTCTATACCTGGAATAAAGATCAGCTCGGACCCAACGTCGGTTACCTGCCGCAGGATATTGAACTGTTCGGTGGCACGGTGAGCGAAAACATCGCCCGTTTCGGTGACATCGATTCCGAAAAAGTCATCATGGCCGCCAAGCGCGCTGGCGTGCACGAGATGATCCTGCATTTCCCGAAAGGGTACGACACGATCCTCGGCGATGGCGGCGGTGGGCTGTCGGGCGGCCAGAAGCAGCGCATCGGTCTGGCGCGTACGCTTTACGGCGATCCGTCACTGGTCATTCTCGATGAGCCAAACTCGAATCTGGATGATGTCGGCGAACAGGCGCTGGTCGTGGCAATTAACGACATGCGTATGCGCGGCAAGACGATCGTGCTCGTCACCCACCGTCCGAATATCATCAGCGTCACCACAAAATTACTGTTACTGCGTGATGGTGTCGGCCAGTTGTTCGGCCCGACGGCACAAGTGCTCGCTGCATTGCAGGAGCAGAATCAGAAGGCCCAACAAGCCCAGCAGGCACAAAATCAGGCGCAGGCTGAAGCGCAGGCACGTCTCGCAAACGAGACCGCCGCTACCGTACAGGAATAATGATGAGTAAGTTTTTTGGAAGTAAAGCGCCGGTCACCGACGTGATGGCGAGGGACGTCTCGAACGAGCCGGTCAATACAGATGCATCCAGTCATACGCGGCTGGGTTGGTTTATCGTACTAGCCGGTGTCGGTGGCTTCATGCTGTGGGCGCTGTTCGCGCCGCTGGACCAGGGCGTACCGGTGCAGGGCAGTGTGACAGTTTCGTCGAGTCGCAAGGCGATCCAGCACCAGACCGGTGGCACCATCGATGACATCCTCGTCAAGGAAGGCGATATCGTCAAAGCGGGCCAGCCGCTGGTGAAGATGAATGAAATCCAGAGCAAGTCGGCCGCCGACATGACGCGCACCCAGTACTACACGGCGCGTGCGACCGAGGCTCGCCTGATGGCAGAGCGCGATGGCACTGCGGCGATCAACTTTGCGCCGGAGCTCTTGAAGCTCAAGAATGATGTGCAGGTTTCCAGCATCATCACCTTGCAAAGCGCCCTGTTCAGCTCACGACGCAGCGCGCTGCAAAATGAACTGGCGGCGCTCGATGAAAACGTCGCCGGACTGCATGCGCAATTGCGCGGTCTGGAAGAATCGCGCGACAGCCAGAAGCTGCAGCTCGGCTTTCTGAAAGAGCAGCTCGATGGTGTGCGTGATCTGGCCAAGGATGGTTATGTGGCACGCAATCGCCTGCTCGATCTGGAGCGCACGTATGCCCAGATCAATGGCGGTCTGTCGGAAAATATCGGTAACGTCGGTCGTATCCAGCGCCAGATTTCGGAGCTGAATCTGCGCCGTGTCCAGCGCCAGCAGGAATACCAGAAAGAGGTACGTACCCAGCTGACTGATTCGCAAAAAGAAGCGGAAGCGCTGCAAAGCCGCCTGACGAGCCTGGATTTTGATCTCGGCAATGTGATCGTGCGCGCCCCGGTCGACGGCACCATCGTCGGCATGAATGTGTTCACCCGCGGCGGCGTGATTGGCCCTGGTGGTCGCATGATGGATCTGGTCCCGAGCGACGACCCGCTGATCATCGAAGGCATGGTGCCGGTGAATTTGATCGACAAGGTTCATCCTGATTTGCCGGTTGAATTGATTTTCTCGGCATTGAACCAGCACACGACGCCGCATATTCCCGGCGTGGTGACTCAGGTTTCCGCTGACAAGATGGTCGACGAAAAAACTGGCGCGCCGTATTACAAAATGAAGGCCAAGGTCACCGCCGAAGGCATCGCGAAACTGAAGAATAATCAGATTCGTCCGGGTATGCCTGTCGAAGTCTTCATCAAGACGGGCGAGCGGACCATGATGAGTTATCTGATGAAGCCGGTGCTCGATCGCGCCATCACCGCCTTGACCGAGGAGTGAACGTGCGTCGGATACCCATGAAAAAATTACTGGCCACGGCCATGATCGCGGCCTTTGTCGTGCAGGCTGCGCCGGCTAGTGCAATCGGTCTGCTGCAAGCCTATCAGGCCGCGTTGGCAAATGACCCCACTTATCAGTCAGCGATTCATGAGAATGACGCGGGTCAGGAAAATCAATACCTTGGCCGCGCCAGCCTTCTGCCGTCAGCCTCGATCAGCTATTCGCGAAGCAATAACCGTACAGACCTGACGACCAGAAACTCCCTCGGCGAGAACACGACCCAACCTGCTTACACGAGTAAGGGCGCCTACCTGCAAGTGAAGCAGCCGGTGCTGAATTTTGACGGCATTGCGCGCTACAAGCAGGGCATCGCGCAAACGAATTACAGTGATGCGATCTTCTCAAACCGGAAGCAGGATCTTGTGCTGCGTCTCGTCGGCGCCTATGTCGATGCCCAGTATGCGGAAGAGCAGCTGAACCTGATGGTCGCGCAGCGGGACGCACTGGCAGAACAAAAGCGCGTCAACGAGCGCATGTTTGAAAAAGGCGAAAGCACGAAGACCGATGTGCTCGAGACCCAGTCGAAATTCGATGTCGCAGAAGCGCAGCTGATCGAGGCGCAGGATGCCGTGACGACTGCGCGCAATACCTTGTCCTCACTCGTGGGCGCGGACGTGACGAGTCTCGATCCTTTGGTCAGTGACTTCAAGGTCCAGATTTTGCAGCCAGCCAGCTTCGATGAATGGCGCACGATTGCGCTGGAAAAAAATCCGGAAATCGACTCTCTGCGCTATGGTGTTGAAGCGGCGAATCAGGAAATCAACAAGCAGCGTGCCGGTCATGCACCGCGCGTCGATCTGGTCGCGACCTTGAGCCGCACCGATTCGGAAACCCTGAATACCCTGAATCAGGACCAGAAAAATCGCAGTATCGGCGTGCAGGTCAATATCCCCCTGTATTCGGGTGGTTATGTGAATGCAGCATCGCGCCAGGCGGTCGCCAGCAGTGAGCGTGCGAAGTCCGATCTCGATGCCAAGACGAATCAGGTCATGGTTGAATTGCGCAAGCAGTTCAGCCTGGTGCAAAGCGGCGTGACACGGGTCGATGCTTTGGTAAAGTCAGTCAAGTCGGCAGAACTACTCGTCGACGCGACGCGCCAGAGCATCAAGGGTGGTGTGCGTATCAATCTCGATTTGCTCAATGCGCAGCAGCAGCTGTTTGCAGCGCGCCGGGATCTGGCTCAGGCGCGTTATAACTATCTGATGAGTTATCTGCGACTGCGTAATTCGGCGGGCACATTGGGTGGTGATGATCTGCAGCTGGTGGCGAGTTACTTTCGCCCTGTCGTGCAGTAATGGCGTGATGCTTTGATCGGGTCATGAAAAAAGGGATGAGCTTGCGCTTCATCCCTTTTTTTAGCGCATCGGTATCAGCATCGGTATCAAACGGATGCCTTGTTCGCCTCAGGCATGTGCTCCCTGCATCGCTTCCGCAACCTCATCCTTGATCGCCTTTTTACAATGC
Source organism: Oxalobacteraceae bacterium (assembly GCA_947448025.1). GTDB lineage: Bacteria > Pseudomonadota > Gammaproteobacteria > Burkholderiales > Burkholderiaceae_D > CANFLV01. Next base: position 24,872 of record CANFLV010000025.1, on the reverse strand, counting down.
GGGCAGGATTTCCCCGGAATGTAATATGGTGAGAGCTGTTCACGCGGCGTGACCACGGCGCGGCAGGCGAAACATTGTTCTGTCTCGGTTTCCTCGAGCTGTGGATTGACGGCAGTGCGATAATCAAACACGAAGCAGTCGCCGGTGTAATGCGCGCCACCGACTTCCTCGAAGTATTTCAGGATGCCGCCTTCGAGCTGGTAGACGCTGTCGTAGCCGACTTGCTGCATGTGGATCGCCGCCTTCTCGCAGCGGATGCCGCCGGTGCAGAACGTCACCACGGTCTTGCCGACCAGTTCATCCTTGTGCGCGGCTACGACGGCCGGGAATTCGCTGAATTTGTCGATGCGATAGTCCAGTGTCTCGGTGAAGGTGCCCACATCGACTTCAAAGGCATTACGCGTATCCATCATGACAACAGGCTTGCCTGCATCATCATGTCCCTGGTCTAGCCAACGCTTGAGCGTCTGTGCCGGCACTGCTGGTGCACGACCTTTTTCCGGCTGGATCAGCGGCATTTTCATGGTGATGATTTCAGCCTTGAGCTTGACCAGCATCTTCGTGAACGGCTGCTTTTCGGAGAAGCTTTCTTTTGGATCCAGATCGGCAAAGCGGGCATCGGCATGCAGCAGCGCGACGAAGCTGTCGATGTTCTCTCGCAGGCCTGACAGGAACAGGTTGATCCCTTCCGGACTCAAGAGGATGGTTCCCTTCAGGTCAAGTTCTTCACAGCGCGCGCGGTAAATCGGGCGCAGCTCGGCTGTATTTTCGATACTGATGAATTTATAGGCAGAGATGTTGACGTAAGGTTTGGCGGAGGACATTGCGGCTTCTGACGTGATGGTGACTGAACCCCGATTATAAACGGTCGAAGGCAGATTTTCGAGCCCAATGCATACGGTGTAAGCTATTGCAGTCCATGATGACACTAGCTTCACGGAAGCGCTCGGCGCCACTGACGCAATGTATTGCGCCGCATGCCTTGGATGTCTTGACGAGCGCCAATGAAGCCTCATGGTTCGCTGTCTCGGCGGCCCCGCACAATACATTGCGACCTAGGCCTCTCGCAGACGGGTAAAATACGGCCATGACAACGCCGCAATTTATCCACCTCCGCTTACATTCCGAATACTCCATCGCCGATGGCCTGCTGCGCATCGATGATGTCGTCGCTGCTGCCGCCAAGGATGGCCAGCCCGCATTGGCGATCACTGACCTCGCGAACCTGTTCGGCATGGTCAAGTTCTACAAGGCTGCGCGCGGCAAAGGCATCAAGCCATTGATCGGCTGCGATGTCTGGATCACGAACGACGACGACCGCGACAAGCCTTCACGGCTGCTACTGCTGGTGAAAAATCGCCAGGGCTATCTGCAGCTGTGCGAACTGCTCTCGCAGGCGTGGCTGACGAATTTGCATCGCGGTCGCGCTGAAATTCGCAGCGAATGGCTGGCAAAATTGACGGCTGAAGGTCAGGCGCCGGGACTGATCGCGCTCTCTGGCGCGCATTTTGGCGACATCGGTATCGCCCTCAATAACGGTAATGCGGCGCTGGCTGAACGCTGCGCAGAACGCTGGGCAAAAATCTTGCCCGATCATTTTTATCTGGAAGTGCAACGCTCCGGTCAGCCGAATGCCGAGGCGCTCTTGCGCCAGACGACGCAGCTCGCGGCCAAGCTGAAATTGCCGGTGGTCGCGACCCATCCACTGCAGTTCTTGACCCAAGAAGAGTTCGTTGCGCATGAAGCGCGCACCTGTATCGCCGAGGGTGAAATTCTCGCCAATGCACGACGCGTGCGGCGCTTCAACGATCAACAGTATTTCAAGACCCAGGCCGAGATGTCCGAGCTGTTTGCGGACATGCCGGGCGCGATGCAGAACACGATCGAGATTGCGCGCCGCTGTAACCTGACGCTGGTCTTGGGCAAGCCGCAATTGCCGGACTTCCCGACCCCGGAAGGAATGACGATTGGCGACTTCCTCGTGGCCGAATCGAAGGTGGGACTCGAGAAGCGCCTGTTGCAGCTGTACGGCGATCCGGTCAAGCGCGAAGCCCAGCGTGAACGGTATGAATCGCGACTGAAGTTCGAGACGGACACGATCATCAAGATGGGTTTCCCGGGTTACTTCCTGATCGTGGCCGACTTCATCCAGTGGGCTAAAAACAATGGCGTACCGGTCGGTCCGGGCCGCGGTTCAGGCGCCGGTTCGCTGGTCGCCTATTCGCTGTCGATCACGGATCTCGATCCGCTTGAATACAATTTGCTGTTCGAGCGCTTCTTGAATCCTGAACGCGTCTCGATGCCCGACTTTGATATCGACTTCTGCCAGGAAGGCCGCGACCGCGTGATCCAGTATGTGAAGGATCGCTATGGCAAGGATGCGGTGTCGCAGATAGCGACCTTCGGCACGATGGCGGCCAAGGGCGCGGTGCGCGATGTCGGCCGTGTGCTCGATTTTGGCTACAATTTTTGCGATGGCATTTCCAAGCTGATCCCGTTCAAGCCGGGCAAGCTCGTCACGCTCGCCGATGCGATCAAGGAAGAACCCCAGCTCGCCGAGCGCCAGGAAAACGAAGAAGAAGTGCGCCAGCTACTCGCGCTGGCGCAGCAAGTCGAAGGCATCGCGCGCAATATCGGCATGCATGCTGGTGGCGTGCTGATCGCGCCGGGCAAGCTCACTGATTTCTGCCCGCTCTACACGCAGGGCGGCGACGCTGGCGTGGTGTCGCAATATGACAAGGATGACGTCGAAGCCGTCGGTCTCGTGAAATTCGACTTCTTGGGTTTGACGACGCTGACCATCCTCGATCGCGCGGTGCGCTACATCAAACAGCTCGATCCGGCGATGGCGGACTTCAGCCTTGAAAAGCTGCCCTTGAATGACAAGGCGTCGTATGAACTGCTGACCAAGGCCAAGACGGTCGCCGTGTTCCAGCTTGAAAGCCGCGGCATGCAGGGCATGCTGAAGGATGCGCGGCCGGATCGCTTCGAGGACATCATTGCGCTGGTGGCTTTGTATCGTCCGGGTCCGATGGATCTGATTCCGGATTTTTGCAAACGCAAACACGGTGAACGTTTCGATTATCCCGATCCGCGCACCGAGGGCATTCTGTCCGAGACCTACGGCATCATGGTGTATCAGGAGCAGGTGATGCAGATGGCGCAGGTCGTCGGCGGCTACTCGCTCGGCGGCGCCGATTTGCTGCGTCGGGCGATGGGTAAAAAGAAGGCTGAGGAAATGGCCGAGCACCGGCAGATTTTCCGTGACGGCGCAGCCAAGGATGGCCTGTCGCAGGAAAAGGCTGACGAGATTTTCGATTTGATGGAAAAATTCGCCGGCTACGGATTCAATAAATCCCATGCCGCTGCGTATGCCTTGCTGTCGTATCACACCGCCTATCTGAAAGCGCATCACGCCGCGGCCTTCATGGCGGCGAATATGTCGCTGGCGATGGACGACACCGACAAGGTCAAGATCCTCGTCGAAGATGCGATCGACATTTGCGGTCTGACCTTGCTGCCGCCAGATATCAATCTGTCGATTTACCACTTCATGCCGGAAGGCGCGGCAGGCAAGCGCGCCAAGCATATTCGTTATGGCCTGGGCGCTGTCAAGGGTTCAGGGCAGGGCGCAATCGAGGCCATCATCGCCGCGCGTAATGATGGCGGATCATTTACGAACCTGTTCGATTTCACCAAGCGTGTCGACAAACGCCAGCTGAACCGGCGTACGATTGAGTCGCTGATCCGTGCCGGCGCCTTCGACTGCTTCAAGGTTGATCGCGCGATGTTACTGGCCACGGTCAGCATGGCCATGGAAGGTGCGGAACAGGCGCAGGCGTCGATCAATCAGGTGAGTCTGTTTGGTGGTGATGACAGCGATCTCGAGCAGGCGCCCGAGTATGTCAAAGTCGCGCCTTGGTCAGAGAAGCAAAAGCTGACCGAAGAAAAGGCCGCGCTCGGATTTTTCCTGTCCGGCCATCTGTTCAATGCGTATGCTGAAGAGGTCCGCAAGTTCGCCCGTGCGAAGCTGTCGAGTCTGGAGCCTTCACGCGATCCGCGCCTGATGGCCGGCGTCATTGCCAGCGTACGCACACAAATGACCCAGCGCGGCCGGATCGTCATCGTCACGCTCGATGATTCGACGGCGACTGTGGATGTGACGGTGTACAGCGAACTGTTTGATGCGAACAAGGCACTGTTCAAGGAAGATGAATTCCTCGTTGTGCAGGGCAAGGTATCGGAAGATCGCTTCGCCGGCGGCTTACGCATCACGGCAGAAAAAGTCATGGATCTCGGTGCGGCGCGCATCCAGTTCGGCCGGCAGTTCTCATTATCGCTGTCGGGCGCGACCGATATCGCGCAGCTGAAAAAATTACTGCTGCCGTATCGCTCGGAAAACGGCCTGCCGCTGACGCTGCGCTACACGCTGGCAGACGCAGGCTGTGAAATTCGTCTCGGCGATGAATGGCGCGTGATGCCGGCCGATGCCTTGACGCAGGCGCTGGTGGCGAAGTTTGGGGCGGGGAGTGTGGAGATTGAGTACAGTTGAAGTGAGCGCAGCTTGGTCTCACGCGTTATGTGCGTGGGCCATTGCTTCATGTTTTAGCAGGAGTGGAATCTGATGCACCAGATCGGCATTCATGCGCATAACGGACAGACAATGCGCAAGATAAGCAGGTTCGCTCACAAGTGCAACTGCATCATGATAGGCTTTTTCAGCACTGACCCCATAGACATGCTTTACCTTATTCCAAGCTGCGTCGGGAACGCGGCCCCAAGCTTGTAACATCATCGCAAGGTCGATGATATCCCGGCTCATGGTGGATTTATCTCTCCCTCGATCCGTATTGGCCAGTAGCTTTTCGGCGAACATATCATCGCGGCTCAGAACGGGCACCGGAATGTCTGTATGCATCTCGCCGGACACAGTAATACGACCCTCGCTGACGATTTCGACTTTGATGGGCAAGCCATCGATTTCCAAAAAAGTCCGGATGCCGTAACGATCGATGCGCACATCGCCACGAAAATATTTAACAGGCGTCTGTATAAGCGCACCGAGGTTTTGCTGCGATACGCAATTACGCAACATGCGGTAGCCATCGACGGAGCTACAAATAAAATCAATATCAAGAGATTCACGGTACTCGCCAAGCAGCAGGACGATCGCTGTACCACCAGCAAAGTAACATTGGGCTTCCTGCAGCAGTGCAGAATTAAAGGCGTCTAACAGCGCTGCGATCCGGCGATGATGATCGCGTTTATACATACATGACGCCTTTGCCGACTTCTTGCTTAAGGTGCTCGATCAGTAATTTCTCATGAGCAGGCATTGCATCGACATCCACAAAGCGCCAATTCGCTTCATACAGGGCGAATGCTTCTCGCTCATCAATGGTCGTCGCATCGGTACGGTTCCATGTGATTTTGCTGAGTTGCGGGTAGTCGGCAATGTGGATGGGCTGCATGATGGTTCTCGGTCGTTGAAATTACTATACGCCGAAGCGAGTCATTTTTCCAGACAGAGTGATCACTGGCTATCCAGGGCGGCCGTTGAGATGCCACCCCAGCACCACCTGCGCCACGCTCTCCGGCGTAATCGCCAACATGCACTGGCAAGTCGCCACATCCTTGCAGCCGCTGCATGCGGCCGGCTGACATAAATTCTGTGCTCGCGCGCCAAGCGCACCCCAGCGTGCCGGATGAATCGGCTTCACCGGCGGGAACAGGCCCAGCGTCCGCTGCCCCAAGGCTGCCGACAAATGCAAAGGCCCGGTACCACTAGCGATCAAGCCATCGGCAGCAGCGATAAAGCCAGCCAGCTGCGCCAATGTGAGCTGGCCGCACACGCTGGTCACATTCGGCAGTGCCAGCAATTCTCCCGCATGCTGCATCAGCCATTTCCCTTCATTCTCACTGCCGGTGACCCATAGCCGGACATCGGCATGCGCCTGCAACAGACGCGCGAGCGCAGCGAAGTGCGCGACCGGCCATTCGCGGCCATTGCCGTTGGATTTCGGATGCAGCAGCACATTGAAACAGCGCGGGTCCAATGCGACTGGGCCGTCATACGCAGCCGCATCCAGCTGATACAAGTCCGGCAGCTGTGCCAGTGTCGGCATGAACTCAATGCCCAGTGGCCGCAGCAAGGCAAAGTTCAGCTGCGCTTCATGCAGGTCCGATTTGACGCGGCTGAAATGCGCGAGGCGATTGCAATACAGCCAGTGAAAAACGCGATGACTGGTGCCGATGCGCTGCGCGATGCCGGCTTTTTTGGCCGCTTTGGCGAGCGTGCGATCGGGCTTGCCGAAGATGATCGTATCAGCGCCCGATGCGCGCAGGCTCTTGACCGGATCCGTGAGCTGCTCGACCTCCAGCACATAATCGATCGCGCGGCACTGGCGCACGACTGCCGCCGCATAGCCGCGGCAAATGAAGCCGATTTTCAGTGTCGGATACAGCGTCTTCAGGTAGCCGGCGATCGGCAGCGTGAGGACCACGTCGCCAATATTGTCGGTGCGCGTAATGATCAGATGCGAGGGCGTCATGGTGACTGCCGATCGTGCACACCACGTTGATTGGCTTGCGTGAGCAACATCAATTTGAAATATTTGTGATACGTGCTCTCGGCCGTCGAGATCGCCACCATCAGGCCGGCGCTGCCATCGAGGAAGCCGCGCTTGAAGACGAAGGAGCGCAGGAAGGCGGAAAAGGCGTGCAGGATGGCCTTGCCGAGGCTGCTGCGTTTGCCTGCGGCGTAGGCTTGCTGCGCGCCCAGCGTGGAATACTGCCCGAGTTTGCGCAAGTAGGCGTCGTCATCGATGTAGCTGTAATGGATGATCGGTGTCCTCAGCCTGCCGCTGGGCTGGTCGACGATCACGCTTTCATGCACGAGGTCGGCAGAGAAGCGGCCGGCGTCCTTTTTGAACAGGCGCACGATGTAATCCGGATACCAGCCGGCGTGACGGATGAAATGACCGCAAAAGCTCGACAGGCGCGGCAGGGTATAACTTGCATAGTTTGCGGCGGCGATCGCGGCGAGGATTTCATCGCGCAGATCCGGCGGAATGCGTTCATCGGCATCGAGCGAAAGGACCCAGTCGCCGGTGGCGGCATCGAGCGCGCGGTTTTTTTGCGGGCCAAAGCCGGGCCAGTCCGGGGTTTCAATCACCGTCGCGCCAGCGGCGCGGGCGATCGCGACAGTGCCGTCGGTGCTACCCGAATCCACTATAATCCATTCATTTGCAAACGCGACGCTGTCGAGGCAAGCCTGGATGTTGCCAGCTTCATTCTTCGTGATGATGATGACGGATAGTTTCATGGGCTCGCGATCGGGTTTTTCCGCCTGAATTGTAATCCATCGTTTGCCCTGCGCGCGCCGGATGCGCCACATAAATAAGTGAATTGACAATGAAAATTCCGTCGCACCTGAAGCGACTCGCGAAGATGGTGCCTGCCTACAAAGGTCGCCTCGCGCTCGCGTTTATCGGCATGCTCCTTACTGCCGCGACTGAACCAATGTTCCCGGCCGTGTTGCAGAACGTGCTGGACAACGGCTTTGGCAACAAGCCCGGCTTCCAGATCTGGCTCGTGCCGATAGCCGTGATCGGGATTTTCGTCCTGCGCGGTCTGTCGACTTACCTGACCAATTACATGATGACCTGGGTTTCGTCGAAGCTGCTGGTCGAGCTGCGGCGTCAGGCATTCGCGCGCGTACTCGAAGTGCCGCTCGACTTTTATGCGGCCAATTCTGTCGGTCGTGTGATTAATTCGCTGATGTTCGAAGTACAGCAGATCGTCGAGATGATCACGAAGGTCTTTACCTCCTTTGTGCGCGATTCACTGACCTTCATTGGCCTGCTCGGCTACCTGTTTTATCTGAACTGGCGCCTCACGCTGGTGGCGCTGATTTTGCTGCCGCTGACCGCCGGCGTGATTCGCCTGACTGCCAAGCGACTGCGCCGACTCAACAAGAGCCTGCTGGAAGTGAATGCGGAAATGACGCAGGTGATCGAAGAGACCACGCGCGCGCATCAGGTCATCAAGATCTTTGGCGGCCAAACCTTTGAAAAAAGGCGCTTTGAAGAACGCGCCTCGAAATTGCGCGGCTATACGATGCGTTTGACGACAACGTTTGCCGCGACGGTGCCGCTCACGCAGGTCATGGCGTCCTGTGCTGTGGCGACCGTGATGGTGATCGCCTTGATCCAGGCGAGCCACGGCCAGACCACGGTCGGTGCATTCGTGTCCTTCATTACGGCCATGCTGATGCTGCTCACGCCGATGAAACATCTGGCCGAACTCAACGGTCCTTTGCAGCGCGGTATGGCCGCCGCCGACGCTGTGTATCTGCTGATCGATTCCACACCTGAGCGCATCAATGGCAAGACGCTCGCTGCCCGTGCTGCGGGCCGACTCGAGTTCCGCGATGCGAGCTTTACCTATCCGGGACAAAACCAGCCGGCGCTGGCCAACATCAATCTGTCGATCGCGCCCGGCGAGACCATCGCTTTCGTCGGCATGTCGGGTGGCGGCAAATCCACGCTGGTCAATCTGGTGCCCGGATTTTATTCGACTACCAGCGGACACATCCTGCTCGATGGTGAAGTGCTCGACAATATCTCACTACTCAGCCTGCGCGCCCAGATCGCCATGGTCAGCCAGCAGGTCGTGCTGTTCGATGACACGGTCGCTGCCAATATCGCCTATGGCGATGCTGCGCCCGATGCGGCGCGGATTGCCGCTGCCGCGACGGCGGCTTATCTCGATGAAGTCATCGCGAATCTGCCGGATGGCTTGCAGACGCAGATCGGCGATAACGGTTCACGCCTGTCGGGTGGTCAGCGCCAGCGCCTGGCGATTGCGCGCGCGATTTACAAGGATGCGCCGATCCTGATTCTTGATGAGGCGACCTCGGCGCTCGACACGGAATCCGAACGCGCGGTGCAGGCAGCACTCGATCACCTGATGCAGGGCCGCACCACGCTCGTGATTGCACATCGACTGTCGACCATCGAGCGTGCCAGCCGCATCGTCGTGCTCGTGCATGGGCGTATTGTCGAGACCGGTACGCATGCCGAACTGCTGGCGCGTAATGAAGTCTATGCGAACCTGTACCACCTGCAATTTGAGAAGGAAGTCGCGTGACAGACCGTTTGCGCACGCTGGTCATTTCGCCGAACTGGATCGGTGATGCGGTCATGGCCGAGCCCTTGCTACAGCTGCTGCGGCGCCAGCAGCCGCAGCGGGCCATTGATGTTCTCGCGCCGGCCTGGGTCGCGCCGGTTTGGCGCGCGATGGCCTGCGTTGATACGGTCATCGAAGCGCCGTTCCGGCATGGCGCGCTGCAATTGGCCGAGCGCTGGGCGTTCGCAAAACAGCTGCGCGCGCGTGGCTATGCCGATGCCTACGTGCTACCGAATACCCTGAAATTTGCGCTGATTCCATGGCTGGCGGGCATACCCCAGCGCGTCGGTTATCGTGGTGAGATGCGTTATGGCCTGCTCAATGTAATGCATCACAATGACAAGAAAGCGCCGCGCGCGATGGTCGCGTTTTATGCGGCGCTGGCAGGGACGCCGTCGGCTGCGTACACACCTGTGTCGGATTTGCCCAAGCCGGCCTTGCATGTGACGGCGGCACAGATTAGTGCGGTCGAGAGAGAGAACGGATTACGTGAAGATGCGCCGCTGATCATCTTTGCGCCAGGTTCAGAATTTGGTTCAGCCAAGCGCTGGCCGACCGGGCATTTTGCCGCGCTCGCAGCGCTGATCCAGCGCACGCAGCCGCAGGCGCAAATCGTCTTGCTCGGCTCGCCCAAGGATCGTGTCGTGTGTGAAGAAATCGTCGTCAGCGCACCGACTGTGATGAACCTTGCCGGTGTGACGTCCTTGTCTCAGGCCATTGCGCTGATCGCAAAGGCCGCGGCCGTCGTGAGCAATGACTCGGGTTTGCTGCATATTGCATCAGCACTGAATCGTCCGCTCGTGGCCATTTATGGGCCGACCGATCCCGATCATGCGCCACCGTTTTCGGATGTTGCAGCATCAATTTCCTTGCACCTTGCCTGCGCACCGTGCCGGCAGCGTGAATGCCCGCTTGGTCATCATGACTGCATGCAGAAAATTTCGCCGGAGATGATCTGGCAGCCGCTGTCGCCTTTGTTTTAAACGAAGCTGCTGTTATCGCGCATCACGCCGTGGCGCACGACCGCGCTGCTGCGCCTTAGTCCGGTCCAGTAGGCTAGTTCGGCCAGCGAATCGACGTCCCACATGACAAAGTCCGCCTGCCGTCCGACCTCCAGCACACCATGACGATCACTTTGGCCGAGCGCCTGCGCAGCATGCACGGTTACGCCGCTTAATGCTTCAGCGGCACTGAGCCGGAAGCGTGTGCATGCCACATTCAGCATCAATAAAAGGGAGCTGCAAGGCGAGGTCTCGGGATTGCTGTCGGTGGCGATCGCGATGGGGACCTGGTATTGGCGCAGTAAATCTATCTGCGGCATACGGCGCTCGTGCAATGAGTGGAAGGTCCCGGGTAATAACACAGCGACCATGCCTGCCCCTTTCATTGCCACGACGTCGGCCTCATCCAGCCGTGCAAGGTGATCAACGGATAAGGCCCGGTAGCGCGCGGCAAGTTTGGTGCTGCCGTTCGGGGAACCTTGTCCGACATGCATCCGGACCGGCAATTGCAGATGCTGTGCCGTCGCCAGTACGTGCTCACTGTGTGCCAAGGTAAAGCCGGGCGCACCGCAGGTCACGTCGACGCTGTCGATCAAGCCCTCCTGATGCAGGCAAGGCAGGATCATTTCGCACACCAGCTTGATGTATTCATCGGCGCGCCCAAAGTACTGTGCCGGCAGCACATGCGCCGCCAGGAAGCTCGAATAAATACTGACCGGATAATGCGCGGCCAACAGCCTGGCGACTCGCAACATCTTGCGCTCACTGTCGAGATCGAGCCCATAACCTGATTTGATTTCGACCACGGTCACGCCTTCAGCCATTAGCGCCTCAAGCCGGCGCGCCGATTGCCGTAACAAGCTCGCTTCATCGGCGGTGCAAGTTGCTTTCACGGTCGCCAGGATATCGCTGTCGCGTCTGTTCGTTTCAGGGTTGGCGCATTCAGCGCGCCGCATGAAAAATTCATCGGCGCGATCGCCGCCATGCACCAAATGCGTATGGCAATCGATCAAGCCCGGGGTGATCCACTGACGACCCGCATCATGGCGTGTGTGCAGGTGATTGAATTCGGGTGGCAGTTCGGACTGCTGGCCCAGCCAGATGATGTGATCGTCGCGCACGACAATGGCGCCTTGCTCGATAATGGCACGGGCTGCGCTGTTGGTGGCAATGCGGGCGTTGTACCAGAGCGTGGTCTGACCATTGGCATCCATGCAATCCTCGGCGATATCAAGTTGGAGATCGATAGCCTGATCATGCAGCATGTCGCCGGTCGTAGCAGTTGCTCAATAGTATTTGATTGATAAAAATCGCAGGGTGTTGCGCGCACCCGATTGGTAGTGCTTACATCAGGATAATGTCGTACTGCTCCTGATGATACATATTCTCCACCTGCAGTGAAATCGGCTTGGCGACAAAGTCCCCCAGCATGGCCAGATGCTGCGACTCTTCTTCGAGGAACATGTCGACCACGACTTGCGAGGCGAGGATGCGGAATTCGCGCGGATTGAATTGCTTGGCTTCACGCAGCAGCTCGCGCAGGATTTCATAGCAGATAGTGCGGGCCGTCTTGACCTGGCCTTTGCCGCTGCAGGCAGGGCAGGGCTCGCAGAGGATGTGTGCTAGGGATTCGCGGGTGCGCTTGCGTGTCATTTCGACCAGGCCCAAGGCCGAGAAGCCCGATACCGAAATTTTCGTGCGGTCGCGCGACAGTGCCTTGTTCAATTCACTCAGCACGGCGGTCTTGTGCTCGTTGTTTTCCATGTCGATGAAATCGAGCACGATGATGCCGCCGAGATTACGCAGTCGCAGCTGGCGCGCAATGGCTTGCGCGGCTTCGAGATTGGTCTTGAAAATCGTGTCATCGAAATTACGGCCGTTGACGTAGCTGCCGGTATTGACGTCCACCGTCGTCATCGCTTCGGTCTGGTCGACGATCAGGTAGCCGCCGGATTTCAGGTCGACGCGCCGGCCGAGCGCGCGCAGGATTTCTTCTTCGACGCCATACAAATCGAACAGCGGTCGCTCGCCAGTGTAATGCATGAGCTTGGACAGCACCGACGGCGTATAAGTCGTGCCGAAGGCCTGCAGCTTGAGGAAATTTTCACGCGAATCGACTTGCAGGCTGGTGGTCTCGTCATTGACGAAGTCGCGTAGTACGCGTTGCGCCAGACTCAGGTCCTGATACAGCAATGAAGGCGCCGGGCGGGTTTTCGCCAGCTGTGCGATGGACGCCCAGGTCTTGCGCAGGTATTCGACGTCGGACTCAAGGTCGGTGTCGGAGGCGTCTTCGGCCATGGTACGGATGATGAAGCCGCCTTTTTCATCTGTTTTCAAGAGCCGCTGCACTTTTTCGCGTAACAGTTCACGTTCGGCTTCGTTGCCGATGCGCTGCGACACGCCGATATGCGAATCCTGCGGCAGGTAGACCAGCATGCGCCCTGCAATCGAGATCTGTGTCGACAGGCGCGCACCCTTGGTGCCGATCGGGTCTTTCACGACTTGCACCATGACCGCCTGGCCGTCGTACAGCAGGCGTTCGATCGGTGCCGGCGGCGGCGCACTATTGCGCGCTTCCCAGATGTCGGCCACATGGAGGAAGGCGGCGCGTTCGAGGCCGATATCGATGAAGGCCGACTGCATGCCGGGTAGCACGCGCACGACCTTGCCGAGATAGACATTGCCGGCCATGCCGCGCGAGAGCGTGCGTTCGATATGCAGTTCCTGCACGGAGCCTTGAAAGACCAGGGCGACGCGTGTTTCCTGCGGCGTGATGTTGATGAGGATGTTGTCGCTCATAGTATGCGGTAGCCGGCTTGTTTTAAGAGTTGTGCGGTTTCAAACAGGGGCAGGCCCATGATGCCGGAATAGCTGCCGCTGATGTCGCGAATGAACAGTGCTGCCATGCCTTGGATGCCGTAGCCGCCAGCCTTGTCATAAGGCTCGCTGCTGGCACAGTAGGCGTTGATCATATCGATGGATAAGGTGTTGAATGTGACGGAAGAGACCTGCATCGTTTGCCAGCGCTGCTCGCCATCCACGACGCACACGCAGGTCATCACCTGATGCGTGCGACCCGACAGCAGCGTCATCATGGCCGCAGCTTCGGCAGGGTCGGCGGGTTTGCCCAGGATTAGGCCGTCTATCGTCACAGTCGTGTCTGCCGACAGGATCAGGCGTTGCGGTAATTTGCGCAGCTTCTTGATGCCTTGCGCGCATAGCGCCTTGGCGGTAGTGACGCGCGCGACATAGACTTCGGGCGTTTCGCCGGGTAAGACCGATTCGTCGACCTCGGGGCCGCGCGGCACATGATCGCGCATCAACAGCAATTCAAAATCGACGCCGATTTGCCGCAGCAATTCACGCCGGCGTGGGCTTTGCGAAGCGAGGTAGATTTTCTGGTCGGAGGATTTCATCGCCGCTGTGTCAGTGCCTCGTTAGTGCCGCGTCGTTAGTGTCGCTTCAAACCCGATGATAAGGATGGTTTTGTGTAATCGACCAGGCGCGGTAAAGTTGTTCGGCGAGAATGACGCGCACCATGCCATGCGGCAGGGTCATGCTCGAGATCCGGATCAGCTGGTCTGCGCCGGACTTGAAGCCGGCATCGAGGCCATCGGCGCCGCCAATGACGAATGTAACATCACGTCCATCTTGCTGCCAGCCCAGCAGATTTTGCGACAGTTGCACGGAGGTCCAGTCTCGGCCGTGCTCATCGAGCGCAATGATGCGCGATCCTTTCGGAATCGCCGCTTCAATACGGCTACGCTCTTGCTCCATCACGGTCTCGGCCGTGCGGCTGCCGGAGCGTTCGACCGGCTTGATTTCCTTGAGCACGATGCGCAGCTCCGGCGGCATGCGTTTGGCATATTCGCCAAAGGCGGTCGCGATCCAGTCCGGCATCTTGTGGCCGACCGCCGCAATGACGAGCTGCATGCTGCGTCCTTAGGCTGCTTTGGTGGCGCGTTTGGCAGGCGCTTTCTTGGCAGTAGTCGCGGACTTGGAAGCAGCGACCTTGATCGTCTTGCCGACCGGGGTCTTGGCGACGGTTTTGCGCGCGGTAGTCTTTTTCGCGGCGACTTTCTTGGCTGCGACTTTTTTCGGCATTTCTTCAGGTGCCGACTGGCTCGTCGTCAGATGGCGTGAGACTTTTTTCGGTTCGTCGTCGACGACGGTTTTGGTCGCTGTGCTGACGCGTTTTGCTGCACCGAAGCTGACTTCCTTCTCGCCCCAGATTTCTTCCAGACGGTAATACGCACGGATTGCCGGCTGCATGATGTGCACGATCATGTCACCCAGGTCGACCAGTACCCATTCGCCGGTCGTTTCGCCTTCGACGCTGACGATCCTGCCGCCGTTTTCCTTGACCTTGTCACGTACGGACGCGGCCAGGGATTTCGTCTGGCGGTTCGAGGTACCGGAGGCGATCGCGATGCGGTCGAACAGGCTCGTCAGATGGGACGTGTCGTAAATCTTGATGTCCTGGGCTTTGACGTCTTCGAGCGCGTCGATGACGAGGGATTGCAGTTTTTTAATGTCCATTAGCTTTGATATAAGTGATGTTGTTGAATATAGTCTAGCACTGCGGGCGGTAGCAGTGCCTCTGGCGCCGCACCACTCTTGATGCGTGCCCGTACTTCGGTGGCGGAAATATCGACTGCCAGATCCGTTCCGAGGTAACAGAGACCATATGGCGTCGTGCGAATTTGTTCTGCCGTTCCTGAGCGCCGCGTGAACTCGGCGGCGACGGCTTGCTGAATTTGCGACGCGTCGATGGCAAAGCCAGGGCGTGTCGCGGCACAGATATGGGCGTAGTCGAACAGCTTTTGCCAGTCGCGCCAGGTATGCAGTTTCTGCAATTGGTCAGCACCGATCAGAAAGACGATGGAGGTGTCTGGCCCAAGCTCTGCGCGCAATGCCCGCAGTGTATCGATCGAATAGGTCGCAGTGTGGCGCTGTATTTCTTGTTGGTCAATGCTTACCGCAGGTTTTTGCTGCACGAATGCGCGCGTGAGCATGGCAACCCGGTCTTCCGCCGAGGCTTGCAGGCCATTTTTTTGCCATGGATTTCCCGCCGGGATTACGCGCAAGGCGCTAGGTGCGAGCAAACCGCTGAAGTAGTCGGCCAGCGCTACATGTCCCTTGTGTACCGGGTCAAAACTGCCACCCAGGACTGCAACGCACGTCACCTAGAGCCACTCCCGCTCGACCAGAAAATCGGAATACAGCCGGGCTTCGGCTGAGCCGGGCTCCGGCGTCCAGTTATAGCGCCATTTCACTACAGGCGGCATCGACATCAGGATTGACTCCGTGCGTCCGCCTGACTGCAGGCCAAACAGCGTGCCGCGGTCAAAGACCAGATTGAACTCGACATAACGGCCACGGCGGTAAGCCTGGAAGTCACGTTCGCGTTCGCCATAAGCGGCATCCTTGCGCTTTTCGACGATGGGCACGTAGGCTGGGATGAATCCATCGCCGACGCTTTGCATCATCGCAAAACTTTGCTCGAAGCCCAGCGCATTGAAGTCATCAAAAAAGATGCCGCCAATGCCGCGTGGTTCCTTGCGGTGCTTTAAATAGAAATAAGTGTCGCACCAGGTCTTGAAGCGTGGATGCAGATCGTCGCCAAATGGCGTCAATGCATCGCGGCAGACTTGATGAAAATGCCGCGCGTCGTCTTCCACGCCGTAGTAGGGCGTCAGATCCATGCCGCCGCCAAACCACCACACCGGCGCTTCTCCAACAGCTGTCGCGGTAAAGAAGCGCACATTCATGTGCACCGTCGGCGCATGCGGATTACGCGGATGCAGTACCAGTGACACGCCCATCGCTTCCCAGCTGCGACCGGCAATTTCAGGCCGGTTTGCTGCCGCGCTTGGTGGCAGGTTTTGTCCCATCACATGGGAAAAGCCGACGCCGCCGCGCTCGAAGACATTGCCTTCTTCGATGATGCGCGAGATGCCGCCGCCGCCTTCCGGACGTTCCCAGCTGTCGCGGCCAAACGCCTTGCCATCGACAGTTTCAAGGGCCGCGACGATGCGGTCTTGTAATTCCAATAAGTAGGCCTTGACGGCAGCGGGTGAGGTGGCGGATGGCATCACGGTTCAGATTGCAAATTAAGGAGAGCGCGGATTGTACCTTGCTGGTCCTTATGTCGGGCGTTTCAGCGCGCGCCAGCCAATATCGCTACGGAATTGCATGCCGTCGAAATGGATATGGTCGAGCGCGGCATAGGCTTCCTTCTGCGCCATGCGCACGCTGTCGCCCAAGCCCACGACGCACAAAACACGTCCGCCTGCGGTTACCAGTTTCTTGTCTTCGTGCGTGGTGCCGGCGTGGAAAACGATCTGGCTGTCGGTCTCGTGCGGCAGACCGGAAATCTGATCGCCTTTGCGCGGCGCATCGGGATAACCAGTCGCTGCCATGACCACGCCCAGTGCGGTACGTCTATCCCATTCCAGTTCAATCTGGTCGAGCGTACCGTTGACGGCATGCTCCATCACATCGACCAGATCGGTCTTCAGGCGCGCCATGATGGGCTGGGTTTCCGGATCGCCCATGCGGCAATTGAATTCCAGGGTCTTGACCTTGCCGTCCGCTGCGATCATCAGCCCGGCATACAGGAAGCCGGTAAATGGAATGCCGTCGGCCGCCATGCCGTGCACAGTCGGTACGATAATTTCGCGCATGACGCGCGCATGCATGGACGGTGTGACGATAGGGGCGGGCGAATATGCGCCCATGCCACCGGTGTTCGGTCCCTGGTCATGATCTTGCAGGCGTTTGTGGTCCTGGCTGGTCGCCAGCGGCAAGATGTTTTTACCATCGACCATGACGATGAAGCTGGCTTCTTCGCCATCGAGGAATTCTTCAATGACGACGCGCGCGCCGGCGTCGCCCAGACGATTATCGGACAACATCATGTCGATCGCGGCGTGCGCTTCGGCGAGATCCATGGCGACGACCACGCCTTTGCCGGCGGCCAGGCCATCCGCCTTGATGACGATGGGCGCGCCCTTGGCGTCGATATACGCATGCGCTGCGGCGCTGTCGGAAAAGGTCTGGTATTCCGCTGTCGGAATGCCATGGCGCTGCATGAAGGATTTGGCGAAGTCCTTGGAGCTTTCGAGCTGCGCCGCTTCGCGTGTCGGGCCGAAAATCTTCAAGTCCTGGTCGCGGAAAATGTTGACGATGCCGGCTGCCAGTGGTGTTTCAGGGCCGACCACGGTCAGGGCAATGCCTTCCTGCTTGACGAACTCGGCCAATGCTACCGGATCGGTGATGGGGACATTGCGCAGCCGGCTGTCGAGATGCGTGCCGCCATTGCCGGGCGCGACATAGACGAGCTGGATCTTGGGCGATTGCGCCAGTTTCCAGGCCAGGGCGTGTTCGCGGCCACCTGCGCCGACTACCAGAATTTTCATGTGTGTCTTCGCTAATATCTAAAGTCAGTCTTCGATCAATGCGTTGGTGTAGACCTCTTGTACATCGTCGAGGTTTTCCAGCGCATCCAGTAACTTTTGCATTTTCAGCGCATCTTCGCCGGTGAACACGGTTTCAGTCGCCGGTTTCATGGTGATTTCCGCCATGTCCGCCTTGAAGCCGGCCTTTTCGATGGCGTCCTTGATGACCGCGAATTCATGCGGCGGGCAGATGACTTCGAAGCCGCCTTCTTCGTCCGCGAGCACATCTTCGGCACCGGCTTCGAGCGCGGCTTCCATCAATGCATCTTCATTCGTGCCGGGCGCAAAGAACAATTGGCCGCAATGCTGGAACAGGAAGGCTACCGAGCCTTCAGTGCCCATGTTGCCACCGAACTTGGAGAAGGCATGGCGTACTTCAGCCACGGTGCGCACGCGATTATCGGTCATGCAGTCGACGATGATCGCCGCGCCATTGATGCCATAGCCTTCGTAGCGGATTTCTTCATAGTTCACGCCTTCGAGCCCGCCGGAGCCGCGTTGTACTGCGCGCGTGACGTTATCTTTTGGCATATTCGCGTCAGCTGCCTTTTCGACGGCCAGGCGCAGGCGCGGGTTTGTCAGCGCATCGCCGCCACCCATGCGCGCGGCAACGGTGATTTCTTTAATCAGTCGGGTCCAGATCTTGCCGCGCTTTGCATCGGTGGCGGCTTTCTTGTGCTTGATATTGGCCCATTTGCTATGTCCAGCCATACGCGTCTCTCTTAGTGTAGGTTTGCCATGCATGTGCACGGCGGCGCGGGTTTGCCCCGCTGCCACGAATCAGATCGCGATTTTACCATGCCGCCCCGAGCGGGAATCCTGCCGCAGGGCGGAATTCTGTCATGCAAATGCTTGATGGCCACCTGCTGGTGCAGGCCTTACAATCATGCGCATGACTATTGAGCTTGCCAGCCCGGCCGTGCGCCGCGCGTATTTGATCGGCCTCGGGATCGCAATCACCGGGGCCGTTTTGTTTTCTGCCAAAGCGATCGTGGCCAAACTGCTGTACCGCTATCACGTCGATGCAGTCACGGTGCTGGCGTTTCGCATGCTGTTTTCGGTGCCGTTTTTTGCAGCCATCGCGCTGTGGCAGTCGTTGACTGCGGCGCCGCTGACAAATGGGGAGCGGCTGCGCATCGTGCTGCTTGGCCTGATCGGCTACTACCTGTCGAGCTTCCTCGACTTCCTTGGGCTGCAATATATTTCGGCTGGTCTTGAACGCCTGATCCTGTTCCTGACGCCTTCGTTCGTGCTGCTGATTTCGTTTTTCTTCCTCAGGAAAAAAATCAGCGCAGTCGAGTGGGCGGCGCTGTGCATTGCTTACGCCGGGACGGTGCTGGTATTTCTGCACGACGTCAAACTCGGTGGCAGCAATGTCGCGCTCGGCAGCGCCTTCGTGTTCGCCAGTGCACTAGCGTATGCTGCTTACCTGCTCCTGTCGGGCGAATTGGTACGGCGTGTCGGCGCCTTGCGTCTGGTCGCATATGCGATGTGCGTCTCCAGCGTGGCCTGCATTGCGCAATTTTTTCTCTTGCGCCCGGCCAGCATGCTGGTCCAGCCGGTCGAGGTCTACTGGCTGTCGCTCGTGAATGCGACGTTTTGTACGGTGTTCCCGGTATTTCTGACGATGGTGGCCGTCTCCCGCGTGGGTGCGGCATCGACTTCCCAAGCCGGCATGATCGGTCCCGTGTCAACCTTGTTCCTCGGTGCGATAATACTCGGCGAACCGGTCACCGCTATCCAGCTGTGTGGCACGGCGCTGGTATTGGCCGGCATGTATCTCTTATCCCGTAAAAAAATATAAACCGTAAAGTGAGACTGGCATGACAAAAGCAATCAGGTTTTCGAAAACAGGTGGTCCCGAAGTTATGGAATACATCGACGTCGAAGTCGGTGAGCCCGGCCCCGGCGAAGCGCGCATCCGCCACGCCGCCTGCGGCTTGAATTTCATTGATGTCTATTTCCGCAACGGCGCTTACCCGCAGCCGCTGCCGGGCGGCCTGGGCAAGGAAGGCGCAGGCGTCGTCGAAGCAGTTGGCCCCGGCGTGACCGAAGTCAAACCCGGCGACCGCGTCGCCTATGCCGGCGGACCAAATGAAGCCTACTGCGAAGTTCGCCTGATTCCTGTCGCCGTGCTGGTCAAGGTACCTGATGCGATCGAGCTCGACACTGCAGCGGCCATGATGTTGCAGGGCCTGACAGTGCAATACCTGTTCCGCCGGACTTTCCCTTTGCATGGCGGTGAAACGATCCTGTTCCATGCCACCGCTGGCGGCGTTGGCCTGATCGCCTGCCAATGGGCGCGCGCGCTCGGCGTGACCATGATCGGCACCGTCGGCTCCGACGAGAAGGCCGCGCTGGCCAAGGCTCACGGCTGCACCCATACGATTAACTACAACACTGAGAATTTTGTCGAGCGCGTCAAGGAACTGACCGGCGGCAAAGGCGTGCCCGTTGTTTATGATTCGATCGGCAAGGATACCTGGACCGGTTCACTCGATTGCCTCGCGCCACTGGGCACGATGGTCAGTTTTGGCAGCGCCTCGGGTCCGGTGCCGCCATTCGGCCTGAACGAACTGGCCTCACGTGGCTCGCTCTTTGTTACGCGCCCCTCACTGTTTGCCTACGCCGCCAAACGTGCCGACCTCGAGACCATGGCCGCAGAATTGTTCGGCATGGTTGAAAGCGGCAAGGTCAAGATCGAGATCAATCAGCGTTATGCACTGGCTGACGTGGCTCAGGCACATCGCGACCTCGAAGCGCGCAAGACGACAGGTTCGACGATTCTGATTCCTTGAATCGCTGCAGTTTAGTATTGATTTGAAATGACAAACGCCGGGATCAGCCCGGCGTTTGTCATTTAGCAGGTACTTTTATCGCGGATTCTCAAAGAAGATGTAATTTGAACCATAGTCGCTGATTTCAAAATAGACCTTCTTTTCGCCGGGGTCGGCTTGCATATTGAAATTTTCATCGAGCACGCCATAGCCATAGCGGTAAGAGCGCGGCTTGTTGTCGTCCGTACCCATCGCGGTAGAAATCTTGTCGATGTTGATGAAGCGCCGCACGAGTTTATCGCCAGCATAAAACTCAAGTACGCCATTCGTGCCGGTCCAGTTCTGCACTGAACGGCTGATCTTGTTTTGCTGTTCCTGCGTGCAGGACGCCAGCAGGAAAAGCGCGCTCATCATTGCGGCAATCCGGATGATACTCATAATGCCTCCGTAGGTTGGTAAAATGGATGCTTGCTCTTATTTTAGTCGCTCAGCCGACATCGACCATGCGAACAGAAACCGCTTCCGCCATCCTCCGCGAAAACTATTCCGCGCCGAATTATTCCGTCAATACCGTTGAAATGGGTTTCGACCTGGATCCGAAGGCGACGCGTATTGCGACGCGCCTGACGATGACGCTCAATCCAGGCGTCGCCGAACGCACCGTCGAGCTGCATGGCGAAGAACTGAAACTGGTCGCTCTGCGCATGAACGGCAAAGTGCTCACGAAACGCGACTACCAGATCGACGCGGGCATGTTGCGTATTCCGAATGCGCCTGTCAGTGTAACGCTCGAGATCGAGACGCTGACCGCGCCGCAAAAAAATACTTCGCTCAGCGGTCTGTACGTCTCCAACGGCAATTTCTTCACGCAATGCGAGGCGGAAGGCTTCCGCAAGATTACCTATTTCCCCGATCGTCCCGACGTCATGGCGAAATACAAGGTGATGCTGCGCGCCGATAAGAAGAAATATCCAGTACTGCTCTCGAATGGCAATTTGCTGGAAGAGGGCGACCTTGGCGATGGCCGT
This sequence comes from Oxalobacteraceae bacterium, assembly GCA_947448025.1. Taxonomy (GTDB): domain Bacteria; phylum Pseudomonadota; class Gammaproteobacteria; order Burkholderiales; family Burkholderiaceae_D; genus CANFLV01. The sequence continues at coordinate 3,417 of CANFLV010000025.1, read as the reverse complement.
CATTACGCGCTGTGGGAAGATCCGTTCAAGAAGCCGTCCTACCTGTTTGCGCTTGTCGCCGGTCAGCTCGTGTGTCAGGAAGAGACGTATCGCCTCAAGTCGGGCCGCGACGTGCTGCTGCAAGTCTGGGTCGAAGAGGGCAATCTCGACAAGACCCAGCATGCGATGGATTCGCTGAAGAACAGCATCCGCTGGGATGAGGAACGTTTCGGCCTTGAACTTGACCTCGACCGCTTCATGATCGTCGCTGTCGGTGACTTCAATATGGGCGCGATGGAAAACAAGGGTCTGAATATTTTCAATACGAAGTTCGTGCTGGCCAATCCGCGCGTGGCCACGGATCTGGATTACGCCAATATCGAGGCCGTGGTCGGCCATGAGTATTTCCATAACTGGACCGGTAATCGCGTGACCTGCCGCGACTGGTTCCAGCTGTCGCTGAAAGAAGGCCTGACAGTATTCCGTGACCAGGAATTTTCGGCTGACATGATCGGCACCGCCAGCGGTCGCGCGGTCAAGCGTATCGATGACGTGCGCGTGCTGCGTCAGGCGCAATTTCCCGAAGATGCGGGTCCGATGGCGCATCCGGTGCGGCCTGACTCCTATGTCGAGATCAATAATTTTTACACGGTCACGATTTACGAAAAAGGCGCGGAAGTCGTGCGCATGTACCAGACGCTGATTGGTCGCGACGGGTTTCGTAAAGGGATGGATCTGTATTTCGAGCGCCATGATGGCCAGGCGGTCGAGTGCGATGACTTCCGCGCAGCGATGGCCGACGCCAGCGGGCGTGACTTCAGCCAGTTCGAGCGCTGGTATAGCCAGGCCGGTACGCCAAAGCTGACGGCAACGCTACATTACGATGCGGCCAGCGAGACCTGTGATTTGACACTGTCGCAGGCTTGCCCGTCAACGCCGGGGCAGCCCGAGAAGCTGCCATTCCATATTCCAGTCGCCGTGGGATTTCTCAATAATGCCGGTCGCGACATGCCGCTCAAGCTCGAAGGCGTCAAGAACAAGCGTGGCCAGACCACGGTGGTGCTGGAGCTGCTGCAGGAAGAGCAAACCTTCCGCTTTACGGATGTCACCGAAAAGCCGGTACCCTCACTGCTGCGTGATTTTTCTGCGCCGGTCATCCTTGACTATGCGTACACAGATGCGGAACTCGCCTTCCTGATGGCCAGCGATAGCGATCCATTTAATCGCTGGGAAGCCGGCCAGCGTCTCGCTTCCCGCAAATTGAAAGCGATGACCGAGGCGATCACTGCCCATGAGGCGGCACAAGCTGATGCCAGTCTGATCGATGCCTTTGCGGCGACCTTGCAAGACAAAAAGCTCGATGCAGCTTTCCTGGAGCTGGCGCTGGCCTTGCCGTCCGAGGGTATGCTGGCAGAGCAGATGGACAGTATTGACCCGCGGGCGATTCATCAGGCGCGGCGCAGCTTGCGCCTGTCATTGGCGCAGGCCTTGCGCGCCGACTGGCAGGCAGCGTATGCCGCGAACCAGACACCGGGTGCGTATAGTCCGGATGCGACTTCGGCGGGTAAGCGCGGCTTGAAAAATCTCGCCCTGTCGTATCTGGCAGAGCTCGATGACAGCGCCGCGCATGAATTGATCGAGGCGCAGTATCGCGATGCCGGCAATATGACAGATCGCATGGCGTCACTGTCGGCACTGGTCAATACCAGTGCGGCAGGCAAAGCTGCTGCCTTGGCGCAGTTTTATGAAGATTTCAAAAGCGATCCGTTGGTCGTCGATAAATGGTTCACCTTGCAGGCCATGGCGCGCACCACAAATGTGGCGGCTGTCCGTGCATTGATGGCGCATTCGGCCTTCACACTGAAAAATCCGAATCGCGCGCGCAGCCTGATCTTCAGTTTCTGCAACGGCAATCCGGCCAGGTTCCATGCGCCTGATGGCAGTGGCTATGCATTCTGGGCCGAACAAGTCATCGCACTGAACACGATTAACCCGCAAGTCGCCGCACGACTGGCGCGCTCACTCGACCGCTGGCGCAAATTTACGCCCGCATTGCAGACCAAAATGAAGGCTGCGCTGAAGCGCGTGGCCAAGACCCCGAAACTCTCGCGCGACGTCACGGAAGTCGTGACCAAGGCACTGGCAAATTAATAACATCGTGTCGCACCACATATAAGGACAAAAAAATGAAACGTATCAGCCTTACGCAATACCTGGTCGAAGAACAGCGCGAACACAATACGATCCCGGCTGAGCTGCGCCTGTTGATCGAAGTCGTGGCGCGCGCCTGCAAGACTATCAGCCATGCCGTCGGCAAGGGAGCACTCGGCGAGGTCCTCGGCAGTGCCGATATCGAAAACGTGCAGGGTGAAGTGCAAAAGAAGCTCGACATCCTGTCCAATGAAATTCTGCTGGAAGCCAACGAGTGGGGTGGTCACCTTGCGGCCATGGCGTCCGAAGAGATGGAAACTATCCACCGTATCCCGCATCGCTATCCGCAGGGCGAATACATGTTGCTGTTCGATCCGCTGGATGGATCGAGCAATATTGATGTAAATGTCTCGATCGGCACGATCTTCTCGGTCTTGAAGGCGCCTGAGGGTTTGGGCGTTCCGACGGAAGCGGACTTTTTGCAGCCCGGCAGCAAGCAGGTCGCTGCCGGCTATGCGGTGTACGGCCCGCAGACAGTGCTGGTCCTGACGACAGGTAATGGCGTGAATTGCTTTACGCTCGATCGCGAGATGGGTTCGTGGGTCCTCACCCAGCGCAATATGCAAATCCCGCTGGAAACCAAAGAGTATGCAGTCAACGCATCCAATGCGCGTCACTGGCATGCCCCGGTTACGCGCTATATGGACGAGCTGCAGGCAGGCGTTACCGGTCCGCGCGGCAAGGACTTCAATATGCGCTGGATAGCCTCGATGGTGGCCGATGTGCATCGCATCCTTAATCGTGGCGGCATCTTCATGTATCCAGCCGACATGCGCGATCCTTCCAAACCTGGCCGCCTGCGGCTGATGTATGAAGCCAATCCGATCGCATTCATTGTTGAACAGGCCGGTGGTGCCGCGACGAACGGCCAAATCCGCATCATGGATATCAAGCCGGAGCTGCTGCATCAGCGCGTTCCTGTGTTCCTTGGTTCGAAGCAGGAAGTTGATCTAGTGACGAGCTACCATAAAGAAGCGTAAAGCTTGGCCAGAAATGGCTTTCAGCGCCACCGCAAAATCTTTTTCAAAATGGCTTGCCAGTTCCTTGAAGCCTTTGCTATAGTCCGGCTCCGGTTGAGAAGTTCAGTGTGAAACGCGAAGTCAAATGCGCAAGCTGAGGTCTCAAACGGAGCGGTAAAGTCAGTGATGAAAGCGTTAAAAACTTTCTGCAGAATGCGAAAAAAAGAGGTTGACGCAAACTGCTTACTGCCACATAATCTCGCTTCTC
>CANFLV010000024.1 GCA_947448025.1 Oxalobacteraceae bacterium | reverse complement strand
TGCTATGGAAGCGCGTCTACCTGCCGGCGATTTTCCCGAGCTTTATCACCGGCGCGATCACGGCCAGCGGCGGCTCATGGAATGCCAGCATCGTGGCCGAATACGTCACCTGGGGCAAGACCACACTGGTGGCCGACGGGCTCGGCAGTTACATCAAGCAGATGACGGACGCCGGCGACTTTCACCGCATCGCTTTAGGCATCGGCGTGATGTGTATTTTCGTGATGCTGCTGAATCGCTTTTTTTGGCGCAAGCTGTATGTGCTGGCTGAAAACCGTAGTCGCTGAGGATCTTCCATGACACTGAATAAACTGATTGAACTGCAAGGCGTCAGCAAGTCCTTCCGCACCGCCGACGGCGCGCCGCGCAGCGTGCTCGAAGAAGTCGACTTCACCTTGATGGAAGGCGAAATCGTCGCCCTGCTGGGCAAATCCGGCTCCGGCAAATCGACGCTGTTACGCATCATTGCCGGTCTGATTCCGGCAGACAAAGGCCGCGCGCAATATCGCCAGCAAAGTATCCATGCACCGCTGGCCGGCGTGGCGATGGTGTTCCAGTCGTTTGCGCTGTTTCCCTGGCTGACGGTGCAACAGAATGTCGAGCTCGGTCTCGAAGCCCAGGGCGTCGCGCCCGACGAGCGCGAGAAGCGCGCCGACGCCATGCTGGAACTGATCGGCCTGTCTGGCTTCGGCGGCGCACTGCCGCGTGAACTTTCCGGCGGCATGAAGCAGCGTGTTGGCATTGCCCGCGCGCTGGTGACGAATCCGGATGTGCTGTTGATGGATGAAGCGTTTTCAGCGCTCGATGTACTGACCGGCGAAACCTTGCGCGACGACATACTCGACCTGTGGCAAGACGCGCGGATTCCGACCAAGGGTATCCTGATCGTGTCGCACAATATTGAAGAAGCCGTCATGATGGCCGACCGCATCATCATCCTGTCGAGCGAACCGGGGCGCATCCGCAGCGAAATCAGCATCGACCTCCCACGTCCGCGCGACGCCGATTCGGCAGCGGTGCGCTCTCTGATCGACGAAGTCTATGGCTTGATGACATTGCGGACCGTACATGAAGGCGTGCATGACCTGAACCATGTACACCGCCGCCATTTCCATTTGCCCGACACCGACGTCAGCCATATCGAAGCGGTGCTGGAATTGCTCGCCGATGCGCCTTTCCATGGCCGCGCCGACCTGCCGCAATTGGCAGAAGAGTCGGAATTGTCGGATGAAGAATTATTCCCGGCCTATGAAGCACTGGCCCTACTCGGCCTGGCGCTGGTCGACAAAGGTGATATTGCGCTCTCGCCGCTGGGGCAGCGTTATGCGATCGCCGACAAGGCACTTCGGCAGGATATTTTCGGCCAGCAGCTGCTGACCCATGTGCCACTGGCCGCCGATATCCGCCGGCGTCTCGAAGCTGAAGTCAGCGGGGCGATGCTGGAAAAACCTTTCCTTGAACTGCTGCAGGAATTCATGAAAGCCGATGAAGCACAGCGTATCCTTGAGATCGCCGTCGAATGGGGCCGCTATGGCGAAGTCTATGAATATGATTTCCATACCGGCCGGCTGACGCTGCCGCAGCGCATGGAACAATAAATTTAATCGACCGGGATTTTTATCGATGGCGCATCAACACACACCGCACGGCTCGCACACTGGTCATGATCACGCTGCACATGATGCACATGACGAGCATCACGGTCATCATCACCATGACGCGCATCATCATAGTCATGGTCATGGTCATGGTCATGGTCATGGCCATGTCCATGCGCCCAAGGATTTCGGCCGCGCCTTTGCGGTCGGCATCGCGCTCAATGGCGGCTTCGTCATTGCCGAAGCGGTGTATGGCGTGTTGGCCAATTCGATGGCGCTGCTGGCGGACGCCGGACACAATCTCAGCGATGTACTTGGCCTGCTGCTGGCCTGGTATGCGAGCGCCCTCGCCAAACGGCTACCGTCGCAGCGTTTCACCTATGGTTTGCGCAGCAGTTCGATCCTGGCGGCCTTGATCAATGCCGTCCTGCTGCTGCTGGTCACCGGCGGCATCGCCTGGGAAGCGATCCAGCGCTTTGGTCATCCAGATGCAGTTGAAGGTCGTACCGTCATCATCATCGCCGCCATCGGCGTGGTGATCAATACGGCGACGGCGCTGATGTTCATGGCCGGCCGCAAAGGTGACCTGAATATCCGCGGCGCCTTCCTGCATATGGTCGGCGACGCGCTGATTTCGGCTGGCGTCGTGCTCACCGGCGTGGTCATCATGTTCACTGGCTGGTTATGGCTGGATCCGGCGGTCAGTCTCGTGATCGCCATCATCATCGTGCTCGGCACCTGGGGCTTGCTGCGCGACTCGATCAGCCTCGCGCTGCATGCCGTGCCACAGGCAATTGATGCCCAGGCGGTAGCCGCTTATCTGGCCGCGCTCGATGGCGTCACTGAAGTTCATGATTTGCATATCTGGGGCATGAGTACGACGGAGACAGCCTTGACTGCGCATCTGGTCATGCCGGCCGGTTATCCCGATGATGCGTTTCGCAGCACGATTACCGAATTCCTCAAAAGCCGCTTCCAGATCGGTCATGCGACGCTGCAGATCGAACTCGGCGATCCGCAGGTTCCTTGCACGCTTGCGCCTGCAGCAACGGTCTGATTTAGCGCGGCGCCGGCAGTGGCCGGCGTTTCGTCATGATCGTCGTGGCGATAAAAATTTCACGTAAAAAGTAAGTGAAACCGCCGATCAGTGCCAGCATGGCCAGGATGAACAAGCTGGCGATGATCTTACCCAAGTCCAGGTCCATGGCATTCCCGAGAAACAGCGTCGCCACCACAAAACAGACCATCAAGGCGCTGGAAGTACTGAGCGTAATGGCGCGATGGATCAGGTGCGAGCGTAAATACAGTGACTGCAGCTCCGCTTCATAGCGCCCCTGATCTTCCTCGCTAGCACCGCCGAAGCGTTCTTCGAGCACGCGTGAGCGATCGATGATGCGCGACAGTCGGTTCGTCAATACGGCCAGATTCGTGCCCACGCCGGTCAGCAGGAATACGGGCGCGACGGCAAGCTGGATGATGTGGCTGATATCGCCTAGCTGGATGTTAATGGCTGACCTCGGTCTGGGTATAGGGAAGGTGACAGTTTAGCATTGGTGGCTTGGCGTCAATAAAGATGATGACATCCCTCACGCGCCAAGCAACTGCGGGTTTTACGAGGTGTGCAAACTTCCCGGCTTACCTATGATGGATCGCAGAATACCCGCATGCCGCCTTTGGCAAGATGGGAACCTTCTTCTTCATTCGGGGTCTACCGACATGGATAATATTCCTGGCTCCAACCCTGCAAATGAGCAGAATGCCGCATGCGATTTACTTGGCAAATTTGATGAGGCCGACCGCACCGTGGATAGCCGCTCTGAAAAAAGCAAACGCTTCGCCGCATCCGGCAAACCGCTGCCTGCAGCCGGGGCAGCACAGGCGGCTTTGCCTTGCGGCGAGCGGATTGATACGGCGTCGCCACCACTGACTAATCTGCTCCGGCCGGTCGCCATGATCGAACGCCGCAAGCCACAAGCAGATCTCGAGCACGCACATCGCGAACTGCAAAAAATCGTCGCCGCACTCGACAACCTGCGCGAAGAAGAACAGCGACGCCTGGCGCACGACATGCATGACGACCTCGGGCAATTATTGGCGGCAATGAAACTCGAGCTCGACGCCCTGCGCCAGCGCATGCCGGCACAGGCCGATGAACCGCTGCAAGTGATTAATAATCTGGGCGAGCTCGTCGACACCATGGCTCTGTCGGTGCGTCGCATCATCGCCGATTTGCCGCCCAAGGCACTGGAAGATTTTGGTTTGTTTTGCGCTCTTGAAATACTGACCGAAAATTTCCAGAAACGGCATCATATTTACGTGCATCTGAAAAAGCCGAGCCCTGAACCGCTGATGCGCTGTAACCTTAAAACACCGGTCTACCGCATGATCCAGGAAGCACTCAATAACATCGCCAAGCATGCACGGGCCACGGAAGTCGAAGTGTTCATTGAATATGGTAATGCCTGCCTTGACTTGGCGATTCGCGACAATGGCACGGGTCTAGCGCCTGACAGTTTGCACAAACGCGATTCCTTTGGCCTGCTCGGCATGCAGCAGCGCACAGCTGCCCTCGGCGGCAAATTCAGCATCTGCAATATTCCCGGTTCTGGCACTGAAATCCGCATCCTGATACCGCTACGCCCCCGCAGCATTGATGCTGGCGAGGGATCAGTGCGGCGATGAAGGGCTTGGCAAAACCGCGCATAGGCTTGCGGCAGGTCAGAGCGTGGCCAGCATCGACTTTTAAACTGGCCTCTGCGTTGCGCGCAACTGTCACACCAATCAGGCTCGCCGCCACATTGCACCCGCCGCTGAGCGCTGATCAACACCATGGTTCACCCACATGATCCGCATCCTGATCGCCGATGACCACACGATCATGCGCGAGGGTCTCAAGCGCATCCTCGATGGCGCCGATGACATCGTCGTCGTCGCCGAAGCTGTCGATGGCTTCGAAGCGCTGGCACAGGTACGCAAAGGCGGCATTGATTTGCTCATGCTTGATCTGTCGATGCCCGGACGCAGTGGCGTCGAGTTGATCCGCCAGATCAAGGACGAAGCGCCCAAGCTGCCGATCCTGATCCTGACCATGCATGAAGAAGAGCAGTATGCCGTGCGCGCGATCCGCGCCGGCGCGCGCGGCTACCTGACCAAGGAAAGCGCCGGCACACAATTACTGAGTGCCATCCGTAAGGTCGCGGCCGGACGCCCTTACATCAGCAGCGAGGTCGCCGAACAATTGGCGATGGATGCCATGCCCTGCAGTGTATCCCTGCCGCACAAGGAATTATCGAATCGCGAATTCGAAGTCTTCAGCCTGCTCGTCGCGGGTAAGTCGATCACCGAAATTGCCGATGGCCTGCACCTGAGCGTGAAGACTGTCAGCACCCATAAAACCCGTATCCTGCACAAGATGTCGGTCAACTCACTGGCGGAGATGGTGCGCTATGCCGTCGTCCACCGCCTCCTGCCGCCGATGCAAAATTGAGCTTTCCCCTGCCCCAAGTCGCCGCAATGTAGGCGGATTCCTAATACAGCGAAGCCGCCGCCTACCCATCAAATCAGCGCTCTCCGATAGTAATCATTTGTCATGATCGACATACTGATGCCTTGAGATTCGTGCAGCCCGTCACCAAGCAAGCCCGGTTCGGCCGTCTGTACATGCACCGGTTTTTTGATCGATTGAAATAGGAGATGACTATGTTGTCCACGCAAATGTCTGAAGTTCGGCCCGAATCTCAAACCTCGGCTTTACATCCCCCATCTGCCGAAGCGGGCTGGCAACGACAGGGAAAGTTATGGTCGAACCTGAAAGAACTCTGCGAAGTCCTGCGTATCCCTGCCACGCCCTCCGTGGCAGATGAAGAACTGCTGTTCCAGCACGTCCAATTCAAGACCGGCCAGCGCATCCACACCATCGGCCAGACCTTCGATACGCTTTACATAGTCCATTCCGGTTTCCTCAAGACTGTCCTCATCGATGAATTCGGCAATGAGCAGGTTCTCAGTTTTCCGATGAAGGGCGACCTCTTCGGTGTCGATGGCATCCATACGAAACGCTATGCCTCCGAAGCCGTCGCCCTGTCGAATTGCGACCTGATCCTGCTACCATTTAAAAAGTTTACTGCACTGGGGCGTACCCATGTTGAGCTTGAACATGCGATGTACAGTGTCATGAGCCGCGAGCTCGTGCGCGAACAAGCGATGGTCAGCATGCTCGGTGCGCTCAGTGCCGAGGCAAGGGTCGCGCGCTTCCTCGTGTCGTTGGCGGAACGCTTCGCGGAAATGGGCTATTCGAGCAAGCTCTTCAACCTGCGCATGACGCGCCATGAAATCGGCAGTTACCTTGGCTTGACGCTGGAGACCGTCAGCCGCACGCTCTCGGCCTTCAATGAAATCGGCCTGATTACGGTCGATCAGCGTTCCATCGGCATCAAGGATGCAGACGCCCTGAAGACCCTGCGTCGCCTGCCTCCGTCAAGCTCACGGGCAAAACAGGTCGCTGCAAAAAAAGCACGTCAACACGCCCAGTCCATCGCCAGTAGCTGGACCCAACTCGAAACCGCCTGAACCTTCCCATGGCAGCCCTCCCCCATGTCAGGGAGGGCGTTCACCCTCACTGTAATCCCGGCGACCACCTCTGGAATTCACGATCGTCCTTTATTTTCGGCGACCGGCAGCGGAATGTGGTCGCCGTTCTTCATGCGACTCCACTGTTTCCGTACGTGCCGACTGACGCTCGCTGGCAGAACCGCCATTGCCATTGCCATTGCCGCCGCCGTGACTGCCATTGCTGCCGCTGGTCTTTTCACTATTCATTCGCTCGTGCATGGCAGCCGCGGCAACTTCAACGGCAGCATCGGCCGATGCTTCCGTCACGCGTACTGTCGTTTGCAGCACATCTTCGGTCGCTTTATGCACGCCAGCACTGGCGGCGGACATATTTTTATTGGCCATGTTCGCCACTTCACGGAAGGCAGACTCCCACATGGAGAACATGCCGGCCATGGGATTAAAGACATTATCAGTCGCCTTGTCCTGTGCCGACTTCAAGGGCGCAGTCGCACTACGCGCAATATTGGCACCGAATTTTTCGGCGTACTCCTTCATCGACTTGCCCATTTCATTCTGGATTTCAGCGAAGACGCGCATGATCTCCTTTTGAAAATTCATCGCCGTATCCGGCCGGTGCGCCAGCATTGTCGACTGCATATTGGCCAGTTCTTTCGGGTCGCGCATCGACACAGCCGCATGCGCGAGATTCAAATTATTGGTAAATGCACGATGGCTTGCTTCCAGCACCACATGGTCAATCCGCTCCGTACCGGAAAACAGGACTTCGGCAAATCGACGTGATGCTTCGAGCTGAGAATGGTACATATCGGCCATCGGGTTCATTATATTGCTCATAATTACTCCTGAAATGTGTGTAAATGGCGGGTGACAAATTAACGCCCGGCAAGGACGCAGGGCAGTCCTGACTCACAATGATTTCTTCAGTCTCGCACGTGGCTATGCACTGACTTTGCGCTAACTCAAACTGCCCTGCCTGAAGTTCGGGCTGAACGGTCACGCTCAACACATATGCTGACCGCCATTGATGGACATATTTGCACCGGTAATAAATGCAGCTTCCTCTGACGCCAGGAAGCTCACGAGCGCGGCAACTTCTGCAGGCTCGCCTAGCCGGCCCAGCGGAATTTCGGGCAGGATTTTTTTCTCCATGACCTCGGCCGGCACGGCCATGACCATCTTGGTGCGCAAATAGCCTGGCGAGACTGTATTGACCGTGATGCCTTTGCGCGCCACTTCGAGCGCCAAGGCCTTGGTAAAGCCATGCACGCCCGCCTTTGCGGCAGCATAGTTGGCCTGGCCGAAGGCGCCTTTCTGGCCATTGACCGAGGAGATATTGATGATGCGTCCCCAGCCGCATTCGAGCATACCTTCGATAACCTGGCGCGACATGTTGAAGACGCTATCGAGATTGGTATGCGTGACTTCCTGCCAGGCTTCGAGGCTCATGCGCCGCAGAGTTGTGTCGCGCGTGATGCCGGCATTATTGACAAGGACATCAATGCGGCCGACCTCGCTCAGTATCTTGGCCACACCGGCTTCGCAGGACTTGAAATCAGCGACATCGATCATCACCGACTTGCAGTCGAAACCGGCGTCCTGCTGCGTCTTCAGCCACGTAGCTGCATGCTGGTTACCGGGCGAGTAGGTGGCGATGACGCGATAACCGTGTTCATGAAAATTACGGCAAATTGCCTCGCCCAAACCGCCCATACCACCGGTAACCACCGCTACTTTTTGCTTCTCCATAAATCTCCCCACTAATGACTTGGCTGCATGAATAGTCCCGCCCCGCGCACTTCGCTGACGAAACAGGTTTGACTGACCGTCTGGCAGAACCTGCCTGTCGCCCATCGAAAAATTGGCCTGCGCGACGCGTTCAGTCTAGTTCGCACCTACCTGCTGCCAGATTGCGATTGCACAAACGATGTCCAGATCACCAGACCAATTTGAGCCACGAAGCGGCGTTAAGTTCGAATCCTTATTCCAGGATCAAACTTTTCTTTGTGATATTCTCGGCCGACAACGATGTCTGGAGATGGCGGGCAAGCGCCAGTCGAGACTTGGCGTGTGAAGTAAAGTTTTGCGCCGGCAAACAATGAAAATGCTCACATGGACTGGCCAATTTTATTTGCAAGGCGTGCGCAGCCTGCGCCATCCATCGCGACGTCCAACCCGGAAATTCTGCCGACTGTCGCAAAAGCAAGACAGGCTCACCTTGCCTTGGTTAAAGTCTGAGCATCCATTCCAATCCGGTTTTACTCGACACAAAATCCATTACAAGAAGACACATCATGACGCCTGAGCAAGAGCACATCATCTCCCAGATCAAGACGACCTTCGGTGCTCTGCTCGCCTGGCTCAGGCTGACGTTTGACCGGCTGGCGACTTGGGTGACCCAGCTGACCTGGTGGAAATTCATCATCGTCACGATACTGATGATGATCGCCGGCGGCATTTTGCAGGACACGCTATTCCCGCCGCAAACGAAGTACGTAGAGATCAAGCGAAGCAATCACGGCCATGGCAGGAGCAAGACCATCATCGATCGCGATACGAATATTCGCATCGACAATAATGGCATCACCATCACCAAGAATGTGGCGGCCGACGCGGCCAAGCCAGCAGCGGGCGCCGACAATGCCGCCATTCAAGGTGACGCGCCTGTACCACCACTGCCGCCAACGGTCGACGTGAGCGGTGACATCCATATCAAGCTGCCACCCGAAATTGGCCAGGAAGTCAGCGACGCGATCGACGAAGCCGTCGACGACGCGGCAGCCGAAAAGTCGGAAGACTATCGCAAGGAATCCTCGAAATGGTTCATGAATTTCGTGATGGTGTTCATCGTTGGCTTGTTCATCACAAAGATCCTCATGGGTGGCAAAAAGCGCGCCGAAATCAGCGCTGCGGCCGCCCAGCGCAACGCCGAACATGAAGCCCTGCAACGCCAGGTCAGCGAAGCGAAGATGCACATGATGCAGGCGCAGGTCGAGCCGCATTTCCTGTTCAACACACTGGCCTCGGTGGAGCACCTGATTGAAACCGATCCGCCGCGCGCCTCCGCCATGCAACGCAAGCTGATCGCCTACCTGCGCGCCGTCTTGCCACAAATTCGCGGCAATGCTGCCGTCACCAATCTCGGGCGTGAAGCCGACATGGTGCAAGCCTATCTGGCCTTACTGAAAATGCGCATGGAAGAACGCCTGCATGTCGACTTCCAGATCAGCGACGGCCTGCGCAGCGCCGCCTTTCCGCCGATGATGTTGCAGCCGCTGGTCGAAAATGCGATCAAGCACGGCCTCGAAGGCAAACCAGAAGGCGGCACACTGAAAGTCCTGGCCGAAGTCGTCAATGGCAAGCTGCATGTCAGCGTCAGCGATGATGGCCTCGGCTTTGGCGCTCTGCCCAGCGACGGCACCGGTATCGGCTTGCAAAGCATCCGGGAGCGTCTGAAACTGTTGCATTCAGGACAAAGCCAACTCATCATTACACCGAATCATCCGAGCGGTGTGCGGGCGACGATTGAAGTGCCCTACCTTGTCAGTGCAGCATGAATCAACGAGTCCATTCAAAGAGAAAGCCGCCATGCCCAGCGCCATAATTGCCGATGATGAACGACTGATGCGCGAACAGTTGAAGCTGCGCCTGCAGCAAGCCTGGCCCGATCTCGAGATCATCGGCGAAGCCAGGAATGGTGACGAAGCGGTCGACATGGTCGCCACGCTGAAGCCGGATTTCACCTTCCTCGATATCCGCATGCCGGGCAAGACCGGGCTCGAAGCGGCGCAGTCCATCGGCAATCAAAGCCATATCGTCTTCATCACTGCCTATGACCAGTATGCGGTCGAGGCATTTGAACGCGGCGCCGTCGATTATGTGCTCAAGCCCGCAGAACCGGAGCGCCTGCGCCTGACCGTCGAGCGACTCAAGGCGCGTCTTACTGCACCGGTCGCGGACATGAGCAGCATGCTGACCGAGCTGGCAAATCGCATCGCCGCACCCGCCAAGCCGGTCTATCTGCAATGGATACAGGCATCGATCGGCCAGGAAATCCGGCTGATTCCGGTGGAAGACGTGCTGTTTTTCCAGTCCGACGACAAATACACGCGCGTCCAGACGGCGCGCTTCGAAGCCCTGATCCGCAAACCCGTGCGCGACTTGTGCGAAGAATTGAATCCCGATCTGTTCTGGCAAATCCATCGGGCAACGCTGGTGAATGTCAATGCCATCGAGGGCGTGGCGCGCGACTTGCGCGGACGCCATCTCGTGCTCATCAAGGGCTTGAGCGAGAAGCTCGAAGTGAGCCGCAGTTTCGTGCATTTGTTCAAGCAAATGTAGCCATCGCCGGGCACCACCCTTGCATTAATGGCAGGCGATGTGCCATCAGGGTTGATATTCCACGACAAGTTAAGGCTCTGGTCAGCAAGCACGATAAAACTTAATTTTTTCATAATATTTTGCATTAAACTCAGCCCTTTGTCGCAGGATCGCTTCGAAAGCTTGACGTTTATGCAGCGCTTGTCTCCTCAGGAAATCAGCCGTATCCGCTGGATATTGTCCGGGTTTTTCTTACTCTGGTTTGGCCTCGCGATGGCCCCGTACTGGCTCGGACCACGACCATCGCTCAACCTTTTCAGCATCGTGGCGCATCTGAATTGCACACGTTTTTGCATCATCCTCGATGCCATGATTTTTGCGCTGGCTTGGAATACCTTCGGCACCGAGCGCCTGCGCACCTCTGCCATCATGGCGCTCACCTTTTTGTGCGCCGCCTTCCTTGATTTCCTGTACCTCGGTCGCTTGCAAAACACGCCGACTTTTTTACCGCATTCAAATCCTGACGCCGCGATCTATTTCTGGATGCTTGCCCGCATCGTCACCGTTACCGGCGTAGTCCTTGCACTGCACCTACCGGCAAAGTCGATGCTGACCCAGCAGGCGGCTCGCTGCATGCTGGCACTGGCCATGCTCATGGTGGTCAGCGTGGCCATGCTGGTGTTTGGTGACTGGACATTCTTGCCGAACTTATATGACACCGCACAATATTGGCAAACGACGCTGCATGCACTGACGCTGACGCTGGCATTACTGGCCGCAACATTAGCCATTTTCACCAGCACGCAGCCTGGCGCAAGGCGCGAAGTGGTCGGTGCCCCGGAGCACAGTGAGATGCTACTTGCCTGTATTGCGCTGCTCATTTCAGAATTGCCCGATCTGGTGTTGCCTTGCTTGCATCGCCCGGTGTTCCGGGTGATCGCGACCGTGTTTTTTTTCCGGGCAGTTCTTGGCGGTAGCATCAAAGCACCGTATGCGACGATGGCGCAACTCACCCAACGGCTGCAAGAGGCCAGTAGTGCATTGCGTCGCAGTGAATTGCGCCTCAGCGGCATTATCCAGAATGCCCTAGATGCCATCATCACGACCGATGATGCCAATCACATCGTCCTGGCCAATCCTGCGGCAGCTGCCATGTTTGGCACCACGCCCGAGGCGATGCGCGGCACGGCGATGGAAACCTATCTGCCGCCACGACATCGCAAAGGCTTTCAAGCTTACATCAAGAATTTCAAGAAGGTGCGTATCTCATTTTTCAAGGTTGGCAACAAGGACGTCGATTATGATGTGACGGGCGTACGCGCCAATGGCGAAGAGTTTCCGATGGAAGCGTCCATTTCCGTCATGGTCGAGGGCGAATCCCGCTTCACGATCCTGATCTTGCGCGATATTAGCGAGCGAAAAAAAGCGCAGGAAGAACTGAGCCGCTCGCATGCAGAATTGCGCCGTTTGTCAATCGCGCTGCAATCCGGCCGCGAGACCGAGCGCAAACACGTCGCCCGGGATTTGCACGATGATCTGGGCCAGCTTTTGGCGGCCTTGCGCATCGACCTGAGCTTGCTGCAGCAGCAGGCGCAACAAGCCAGCAAGGTGCAGCCGACACAACTCGACAACATGGATGAGTTACTCAGCAACTCGATCAAGTCACTACGCCGCATCGCTTCCGATTTACGTCCGCGTGCGCTGGATGAAGGTGGCCTGTATTTTGCGCTGCAAAGTCTACGCAGGGAATTCGAAAGCCGCCATGGCATCAACTGTGAATTGATCGCAGAGGAAGAAGACCTGATTCTCGACGACGAGCGCACCACGACCTTGTACCGCATCGTCCAGGAAGCACTGGCCAATGTCGTGCACCATGCCCGCGCCAGTGAAGTGATCATCGAATTCCACCGACGCGCCGACAATCTTGAGCTGCGCATCCACGATGACGGGCGCGGCATTCGCCCCGATGATTTCCTCAAAACGGCCAGCTTCGGCCTGGTCGACATGCGCGAACGGGTCAATGCCCTGCATGGCGAATTATGCATCGCCGGCGAGCCGCAGGTCGGCACCCGCATCGACATCAGTATTCCACTGGCGAAAACGCAGCCTGAACATTCAGGCTAAGGCGCGCGAACCAGCGGCCAGGCACGCTGTCTATCAGCCACGGTTGGACTCCATTGCCGGTGTAAATATGAAGGTCCGTGTTCATGCAGCCGAAGGTTTATCTCAGTTATTCGCGCAAAAAGCCCTGCGCACTCACAGCCCTGTTTTATGTAGAACAAGAAATCGATCTCTACGGCTGGTACATCTCTGCCGGCAGCAGCTGCCTTTCGAATGCATTTTTCATGGTCGAGAATTTTTACAGCGAGACTGCGCCCGTGCTGTACCGCAGTCTCGCCGACGATGTCTATGAACCATGGACCATTGACCTGCCACCGACGCAGAGTGCGATCCGTTGTCCGCTGCCCGCGGAGATAGGCCACGAGCTTGAGCGCATGCAGTCGCGCTTCATCGAGGAGTGGCTGTTTTTCGCCAATGATCTTGATGTCGAGGCTGACCTCGCCGCATACCATACGCACCATTTACCGGTACAGATGGCGAACATCCGCTATCGCAAACTGCAGTCTTTAGTGGAAGACGGGGATGAGTGGGTTCATGTGACGGCAGGCGCCGATTTCAATGTGGCCGAATTCCTCGAAAAAAACTGGCGTACTGACATTGCGCCCGCTAAGGGCGAGCATCATTAACACCCCATCGGCGGGAAACGCCTCATTTACCCATCAACATATTTTCGGTTTCGCCTAAAATTCATGACGCTGTCTTTTCGCCATGAACCTCACCGAAAGTCCTGATGACTACGCCCGACGCTACCCCAATGACGCGCGACGATTGCCTGCAATGCGACCTCGATGATCCGCTAGCGCCATTGCGTGCGCAATTCGATTTGCCCGAGGACGTGATTTACCTCGATGGCAATTCACTCGGCGCGCGACCCAAGGCCGCACTGGCGCGCGCACAGGCATTGATCGCGCAGGAATGGGGTAGGCAGCTCATCAGCAGCTGGAACAAGGCCGGCTGGTACGATTTGCCACGACGCCTGGGCAACAAGCTGGCACCCTTGTTAGGCGCCGGTGCCGATGAAGTCGTGCTCACGGATTCGACTTCGATCAATCTGTTTAAAGTTCTCGCCGGGGCGCTGCAATGTCAGGCGCGCCTTGCGCCCTCACGCAAGGTCATCGTTAGCGAGCGCGGCAACTTCCCGACCGATCTCTACATGGCGCAAGGCTTGATAAGCTGGCTAGCCCGCGGCTACAGCTTGCGGCTGGTGGACTCGGCCGGGGAACTCGCGGCAGCGATCGATGGCGATACTGCAGTGCTGATGCTGACCCATGTGAATTACCGTAGCGGCGCCATGCATGACATGCAGTCCTTGAACCGGCACGCGCATGAACACGGCGCACTGGTTATCTGGGATCTGGCGCATTCGGTCGGCGCGGTGCCGCTGGCGCTGCAGCGCGATGAGGCTGATTTTGCTGTTGGCTGTACGTATAAATATCTGAATGGCGGTCCTGGCGCACCGGCATTTTTATGGATCGCGCCACGCCTTCTGGCGGCATTCGAGCAGCCCTTGTCGGGCTGGTGGGCGCATGCCCAGCCGTTTGCCATGCAGCCGGAATTTTTACCGGAAGCCGGCATCGCTCGCGCCTTGTGCGGCACGCCGCCGGTACTGTCCCTGGCGCTGGTGGAATGCGGCCTGGATGTGTTTGACCTGACCGACATGCAGGCTATCCGCCAAAAATCACTGGCGCTGACCAATCTGTTCATTGCCCTGGTCGAAGCGCGCTGCGCCAGCCATCCGCTGGCACTGCTTACACCGCGCGATGCGGCGCAGCGCGGCAGCCATGTCAGCTTGACGCATACACATGGCTATGGCGTGATGCAGGCGCTGATTGCCCGCGGCGTGATCGGCGATTACCGCGAACCGCACATCATGCGCTTCGGCTTTACGCCGCTATATACGCGCTATGCTGATGTTTGGGATGCCGTCGAGATTCTGGCGGATATTCTCGATACCGGCGCCTATTCAAGCTCTGACGCGCGCGCAAAAGTAACCTGAGGTGCGGTCGTCGCGAATTGAGAAAAATAATAGTGGGGAATTTACCTGCCGGGAAACGTAGCTGAAGGCACGCCGGCGTACAACAGAAAGGCTGAAATTGGTGGGGAGTGCAAGTTTCGAACTTGCGACCTATCGCGTGTGAGGCGATCGCTCTACCCCTGAGCTAACCCCCCAATTTTCAACCCTGTGCCCGCATTGGCATGATGCCGCGGTCGGCGCGAATTATCTCACACCTGTGCGGATGATTCAATTCGCTTGCATGCTTTCCCATGATTCAGCCGCATGCCATGCGCATGCTGGCGGGCTCAGCAAGATCAGGTACTGGCCATGCGCCACACGCAGCTGCCCCTGACATCCTTGTCGAGTTTATCGAGCAGGGCTTCATGCTCCGCCGCTTCATCCGCCAACGCTGCGCGAACGATAATGGCCGCGATCGGCAATTCCGCCGCCGGCAGTCCGCCGGCCGCGTCACCCGGACCATCGCCGAGATCCATGCTGAGGCTGTTCTGCCCGCGCGTCATGGCCAGATAAACTTCTGCCAAGAGTTCCGCATCGAGCAAGGCGCCGTGCAAGCTACGGTGCGCATTCGAAATACCATAACGGTCGCACAAGGCATCGAGTGAATTGCGTTTGCCCGGATGGGTTTCCTTCGCCTGCACCAGCGTGTCGGTGACCTTCTCGACATGCTCGATGAAACGCGGGATGTCGAGTCGCGCGAATTCGGCATCGAGAAAGCCGACGTCAAAAGGTGCGTTATGGATGATGACCTCCGCGCCGCTGATGTAATCGCGCAGCTCGGCAGCGATGGCGGCAAACTTCGGCTTGTCGCGCAAAAACTCCGTCGTCAAACCATGCACGGCGAGCGCGCCCTCTTCCGAATCGCGTTCGGGATTGATATAGCAATGGAAATTATTGCCTGTCAGGCGCCGGTCGATCAATTCAACACAGCCGACTTCAATGACCCGGTCGCCATTGCGCGGATTCAGGCCGGTCGTTTCAGTATCAAGAACAATTTGACGCATGGTACTCATAGTGCTTATGCCGCAGTCACAGTTTGGGGAATTGCCGGGGTTTCATGCACAGTAGCTTTGCCTTTGCGCGAGAAGAAAGTATACATCGTCGGCACCACAAACAGGGTCAACAAGGTACCGAATGACATGCCGCCAACAATGACCCAGCCGATCTGCGTCCGTGATTCAGCACCGGCACCGTGCGCCAAAGCCAGTGGCAGCGCACCGAGCACCATTGCGCCGGTCGTCATCAGGATAGGTCGCAAACGCAGCACCGCCGCTTGCGTAATCGCCTCATGCAGTTCCAGCCCTTCTTCACGCAGCTGGTTCGTGAATTCGACGATCAGGATACCGTGCTTGGTAATCAATCCGACCAGCGTGATCAAGCCGATCTGGCTATACACATTGAGCGTGCCGCCACTCCATTGCAAGGCGGCCAGCGCGCCGGCCATCGACAGCGGCACGGTCAGCATGATGATGAAGGGATCGATGAAACTTTCAAACTGCGCCGCCAGTACGAGGTAAATGAAGGCCAGCGCCAGCATGAAGGTCAGGGCCAGGCTGCCGCTGGACTGCTTGTACTCGCGCGAGGGGCCACTGAAATCGGTGCCATAGCCGGGCTTGAGCACGTTTTTCGCGGTCGCCTCCATGAAATCGAGCGCCTCGCCCTGCGTATAGCCGCTGGCAAGATTGGCGGAAATGACGACGGCGCGCTGCTGGCCAAAGTGGTTCAATTCACGCGGCGCGACCGTTTCCTGCACGCTCAACAGACTCGTGAGCGGGATCATCTGGTCGTTCTTGCCACGCACGAAAATATTGCTGATGTCTTCGGGTGAGTCGCGTTCGCCCTTTTCGATTTGCACGATCACGTCATACTGATCGCCGGCTTTTTTGAAGCGCGTCACATTGCGCCCGCCGAGCATGGTCTCGAGTATGCGGCCTATCGTTTCAATTTGCACTCCGGCGTCGGCCGCCTTGTCGCGGTCGATGTCGACATTGACCTGCGGCTTGTTGAGGCGCAAGTCGGTATCGATATTGGCCAGGCCCGGATTCTTTGCTGCTTCAGCGGCGATTTTCTGAACCGCCGCCTGCAGCTCGGCATACGGCGCATTCGTCATCACGACCAGATTGACGGGCCGGTCACGCGGACTCTGGCCCAGCGATGGCGGTGCATTCGGAAAGGCCAGCAATCCTGACACGCCAGCCATTTTTGGCTGCATTTCCTTGACCAGATCGAGCGTGCTGCGCTTGCGCAGTTCCCAGTCGACGGTACGGAAAAAGCCCACGCCGCGCTCAACCGTCGGCGTGCCAGCCACGATAAAGACGCGATCGATTTCCTTGACGCTGGCGGCGATTTTTTCAATTTGCCGTGCATAGCGTTCGGTGTAATCGAGCGAGGCGCCATCGGGACCGGACAGCGCGGTAAAAATCACGCCGCGGTCTTCAATCGGCGCCAGTTCCTTTTTAATGCCGAGGCCAAACCAGACCAGCGCTGCGATCACCAGCACATACAGGCCGACGATCAGCGAGCGGCGCTTGAGGGCCGCTACCAGCGCACGCTGATAGCCATTCGTGATCGCGTCCAGCACCGATTCGATGGCCTTGTAGAGACGGCCATGCGCCGGTTCATGCTTGAGCATGAGCGAACACATCATCGGCGACAGCGTCAGCGCGATGAAGCCTGAGACGATCACCGCGCCTGCCAGGGTCAGCGCGAATTCGACGAACAGACGACCGATGCGCCCGGGCGTGAGCGCCACTGGCGCATAAACTGCCGCCAGCGTCAACGTCATCGCCACGACCGCAAAGCCGATTTCCTTCGCACCTTTCAAGGCGGCGGCATACGGCGTCATGCCCTCTTCCACATGCCGGTAAATATTTTCCAGCACCACGATCGCATCATCGACGACGAGACCAATCGCCAGCACCAGCGCCAACAGCGTCAGCGTATTGATCGTGAAGCCCGCCAGCGCCATCAGCCCGAAGGCGCCGATCAGGGACACAGGAATCGTCACGAGCGGAATCAACGACGCACGCAACGAGCGCAGGAAGACGAAGATCACCAGCGCCACGAGCACGACCGACTCGATAATCGTGTGGTACACCGACAGGATGGAGCGATCAATGAAGACCGTCGAATCATACGAAATGCCGACCTCGATGCCCTGCGACTTCAGTTCACTCTGAAATTTTGGCAATTCGGCTTTGACGAAGGCGGCCAGTTCCAGCGGATTGGCCGTGGCTTGCTTGACCACGCCAAGCGCGACGGCATTGTCGCCATTGAAACGTACGGCAGAACGTTCCGAGGCCGGCCCAAGCTCGACGCGCGCGACATCCTTCAGTCGCACTGCATAGCCATTGACGTTGCGCAGGATGATTTCTTCGAATTCGGATGGCTTGGTCAAATCGCTTTGCGAGACCACGGAAAATTCCCGCGCGCGGGATTCGATACGACCGGCCGGCACTTCGATATTCTGCTTGCGCAAAGCGTCTTCGACGTCAGCCGGCGTGAGCCGCTGCGCCGCGAGCTTGCCGCGATCGAGCCAGATGCGCATGGCATAACGGCGGTCGCCGTTGACGCGGATATCGGCTGCGCCCGGCAGTAATTGCAGGCGCGGCTTGACGATGCGATTGACCACGTCGGTGAGATCAAGCGCCGACATCGACGCGCTGGAAAACGACAGCCAGATGATGGGATTGGCGTCGGCTTCGACTTTCGCCACGACCGGTTCATCGATCGTCGGCGGCAGTTTCGAGCGCACGCGCGCGACCCGGTCGCGTACATCATTGGCACCGGAATCCGGTTCTTTTTCCAGGCGGAAGCGCACTGTGATCTGACTCTGCTCGGCGCGTGAAATTGAGGTCAGCACATCGACGCCGTCAATGCCGGCGATCGAATCTTCGAGCACCTTGGTCACTTGCGACTCGACGATCTCGGAACTGGCGCCGACATAACGGGTATCGACCGTGACGACGGGCTCATCGATGCGCGGGTACTCGCGCACGGCGAGGCGTTTGTAGGCGACCAGTCCCAGCAGGACGATCACGAGTGACATCACGGTCGCGAAGACCGGACGGCGAATACTGATATCTGACAGGACCATGAACGTGCCTTAGTTCTTGACGATACTGGCCGAGGCCGAAGGCATTGCCGTCGCCGCGGCGATGGCAGCCGGACGGGCAGGCTGGGCGATGCGGACCGGGGTGCCGCTCTTGGACAGGCGAATCTGACCGGCAGTGACGATGGTGTCACCGAGTTTCAGGCCACTCAGGATTTCGACCTTGGCATCGCGGCGCAGTCCGGTGCTGACCTCGACACGCTCGGCCTTGCCGTCAACGACTTTCCAGACCGTGACCTTGTCGCCTTGCGGCACGATGGCTTCCTCCGGCACCACCAGCGCAGCCGGTCGCTCCGACAGGATCAGGCGTACGCGGGCGAACATGCCGGGCTTGAGTTTGCCATCGGCATTGGCGATCCGGCCGCGCAATAAGGACGAACGCCCCGAGGCGTCGACTTGCGGATCAATGGCATCGACCTTGGCGCTAAAGACGCGACCGGGCAAGGCGTCGACATTGACTTCAATGACCTGCCCGCGCGCGGTGCGGTCCGCGAATTTTTCCGGTACGCGAAAATCGACCTTGACGCTGGAGATATCTTCCAGATTGACGAGCTCAGCGCCATCCTTGACGTAGTCGCCGACGCTGACGGTACGAATGCCGACGATGCCGGAGAACGGCGCGCGGATTTCCAGCTTGGCCAGCCGCGCCTGCGCCAGCGCGAGTTTGGCGTCGAGCACCTGGACATTCGCGTCGGACTCATCCTTGGCGCGCTCGGAAATGAATTTCTGCCGCGCCAGATCGGCATTGCGCGTGAAGTTGGCTGCAGCGATGGCCAGTTCGGCCTTGGCTTGCTGGACTTCGGCGAGGTTGACGGTGGCATCGAAGCCGACCAGCAGCTGGCCTTTTTGCACCGGCTGACCATCGCTGAAATTCAGTCGCGTGATGCGGCCGGCAATTTCCGGCTTGAGGATCACGGACTCGTTCGAGCGTATCGAGCCGACTGCATTGATATCTTCACTTAATTTTGCACTTGCGACCTGGGTCACGTCGACCGCTGCTGGCGGCGCAGATTTCTGCACACCGGCCGCGGGCTTGCCGGCGTCGACGCCGGCAATTGGTGCACGTTGCGCAAAATAGGCATACGTTCCAAGGGCGACAATGCCAAGCGCGGCGACACCGGGGTACAGCAAGCGACGAAGATTCATTATTATTTTTGGCTGAAAATGGGAAAAGGCAGAACCTGCCCGTAATCGGCAAATGTAGCACAAAGCACGCCAGCTATTTGCAGTGCCCAAGGACGCCGCTGGACGGTCTTCAGCTGCGGCTGTCCACGCCGCGATTGGCCAGCGCATCGGCACGCTCATTGCCGGGATGACCGTTATGCCCGCGCACCCAGCGCCATTGCACTGTGTGCCGCGCCTGTGCCGCGTCGAGCGCCTGCCACAGGTCGACATTCTTGACGGGCGCCTTGGCCGCGGTTTTCCAGCCGCGCGCTTTCCAGCCGTGGATCCATTCGCTGATGCCTTTTTGCACATACTGGCTATCGGTATGCACGACGACTTCGCAGGGACGGGTCAGGGCGTTCAGCGCTTCAATGACGGCTTTCAACTCCATGCGGTTATTGGTCGTGTCGGGCTCGCCGCCAAACAATTCCTTTTCATGGCCTTCAGCGACCAACAGCGCGCCCCAGCCGCCGCGTCCCGGATTACCCTTGCAGGCCCCGTCGGTAAAAATCTCGATCTTCTCCAAGGCCTTTGCTTCACTGCTAGTAGTCATTATTTTCCTGATGATTGACGAACATGATTCGTTATACGATTAGTCGCCGGCACGCCCGAAGGCAGCGGCTTGGCTTTCTTGTTCCAGGCCGGGCCGATCAAGCGCATGCCCTTGACCCGTTTGATGGCCTGGACCATATAGACAGCGCCAAGGTAAGGCCACCAGCGATCGCCGGCCTTTTCCATGAAGTCGAAGCGCTCCAGCCACTTCTGGCTCGCACACGGTGGCGCGTAACAGCCGAAATGGCCGCGATTGACTTCCATATTCAGCAGCTTGAGCCAGTCTTTCAAGCGCGGCACGCTAATGAACTCGCCATCCTGCGGCAAAAAATGCGCGCCGGAGAGACGACCGGCAGCTTGCCGCGCGCCCCACAGGCTGGCCGGATTGAAACCGCAAACGATCAGACGCCCCTCGGGAATCAGCACGCGTTCGACTTCGCGCAAGACCTGATGCGGTTCCGCCGCGAATTCCAGCACATGCGGCAGCACGACCAGATCCAGGCTTTGCGTGGCAAATGGCAGTTCGGAAAAATCATGCACGACCACGACGGGTGTAACGGCGCCGGCATCGTCGACATCAGGCAAATGCGTATCGCTGAGCCATTTGTTGGGCATGCGACTGGCCTGCAGGGCATGCACCTGTGGCAAACCGATCTGCATCGCATTGAAGCCAAAGATATCGGCTGTCAGCGCGTCGAGCCGCTTTTGCTCCCAGGCGCGCACGTAATTACCGGCCGGGGTCGCCAGCCAGGGGCCGAGCGCTATAATGGATTTTTCTGTTGACGGGTTTGCCATGCGTAGCTTGAGTGTTTTAACGGTTCCGGCGTTTGACGACAATTATCTGTGGCTGATCCATGATGGCCAGGACGCAGTCGCAGTCGACCCTGGCGATGCCACGGCAATTCTTGCGGCGCTCGAGAAACATCATTTGTCACTGAGTGCTATTCTACTGACACATCATCATGCTGACCATGTCGGTGGCGTACCCGGCTTACTGGCGCGCTTCAAGGTTCCGGTGTATGGTCCGCGCAGTCCCGCCATCCGCACTGTCACTGAACGCGTCGGGGAAGGCGACACCATCACATTGGCGCATCCGGCCGTTGAATTCAGGGTCACGGAAGTTCCCGGCCATACCCTGGATCATCTGGCTTACTACCAGGCGCAAGCAGGCTGGCTCTTTTGTGGCGACACGCTCTTCGCCGGTGGCTGCGGTCGCCTGTTCGAGGGAACGCCAGCGCAAATGAGCGCCTCGCTGTCGCGGCTGGCAGCCTTGCCCGAAGAAACCGCCGTCTATTGCGCACATGAATACACGCTCGCGAACCTGCGCTTTGCCGCCATGGCCGAGCCCGGTAACGTTGAGTTACAAGAAAGAATTCTGCGCGAACAAGCCAAACGCAGCCGCGGCGAGGCGACTGTCCCCTCCACAATTGCGCTGGAAAATGCGACGAATCCGTTTTTACGATGCCGTGAACCGGCGATCGTCGCGCAGCTGATTACAGCTGGCAAGCTGGCTGCGAGCCCGGTTGACCCTGTCGAATCCTTTCGTGCTTTACGTGAATGGAAAAACGTAGTTCCTTGATTCATTGGACTTTCATTTTTGAATATTATTAATCTCATATCAATTAAATAGCCTTGACGCATGAAAGGTCCTTTACGTACACTCCGTGCTTATGCCGCAGTCCGGCTGGCCCTGGGCCGCTGTCATTTTTCTCGGGAACCCATGCGTCCACTTATCCGCACCGCTTTTTCCATTGCTGTCCTGTCGACGCTGTTCGCGTTGATTCCGGGCGCCAGCGCCCTCGCCAGCGACCTCGCCGTGCCAGGCCTGACGCCGCAACAGCGCGCACTCGCTGACCAGAACGACGAGACCTTTGAAGTCCAGGTCCTGACCATTCCATCAGTCGACGTATGGGAACGTATCCGCCGCGGCTTCAGTATTCCCGACCTCGACAATCCATTGGTAGCAACACAGACGACCTGGTATGCGACGCGCCCGGATTACATCCAGCGCACTACGCTGCGAGCTTCACGTTATCTGTATCATGTCGTTGAAGAACTCGAGAAGCGCAACATGCCGACCGAACTGGCGCTGCTGCCCTTCATCGAATCGGCCTTCAATCCACAAGCTTATTCCAGCGCAAAAGCCGTCGGCATGTGGCAATTCATGCCCGCCACCGGCCTCGACTTCAACCTGCGCCAGAGCAGCTTCAAGGATGACCGCCGCGATGTGCTGGCCTCGACCGAAGCAGCATTGACTTATTTGCAGCGCCTGTATGGCATGTTCGGCGACTGGCAACTCGCGCTGGCAGCCTATAACTGGGGCGAAGGCTCGGTACAGAAAGCGATTAACCGTAATCGCGCAGCCGGCCTGCCGACCGATTTCAATGGCTTGTCGCCTTTGATGCCGATTGAAACGCGTAACTATTATCCGAAGCTGCAGGCGGTCAAGAACATCATCGCCTCGCCTGAGCAATACAGCATCACGCTGCCGAAAGTCGAGAACGAACCGTATTTCGTCAGCGTCGGCAAGACGCGCGACATCGACATCAAGGTCGCCGCGCAGCTGGCAGAATTATCCATCGATGAATTCAAGGCGCTCAATCCGCAATTCAGTAAGCCCGTCATCACCGGCAACAATGCGAATACGCAGATCCTTCTGCCGCAGATCAATGCCGACAAATTCAAGACCAATCTGGCGAAATGGGGTCATACCCTGTCGAGCTGGACCTCGCACACCGTGACCGTCGCGCGGGAACGCATCGAGACGATCGCCGCGAAATTCGGCACGACGCCGCAGGTGATTCGCGACGTGAACAATATTCCACCGAATATGCGCCTGCGCGTCGGCTCGACCATCCTCGTGCCGAAAGCCGAATTCGCCATCGAAAAGGACATCGCCGCGGATCTCGTCGAGCGCTCCAGCATGATGATCGAACCGGATGTCGCCGATACCCGTCGCGTCTACATCAAGGTCGGCAAAACCGATACGCTGGAATCAATCGCCGCGCGTAATCGTGTGTCTGTTCTGCAAATCAAGAACTGGAACAAGCTGCGCCAGGACAAGGTCGCCACCGGCCAAAGCCTCGTGATTTACGCCCCGGTGCAGTTCGCGGCCAAGAAGAAGCCCGGCAAAGGCAATGCGCGCAAGTCGACGCAGCCACGCAGTAAAGCCATTGCTGGCAAAGCCAAACCGGTCGCAAGCGCGAAAAAATCAAGCAACAATGGCTGACACAGCAGCGTCGCGATCCTTGCGATAGTTGCCCGGAGAGCGACGAGCACCTACAATCTCGCTCAATTCAATCAATTCAAGAGATGTTGACCCACCCAGGCCGTGCATTCCCGCCTGTCAGCGTCAACATCATCGATGATCAAACCTGGAGTCACTCATGGCATTTTTACAAGGTAAAAAAATCCTCATCACCGGCTTGCTGTCGAACCGCTCCATTGCTTATGGCATTGCCAAAGCGTGCAAGCGCGAAGGCGCAGAACTGGCTTTTACCTATGTCGGCGAGCGCTTCAAGGAGCGCACGACTGACTTCGCCAAGGAATTCGACAGCGACATGATCTTCGACTGCGACGTTGGCAGCGATGAGCAGATCAATGCCCTCTTTGTCGACCTGGCCAAATCCTGGGATCATCTTGACGGCCTCGTGCATGCGATCGGCTTCGCTCCACGCGATGCGATCACAGGCGACTTCCTTGAAGGCTTGTCACGTGAGTCCTTCAAGATCGCGCATGACATCTCCTCCTACAGCTTCCCGGCCATGGCCAAGGCGGCACTGCCCATGCTGCGGCCGAACTCGGCACTGCTGACGCTGACCTACATGGGCTCGATTCGCGCCACGCCGAACTACAATACGATGGGGCTGGCCAAGGCTTCACTCGAAGCGAGCGTGCGCTATCTCGCGGAGTCGCTGGGCCAGCGCGGCATTCGCGTCAATGGCATTTCAGCCGGACCGATCAAGACGCTGGCGGCATCGGGCATCAAGGATTTCAGCAAATTGCTCGGCATCGTCGCCAAGCATGCGCCACTGCGCCGTAATGTGACGATTGAAGATGTCGGCAATACGGCTGCCTTTTTGCTGTCCGATCTCGCCGCTGGCATCACCAGCGAAATCACCTACGTTGATGGTGGTTTCTCGAATGTCATGTACGCGCCAGAGTAATCAACTGGTAAGCGGAATTTCCACAAACAAAGGCCGGCCATTGCGTCCGGCCTTTGTTTTTTACGCTCCTGCAGCAAAACATCTCGCACCCTGCGCCGTTCTTATGTAGAATGCGCCCTGTGCGAAGTTGAACGACCATACTTCGCACATCGCAGCATCGCAAACCCTTAGCATTAACGACGAAGCCCTCCCGCCTCCTGGTGTTGAAATCCGAACACCTCCCCGGCGCAAAGCTTTTCTGTGCCGAAATCTCTCAGAGTTTTCTCAGCTGTTTCGTTGGTACGCGTTGCACCCTCATTGCGTTCGCACATGTCCGGAAGTAGTCGATCGGACGCGCGCAACGCTGTTTTACACGAAAGAACAAGCATGACTTTTGAAGCACTCGGCCTCCACACGTCCATACTGAAAGCCCTGACAGATTCCGGCTATACCAAGCCGACCAGTGTCCAGGAACAAGCCATCCCTGCAGCCATCGCTGGCCGCGACTTGATGGTGTCCTCGCAGACCGGTTCCGGCAAGACTGCCGCATTCATGTTGCCAGCCCTGCATAAATTCGCCTCTGCCGAGCCTAGCGTTGAAGGCAAGACCGCAAATCAGGAACGCCAGGCAGCGCGTGCGCGCGGCGACCGTCCAAAATTCCAGCCAGCCCAGCCTAAAATGCTGGTCCTGACCCCAACTCGCGAGCTGGCATTGCAAGTGACCACCGCGACTGACAAATACGGTTCAGGCCTGCGTAACGTCAAGGCGATCTCGATCCTTGGCGGCATGCCATATCCAAAACAAATGCAACTGCTGTCGCGCAATCCGGAAATCCTGGTCGCCACACCAGGCCGTCTGATTGACCACATGGAATCGGGCAAGATCGATTTCTCGAAGCTGGAAATCCTGGTTCTCGACGAAGCCGACCGCATGCTCGATATGGGTTTCATCGACGACATCGAAAAGATTGTTGACGCGACACCGGCAACACGCCAGACCATGCTGTTCTCGGCTACGCTGGACGGCGTCGTCGGCAACATGGCAAAGCGCATCACCAAAGAGCCTATGGTCATCCAGATTGCCGGTTCCGCTTCCAAGCACGAAAATATCCAGCAGCGCGTTCACTTCGTTGACGATCTGTCGCACAAGAATCGCATGCTCGATCACCTGCTGCGTGACGAGACCATGGATCAGGCTGTCGTATTTACCGCGACCAAGCGTGATGCCGACACCATCGCTGACCGCCTGAACATCGCCGGCTTCGCTGCAGCTGCATTGCATGGCGACATGCATCAGGGCGCGCGTAACCGCACACTCGACGCATTGCGTCGTGGTCAGGTCCGCGTATTGGTCGCAACGGATGTCGCCGCACGTGGTATCGACGTGCCGGCCATTACCCATGTATTCAATTACGACTTGCCGAAATTCCCGGAAGATTACGTCCATCGCATCGGCCGTACCGGTCGCGCTGGTCGCAATGGCCTGGCGATTTCGCTGGTCAACCATGCCGAAAGCATGAACGTCAAACGCATCGAGCGCTTCACGAAGCAATTGATTCCGGTCGATGTCATCGTCGGTTTCGAGCCTAAGCGCACCAGCTCGGCAGCACGTCCGTCGAAGCCGGGTGGCTGGAAGCCAGGCGATAGCCGTAGTGCAGCCAAGCCTGGCCAGCGTACCTTCAGCAAGCCGGCAGCAGCACCGCGCGGCGAAGGTGGCGGCTACAAAGGCAAGCGCACTTCGGATGAAGGCGCACCACGCCGTTCATTTACTGACCGTTAATCGCACCTTGCGAATAAGGGCAGTCACCTAATAAAAAGGCTGCCAGGACATTGTCCTGGCAGCCTTTTTTTATTACCGCAACAGCTAGATTCAGGGAATGTATCGACCTCTATGCCCGGCACCCGCCCTGCGCGCCACATCCCTGCTGACTTTTGAAGGGATGTGGCGCGCAGGGCGGATGCCTCTGACAGTCCAGCGTGGCACAGCCAGCAACCCAGCCGGATGGGGGTTTAAATTGGTTGCGCTTCAACGCAGGCCCCAGAGACAGTAACAATCATTCGCGCGATCTGCGCCCCCATTCCTCAGGGAGTCTTCTTCCCTGCTTCGCCGGCCTTGACTTCCTCAAATTTTTCCCAAGGGAGCTCGGTGACATGCATGTTTTTCAGGTGCTGGTTCAGCAGCAGGCCTTCGCTTATGTAGTCATCCACAGGCTCCTCGGCCTTGTCCTCATGCCTCAATCTTTTCTGGTCATCGGCATCATCGGCATGGCCCTGGTTTTGTGGCGCTTCTTCCGGCACGACAGGACGCAGCACTTCTTCCTTGATCGGGAAGCGCCAATAGATTTTATCGAGTTCCAGTCTGCAGGTCTGCATGATGTACTCCGCCAGGGTCGATTCGATGATGTGGGACAGGCGGAAGCGCTTCATCGGCTCGGACTCAATGAACACCGTATAGCGCCGGGTGCCCTCCAACGAAACGCAGCCCACACTGACATCGACGCCGCTGCGACCAAAATAATCGATGATCGTTGCCTTGATCATCCGGGCTTCAGCTTTTGTGCGGTGTTGCCGGCGGCTGCTTGATTTGACGAACAGGAAGCCAAGGCCAGAAACGAGGGCGAGCATGAACAGGCTTGCGATCAATACTTCAGTCGAGTCTACATTTACTGGCATCAGGATCCGTTCTGCAGCACCAAGGTCGCATGCACTGGCGACACCACAGGCGCATTCAGTGTAAGTGTTGACGGATAATTTTACTGGAAGCTACCAGCGTGGCGCCGGCACCAATCACCTTTATCGGCAGCGTATTGGCGAAAGTGTAGCCCTGACGCGAAATAAATTTCACATGGCGCAGGTGCGAAAGCCGACGAACATATCATTGCGTTGCGGCAGATAAAAATTCCGGAATTTTGGCGAACGCAGCCTGCCTGGGGTGACGAAGGAAGTGCCACGCAAGACCTGATGCGAACCGAACCACGGCGCCGAATATTCACGATAGGCATCGGCCGTGAAACCTTCGTAGGGCAGGAAGGGTGAGCAGGTCCATTCCCACAGATCGCCCCAGCGAAACGCCGGATGACCGGACAAGGCAGCAAATTCCCATTCTGCTTCCAGCGGCAGGCGCCGGCCGGCCCAGGCGCAGTAGGCTTGCGCTTCGTACAGACTCACATGCCGCACCGGCTGGGTAGCGGACAGGGTCATCAGTTGGCCGAAACGCATGACACGCCAAAATTCACCATCGCGCTGCCAGTCGCGCGGCGCCGAGCTACTCTGCTGCATCAGCCAAGCCTGTCCCGCCTTAGTCCAGTAATGCGGATTCTGGTAGCCCGCGTCGTCGATGAAATCGCTGTATTGCGCATTCGATACCAGCATCGCATCCATCGTGAATGACGGCACATGACAGGCATGCGCCGATTTTTCATTATCAAACACAAAACCGGCATCGCTGCGGCTGCCGAGTTCGATGGTGCCACCGGCGAAGCGGATCTCACCCTGCGCCCAACTCGGACTGGGCAAACTTGCCAGCTGGGGCGGCAAGGCGACGCCTAGCGTTTGCAAAGTGTAAGCGAAGGCTTCGCCATGCATGTCTTCATGCGCCAGCGCGAGGCGATAGGGGTACAGCGCTGTATCCTCGTCGGCGACCCGCTCGAGCTTATCGAGCACGCGGTCGAGGACTTCATGGCAATAAGTCTTCAGCGCACCGGCAGACGGCAAGTCAAGCTTCCAGCGCATGCCATGCGCGACCGTATTCGAATCGAACCAGTCGTCGCCCATGGTCAGCAGCGAAGCCCTGCGGGCGGCAGCGGGAGCACTGGAGTCCGCCTCGCGCAGAATGAACCATTCGGCAAACCAGGCAATATGCCCCAGCTCCCACAAGGGTGGATTGACGATGTCCAGCGGCGGCACGCGCGCCGGCACGTCGAGCCCGGCGGCTGCGAATGCGTCGAACAAGGCCAGCGTATAATCGCGGCTCTCTTGCAGGGCGCGCCCGAGTTCGACACGGCTCGCGTTACGGAAAGAAGACTGAAGTGAATTCATGGATAGAATGGTAAGCATGGCAAAACCGCATGTCCTCATTATCAGCCCAGCCCTCGCAAATGCCAACAACGGTAATTGGCAGACTGCGCATCGCTGGGCGCAATTCCTGCGCCAGCACTATCGGGTCAGCATCGTCGCAGCAAGCGAGACTGCCATCCCGGTGAGCGCGCCGCATGCCGTCATCGCCCTGCATGCGCGGCGCTCGGCATTGGCGCTGACGCAATTCTGCGCGGCCTTCCCTGCCGTACCGACGATACTCGTACTGACCGGCACCGACCTCTACCGCGACATCCAGACTGACAGCACCGCGCAAGATTCCCTGCATCTGGCAACGCGGCTGGTCTTGCTGCAGGAAGACGGACTGCAGGAACTGACGCCAGCCTTGCGCGAAAAAGCCAGCGTCATTCATCAGTCAGCCCCCTCACTGAAGCCAGCACGGCACAGCGAGCGGGCGCGACATTTCGATGTCACCATGATCGGCCACCTGCGCGCGGAAAAAGACCCGGCGACTTACATGCGCGCCGCGGCGCACATTGACCTGCCGCAAATACGCCTGAACCATGCCGGCGCCGCGCTCGATGCGACGCTGGGCGCCATGGCGGAAGCGACCGCGCGTGAGCATGCCTGCTATCGCTGGCTCGGCGCCTTGCCACATGCACGCGCACGCCAGCACCTGAAGCGCTGCAAGCTGATGGTCATCAGCTCGATCATGGAAGGCGGCGCCAATGTCATCATCGAAGCCGTCACCAGCGGCGTGCCGGTACTGGCCAGTGAGGTGTCCGGTAATCGCGGCATGCTTGGGCCTGACTACGCCGGCTATTTCCCGGCGGGCGACGAGCTTGCACTGGCGCGACTGATCGAGCATGCAGCCTGCGATGCCGATTTTTATATGCAGCTGAAAACACAATGCGCGGCGCGCGCAAAACTCTTCACGGTTGAAGCAGAAAAGACCGCCGTGCTGCAGTTAGTGGATAATTGCATTTACATTAAACAGGGAACACCATGACCGCATCGACCGAGACTCCAATCAAACTGACCTCCTTTTCCCATGGCGGCGGCTGCGGCTGCAAGATCGCGCCCGGCATCCTGGCCGAAATCCTCAAGAATTCGACTGGCTTCCCGGTGCCGAAAGAACTGATGGTCGGCATTGAGACGGCCGATGATGCCGCCGTCTACAAGCTCAATGACGAGCAGGCGCTGATCGCCACGACCGATTTTTTCATGCCTATCGTCGATGATCCCTTCGACTTTGGCCGGATTGCTGCGACCAATGCGATTTCCGATGTCTATGCCATGGGCGGCACACCGATCATGGCGCTGGCACTGGTGGGCATGCCGATCAATCAATTGCCGGTCGAAGTCATCGGCCAGATCATCCGTGGCGGCGAATCGATTTGCGCCGAAGCTGGTATCCCGATTGCCGGCGGCCACACCATCGATTCAGTCGAGCCGATTTACGGCCTCGTCGTGCTTGGTCTCGTGCATCCGTCCAAGGTCAAACGCAATGCCGATGCGCGCGCTGGCGATGTACTGGTGCTGGGCAAGCCTATCGGTGTCGGCATTCTCTCCGCAGCACTGAAAAAAGAGCAGCTCGATGCCGCCGGTTATGCGGCCATGATCAGCAATGCGACCAAGCTCAATAAGCCGGGTAAGGCACTGTCGGAACTGGCCGGCGTGCATGCGCTCACCGATGTCACCGGCTTCGGCCTGCTCGGCCACACGCTGGAACTGGCGCGCGGCGCGAAGCTGACGGCGCGCATCAACATGGCGCAGGTACCGCTACTGCATGATGTGCAGCGCCTCGCTGATGCTGGCTGCATCACCGGTGCCTCGGGGCGGAACTGGGCCGGCTATGGTCATGAAGTCGTGCTCGACGCGGCCATCACGCCAGTGCAGCAGATGCTGCTGACGGATCCGCAAACTTCGGGCGGCTTGCTGGTGTCCTGCGCACCGGAGGCGGTCGAGGCGGTGCTGGCGATCTTCCGCGAAGGTGGCTTTGCGGAAGCGGCAGTCATCGGCGAAATGGTCGAAGGTCCGGCGCGGATTGATGTCGTCGCCTGAGTCTGTCGCAAAGTTTGACAGGGGCGCTTGACAGCAGGCGTCAAACGCCCTTACAGTCTCTGCATGACTTCCGCACATTCCCGCCTGTCCCTGTCGAGTATCGCGCTACTATCTCTAGCGCGCTGATTCCGACTACGCTTTACCGCACGGCTGTATCGACCAAACAGCCAGCCTCAAAAATCTCAAGAAGCCTCCACCACATGATGCAGCAAATGATCACAACGCACACCAGCATCGCCGGCGACCTGTCCGCTGCGAGCGGCCGTGTTCGTGGTCTGCTATCGCTATGCCTAGCGATCGGTTGCCTGGCCTCGTAGTTCGTGGCAGTCAGGCAGCCCGTCGCCACACCGACCTAGCTGAATCTCTCTGAATCAAACGAATACGAGGAATGACCATGATGCTCCAGAACCCTGCCGCCAAATACCGCGCCTACCCTACTGTCGATTTGCCTGACCGCCGCTGGCCGAACCAGGTCATCACCAAGCCGCCAATCTGGATGAGCACAGACCTGCGCGACGGTAACCAGTCGCTGATCGAACCGATGGATGCTGCGCGCAAGCTGCGCTTCTTCGAAATGCTCGTCAAGGTCGGCATCAAGGAAATCGAAGTCGCCTTCCCGTCGGCATCGCAAACCGATTTCGATTTCGTGCGCAAGCTCATTGAAGAAAAACGCATCCCCGACGACGTCACCATCGAAGTCCTGACACAAGCGCGCGAAGACCTGATCCGCCGCACGGTCGACTCGGCCACCGGCGCGAAACGCGCCATCGTCCATCTCTACAATGCCACCGCGCCGGCATTTCGCAAGATCGTCTTTGGTCTGTCGAAAGATGAAGTCAAGGCCATCGCCGAAAACGGCACGCGCCTGATCAAGGAATTGACCGATGCGCGCCCCGAAACAGAATGGGTGTTCCAGTATTCACCGGAAGTCTTCACGATGACGGAGCTCGATTTCGCCAAGGAAGTCTGCGACGCCGTCTCGGCGATCTGGCAGCCTACGCCCGAGCGCAAGATGATTTTCAATTTGCCCTCTACCGTCGAATGCAATACGCCGAACGTGTATGCCGACCAGATCGAATGGATGCACCGCAACCTTGCGCGGCGCGATGCTGTCCTCATCAGCGTCCATCCCCACAATGACCGTGGCACCGCAGTCGCCTCGGCCGAGCTGGCCGTGATGGCCGGCGCTGATCGCGTCGAAGGCTGTTTGTTCGGTAATGGCGAGCGCACCGGCAATGTCGATCTCGTGACGCTGGCGCTGAATTTGTACACCCAGGGCGTGCATCCGGGACTCGACTTTTCCGACATCGACGCCGTGCGAAAATGCGTCGAGGAATGCAATCAGCTGCCGGTGCATCCGCGCCATCCGTATGTGGGCGATCTCGTGTTCACGGCCTTTTCCGGTTCGCATCAGGACGCGATCAAAAAAGGCTTCGCGCAGCAAGACAAGAATGGCCTCTGGGAAGTGCCTTACCTGCCCATCGATCCGCAAGACCTCGGCCGCAGTTACGATGCGGTGATTCGCGTCAACAGCCAGTCAGGCAAAGGCGGCATGGCGTATCTGCTCGAGCAGGAATATGGCTTGCAGCTGCCGCGTCGTTTACAGATTGAATTCAGCCGCGTGATCCAGCAGGAAGTCGACAGCTCCGGCAAGGAAATCGTCGCCGGTGACATCCATCGCCTGTTCCAACATGAATATCTCGAGCGCGAAACGCCTTACACCTACCGCGATCACCGCCTGACTGCCGATCATTTGCAAGACACAGTGCAAATCGTCATCGACCTCGAATGCGATGGTGCGCCGGCCACGCGTCATGGCACCGGCAACGGTCCGGTCGCGGCGTTTGTGCAGGCGCTCGCGCTCGATATCACCGTAATGGACTATCACGAGCATTCAATCGGCGCCGGCGCCAATGCACAGGCCGCCTGCTACATGGAGCTGCGCGTAGCAGATGGCCCAACACTGTTTGGCGTGGGCATCGACGGTAATATCGTCACGGCCTCTTTCAAGGCGATCACGAGCGCCGTGAACCGGCATCTGGCCATGCAGGAAAAACTTGCCGCATCGGTGATACCCGCCAACGCTTGAGTTTGCGCAAATGTGCTGGTCTAAGGTCTATCCGACCGTGGCCAGCACGCTTAGACTGAAATGACGCTGTACCGTTTTTTGTCATTTCAGGAGTAAGCCATGCCTCCATCGCCTGCCGATATCGCCCACCAGCGCCGCGAACATGCGGCCGAACGTCAGCGTGAAATCCAGCGCGAAACCGATGCCCTGGACCAGATCCTGCACCGGCGCGAAGATCCCCATGC
Source organism: Oxalobacteraceae bacterium (assembly GCA_947448025.1). Lineage (GTDB taxonomy): Bacteria > Pseudomonadota > Gammaproteobacteria > Burkholderiales > Burkholderiaceae_D > CANFLV01. Next base: position 20,781 of record CANFLV010000024.1, on the reverse strand, counting down.
AGCGCCGGCCGCTGCCATGCAAACCGGCATGCGCAGCCAGCCTATTCCACCGTTTCCCCCGCAGCACTTACTCAAACCCGGCATCGAATCGCAGATGCGGCCGCGCCCGGCCTTCATGGCGCCCGACTATAAGGGCAGTGAAAAATTACGCGATAAGGTCGCGCTGATTACCGGCGGCGACTCCGGCATCGGCCGCGCGGTGGCCGTGCTGTACGCGCGCGAAGGCGCTGATGTCGCCATCGTTTATCTCAATGAACATGAAGACGCGGAAGAAACCAAACGCTATGTCGAAGCCGAGGGTCGGCTGTGCATGCTGATCCCGGGTGACGTCAAAGATCCGGGCTTTTGCTATGGCGCCGTGCAGCGCACGCTCGATGGCTATGGCAAGCTCGATATCCTGGTCAACAATGCGGCATTTCAGGAACACGCGGCGCGGCTGGAAGACCTCACCGAAGAGCATTTCGATGAAACTGTCAAAACCAATTTATACGGCTACTTCCACATGGCCAAAGCCGCCCTGCCGCATTTGAAGGCTGGTGCGGCCATCATCAACACAGGCTCGGAGACGGGCTTCCATGGCAGCGCCAGCCTGCTCGATTACGCCGCGACCAAAGGCGCCATCCATGCCTTCACGAAGTCACTCGCCGCCAATGTGCTCGAGCGCGGCATCCGTGTCAATGCCATCGCACCGGGGCCGGTCTGGACGCCGCTTTGCCCGGCCGATCAGGCGGCTGAGGTCGTCAGTCATTTTGGCGAAGCCAGCGATATGAAACGGCCAGCCCAGCCGGAAGAAATCTCGCCGGCCTATGTTTTTCTGGCCGCGCCTGTGTGTGCGAGTTATATCACTGGGGTAGTGTTGCCGGTGATGGGGGGGCGCTGAAAAAACGCGTTTGCATTTCTTCCAGCCCCAGCGTTTGCAAGACTTCCTGCAGGCGCTCGGCGGGTCGGCGGCGTGGCAAATCCTTGTACTCGGCGATGATCAATTCATTTTTCATCGAATGCTCCCAGCCGACCAGCTCGGTTACGCTGACCTGATAGCCATGCGCTTCCAGCTGCAGGCAACGCAGCACATTCGTGACCTGGCTGCCGAATTCGCGCGTATGCAGGGGATGGCGCCAGAGCTCGGTCAAGGAATTCTTCGCCAGCGTCTTACCCTTGTTCTTCTTCAGGACTGAAGCGACTTCTGCCTGACAGCAGGGCACGAGCACCATGAATTTCGCCTGCTTCTCGAGCGCGAAATGGATCGCGTCATCCGTGGCGGTGTTACAGGCATGCAGTGCGGTGACGACATCGATCTTGGCTGGTAACTGATCCGACAGCGTGGATTCGGCTACCGACAGGTTCAGGAAGGACATGCCGGGAAAGCCCAGGCGTTTTGCGAGCTCCTGCGATTTCTTGACCAGCTCGTCGCGCGTCTCGATGCCGTAGATGTGGGCATTGCCAGTCAAGTCCTTGAAGAACAGATCATAGAGGATAAAGCCGAGATAAGACTTGCCAGCGCCATGGTCCACGAGGGTGATGTCGGCATGATCTTCCTGCAGCGTTTTCAGCAAGGGCTCGATGAATTGATACAGATGATAGACCTGCTTGAGTTTGCGCCGGCTGTCCTGGTTCAGCTTGCCGTCGCGCGTGAGGATGTGTAATTCCTTGAGCAGTTCGATCGACTGGCCGGGGCGGATTTCGGGGATGGTGGTCATGGGGCGACGCCTTTGAATTCTTCGTGGGCGCTATTGTCCGACAAATCGCCTGATCCAGGGAAGGAAGACTCAACGCGCCAGCCGGATACCCGCATATTGCCAGCGCGCCGAGGCCGGAAAAAAATTGCGATAACTGCGCCGGGTATGCGCCGCCGGCGTCGCCTGCGAGCCACCGCGCAGCACGAACTGGTTACTCATGAATTTACCGTTGTACTCACCCAGCGCACCGGGCGCGATAGCATAACCGGGATAGGCCGCATAACTGCTGGCCGTCCATTGCCAGGCCGTGTCATAGAGCTGCGCGAGATCAGCATCGGCCGCATTTTCCCATTCTGCCTCGGTCGGCAGGCGCGCACCGGCCCAGCGCGCATACGCATCGGCTTCAAAATACGACACATGAATCACCGCCGCATGCAGGTCCAGTGGCTGCATTCCCGCATCGGTAAATGCAAGCCAGCCGGCCTCCGACTTTTGCCAGTACAGCGGCTGCTGCAGCTGCAGGCGGCAGACCCAGTCCCAGCCTTCCGAAAGCCACAGTGCCGCGTTGCGATAGCCGCCAGCATCGATGAAGGCCAGGTATTCCTGATTCGTGACCAGTCGCGACGCGATCGCATAGGCTTCGACAAACTGACGATGGCACGGCAATTCATTATCGAAGCAAAAGCCCTCGCCGGTATGGCCGAGATGAACAATGCCGGCCTCAAAATGCCGCCAAGTCAGCGCGCGCGGCGCAGATTGCACGGCCCTGACATCGTTGTCGTAAGCAGGCGCGAGCGGATTCATGAACAGCAGGTGCTTGAGATCGGTTCGGATCAATTCCTGATGCTGCTGTTCATGTTGCAGGCCGAGCTCAATGAGTGGCAGTAACTGGTCAGCCAGCGCCGGCGATTCGAGCAATTGCAAGATGCGCCGGTCAACATCGGTGCGATATTCGCGGACCTCATTGAGCGAGGGACGGGTCAGCAGGCCACGCTGCGCGCGCGCATGCTGTTCGCCGATACCGTTGTAATACGAATTAAACAATACGTGATATGCGCCATTAAACGGCGCGAAGGCGGATTCATGTAACTCAAGGATGAAGGTTTCGAAAAACCAGCTCGTGTGCGCCAGATGCCATTTGACCGGACTCGCTTCAGGCATGGACTGGGCACAACAATCTTCCGACGATAGCGGCGCAGCCAATGCCAGCGTGTCGTTGCGGATTGCGCGATAAATGTCTGACAGCTGGCTTCGTGCCAATGGCACTGTTACGTGCATTACATCACCCTCGCATGGCAGACCAAGAACCATCCTTGCTCGTCGGTCCATGTCGAGAGTTCGCCAAAGCCAGCCTGCAACAGCAAATCCTTGAACGAGTGCTCGGTGTATTTGTAACTGTTCTCGGTATGAATGCGCTCACCTTCGGCAAAGCTGCGCTGCCCGCCACGCCACTGCACGGTAAGCGCACGACGCGCTTCGAGATGCATTTCAATGCGGCTGTGCTGCGCATTGAAAAAGCCGCGATGCTGCCAGTCCGCCAGCGCGAAGTCAGCCTCCAGCAGACGATTCAGGTGCAGCAGCACATTGCGATTGAAGGCGGCGGTCACGCCCAGCGCATCGTCATAGGCCGCGTCCAGAACAGTATGATCTTTGACCAGATCGACGCCGATCAACAGTCCGCCGTCGCTGCCGCAAGAGTCGCGCAAATGGCGCAGGAAGACCAGCGCTTCCTCCGGCGAGAAATTACCAATTGACGAGCCCGGATAAAAAAACAGCCGCTGCGCCCGCCTGACCTGCGGCGGCAAATCCAGCGCTGCAGAAAAATCCAGACCAAGGCCAAACATGTCAATCTGCGGGAAGCGCTGCTGCAGGAAACCCACTGCGTCGCGCAGGAACTCCACCGAGATATCGACCGGCACATACTGCGCCGGCTGCAAAGCCGCGAACAGCTTTGCCGCCTTGGCGCAATTGCCGGCACCGAGATCAATCAAGGTCGCACCAGTACCTATTGCTGCAGCGATCGCGGGTAAATGCCGGGCAAAAATAGCAGACTCGGTGCGGGTCGGGTAATATTCGGGCAACTCGCAAATCGCTTCGAACAACTTCGAGCCGAGCGCGTCATACAAGTATTTTGCCGAAGTCCTGGGCGTGGTTTCCAGCAGTCCGGCGCGCAGTTCGGCGGCGATCATGCTGGCATCATGTCGGGCCAGCTGCAGGAATCCGCGCTGGCTGTGGTAGGAGGAAGTTGAATTCGGCATGGGCCTGTCAAATGATGTGGCGGGAGTCGTGCCCGAAGTTTTGCAATTATGCTAACCGATCAAGCTGGCGTCAAACAGCTTGTTCATATACTCACACGAAAGACCCTCATGATCAAATTTCGATTTTCAGCAGTGAAAACCCTGTTTGCCGCGACGCTCCTGCTCGCCGCCGGCATCAGCAGCGCCCAACAAGTCTTGCGCGTCTCCGCCATTCCCGATGAAGCACCGACGGAACTGCAGCGCAAATTCAAGCCGCTGGGGAATTACCTCGAGCAAAAGCTCGGCATGAAAGTCGAATTCATTCCGGTCACAGACTATCCGGCATCGGTCGAAGGTTTGATCAATAACAAACTCGACATGGTCTGGTTTGGCGGCTTCACCTTCGTCCAGGCAAAAATCCGCAGCGGCGGCAAGGTCGTGCCGATCGTGCAGCGCGAGGAAGATGAAAATTTCAAATCCGTCTTCATCACGACCGACAAAGCCATCACCAAGCTCGAAGATTTAAAGGGTAAGACCTTCACCTTTGGCTCTGAGTCTTCGACCTCAGGTCACCTGATGCCGCGCTCCTACCTGCTGGGCGCAAAAATCAATCCGGATACCGACATGAAGCGTATCGCCTTCTCCGGCGCGCATGATGCGACCGTCGCTGCTGTTGCTGGCGGCAAGGTCGATGCTGGCGCATTGAACATCTCGGTCTGGGAAAAACTCGTCGCGCAAGGCAAGGTTGACCCGGCTGTCGTGCGCGTGTTCTACACCACGCCCGGCTATTTCGACTATAACTGGACCATCCGTTCGGACATGAATCCGGTCTTGCGCAAGAAGCTCACTGACGCCTTTCTGGCTCTGAACAAGAACGACCCGCAAGGCAAGGAAGTGCTCGACGTGCAGCGCGCCACACGTTTCATTCCAACGAAAGCAGAGAATTACTCAGCGATTGAAGCTGCCGCACAAAACGCCGGCCTGCTGAAGTAAGCCTGATCTTGTCGAAGATGAGCTATCAATTGCAAGGCGTCGCGGTGCGCCATCCTTCAGCAGCGCAGCGCGGCTCGTTCGCGCTGCGCGACCTCGACCTGCACATCGCGCAGGGCGAGCAGATCGCGCTGATCGGGCCATCCGGTGCCGGCAAGACGACGCTGCTGCACATGCTCGCCTGCGCGCACCAGCCGGATGCGGGCAGCTTCTCCCTCTTCGGCACTGATCCGTGGACGCTGGCCAGCGCCGCGCGCCACAGCTTGCGTGCGCGCCTGTTCCTTGCGCCGCAAACGCCGCCGCTGCCGCCACGCCAGCGCGTCGTCACCGCTGTCCTGGCCGGGCGTCTCGCGCAATGGAGCGTCTGGCGCGCGATCGCCTCCCTGCTGCGTCCGGCTGATCCGCAAGCCGCCTTCGACGCGCTCGCAAAATTCAATTTGCAAGACAAGCTGTATGCGCGCGTCGACCGGCTCTCGGGCGGCGAGCGGCAGCGCTGCGGCATGGCGCGCCTGCTGCTGTCGAACGCTGAAACGTTTCTTGTCGATGAACCGCTGTCGGCGCTCGACCCGACCCTGTCGCTGCAAACCCTGCATGTATTGCAGGCCGAAGCCGCCGAGCGCAAAGCCACGCTGGTATGCAGCCTGCATCAGGTCGAACTGGCGCGCGCCCATTTCCCGCGCATTATCGGCTTGCGCGATGGTCGTATCGTCTTTGATGCGCCGCGTGAACAGGTCAGTGATGCCATGATCGTCGCGCTCTACCAGAATACACATTTAACGCCGGTGGCCAATGCGTCGCTCCCGGACATCGAAGTCCCGGCACTCGCCGCGCGCTGTTTTTGATGTCGTCAGCAATGCCTTTGCGCGATCCAGCCTTGCGTGACCCTGCCTGGCGCGGCCGCGTCACGGGTACGCTGATCGCCATCGCCGTGCTTTGGCCTATGCTGGAACTGGCCGAATTCAAACCCTGGTCGCTGATCGATGCGCAAAGCCTGAAGGCGACCTGGCGTTTTTTGCTGGGATTTTTTCCGCCTGAGCATTCGCTAGAATTTTTACAAATGGCCGCCCAGGCGACTTGGGAAACCGTCGCCATGGCCACCGCCGGTCTGACGCTGGCGCTGCTGGGCGCGATCCCGCTGACGCTGCTGGCCACCGAACAATTATCCATCTCGCGCATCGGCAGCGGCCGCATGCGCTGGCCGGCGGCGCTGCTGCGCACATCAGTGCGTTGGCTGCTGGTCTTGCTGCGCAGCGTGCCGGAACTCGTGTGGGCCTTGCTGCTGGTGCGCGTCGTTGGCCTCGGCCCCACGGCCGGGGTACTGGCGATCGCACTGACCTACTGCGGCATGCTCGGCAAGGTCTATGCAGAAATCCTCGAGTCGACCGAAGGCGAGGCCACGCGCAGCCTGCTGCAAAACGGCAGCGGACGAATCGCCGCCCTCCTCTATGGCAGCCTGCCGGAAGCCGCGTCGGAACTCGTGTCCTACACCGTCTACCGCTGGGAATGTGCAATCCGCGGCTCGGTCGTGATGGGCTTTGTCGGCGCAGGCGGCCTCGGCCAGCGCATGGATGAATCCATGAAGATGCTGGCCGGCGGTGAAGTCGCGAGCATGCTGATGATATTTGTGCTGCTCGTCGCCGGCGCTGATGTTGTCAGCAAATTTTTACGCCGGAGGCTGGGATGAAATCCACACTCACGTTACCACCGCGCCCGCCTTCGATCAGTGCCGGCATGCTGGTGCTGCTACTGAGCTTGCTCGCGCTGGTGCTGGCTTCCTTTGCGACGCTGCCCCTGAAATGGAGCGAATTCTTTACTGCCGAGGCCGTGCACACGACGGCCGAATTCCTGCGCGGTTTTGCGCCGCCTGAACTGGCGCCGAACTTCGTGCGCAAGGTCGCCATGGCGACGCTGGAGACATTGTCCATGTCGGCGCTCGGGACACTCTTCGCCGCCGTACTCGGCTTTCTGATGGCACTGCCGGCAAGCGGCCGCTTCGGTCCAGTGTTGCGCGGCGTGGTGCGCTTCAAGCTCAATATCCTGCGCTCGATTCCAGAACTGGTCTGGGCCTCAATCCTGCTGATCGCTGCCGGTCTCGGGCCGTTTGGCGGCACGCTGGCATTAGCCGCGCATACGGCGGGCGTACTCGGGCGACTGTTTGCCGATGCGCTGGAAAATGCCTCACCCTTGCCAGAGCAGAGCCTGCGCATCAATGGAGCGCGCCCGCTGGTCGCCTTTCTTTATGCGACGTTGCCGCAAACCGTGCCGCAGATGATGTCCTACACGCTGTACCGCTGGGAGAATAATATTCGCGCTGCAGCCATACTCGGCGTGGTCGGCGCGGGTGGTCTGGGACAGATGTTGAAATATCACCTCGCGCTCTTCCAGATGCAGCAGGCCGCGACCGTGATCCTGGCGATGCTGGTGCTGGTAGCGCTGGTGGATGCGCTCAGTTTTGCACTGCGGCGCTGGATGATGCGCTGAACCGGACACCCATGATGAATGCTGCACTCGAACTACGCCAGATAAACAAAGCCTACGCCAACGGCCGCCGCGTCCTGAGCGACCTGTCCTACACGCTGCAGGCCGGTGAATTCGTCGCCGTCATGGGCGACTCCGGCGTGGGTAAATCGACCTTGCTGAACCTGATCGCCGGACTCGATGCGGCCGACAGCGGCGAAGTCCTCATCGATGGCGTGGCCATGGGCGGGCTCGACGATGACGCTGCAACGCGCCTGCGACGGGAAAAATTCGGCTTCATCTTTCAAGCCTTCCATGTCTTGCCGCATTTGACGCTGGCGCAAAACGTCGCCCTGCCGCTGCTGCTGAATCACCAATCCCAGGAGCGCGCCGAACAGATGCTGACAGCCGTAGGTCTCGCAGGTCGCGGCAAGGATTTTCCGCGCCAGCTCTCGGGTGGCGAATTGCAGCGCGTGGCGATTGCGCGCGCGCTGGTGCACAAGCCAAAACTCGTGCTCGCTGATGAACCCACAGGCAATCTCGATCCGGACACGGCTCGCGTGATCCTCATGCTCTTGCGTGCAGAGATCAAGGCCAATGGCGCCTCGGCCATCATGGTTACGCATTCCGAAGCTGCCGCTGCGACGGCTGACCGTATCCTGATCCTGACCCGCGACGGCCTCGTGCCTGCCGCATGAAGCATCTTACCGGCTGGCTGCTGCGCGGCGAATTGCGCGCGCATCCTTTACGCGCACTGATGGCCACGATCGCCATTGCGCTCGGCATCGCGCTCGGCTTTGTAATCCACCTCATCAATGCCGCCGCCTTCAATGAATTCAGTGCGGCCGTGAACAGCATTTCGGGCAAGGCTGACCTGCAGCTGCAATCGGCGCAGCCGCTGTTCGATGAAGCCGCCTATGCGCGCATCGCGCAGCATGCGGGCATTGGCATCGCCAGTCCCGTGCTCGAGCTTGATGCCGCCGTGATTGGACACAGCGGCCAGAACGGCACATTAAAAATCCTCGGCACCGATGTCTTGCGCTCTGCTGCGATTGCGCCGGACCTGATCGGTGTGCCAGCCGAAGAACGGGCGTTTGACGCCTTTGCCGATGACGCGATCTTCCTGTCACCAGCAGCGATGGCATGGCTGCAAGTGAAACCGGGTGCCATGATCCGCCTGCGCGCCGGCACCGCCGAAGTCGCCCTGCGCGTGGCCGGCGGCCTGATGCAGGCGCGTGCCGGCCAGCGTATCGCCGTGATGGATCTCGGCGCGGCGCAATGGCACTTTGGCCGGCTGGGTCAGCTCTCGCGCATTGACCTCAAGCTCGAACAAGGAACCGACCGCGCGACCTTCAAGCAGCAGCTGGCGCAAGAATTCGGCGCGCCCTTCATCGTCAGCGAAAGCGGCGAGCAGGAACAACGCAGTGAGAATATGTCGCGCGCTTATCGCGTCAATCTGAATGTACTGGCGCTGGTGGCCTTGTTCACGGGCGCCTTCCTTGTCTTCTCGACGCAGGCGCTGTCAGTGCTGCGCCGACGCAGCCAGTTCGCGCTGCTGCGCGTGCTGGGCTTGACACGCCGCCAGCTCCTGCTGCAAATCCTTGGCGAAGGCGCACTGCTGGGCGCGCTCGGTTCACTCCTTGGTCTGCTGGCGGGCTATGCGATGGCGGCAGCAGCGCTGCATTTTTTTGGCGGCGACCTTGGCGGCGGCTACTTTCCGGGCGTGCTGCCGACGCTGTCTTTTGCGCCATTCGCAGCGGCCGGATTTTTCAGTCTCGGCACGATCGTCGCCTTGCTCGGCAGTGCGGCACCAGCGCTTGAAGCAGCGCGTGCGCGACCAGCCGTGGCGCTCAAATCTGGCAGCGAGGATGTGGCGCTGGCGCGCATGGCCACGCCCTGGCCGGGTTTGCTGTGCCTCGCTGCAGGCGCAGTCTTCACGCAGCTACCGCCAATATTTGAATTACCGCTATTCGGCTACTTTGCCGTGGCGCTGCTGCTCATCGGCGGCATCAGCCTGATGCCGCGCTTTTGCTCATTGTTGTTTGGCGCCTTGTCGGCCATGCTACCAAAACCCGACACGCTGACCATGCTGGCACTGGCGCGCTTGAAGAATGCGCCGAACCAGGCTTCCATCGCGCTCGGCGGCATCCTCTCAAGTTTTTCGCTGATGGTGGCCATGGCGATCATGGTCGCGAGCTTTCGCGTCTCGGTCGATGACTGGCTCGTGCAAATATTGCCGGCTGATCTGTATGTGCGCGCCGCCGCTGCCGGCAATACGGGTGGTCTGAATTTGCAGGAACAGGCGCAGCTGTCCGCAAACCCCGGCTTACTGCGCATCGAATTCCTGCGCACGATGCCGCTCACGTTGGCGCCAGAACGCCCCACCGTTACCTTGATCGCGCGACCGATTGACGTCAGCAATCCGGGCAAGACACTGCCACTGCTCGGTGCCTCGCTGCCCGTTGATGCACAGGCGATTCCGATCTGGGTCTCGGAAGCGATGGTCGATTTATATGATTACAAGGTCGGCCAGACAGTCTCGCTGCCGCTCGGCGCAGAGCGCTTCATGGTCGCCGGCATCTGGCGCGATTACGCGCGCCAGTCGGGCTCGATCCAGCTGCGCCTCGACGATTACCGCAGGCTGACCGGCGACCAGACCGTGACCGATGCCGGCGTCTGGCTGAAGGCAGGCATGACGCCGGCACAGCTCAAGACCGACTGGCAAGCCCTGCCCTTCGGACGTCTCCTGGAATTCTCCGAAGCCGGCGACATCCGCGCGCTCAGTCTGAAAATTTTCGACCGCAGCTTTGCCGTCACTTATCTGCTGGAACTGGTCGCCATCGTCATCGGCCTATTCGGTGTAGCGGCGACGTTTTCGGCGCAGACGCTGGCGCGTGCCAAGGAATTCGGCATGCTGCGCCACATAGGCGTGACGCGCCGGCAGGTCTTGGCTGTGCTGGCGCTCGAAGGCGGTTTGCTGACTTCGGCTGGCATCCTGCTTGGCTTTCTGCTGGGCGCCTGCATCAGCCTGATCCTCGTGTTCATCGTCAATCCGCAGTCGTTTCACTGGACCATGCAGCTGTCGATACCGTGGCCGCTACTGTCGAGCGTGGCGCTGCTACTCTTGCTCTCGGCGACTGTCACAGCGCTGGTAGCGGGCAGGTATGCGGTATCGGGTGATGCCGTACGCGTCGTGCGTGAAGACTGGTGATGTCGAAGTCCGCTAAAATTAAAAAAACTATGCCACGAACCTTCACCTCCGCGCTCATAGCGCTGTGCCTGCTGTGCAGCTTGATGCCACCATGGTCGCAGGCCGCTGAGCCCGTATTTGCGCCCGTCACCCACGGCAAGGCGATCAATCTGCCCACTGACACCGGCGCGCATCCCGCGTACCGCAGCGAATGGTGGTACGTGACCGGCTGGCTCGATACTGCCGAGGGCAAGCCGCTAGGCTTCCAGATCACCTTCTTTCGCACAGCGACCGGTCATGCACCGGGCAACCCGAGCAAATTCGCACCGAAACAATTGATCATCGCCCATGCCGCGTTGTCCGACCCGGCGGTGGGCAAACTGCTGCATGGGCAGAAAATTGCCCGTGAAGGTTTTGGCATCGCCCATGCCAAGGTCGGCAATACCGACGTCAAGCTCGACGACTGGACCATGCTGCGTGACCCTGATGGCAGTTACACCGCACAGGTCAAGACTGGCGAATTCAGCCTGGCATTGAAACTCACGCCGAATCAAAAACCGCTGCTGCACGGCCAGAACGGCTATTCACAAAAAGGCCCGCGCCCGGAACAGGCCAGCTATTATTACAGCGAGCCGCAATTAACGGTCGCCGGTCAACTCACGCGCGCCGGCAAAATCAACGCCATCAAGGGCCACGCCTGGCTCGATCATGAGTGGTCCAGCAGCGTGCTCGACGCAAACGCGAGCGGCTGGGACTGGCTCGGTGCCAACCTTGACGATGGCGCCGCGCTGATGGCCTTCCAGATTCGAGATAAACAGGGCGCAAAATTATGGTCGCATGCGACGCTGCGCGACCGCGCCGGTAACGTGACACAATACGCGCCAGAACAAGTCACGTTCAGCCCGCTGCGCACCTGGCGCTCCCCGCATACCAATACCGATTACCCTGTCGCCCAGCAAATCTGCACAGCCACGACCTGCTGGCAGATCACGCCGCTGCAGGATGACCAGGAACTTGATTCGCGACGTTCGACCGGCGCCGTGTATTGGGAAGGCGCCGTCACCGTCAAGCGTGACAGCCAGCCGGCAGGACATGGCTACCTTGAAATGACCGGCTACGTAAAACCACTGAAACTATGACCACACCAACTGTAGCAAAACCCTCCGGCAGCCTCTCGACCTTGAAGCGGCTGTTTCCCTTCCTCGCACCGTATCGCAGCGAGTTCATCATCGCTGGCTTCGCCCTGTTGATCGCCGCCGGCGCGACGCTGGTAATTCCGTATGCGTTCAAGCAGATGATCGACCTCGGCTTTGGCGCGGCGGGACAAAACGACACGAGCCATGTCGACCTGTATTTCATTGCGCTGTTTGGCGTGGCCGCAGTCCTCGCCGTGGCGACCGCCGCGCGCTTTTACATGGTCTCGTGGCTCGGTGAACGCGTCACTGCCGATTTACGCAGCGCGGTCTACAGCCATGTCGTCACGCAAAGCCCGCAATTTTTTGAAACCACGCAGACCGGCGAAGTGCTCTCGCGCCTGACTGCCGATACGACGCTGATCCAGACGCTCGTCGGCACCAGCGTATCGATGGCTCTGCGAAATGCGCTGCTGTTCACAGGCGGACTCGTGATGCTGTTCGTGACCAGTTTCAAGCTGTCGTTGATCATTCTAGTGATGCTTGCCGTGGTGGTCTTGCCGATCGTGTTTTTCGGCCGCCGCGTGCGCAAGCTTTCGCGCGCCTCGCAAGACCGTGTTGCTGACGCCTCGGCGCTGGCCGGTGAAATACTCAATGCCATGCCGACCGTGCAAGCCTTCACGCAGGAAGTCGCCGAAGGTCGTCGCTTCGGCGTCGCTGTTGAAGGGGCGTTCAAGACCGCCATGGCACGCATCCGTGCCCGATCACTGTTGACCATGATCGCCATCGTGCTCGTGTTTGGCGCGATCGTGTTCGTACTGTGGCTGGGCGCGCATGCCGTGATCCAGGGGCGCATGAGCGGCGGCGAACTCGGACAGTTCATCCTGTATGCGACCATCGTCTCCGGCGCGATCGGCGCCTTGTCCGAAGTACTCGGCGATGCGCAACGCGCCGCGGGTGCGGCGGAACGGCTGCTGGAATTGCTGTCGGTCGAGTCCACGATTCGCGCGCCGCATATACCGCTGGCGCTGCCGCCGCGCACGGCCAATGGCGCGGCTTTGCGCTTGAGTGAGGTCGGCTTCCATTATCCGTCGCGTCCTGAAACTGCCGCGCTCAGCGATATTTCACTCGACATCAGCGCCGGCCAGACAGTCGCCATTGTTGGCCCGTCCGGCGCCGGCAAGACGACCTTGTTTCAGCTGCTGCTGCGCTTTTACGATCCGCAGCGCGGCATGATCACGCTCGATGGCATCGACATTACACAGCTGGGTTTGCATGACTTGCGCGCGACGATCGGCATCGTCCCGCAGGATACGGTGATCTTTTCCGCCAATGCGATGGAAAATATCCGCTACGGCCGCATCGAAGCCAGCGATGAAGACGTGATCCGCGCCGCCAAAATGGCCGCCGCCCATGAATTCATCGAGCGCCTGCCGGAAGCTTATCAATCCTTCCTCGGCGAGCGCGGCGTACGCCTCTCGGGCGGCCAGCGTCAGCGCATTGCGATTGCGCGCGCCCTGCTGAAAAATCCGCCACTGCTGCTGCTCGACGAAGCCACCAGCGCCCTCGATGCAGAATCCGAGCGACTTGTGCAAGACGCCCTCGAGCGCGCCATGCTCGACCGCACCACGCTCGTCATTGCCCATCGTCTGGCGACCGTGCAGCGCGCCGACAAGATCATCGTGATGGAACACGGCCGCATCGTCGAAACTGGTACCCACGCCGAACTGGTCGCGCAGGGCGGGTTGTATGCGAGCCTGGCCTCATTGCAATTTGGTCAACATTGAGATATAGATAAGCGGTTCAAGTTCTAAAGCGGCAGTTTAAACATTGCCCTTTAATCCAAAATGACAGCCAAAGCCAAGCCAGTAAAAAGCATGACATGGGGATAAGAAAGCATGAGCGGAGAAAAGAGTGATAATCCCACCAATCTGACTCCAGCCCCAGAGGGTTATGCCGACTGGCTAGCAGATCTTAAAGGCCGCATTCACAGCGCCCAACAACGCGCGGCACTGGCAGTTAATCGCGAGCTGGTACTGCTGTACTGGCAAATAGGTCGGGACATTCTGGCGCAACAAGCTGAGCAAGGCTGGGGTGCCAAGGTGATTGATCGGCTAGCAAATGATTTGCGCGCCACCTTTCCTGACATGAAAGGCTTCTCACCCCGCAACCTCAAATACATGCGTGCCTTTGCTGAAAGCTGGCCTGATGCAGCAATTGTGCAAGGAGTGCTTGCACAATTGCCCTGGTATCACCAATTAGCACTTCTGGACAAGCTGCCTGATCCCGAAACGCGTCGATGGTACGCTGCCAAAGCCATTGAACATAACTGGTCGCGCAACGTTCTGGTAATTCAAATCGAATCCCGCCTGCTGGAGCGCAGCGGCACAGCCGTGACCAATTTCACCTGCAGCTTACCTAAACCCCAGTCCGACCTGGCCCACGAGTCGTTAAAGGATCCCTATCGTTTCGACTTTTTGGGGCTGGGCGAAGAAGCCCAAGAGCGCGAAATTGAAAACGCCTTGGTCAAACATGTCACCGAATTTCTGCTGGAACTGGGTGCGGGCTTTGCGTTCGTGGGTCAACAAGTTTTACTGGACGTGGGCGGCGACGAGTTTTTCATCGATCTGCTCTTCTACCACCTCAAGCTACGCTGCTACGTGGTGATAGAACTCAAAGGCGGCAAATTCAAGCCCGAGCATCTAGGTCAATTGAGCTTTTACCTCACGGCAGTGGATGCCCAGATCAAGCACACACAAGATGCCCCGACCATTGGCCTGTTGCTATGCAAAAGCAAGAACAAGGTGGTGGCCGAGTACGCGTTACGCGATAAGACCCAACCCATGGGCATCGCCGAATACAAACTGCTTGAATCATTACCAATGGAACTACAAACCAGTCTGCCGAGCATCGAACAGATTGAGAGGGAGCTAGCGGGTGATGACAGCAGTATCTCTTGATCAAATCGCCACCGGCAACAGGGGCATCCCTTGCATCAGAAAAATTACACTTTGGTCAAAATTAACATATTGACCATTAATCCAAATTGTAAAGATTCATGAATTGTGATTTCAAATGCGATGGCATTCCATATACTGATCATGTGAACAAGCTATGCAGATCACTATTGATTACCGTCAGTAAGTTTCATGAATTTTCAAGTTTGAAGGTGTTGAAATGACCATCCCTAAATTATTGACTTCGCTCTTGCTCCTGGCTGGCGCGCTCAACGCCAATGTCGCCTCAGCCCAACACGGCCATTACCACGGCGGCGCGCGCGTCGGCATCTATGTCAATCCTTGGCCGCTGTATTATCCTGGGCCGCGCTACTATCCCTACAACCCCTATTACTACGACTATCCGCTGGTCGTGACACAGCCAGCGCCGACGGTCTATGTCGAGCGCGGCCCGGCACCCGCCAACACACCGCCGGAAGCCAGCCAGGCGGCGCCCGCTTCGGGTGACTGGTATTACTGCCATAACCCGGACGGCTATTATCCCTACATTAAGAATTGTCCGGCCGGCTGGGAGCGGGTTCCGGCTCAGCCGGCACCGCAACGTTAATTCCTTCTTGAATCGACACCAAAGATGACACGAGCACTCTTCAAAATTTCAGCCTTGGCTGCGGCGGCCATGATCGCGCTGGCCGGCTGCACGACGGTTCCGGTCGGTCCGAGCGTCGCAGTTTATCCGGGCACAGGCAAACCCTTCGATGATTTCAGGGGCGATGACTATACCTGCCGTCAATTTGCCAGCCAACAGATAGGCGGCGCGAACGCAGCGAGGGCGGGTAATGATGATGCCATGCGCAGCGGCGCCATCGGCACGCTGCTCGGTGCTGCGGTCGGCGCCGCGATGGGTGGACGCGATGGTGCGGCTGTAGGCGCTGGCGCAGGGCTGTTGATGGGTAGCGCCAGCGGCGCCGGCACCACGCAGTATTCGAGCTATGGCTTGCAGCGTCGCTACGACATCGCGTATCAGCAATGCATGTACGCCAAGGGAAACCTGGTGCCCTCCGTGGGAGCGATGCGCATGGCGCCAGGTCCATCCAGCTACAGCAATGTACCACCGCCACCTCCTCCGCCACCGCCACCAAGCCGGTATTGAGATAGGGCGCACAGGCAGCAAGGAGCTGCCTGTGCAGCTCTTAGCGTAAAATAGGTGCCTGACTTTTACCGACGCCTCCCATGCATCAATACCTCGACTTCATGCGCCATGTCCAAGACCATGGCAGCGAAAAGACCGACCGCACCGGCACCGGCACGCGCTCCGTGTTTGGCTACCAGATGCGCTTCGATTTGCAGCAGGGCTTTCCGATGGTGACGTCGAAGAAGCTGCACATGAAGTCGATCATCCATGAACTGATCTGGTTCCTCGCCGGCTCGACCAACATCGCCTACCTGAAAGAACATGGCGTATCAATCTGGGACGAGTGGGCTGACCCCGAAGGTAATCTTGGCCCGATCTATGGTTATCAGTGGCGCTCATGGCCGGCGCCGAATGGCGAACACATCGACCAGATCGCGCAAGTCTTGCAGCAGATTAAATCCAATCCCGACTCGCGCAGGCTCATCGTCTCCGCCTGGAATGTGGCCGACATCCCGCAGATGAAACTGCCGCCCTGCCATGCCTTCTTCCAGTTCTACGTCGCCGATGGCAAATTGTCCTGCCAGTTATACCAGCGCAGTGCTGACATCTTCCTCGGCGTGCCGTTCAATATTGCGTCCTATGCGCTGCTGACGCACATGATGGCGCAGCAGGCAGGTCTCGAAGTTGGTGACTTCATCTGGACTGGCGGCGACTGCCATCTGTATTCGAACCACATGGATCAGGTGACTGAGCAACTCTCGCGTACGACCTTTGCCTTGCCGACCTTGCATCTGAAGCGCAAGCCCGAGTCGATTTTCGATTACCGCTTTGAGGATTTCGAGATACGCGATTATCAATCACATGCGGCAATCAAGGCGCCGGTCGCAGTCTGAATAAAAGCGCCGGCAAATCGATTACCATAGTCACTTTTCCGCCACCCGGATAGCGATCCACACCCATGCCGCCTAACCTGACCATCGTCGTCGCGACCGACCGCCAGCACGGCATCGGTATCAGCAATACGCTTCCCTGGAAGCTGCCGGAAGACCTCGCCTTTTTCAAGCGCACCACGACCGGCCATCCCATCATCATGGGGCGCAAGACCTTCGACTCTATCGGTCGCGCCTTGCCGAATCGGCGCAATATTGTCATCACGCGCAATTCCGACTGGCAGCATGATGGCGTCGAAGCCGTCACCTCACTGGCCGAGGCGATCGCACTGGTCGGCAGCGACGCCGCGTTCGTCATTGGCGGCGGCCAGATTTATGCCGAAGCGCTGCCATATACGCGCACACTGCTGGTGACGGAAATCGACAAGGATTTCGACTGCGATGCATTTTTCCCGGCGGTCGATACGCAGCAGTGGCACGAAGTCGCGCGTGAACAGCATCATTCAGACAGCAATGCATTTGATTTTGCATTCGTCACTTACCAACGTAGCTAATCCAACATAAAGGAAGCCCAGCGATGTCAGCAGAAGGATTTCATGTACATGGTCCGCACGACCATGAAGTCGAACATGCCGCTCACAGCGGTGACAATTTCTCCAGCAAGCTAGCGGTCACGACTGCGGTGCTGGCGACCGTCGGCGCGCTGTTCGGCTACCTCGCCGGCGGCACGCAAAATAATGCGGCCATGTTCAAGAACAATGCCGCGATCCAGAAGACCGAAGCGTCGAACCAGTGGAATTATTACCAGGCCAAATCGAACAAGCAGAATCTCGCCGAGCTGGCGATCTCCCTGCCCGGCGTCGACGTCGAGCGCTACAAGGCCGAAGTCATCCGCTACAAGGGTGAAAAGGAAGAGATCAAGACCAAGGCCGAAAGCTTCGAAGCAACCTCGACTGAATGGGACAAAAAATCCGACGAGCAGATGCATCAGCACCACCGCTGGGCGCTGGCCATGACGGCCGAGCAGATCGCCATTTCATTGGCGGCGATCACGCTGTTGACGCGCAAGAAATGGCTCGAATATGCCGCCTATAGCGTGGCTGCAATCGGCATCGTTCTCGGTGCGATGGCGTGGCTGCATTTCTAAGGCGCACTCACTCATTATTATTTGAATGACATCGGCTTAAGGCAAAACAGGGCGCCGGCCGATGTCCAAATATTTCCGCTCTGTGACAGCGGAATTATCTGCGCCGTTTTAGGCTGGTTTTCCCCCACTTCAAGTCCATATCTGCGAAAATTCCGCTTCTTTCGCTTTGGCCGGCATGCCTGCATGGCCAGCGGCCTTCTCTTTCTGCACTGGAGCCTCCATGAAGTTTCGTTTCCCCATCGTGATCATCGATGAAGATTTTCGTTCCGAGAATACCTCGGGACTGGGCATACGCGCCCTGGCCGATGCGATGGAAAAGGAAGGCATGGAAGTCGTTGGCGTCACCAGCTATGGTGACCTGTCGCAGTTCGCGCAGCAGCAGTCGCGCGCCTCGGCATTCATCCTGTCGATCGACGATGAGGAGTTCGGTGCCGGCTCGTCCGAAGAGACCGATAGCGCGCTGTTGCAGCTGCGCGCCTTTGTCCAGGAAATCCGCTACAAGAACGCCGACATCCCGATCTACCTCTACGGTGAAACCCGCACCTCGCGCCACATCCCCAACGATGTGCTGCGCGAACTGCATGGCTTCATCCACATGTTCGAAGACACGCCGGAATTCGTCGCGCGCCACATCATCCGCGAAGCGAAATCCTACCTCGACGGCCTGTCGCCGCCCTTCTTCCGCGCGCTGGTTCATTACGCCAATGACGGTTCCTACTCCTGGCACTGCCCGGGCCACTCCGGTGGCGTGGCCTTCCTGAAGTCGCCGATCGGGCAAATGTTCCACCAGTTTTTTGGCGAGAACATGCTGCGCGCCGACGTCTGCAATGCCGTGGAAGAGCTCGGCCAGCTGCTCGACCATACCGGCCCGGTCGCGGCCAGCGAACGCAATGCGGCGCGCATCTTCAATGCCGATCATTGCTATTTTGTGACCAACGGCACGTCGACCTCGAACAAGATGGTCTGGCATTCGACAGTCGCACCGGGCGACATCGTCGTGGTCGACCGTAACTGCCATAAATCGATCCTGCATTCGATCATCATGTGCGCAGCGATCCCCGTATTCCTGATGCCAACCCGGAATCACCTCGGCATCATCGGCCCGATTCCGCTCGAAGAATTCACGATGGAGAACATCCGTCGCAAGATCGAAGCCAATCCCTTCGCCCGCGAAGCACTGAACAAAAAGCCGCGCATCCTGACGATTACGCAGTCGACTTACGACGGCGTGCTCTACAACGTCGAGACCCTGCAGAACATGCTCGACGGTGAAATCGACACCCTGCATTTCGATGAAGCCTGGCTGCCGCATGCGACCTTCCATGACTTCTACAAGAACATGCATGCGATCGGCAAGGACCGTACGCGCGCCAAGGAATCGATGGTGTTTTCGACGCAGTCCACGCACAAGCTGCTGGCCGGCCTGTCGCAGGCGTCGCAAATCCTCGTGCGCGAGTCGGAGTCCGTCAAGCTCGACCAGGACGCCTTCAATGAAGCCTACCTGATGCACACCTCGACCTCGCCGCAATACGCGATCATCGCCTCCTGCGACGTCGCCGCGGCGATGATGGAAGCGCCGGGCGGCACAGCGCTGGTCGAAGAAAGCATCATGGAAGCGCTCGACTTCCGCCGCGCCATGCGCAAGGTTGATGAAGAGTGGGGCAAGGACTGGTGGTTCCAGGTCTGGGGACCGAACGATTTGTCCGACGACGGCATGGGCTCGCAAGAAGACTGGATGATCAATGCCGAGGATGACTGGCATGGCTTCGGCAAACTCGCGCCGGGCTTTAACATGCTCGACCCGATCAAGGCCACCATCGTCACACCGGGCCTGTCGCTCGACGGCAAATTCAGCGACTCCGGCATTCCAGCCTCGATCGTCACCAAATACCTCGCCGAACATGGCGTCATCGTTGAAAAATGCGGCTTGTATTCCTTCTTCATCATGTTCACGATCGGCATCACGAAGGGTCGCTGGAATACCTTGCTGACAGCACTGCAGCAATTCAAGGATGACTACGACAAGAACCAGCCGATCTGGCGCATCCTGCCGGAGTTCGCCGCGGCCAATCCTCGCTATGAGCGACTTGGCCTGCGCGACCTGTCGCAGCAGATCCATGACATGGTCAAAGCCTATGACGTAGCGCGCCTGACGACAGAGATGTATTTGTCCGACATGATTCCGGCGATGAAGCCTTCAGAGGCGTTTGCCAAGATGGCGCACCGTGAAATCGATCGCGTACCGATTGACGAGCTCGAAGGCCGTGTGACTTCGATTCTGCTCACGCCTTACCCGCCGGGCATTCCGCTGCTGATCCCGGGCGAGCGCTTCAATCGCACCATCGTCGACTACCTGAAATTCGCGCGCGATTTCAATGAGAAGTTTCCCGGCTTCGAGACCGATGTGCATGGTTTGGTCACGCGTGAAGTCGATGGCAAGCGCGGCTATTTCGTCGATTGCGTACGGCAGTAACCAGCACGTACGGCTGAAGGCGACCTGCACGGAACTCCTTCAGCCGCGAATGACCACCCGCATCACGCTCGCCCGTCTCGCGCAGAAGCCGAAACAGGCGCTGCTGCGCTCAGGCAGAATCCCTTTCTGCCTTGATAAGGCACGCTGAGTCAGCGCAAACACGCATCAAAACAACGTTACTGTTGAGTATCAGCGACACCTCTTTCCCCTGTCCCGAAAATCCCCTTGATTTGAAACGATCGCATTGAAGTTGAATTGGCAAATAGTTAATCTGTCGTTTCGATAATTGTGTTTTTTATAATAATCGATCCAAGCTTGCTTGCCCGCTACCGCTGCCCTGACATTCACTGCAGCATGGCTGAGCATATTGCACCATCAACTTCACGCCAAGAAAGAGATGCACTATGTACTGGACCAATTCCACCGTTGTAACGACACCAATGAACCCTGTCAACACCGCGCAAGAGTCAAACCAGAACCAATATCCGCAGCTTTCCGC
>CANFLV010000023.1 GCA_947448025.1 Oxalobacteraceae bacterium | reverse complement strand
CTGACATGCTGAAAATAAGGAGTAGGAGCGGGCCAAGAAAAAAGGCAGTGCCTGGCAGTCTTGGAGAAGGGTCTGGAGCGGGTGAAGGGAATCGAACCCTCGTCGTAAGCTTGGGAAGCTTCTGCTCTACCATTGAGCTACACCCGCGATACAGCAGCATTTTACGCGGGTTTCGGCGCGCGACGGCAAAAGCGCGCTTTCCTGTCGCCGGTTTGGCAGATGTCATCCCCGCCGCAGGCAAGTCGCCAGGATCAGCCCGGCATGGCGCACGAGCACGCGGCGCGATCGGAAAATATGTACATCACCCTTGCGGCTATCCGTTTGCAGATAAGGCAGGCGCAAAGATTGCAAATTGACCTTGATCGCCTGGAAGGACACGATCGATGTCGCAGGAAAGCGCATGAAAACAAAGTCCACGAAGCGCGCCACTTCCATTGCCGACAGCTGCAGATCGTCATTGATCACCTGCACCCTGTGACTATGTCGGCGGAACTGGAACATGGCGAGCGTGTCGGCGCCTTTGCGCGCCACATAGGTGCTCGCAGTCGTCGCGTCTGCACATAGCGTATCAGGCGCCGCCTCAACGAAATGCGGCACCCGCGGTTCGTAATACTCGATGACACAGGCATTACTGCAAGCCTGCTGCTGTGTCCGTAGTGGGAGATTCGTAATCGAGGCGCGGTACATGGTGCAAGCTCTGCCTTGGCTAGGGGGCTAGGGGGCTAGGCGGCAGAGCGCTGAGTGAAGGTATTGTATTGAACGGTGTCGACGGGGGGAGTTCAAACCATGCAAACAAGGCCATGCCCATCCTTGAGCGCGAACAAGCCGAGTGCGCAAACAATAAAATTTTCACGCGAATGTCGGTCTATGGCGACGGTGTCGATGTCGTTGCAGGCTCATGCCAATTTCGCCGCTTCGATAAAAATTCCTGTCAGTGCGCCACCATGGTTCAAGGGTTCGCGTTACACAAAATAACTTACAGCCAGCTTGCAGCCGCGCTTAATAAGCTGAATGAAATTCGCCGGTTGGCGCGGTACAATTGTTCGATGATGCGAGCGTAATCTTGACCAGAGCCGATGCGGCGCACCGTATGGCATGGCAGCATTGCAGCGATCCGGCAAGCCCGATTGTCCCGCACGGGACAGTCCAATACCGGCACAGGCTTGATAATATCGAGCACTTCCAGACCCTTTGCATGAAAGATGGCCCCATGAGCAAGCGTATTGACCTCCCTTCGGTAACGATCCCGCCACTCGACAGTTGGAACCGCGCAGCCGCGAAATCCGCGCCCGGCAATCATGTCGATAATCTCAATTGGGTCACGCCCGAAGGCATCACCGTCAAGCCGCTCTACACCGCTGCCGACACCCAGGATCTGCCTTACGCCGATACCTTGCCCGGCTTCGAGCCTTTCCTGCGCGGCCCGCAGGCGACGATGTATGCAGTACGCCCATGGACGATCCGCCAGTACGCGGGCTTCTCCACTGCCGAAGAATCGAACGCCTTCTACCGCAAGGCGCTCGCTGCCGGCGGGCAGGGCGTTTCGGTCGCCTTCGATCTGGCCACGCATCGCGGCTACGACTCGGATCATCCGCGCGTGACCGGCGATGTTGGCAAGGCCGGTGTGGCGATCGATTCCGTCGAAGACATGAAGATCCTGTTCGATGCGATTCCGCTCGATAAAGTTTCGGTCTCGATGACGATGAATGGCGCGGTGCTGCCGGTATTGGCTGGCTATGTCGTCGCCGCCGAAGAGCAGGGCGTGAGTCAGGACAAGCTGACCGGAACCATCCAGAACGACATCCTCAAGGAGTTCATGGTCCGCAATACCTACATCTATCCGCCAGCGCCATCGATGAAGATCATTGCCGATATCATCGGCTATACGGCAACGAATATGCCGAAGTTCAATTCGATCTCGATTTCCGGCTACCACATGCAGGAAGCCGGCGCGAATCAGGCCCTGGAACTGGCCTTGACGCTGGCTGATGGCAAAGAATATGTGCGCACCGCGATCGCGTCCGGCATGGATGTCGATGAGTTCGCCGGTCGCCTGTCCTTCTTCTTCGCCATCGGCATGAACTTCTATCTCGAAGTCGCGAAGCTGCGCGCGGCGCGCCTGCTGTGGTGGCGCATCATGAAGGAATTTGCACCGAAGTCGCAAAAGTCGATGATGCTGCGTACCCACTGTCAGACTTCCGGCTGGTCCTTGACCGAGCAAGACCCCTACAACAATGTCGTGCGCACCACCGTTGAAGCGATGGCGGCCGTGTTCGGCGGCACGCAGTCGCTGCACACGAATTCGCTCGATGAAGCGATCGCCTTGCCGACTGAATTTTCCTCGCGCATTGCCCGTAATACCCAGCTCATCATCCAGGAAGAAACCCACATCACGAACGTCGTCGATCCATGGGCCGGTTCCTACATGATGGAAAAGCTCACGCAAGACATGGCCGATGAAGCCTGGAAGCTGATCGAAGAAGTCGAGCAAATGGGCGGCATGACGCAAGCTGTCGAGTCCGGCTGGGCCAAGCTGAAGATCGAAGCCAGCGCTGCGGAAAAGCAGGCGCGCATCGATTCCGGCAAGGATGTCATTGTTGGCGTGAACAAGTACAAGCTGGCCAAGGAAGACAAGGTCGAAACGCGCGAGATCGACAATACGGCTGTGCGCACCTCGCAAGTCGAGCGCCTGAAAAACATCCGCGCCAGCCGCGATTCTGCCGCCGTTACAGCCGCATTGGCTGCGCTCACAGATGCGGCCGAATCAGGCAAGGGTAATCTGCTCGATCTGGCTATCAAGGCGACGCGCCTGCGCGCCACCGTCGGTGAAATTTCCGATGCGCTCGAAAAAGTCTGGGGCCGTCATCGCGCAACCATCCAGAGCGTCTCCGGCGTCTATGGCGCCGGCTTTGAGGATGATGCCGACTGGGCGCGCCTGAAACGCATCATTGAGCAATTTGCCTTAGACGAAGGTCGTCGCCCGCGCATCATGATCGCGAAACTGGGGCAGGATGGCCATGACCGGGGCGCAAAAGTCGTCGGCAGCGCCTTTGCCGACCTCGGCTTTGACGTCGATATCGGCCCGCTGTTCCAGACGCCAGAGGAAGCGGCGCGCCAGGCGATTGAAAACGATGTGCATGCGGTCGGCATTTCAACCTTGGCAGCCGGTCACAAGACGCTCGTGCCGGAACTGATCGCCGCCTTGAAAGCGCAAGGCGCCGATGACATCGTCGTCTTCGTCGGCGGCGTCGTGCCTCCGCAGGATTACGACTTTCTGTATGCCGCTGGCGCGAAAGGCATCTTTGGCCCGGGCACGCCGATTCCGCAGTCGGCCGAAGAAGTGCTCAAGCAAATCCGGCTGGCGCTGGGAGCGGCGGCGGCCTGAGCCCGGCGAACATGACGACTGCCGCCTTGCTGCCGCAGGATGCCGCGCTCGTGGATGGCGTGCTCGCGCGCCAGCGGCGTGCGCTCGCCAAGACGATCACGCTCATTGAGTCGAGTCGCGCCGATCACCAGCAGCGCGCGCAAGCCGTGCTCGAGCAGCTCATGCCACGCAGCGGGAAGTCGATACGCATCGGTATTTCGGGCGTGCCGGGCGTGGGCAAATCGACCTTTATTGAAGCGCTCGGCATGGACCTGATCGCCAAGGGTCATCGTGTCGCTGTGCTCGCTGTCGATCCTTCGTCGTCGCTGACGGGTGGCTCTATCCTCGGCGACAAGACGCGCATGGAATTACTGGCGCAGCGCGAAGAAGCCTTCATCCGGCCCTCGCCCGCAAGCGGTGCCTTGGGCGGCGTGGCGCACAAGACGCGTGAAGCCCTGCTGGTATGCGAAGCGGCCGGGTTTGACATCATCATTGTCGAGACCGTTGGTGTCGGCCAGTCGGAAACAGCCGTGTCCGGCATGACCGATGTGTTTCTTGTCCTGCAGCTGCCGAATGCCGGTGATGATTTGCAAGGCATCAAAAAAGGCATCCTTGAGCTCGCCGATATCGTCGTCTACAACAAGGCCGACATCGATGCGCTCGCCGTCGAGCTTGCCTGCAGCCAGATGCGCTCGGCCTTGCACATGTTGCGCCCGGTATCGAAGCATTGGACTGTGCCGGTTCTCATGACCAGTGCCACGCACAGAAAAGGCCTGGATCTGGTCTGGCAGACGATAGAAGATCACCGTCGCAGCATGCACGAGAACGGACTCTTCGAGGCCAAGCGCCGGCGCCAGGCACTGGCCTGGATGTGGGCGCTGATTGAAATCGGGCTCGAGCAGCAATTTCGCCAGCATCCGCTGGTCAAAGCTGAATTGGCCACGGCAATTGAGCGCGTCACTGCTGCCAGCATCACGCCAACGGCGGCGGCGGCTTATTTGCTCGGCTGCTTGCAAAAATAGCTTGGCAGTAAACATTCTGTAAGGCTGGCAATGGACAATGCCGACAGCGTCCAACCGCGCCTGCGGTGCCGGCGATGTCGTACTTAAAATAAAAACATAATTTCACCACATACACCTCGGGGAGGCATCACATGCACGACATTATTCGCCAGCTGGAAGAGAAGCGCGAACTGGCGCGACTGGGCGGTGGCGTCAAGCGCATCGAAGCCCAGCACGGCAAGGGCAAACTGACGGCGCGTGAACGTCTTGAGCTGCTGCTCGATGCCGGTTCGTTCGAAGAATGGGATATGTTCGTCGAACATCGTTGCACAGACTTCGGCATGGCCGAACAAAAGATTCCGGGTGACGGCGTCGTCACCGGTTATGGCACGATCAATGGCCGCATGGTGTTCGTGTTCTCGCAAGATTTCACGGTGTTTGGCGGTGCGCTCTCGGCTGCTCACGCCGAGAAAATCTGCAAGGTGATGGACAAGGCGATGCAAGTCGGCGCACCTGTGATCGGCTTGAACGACTCGGGTGGTGCGCGTATCCAGGAAGGCGTCGCCTCCCTTGGCGGCTATGCCGATGTATTCCAGCGTAATGCGATGGCCTCGGGCGTGGTGCCGCAAATTTCCATGATCATGGGACCTTGCGCTGGTGGCGCCGTGTATTCGCCCGCCATGACCGACTTCATCTTCATGGTCAAGGATACGTCCTACATGTTCGTTACCGGCCCCGATGTGGTCAAGACGGTTACGCATGAAGAAGTGACGGCTGAAGAGCTCGGTGGCGCACTGACGCACAATAGTAAATCCGGCGTGGCTGACCTCGCCTTTGAGAACGATGTCGATGCGCTGTTGATGCTGCGTCGCTTCTTCAATTACCTGCCGCTGAATAACCGCGAAAAGCCGCCGATCCGCGCCACCAATGATCCGGCTGAACGCCTCGAAATGTCGCTCGACACACTGGTGCCGGACAATCCGAACAAGCCTTACGACATGAAGGAATTGATCGTCAAGATCGTCGACGACAGTGACTTCTTCGAGCTGCAGCCGGAGTACGCGAAAAATATCATCATCGGTTTTGCGCGCATGGAAGGCCAGACCGTCGGTATCGTGGCAAACCAGCCGCTGGTGCTCGCTGGCTGCCTCGACATCAAGTCGTCGATCAAGGCTGCGCGCTTCGTGCGCTTCTGCGATGCCTTCAGCATTCCGGTCGTGACCCTGGTCGACGTCCCCGGCTTCATGCCCGGTACGGCGCAGGAGTACGGCGGCATCATCAAGCATGGCGCGAAACTCCTGTACGCCTACGCCGAATGCACGGTGCCGAAAGTCACGCTGATTACGCGCAAGGCTTACGGCGGTGCGTATGACGTGATGTCGTCCAAGCATTTGCGCGGCGACGTGAACTTCGCCTGGCCGACAGCCGAAATCGCCGTCATGGGGCCGAAGGGCGCTGTGGAAATCATCTTCCGCAAGGATATCGGCGACGTAGAAAAAATCGCCGAGCGCACCGAGGAATACCGCTTGAAGTTTGCGAACCCCTTCATCGCCGGCAGCCGCGGCTTCATCGATGACGTAATCATGCCGCATGAAACGCGCAAACGGATCTGCCGTTCGCTGGCTATGCTCAAGGGTAAAAAATTAGAGAATCCGTGGCGCAAGCACGGCAACATTCCGCTGTAAGCGTCAGGGAGACGACATAACATGTTCACAAAAATTCTGATCGCCAATCGCGGAGAAATTGCCTGCCGCGTCATCAAGACCGCCCGCAAGATGGGCATCAAGACCGTCGCCGTGTATTCCGATGCCGACCGTGATTCGCGTCACGTCGAGCTCGCCGATGAAGCCGTGCACATTGGTCCTGCGCCATCGAAAGAGTCGTATCTGCAGATCGACAAGATCATCGCCGCCTGCAAACAGACCGGCGCGCAAGCCGTTCATCCCGGCTATGGTTTTCTTTCCGAGAATTCCGACTTCTGCGATCGCCTTGAAAAAGAAGGCATCGTTTTCATCGGCCCGAAAGTCCATGCGATTCAAGCCATGGGCGACAAGATAGCGTCCAAGAAGCTGGCCATGGCCGCCAAGGTCACGACCATTCCTGGCTACACCGATGTGATTGAATCGGTCGAGCAAGCCGTGTCCATCGCCGACGGCATCGGCTATCCGGTCATGATCAAGGCTTCGGCCGGCGGTGGTGGCAAGGGTTTGCGCGTGGCGCACAGCTCGGCGGAAGCGCGTGAAGGTTTCGTGTCATGCCAGAACGAAGCGCGCAACAGCTTTGGCGATGACCGCATCTTCATCGAGAAATTCGTCGAAGAGCCGCGTCACATTGAAATCCAGGTGCTCGGCGACGCACACGGCAATATCGTCTACCTGTGGGAGCGCGAATGCTCACTGCAGCGCCGCCATCAAAAAGTCATTGAAGAAGCGCCTAGCCCCTTCCTTGATGCAGCAACGCGCAAGGCCATGGGTGAGCAAGCCGTGGCGCTCGCGCGCGCGGTGCAATACCAAAGCGCTGGCACGGTTGAATTCGTCGTCGGCAAGGATCGCTCCTTCTACTTCCTCGAGATGAATACGCGTCTGCAGGTCGAGCATCCGGTGACGGAATTGATCACGGGTCTCGATCTTGTCGAGCAGATGATCCGCGTCGCTGCCGGTGAAGCACTGAGCTTCACGCAAGACGACATTAAGCTCAACGGCTGGGCTGTCGAATGCCGCATCAATGCTGAAGATGCTTCGCGCAATTTCCTGCCATCGACGGGTCGCCTGGTGAAATACCAGCCGCCTGCTGAAGTGCCAGGCGAAGTGCGCGTCGACACCGGTGTGTATGAAGGCGGTGAGATCTCGATGTTCTACGATCCGATGATTGCCAAGCTGATCGTGCATGCACCGACTCGCGCAGAAGCGATTGCCCGCATGCGTGAAGCGCTGAACGGTTTTGCGATTCGCGGTCTGAGTTCGAACATCGCCTTCCATGCAGCGCTGCTGCAAAATCCGGGCTTTGTGTCGGGCACCTTCAATACTGGCCTGATCGCGGAAGTGTATCCAAAAGGCTTCAACGCGGCCGAGCTGCCGCATCCCGATCCGCAGCTGCTCGTGGCCGTCGGCGCCGCAGTGCATCGTCAATACCTTGAGCGCAATGCCTCGATCACGGGCCAGCTGCCGGGCCATCACTATGCACCGGAAAATGATTTCGTGGTCATGCTGGGCGATGCGCAATATCCGGTCAGCGTGCACAATGTGACGGGTGGTTTGCAGGTGACTTTCGCCGGCAAGACGGTCGAAGTTTTAAGCGACTGGCAGTTCGGTCAGCTGGTTTTTACCGGCACCATCGCCGGCACACCGATCACGCTGCAAGTCGAGCGCGTCGGCCTGCGCTATCGCCTGTCGCATTGGGGCACGCAAGCCGATCTGCTGGTGCTGGGGGCGTCTGCCGCAGCCTTACAGGCGCTAATGCCGCACAAGACGCCGCCTGACATGTCGCGCTTCCTGCTGTCGCCAATGCCGGGTTTGCTGCGGGAATTGGCGGTCGTACCGGGGCAAGTCGTCAAGGCCGGCGAAAAGCTCGCCGTGATCGAAGCCATGAAGATGGAAAACATCTTGAAGGCCGAGCAGGATTGCGTGATTGGTTCGCTGATGGCGAAACCGGGCGAGAGCCTGTCGGTCGATCAGGTGATCATCGAGTTCAAATAATGAGCAGCGCCTCTTCGCGGTAATGCTGTTTTGCCGCGAAGGGGCCGTCGATTGCTAGCGCATCAGATTGAGCCAGGGCTATCGGGCGCCGCCAGACTGGGGCCTTTTTAAGCCTGGCGGCGCCCGATAGCCCTGACTCTGGGGCATGCGTTGAAGCGCGACTAATTCAAAATCCCATCCGGCTGGGTCGCGGGCAGTGCCACGCTAGACTGTCAGAGGCATCCGCCCTGCGCGCCCCATCCCTTAAAAAGTCAGCAGGGATGGGGCGCGCAGGGCGGATGCTGGGCACAGAGTTCGATGAATTCAATGCTGCTTACGCGGCTGCGATCGTCGCAAACGCAGCGATCACTTCGGCCGGCGCCTGCACCAGTTCAATCAACACGCCTTCGCCGCTGATCTGAAACTGTTCATTCGCTTTCGGATGTAGAAAGGTGATGTCATAGCCGGCCGCACCCTTGCGGATGCCGCCCGGCGCGAAGCGCACGCCTTGCTGCGTGAGCCATTCGACCGCGAGAGGCAAATCATCGACCCACAGGCCGACGTGATTGAGAGCCGGTTCATCGACGCGCGGTTTTTTCTCGACATCGAGCGGCTGCATCAGGTCGACTTCGACCTTGAACGGGCCGCTGCCGAGTACGGCGATATCTTCATCGACATTTTCTTTTTCACTGACGAAGTTGCCGGTCAGCTTCAGGCCGAACATGTCGATCCACAGGGTTTTCAGACGCGCCTTGGACGGGCCACCGATGGCGATCTGCTGCAGGCCTAAAATTTTGAATGGGCGTTGGATTGCGTGCATGGTTTCTCGTGGGTGAATGATGACATGACGATTATAGCCATCTGGCGGGGCAGAAAAGCAGGATCGACCTTTGCTTAATGCGCAATCGCGAGATCTTCCTTCATGACATTGGCCGCCGCTTTGCCGTCATCGTTACGGTGATCCTTGCCATAATCGCAGCCGTCGACGTGATTTCTGCCAGCTTCCTTGGCGCGGTATAGCGATGCGTCAGCGGCGTTAATGAAGTCTTCCATACTGACATTGCCATCGCTCGTGCAGCACAGGCCGACGCTGATGGAGTAGGGCGGGATGCCTTCGGTGGTCGAGCTGGCGCAGCGCACGCGTATGCGCTCGGCGACGACCATCGCATCGTCCTTGGTCGTATTGGGTAAGAGAATGACGAACTCATCCCCGCCATAGCGACCCAGCAAATCATAACTGCGCAGTGTCGACATGGCATTCGCCACAAAATCGGCGATCACCTTGTCGCCCACAGGATGACCCCAGGTATCGTTAATGGTCTTGAATTTATCCAGATCGACCATCACGAAAGTCAGTGGCGCGGCTTTGCGTTGAACACGCTTCAACTCCGTGGCCATCAATTCGAAGAAAGCGACGCGGCCATATGCGCCTGTCTGCCGATCGCGCGTGCCCAGGTATGCCAACCGGGCCTCCAGCTTACTATTGACCATCATGGTGAAGGCGATGCTCACCGAAAAATTCAGGATCGCATTCGTACCCATGTATGCGCGCTGTGACATTTGATCGATGATTTCAGTGTTTGTATACACAAAACCAATAATGATCGTTGATACGCGAATGGTGTTGAAAATGATTAAAAAAATCAGAGCCAAGCGCATTAACTTTTCTGCCTGCCCGTTCGTCGGTAGTTTTCGCATATCGGCAATCGTCGCCACAAAAAATATCGTGTTACAAATTGCAGTTGTAAATACGCAGATGACGTAATTCTGATCGATGAATGTGAACCAGGAATAGCCGATGGTCGCCAGCAAGAGCACGCCGATAGTCAGCCAATAATTTCCGGGTCGCTGGGCAAATGCCCGCATGCCGTTATGAATAAAAGCCTGCGGTAAAAGCCAACAGATATTGGTTGAAATAATAGAATAATAATCGGGTAGATGGCGACGCAGCCCAACTGTCAAAACTACAGCAACAAGGAAAAATTCTGCCGCCATGAAATAATTAATACCCTGCACGGTACCTGCCACGCGGCGCTGCGTGAGTCTAAGAACGATCAACATCAATCCGTACCAGGCGGCGATGGGCGTCAGTACGACCGGGCTAGGGGTGAACAGTGTCATGGTAAGACTGCCTGCGGCATACTGATTGCGTGAGGCGGCGTGACGTGTGCAATGCTGTCTTCAATTGCGACGCCATAATCGCAGGCCTCAACCTGATTTCTGCCGGCTTCTTTGGCCCGGTAAAGCGCCTGGTCAGCCGCGCCGATGAAATCGTCAAGTTTGATATGGCCATTGATGGTGCAGCAGAGTCCCATGCTGATGGTGTAAGGCGGGATACCTGCCGTGGTCGAGCTGGTGCAGCGCTGGCGTATGCGTTCCGCCACAGCCTTTGCTTCGTCCCTGGTCGTATTGGGTAAAAGAATCACGAATTCATCGCCGCCATAGCGTCCCAGCAAATCATAGCTGCGCAGCGTAGAGGTGGTGTTGGCGACGAAATCCGCGATGACTTTGTCACCGACGCGATGGCCCCAGGTATCGTTGATGGTCTTGAATTTGTCGAGATCGACCATCACGAACGACAGCGGCGCATTAGTGCGCTGGACACGCATCAATTCAGTGGTCATCAGTTCGAAAAACACGGTGCGGGTATAAGCGCCAGTCTGCCGGTCGCGCGTGGCAAGAATCGTGAGTTGCGCTTGCAGTTTGCCGTCGACCATGACGATGAAGGTCACGATCATGGTAAGCATAAAGGTTGAATAGAGCGATACGTAGATATCCTGGGGCAACAATTCAAAGATGAAATCTAGTTCGAACACCAGGCCTGCAAGTATCGTCAATGCACGGACCAGGTTAGTCAGGCATAGGCAAAGTAATACGCCGGCGCAAAGCTGTTCTGCCGTGCCATTGGCGTCAAGTCTGTTAACCTCAATGAAGCCGAGGGCAAATAGCAGCGTACTAGCGGCCGCTAGCAGCGCGATGCTGAGGGGCAGGTTCGGCCCCATGGAAGCGAGCCAGGCCAAGGCGAGTGCGCTAAGGAGAAAATTGCACAGGTACTTCCAAAGTGACACATGTTTTGCAGCGAATCTTCGCAGGGCCGCAAGCGTCATCAGTGCTACCGTGATCATGGACAGCGTGCTGGTGAAAATCAGCAATGACGCTGGGACTTTGGCGTGAAAAGCGAACAAGGCGACGTTGACGACGATAAGCGCATTTGCGCTGGTCAATAATTGAATGCCCCCGACCGCAGCCGCTGCGCGCCGGCGCGTGATTTCCAGAAAAAACAGACCCACACTGAAAATCAGCATGAGCGATCTTAAGGCAAAGTCATTGGGATAAAATTGAATCATCGGCGTTCAATTCCATAAAGCCTGCAAAATCTGCAGGCGCTGTGGAGACAAAATCCATGCCGTAATGGTAAGCTACTTTCAGTAAGTTTGTTGTATTTTGAAAAGTATTCTATGAGGCAATTGTCGCCTTACTGCCAACGACGCCATGCTCGCCATCATCGCCGCCCTTGGAAATGCGCTCGATTTACATCCCGCCAATACACAAATATTTCATTTCAAGGTATTCATCAATCCCGTATTTTGAGCCTTCGCGCCCCAGGCCCGACTGCTTGACGCCGCCAAAGGGCGCAACTTCATTCGAGATCAGGCCGGTATTGATGCCCACCATGCCGTATTCCAGCTGTTCTGCCACGCGCCAGACGCGGCCGATGTCGCGCGCGTAGAAGTAACTGGCAAGTCCGAAGTCCGTCGCATTGGCAGCCGCAATGACCTCGGCTTCGGTGCTGAACTTGATCACAGCGGCGACCGGGCCGAAGGTTTCTTCGTGCATGATTTTCATGTCGGCGGTGATATTGGACAGCACCGTCGGTTCATAAAAATGCCCGCCCAGGGCATGCGCCTTGCCGCCGGTGACGACGGTGGCGCCCTTGGCGATCGCATCAGCAACGTGGTCGGCGACTTTTTCCATGGCCTGCGTATCAATCAATGGACCTTGCGCGACGCCGGCCTCGAAGCCATCGCCGACCTTGATTTTGGCCGCACCGGCGGCGAGCTTGGCGACGAAGCTGTCGTAAATGGATTCATGCGCATAGAAGCGGTTCGTGCAGACACAGGTCTGGCCGGCATTGCGGTATTTCGACACCAGTGCGCCTTCGACGGCGGCATCGATGTCGGCATCGTCAAACACAATGAAGGGCGCGTGGCCGCCGAGTTCGAGCGCCAGTTTCTTGATGGTCGCAGCGCTTTGCTGCATGAGGATACGACCCACTGGCGTTGAGCCGGTGAACGACAGATGACGCACCACCGGACTGTCGCACAAAACTTTGCCCAGCGCGATCGAGCGGTCGGCATCGGCTGTCAGAATATTGATCACGCCAGCCGGCATGCCGGCACGGTGCGCGAGTTCGGCCATGGCCAGCGCCGACAACGGCGTTTGCTCAGCGGGCTTGATGACGATGGCACAGCCAGCGGCAATGGCTGGGGCGACTTTACGGGTGATCATCGCGATCGGGAAATTCCATGGCGTGATTGCTGCGCACACACCGATAGGCTGGCGCAAGACGACCATGCGTTTGTCGCTCCAGGTCGAGCTGGGGACATCGCCGCTGACGCGTTTGGCTTCTTCGGCAAACCATTCCACGAAGCTCGCGCCATAGGCAACTTCGCCTTTTGCTTCTGCCAGCGGCTTGCCTTGTTCGGCCGTCATCAGCGCGGCCAGGTCGTCGGCGTTCGCCATCATCAGGTCGAACCATTTGCGCATGACGGCGGCGCGTTCCTTGCCGGTTTTGGCGGCCCAGAGCGGGAAGGCGGTGGCGGCGGCTTTGATCGCATTGCTGGCGTCGTCAGTCGTCAGGTTCGGTACGCTGGCGATGATGTCACCATTGGCGGGATTGGTGACGGTAAAGGTTTCTATACTGTTGACCCATGTGCCGTTGATGTAGGCGTGCTCACGTAGCAGCGTTGGGTCTTTTAATTGGAAGGTCATGCGGTGTCTCCGGCTTATGTGCGATAAAACTTGAGAATAACGCAATCGGGCGGAGTTTGTCTGGCGGGGGAGGGCAATTGCATGCAGCTCGGTCGCTTTTTTACATGCTGTACATTTTTGCGATCCGATCTTGCGCTATCCGGCATCAGCGCTGCTTGGTATGCTGTTCTTTTTTGCGATCTGCTCGTAGGCTAACCCGCATCAGCGCTGGGGGGCGTCGCCTCCAGTCGGGGTGTTCACTCCTTCCGACGACGCCCCCCATCACTGACGCTTTTTTTCACTATTTGCAAAAGGACGGGGTGCCTAATCCGCGCTTCAGCATCCACCTGCGCGATAGGCACGATCGGCTTTCATTGAACCCGCACACGACGCGAGAAATTCGCCCCCGTAAGCATGCGAACTCCGACGAATTTCTCGCGTCGCGCGCTACCGACTGCGGATCGCTGGCGCCGACAGCCTCTTTGGTTTGACTGCGTCAATCCCTATCCAAGTTCCCTGCCACTACCATCCAGGGTGTTATTCGGGGTGTTAGGCAGGTCGCGCGCTATCAACGAGAGCATGATTTCTGGAAAAAAATTTCTGGCTCGCATGTTTGCCAGTAATTTTTTTTCAGAAATTATGCGGATTGAAACATCAAGAAGTCGCGCCGGGGCTCCCCGTTGCACTGAACAGTCGGCCAGATTCCGATACGATCAGCGAGCCAAGAAAAAAAGCGTCATTGATGGCCGGGCATCGTCGGAAGGAGTGAACACCCCGACTGGAGGCGATGCCCGGCCAGCGATGATGCGGATTAACAAGAGAGCAGGTCGTGAAAACGAACAGCAAAACAGCAAAACAGCAAAACAGCAAACCAGCAAACCAGCAAACCAGCAAACCAGCAAACCAGCAAAACGCATCCCACGTACGCTATTCACCGCAGATTTTGCAGAGAATAAGCAGCCTATTCTCCGCAAACCCGGCAAATTATGCGTCCGGAGCGTCCACTTTAGGTTTCGCTTCCTCACGCCGATTAAAGCCTGCCACCATGTCAAAGCGGAACAGCCGGCATTCCAGCGCGCCATTGAAAAACGGCGTCTTGCGCGATTCTTTCAGGCGCAGCAGTTTCGGCACGCCCAGATCCGCCGTGAACAGGAAGACTTTCCAGCCGGCGAAGCGCTGTTTGAGCGTGGTGCTGAAAGCGCTGAAGAAGGCCTTGGCCATGTCATCCGGTTCGATCGTGCTGTCACCGCGCACGCCGATACGCTCGCCATAGGGCGGGTTGGTCAGCAGGATGCCTGGCTCGTCGCTCGGTGGTTTGACTTCCTGGGCTTCTATCTGCTTCAAAGGCACCTCAAACGTGATGCCGGCCTTGTTCAGATTGTGGCGCGTCATGACGATCATGTCGCCGGAAATGTCGCTGCCAAAAATCGTCGGCGTCGTCGGCACAGGATTTGGCTTGACGCTGTCCTTGATCGCCTGCCATGCAGCGGCATCGAAGTCATGGAATTTTTCAAACGCAAAGGCGCGCCGCAAGCCCGGCGGAATGCCGGCCACCATTTGCGCCGCTTCAGCGAGGATGGTGCCGGAGCCGCACATTGGGTCCATCAAGACCATGCCCGGCTTCCAGCCAGTGCTGCGCAAGAGGCCGGCTGCGAGGTTTTCGCGCAGCGGCGCATCACCCGTGTCAAGGCGCCAGCCGCGCTTGAACAAGGCTTCACCTGAAGTGTCGAGATACAGCGTGAAATTGCGCGCATCCAGAAAGCCGACGATGCGCATGTCGGGCAATTTCGTGTCCACTGACGGGCGCTCGGAAAACTGTTCGCGGAAACGGTCACAGATTGCATCCTTGATTTTCAGCGTGATGAATTCCAGGCTGCGTACCGGCGACTTGATGGCGGTGACGTCGATGCGGATCGTGTTATGTACGCTGAACCAGTCTTCCCAGGTCTGCGCCAGTGTCAAATCGTAGATATCATTTTCATTGCTGTAGCCGGCATGCGCGATGCGCAGCAAGACGCGCGAAGCGATGCGCGAATGCAGGTTGATGCGATAGGCGTCGGTGAGCGAACCGGAGCAATGCACGCCGCCCGGCACCTGGTTATGGACTTTCAGGGTCTTGGTATCGAGCGCGATTTCGCCGAGTTCTTCGGCGAGCGCCGCTTCGAGGCCGCGCGGGCAGGGGCAAAAATAGGAGTGAGACATGGAGTACCTTTTATCCGTGAAATTTGGGCACGATGCCCAAATAGAAAATACGCTGCCGGTGACATCACCCGCAGCGGTAAAGTTAAAACAGCTTACTTGGCAAACGCGCGCTCTACGAAATCGAGCCTGTCCTGGCCCCAAAAGCCTTCGCCATCAACGACATACCAGGGCGCGCCGAAGACATTGGCGGCGATTGCTTCATCGGTAAAGCGTTCGAATTCGGTTTGTACGCTGGCGGTCTCGGAGGACTTGAGCAAGGATTTGCCGTCATGACCGGCCGCACTGGCCAACGCGGCCAGCGTGTCGCCATCGCCGATATTCTTTTCGTCGACCCACAAGGCGTGCATGATCCGGCCGGCCAGTGCGAGCGCTGCGGTCGTGCCATGCGCGAGCTGGGTCGCGATCAGCAGGCGCGCTGCCGGATCGCCCGAAACGGGGAAAAATTTCGGCTGCACATTCAGCGGCACGTTGAGAAATTCGCTCCAGCGCTTCAGTTCCGTGAGCCGGTAAGCCTGACGCTGCGGTGCGCGTTTGGCCAGCGGCAAGCCGCCGGAGATGCTGAAAATCTTGGCGAAATCAGCCGGGCGCAATTCGATTTGCACACCATGCTTTTCTGCCGCGGCGAGCAGCTTTGCATGACCCATGTAGGCATACGGCGACTGCGGTGCGAGGTAGTAAGTACAAGTCTTCGACATGTGACACTCCGGCAAAAATTAAAATGGTTTAACGACGACGAGGATGACAATCGCGAACAAGACCAGCACCGGCGCTTCATTGAACCAGCGGAACCAGATGTGGCTGCGCTTATTGCGGCCGTTTTCGAATTTTTTCAGGATTGAGCCGCAGGCGTGGTGATAGCCGATCAGCGCGAGCACGAGCGTCAGCTTGGCATGCATCCAGCCATTGCCCGGACCCTTGCCGATGCCATAGCCTAACCACAGCCAAAGGCCTAATACCAGTGCCGGTATCGCCAGGATCGTCATGAAGCGATACAGCTTGCGCGCCATCAGCAGCAGGCGATTGATGCTCGTGATGTCGTCTTCCATGGCGAGATTGACGAAGATGCGCGGCAGGTAAAACAGGCCGGCAAACCAGGATGTTACAAAAACGATATGCAGGGCTTTGATCCACAACATGCTCGGTGCTCCCTTATTAAAATGTTATTGGCGTACTTCGCCATGGCCGAACACGACATACTTCAAGGAGGTCAGGCCTTCGAGTCCGACCGGTCCGCGTGCATGTAGCTTGTCATTCGAAATACCGATTTCGGCACCGAGACCATATTCAAAGCCATCGGCAAAACGCGTCGAGGCATTCACCATCACGGAGGCCGAATCGACTTCACGCAAAAAGCGCATCGTGCGGGAATAGTCTTCGGTGACGATGGTATCGGTGTGCTGCGACGAATAGGTATTGATGTGCGCGATTGCCGCATCCATGTCGTCAACGATCTTTACGGCCAACACCGGCGCGAGATATTCGGTCGACCAGTCTTCTTCAGTGGCGGCGGCAAGATGCGCATAGCCGGCCAGCAGCGCCTGCGCCTCGGCATCGGCGCGCAATTCGACTTTTTCAGTCAGGTAAAGCGCAGCCAATTGCGGCAGTACTTCTGCGGCGATGCCGCGCGCGACCAGCAAGGTTTCCATCGTATTGCAGGTGCCGTAGCGATGGCATTTTGCGTTGAAGGCGATCTTCAGTGCCTTGGCAATGTCGGCCTTGTCGTCGATATAGACATGGCAGATCCCGTCGAGGTGTTTGATCATCGGCACGCGCGATTCGCGCATCAATCGCTCGATGAGCCCCTTGCCGCCACGCGGCACGATCACGTCGACGTATTGCGGCATGGTGATCAGCTCACCCACGGCGGCGCGGTCGGTAGTCTCGACGATTTGTACGGCGTCAGCGGGCAAGCCTGCGCCGGCGAGGCCTTCCTTGACGATTTTAGCCAGCGCCTGATTGCAATGGATCGCTTCCGAGCCGCCGCGCAGGATGGTCGCATTGCCGCTCTTGATGCACAGACCTGCTGCGTCCACGGTGACGTTCGGCCGAGCTTCGTAAATGATGCCGATCACGCCGAGCGGCACGCGCATCTGGCCGACCTGGATGCCGCTGGGGCGATACTTCATGTTCGAGATTTCACCGATGGGGTCGGACAGGGCGACGATTTGTTCCAGGCCTTCCGCCATGGTGGCAATGGCCTTGTCGGACAGGGTCAGACGGTCGAGCATGGCTGGCGCAAGTCCGCTGGCCAGCGCAGCGTCAAGATCCAGTTTGTTCGCGGTGCGCAGCAGGTCGGCATCACGGCGGATCGCCGCGGCGATCAGGGTCAGTGCCTTATTTTTCGCTGCGGTGTCGGCTTTGGCCATGGCGCGTGAGGCGAATCGGGCACGCTGGCCGAGGTCGCTCATGTATTTTTGGATGTCCATATTTCGCTTCTTTTTCCGTAATGTGTTCGTCTTGCGTAGCCTCAAGCGCCGCGCGCAATCTTCAGCGCCAGCTGCAACAAGGCATCCCATGCATCGCCCGAAAACGCTTTCGCGCGCAAGCCCTTGATCATCTTGTCGACCTGCGCCGCGTCCTGCAAGGCCGTCTCGAGCGTACTTAACTTCAGCCGCCGCAAAGCTGGCTCCATCAGCCGCTCGCGTGGCCCCCAGATGCGATATTCCTTCATCAACATGCCGAGCTGCTTGCCCGCCGCGACGCCGGCTTTCAGCTTCAGCAGCGTGCGTACTTCTTCGGCCACTGCCCACAGTACCAGCGGCAGGGCTTCGCCTTCGCCCTGCAAGCCTTCGAGCATGCGCACAAGCCTGGCAACATCGCCGGCCAGCATCGCTTCATTGAGCTTGAAGACATCGTAGCGCGCCACATTGAGCACCGCGTCATGGATCTGCTCGAAGCTCAATGCGCCTTCCGGATGCAGCAGGCCGAGCTTCTGGATTTCCTGATGCGCGGCCAGCAGATTGCCTTCGACGCGGTCGGCGATGAAGCTGATGCTTTGCTTGTCCGCGCTCTGGCGCTGGGCGGCGAGGCGGGTGGCTATCCAGTTCGGCAGCTGGGCGCGCTCGACCGAGGGGATGTCGATGAACACGGCCGCCTGCTGCAGCGCCACCACCCAGGCCGCTTTCGCGGTTTGCCAGTCGAGCTTGGGCAGGGTGATCAGGGTCAGGTTATCGGGACTCAGATTCTTTGCATAACTCTGCAATGCCGCGCCGCCATCCTTGCCGGGCTTGCCGGTGGGGATACGCAGCTCGATCAGCTTTTTATCGCCAAACAGCGACTGCGACTGATTCGCCGCCAGCAGCTCGCCCCACTTGAAACTGCGTTCCACCGTCAGCACTTCGCGCTCGGTGTAACCTTGTGCGCGCGCCGATTTGCGGATTTTGTCAGCGGCTTCGAGCGCGAGCAAATGCTCGTCGCTGGTGACCACGTAGAGCGGCGCCAGTGATTTTGTCAAATGCGCGTCTAGCGCGTCTATGCGCAGCTGCATGCCTGTCCCGACCGTGTCATCAAACCGGTTTCAGCGCCGCGAGTCGGCGCAAGATCTGCTGCACGAGATCGCGTTGCATGTCGCGATACAGCAGCTCTTCTTCCTTTTCCTTGGCGATTACCTGCGACTCATTGAAGCTGATGTCACGCTTGAGCGCAATTTCCGTTGGCGCCAGCAGAATCGCGCCATCCTTGTCCTTCACCTGGAAGCTCATTTTGTAGATCAGCGAATACTCGCGCACGCGGCCCTGGCTATTGAGCGACAGGACTGCTTTTTGTCGCGCCTCTGACAGCACCTCGACGCTAGCTTCCGCTGCCGTTTTGTCGTTGACGACGTTGACATCGCTGGCCCGCAGGTAGCGTTTGAGTTCCGTGCCCAGCGATGAGTTTTCGCCCACGCCGAGATAGACGCTATGAAACGGCAGGTTCGCCTCTGCGCCGCGCAACTTGAAGCCGCAGGCCGCAAACGTCGTGAGGCTGGCCAGCAGTAGCAGGGTCAGGCAGCGTCTATGCAAGGACATGGTCAGGCAGCTCCTCAATGTTTAAGCAACGATATTGACCAGCTTGCCCGGCACGACGATGATCTTCTTCGGGGTGCCTTCGACGAATTTACGTACCTGTTCATTGGCCAGCGCGGCCGCTTCTATGCTGGCCTTGTCGGCATCCTTGGCGACGGTAATGCTGCCGCGCAGTTTGCCATTGACCTGGATCATGTACTCGATTTCCGACTGCTCCAGCGCACTCGCGTCGACTTGCGGCCAGGCTGCATCGAGGATGTCGCCCTGCTGCTGCGCGTAGCCGAGTTCCTGCCACAGCACATGCGTGATGTGCGGCGCGACCGGATTAAGGATGCGCAGGAAGATCGCCAGGCATTCGGCCACGACGGCGTTCGAGGCTGCGGAATTATCCAGTTTCGCGGCTTCGAGCGTATTGAGCATTTTCATGCAGGCCGAGACCACGGTGTTGTACTGGATGCGCTTGAAGTCATGATCGGCTTGCTGCAGGATCTTGTGGACTTCGCGGCGCAGGGTCTTGTGCGCGTCGGACAACTCAGCCTGCTTGACGATGCCAGTGACACCACGCGGCGCCTGTGCATGCGCATACGCCCAAACACGGCGCAGGAAGCGGTTCGCGCCTTCGACGCCAGTGCCTGACCATTCGAGTGACTGCTCGGGCGGCGCGGCAAACATGGTGAATAGGCGCGCGGTATCGGCGCCGAATTCATCGATTTGTGCCTGCGGGTCGATGCCGTTGTTCTTTGACTTCGACATCTTTTCGGTGCCGCCGATTTGGACTGGCTGGCCATCGGTTTTCAGGATGGCGGAGGCGGGGCGACCCTTGTCGTCAAATGTCAAATCGACATCGGCCGGGTTGAACCAGCTCTTCTTGCCGGCCGCATCTTCGCGGAAGTAGGTTTCATTGAGCACCATGCCTTGCGTGAGCAGGTTCGTGAATGGCTCATCGAACTTGATCAGGCCGAAGTCGCGCATGACCTTGGTCCAGAAACGCGCATACAGCAAATGCAGCACGGCGTGCTCGATGCCGCCGATGTACTGGTCCATCGGCATCCAGTAATCATTGCGCTCGTCGACCATGGCGTCCTTGCTGCCCGGTGAGCAGTAGCGCATGTAATACCAGGACGAATCGACGAAGGTATCCATCGTGTCGGTCTCGCGGCGCGCCGGCTTGCCGCAGCTCGGGCAGTCGCATGTCAGGAAAGCGCTATGTTTGTTGAGCGGATTGCCGCTGCCATCGGGTACGCAATCTTCCGGCAGCACGACTGGCAAATCCTTTTCCGGCACCGGCACATCGCCGCAGTCGGCGCAGTGGATGATCGGAATCGGCGTACCCCAGTAACGCTGGCGTGAAATGCCCCAGTCGCGAAGGCGATAGGTGATTTTCTTTTCGCCGAGGTGTTTCGCGGCGAGGTCGGCGGCGATCGCGTCCACAGCGGCTTGATAGCCGAGGCCATCGTAGCTGCCTGAATTGATCGTCTGGCCATTTTCCTTGTCGGCATAGCTATCCTGCCAGGCGTCGGTGGAGAAGGGCTTGCCTGCTATGGCCACGACCGGCTTGATCGCCAGCGCATATTTTTTCGCAAAGGCAAAGTCGCGTTCATCATGCGCCGGCACGCCCATCACGGCGCCATCGCCGTAAGTGATCAGGACGTAATTGCCGACCCAGACTTCGACTTGTTCGCCAGAGAGTGGATGCGTGACGAACAGGCCGGTCGGCATGCCTTTCTTTTCCATCGTCGCCATGTCGGCTTCGATGACGCTGCCGAGCTTGCATTCGGCAATGAAAGCGGCCAGGGCCGGATTGCTTTGTGCTGCCAGTGTTGCCAGTGCATGCTCAGGCGCGACGGCGCAGAAAGTTACGCCCATGATGGTGTCGGCGCGCGTCGTGAAGACCCACAGCTTGCCTTCGTTGACGAGGCTGCCGGCCGCATCGGTGATCGTGTGCGGGAAGGCGAAGCGCACGCCGGTCGATTTGCCGATCCAGTTCGCTTGCATGAGGCGCACGCGCTCTGGCCAGCCCGGCAATTTATTGTCGACGTGGTCGAGCAGCTCTTCAGCGTAATCGGTGATGCGGGCGTAATACATCGGGATTTCGCGCTTTTCGATCAGCGCGCCGGAACGCCAGCCGCGACCGTCGATGACTTGCTCATTGGCCAGCACAGTCATGTCGATCGGATCCCAGTTCACGGTGCCGGTCTTTTTATAGATGATGCCTTTTTCCAGCATCTTCAGGAACATCCACTGGTTCCATTTGTAATACTCGGGCGAGCAGGCCGTCATTTCGCGCGACCAGTCGATCGCCAGTCCCATCGACTGCATCTGCGACTTCATGTGCTCGATGTTGGCGTAGGTCCACTGCGCCGGCGGCACGCCATTGGCGATCGCAGCATTTTCAGCAGGCATGCCGAACGCATCCCAGCCCATCGGCATCAAGACGTTATAGCCATTCATGCGCAGGTAACGATACATCACGTCATTGATCGTGTAATTACGCACATGGCCCATGTGCAGCTTGCCGGATGGGTAAGGCAGCATCGAGCAGGCATAGAATTTCTTCTTGTCCTGGCCGTTCTTGTCCTTGGCGTGCTCTACAGTCTTGTAGGCGTCCGTGATGTGCCAGTGCTGGCGGGCGGCGTTTTCGACCTCGGTCGGATTGTATTTTTCTTGCATGAAGGGGATGGTGCCGAAAGTGAATATGAACCGGACATTATAAGGTGCATTGCCGCATTCCCGGTAAAAGCGGGGGCAATAACGGCGTCAGGCAGCGCCGTGCAGTGCCAAGGTGGAGCGCAGCGCGCGCGGACGTCGCAAAAATCAGCGTAATACCAGTGCCAGCGCCGGCAATTCGCCATAGTCGGTGTAACGGTCGTTAATGGCAGCAATACAGAATTGCATCTCTTCCAGCAGGTCGGGCGCCTGTGCCTTGAAGGCGTCAGCGGCCGTGATTTCAATCGTCAGGACTTCCTTGGGGCCGAGGTGGAAAGCCGCCATGGCTTCCTCATCACGCAAATAACTGAGGCAGTCGACCCAGGCATCGAAGCTGTGGCCATAGGTGTCCGGGAAGCCAAAGGCTTTTTGCGAGGCAGCGTGGAAGGCGGCAGCATCGACCAGCAATGCGCCATCAAGCCGGAGTGTGGCCATTATTTTTTTTCCTGAGGTGGTGGGGCGGCATGTTGCGGCTCGGTGATAAAGCCGATCTTGGCGATGCCATTGGTTTGTGCGGCGGCCATGACCTGGGCGATGACTTCATAGCGCGTGGATTTGTCGGCACGCAGCTGTAATTCGGGCTGCGGCAGCTGTTTCGCGCTGGCCGCAAAGCGCAGCGGAAGATCCGTCAGCTTGAGCGCAGCTTCATTCCAGTAAATCGTACCGGCGGCATCGATGGCCAGCGTGATGGTCTCGGCCTTGACCTGCGCTGGTGCAGACTGTGCCGCTGGCAGCTCGAGCTTGATCGCCTGCGTGAACAAGGGCGCGGTGATGATGAAAATTACCAGCAGCACCAGCATCACGTCGACCATGGGCGTGACATTGATGTCGGACATGGGCGGGGCCTGTTTGCCTTCGCTGAAGCCGCCGAAGCTCATGTGCCTGCCCTCATTTACCGACCCGCGCGCCAGTGGTCAGGAAGGCATGCAGGTCATGCGCGAAGGCGTCGAGTTCCGCTAGCGTGAGACGATTGATGCGATTGAAACCGTTATAGGCGAGCACGGCCGGAATCGCTACAGTCAGGCCGAGCGCGGTCATGATCAGGGCCTCGCCGACTGGACCGGCGACTTTGTCTATTTGGATCGTGCCGGCCGTCGAGACCGCCGCGAGCGCATGGTAAATGCCCCAGACCGTGCCGAGCAGACCGACGAAAGGCGCCGTCGCGCCGACCGAAGCCAGCACCGTCAAACCGTTTTCGATGCGCGCCGAGACGCGATTGATTTCACGTCGGAGTGTGCGCGTAATCAGTTCGCCGCGCTCGCTGTCGGCGTTCAGGGAGTGGGTTTCGTCGCCCTGACTGGCTGCTGCTGCCGCCTGGGTCGCCAGTGGCGTGTACACGTTTTCATTATCGGCCGCCTGCAACAGCAGAATTGCATCCGGCAAGGTGGGGGCGTTCCAGAAATGTTCGAGGGCTGCCGCGCTCTTGCGGCCATGCCAGGCGGTCCAGCCTTTGGACAGGATGAAATACCAGCTGACCAGCGACATCAGCAGCAGTGCATACGCGACCCCATGCGAAACGACGTCGCCGCGCGCCCAATACAATTCAAGTCCGCTGCCTGGATTCATGCTGCTCCCGTGCGCGCCATGTTGAAAATCTAGCTGCGCAAGCCCAGCACATCCTGCATGTCAAACAAACCATCGGCTTTGTTTGCGAGGAAGCGCGCAGCGCGCAGGCTGCCATGCGCATACGTTACACGGCTCGCCGATTTATGGGAAATTTCAATGCGCTCGCCGGTCCCGGCAAACAACACCGTATGGTCGCCGACGATATCGCCGCCACGGATCGTGGCAAAGCCGATCGAGGACGGATCGCGCTCGCCAGTGACGCCTTCACGCGCATAAACCGCGACGTCACTGAGCTTCCGCCCGAGCGCGCCGGCGATCACTTCACCCATTTGCAGCGCCGTGCCGGAAGGCGCATCGACCTTGTGGCGGTGATGTGCTTCGATGATTTCGATGTCGTAGCCTTCCGCGAAATTTTTCGCTGCCATTTCCAGCAGCTTCATGGTTACGTTCACGCCTACGCTCATGTTGGGCGCGAACATGACGGCAATTTTTTTGCCGGCCGCCGCGATC
Source organism: Oxalobacteraceae bacterium (assembly GCA_947448025.1). GTDB lineage: Bacteria > Pseudomonadota > Gammaproteobacteria > Burkholderiales > Burkholderiaceae_D > CANFLV01. Next base: position 32,581 of record CANFLV010000023.1, on the reverse strand, counting down.
GCCGCCTTACCTGCTTCATCAAAGCCGGTCGTGCCGATGATCATCTTGACGCCATGTTCATCGCAGTAAGCGAGATGCGTCAGCGTGCCTTCGGGGCGCGTGAAGTCGATCAGGAAATCAGCGTCGGCCAGACCCGTGGCGAGATCGGAGGTGATGGTTACGCCGGAGGGCTTGCCGAGGAAGGCGGCGGCATCGCTGCCCAGACCAGGCGCGCCGGGCACGTCGAGCGCACCGACCAGCGTCGTATCGGCGGCGTTCTGGATTGCTTCAATCAACATGCGGCCCATGCGGCCGGAGGCGCCGGCAACGGCGATTTTCATTGTGCTCATCGGTCGGGTTCTTTGCGGGTGAGGTTTTATTTGGCTGTCGGCGTCGGTGCAGGCGCTGCGGCTGGTGCTGCCGATGCAGCTGGCGTACCGGCGATCAGTGCCAGGTAATCTTTTTCGTTCGGCAGGTCGCCACCTTCGAGCCGCTTCAAGCGGTTATTTTCAAAGTAGACCGTGACATCGCTGAGGATGATGTCGCCATTATTCTTCTCAAGCCGGAAGACATAATCCCAGCGATCCTGATGAAAGACATCCATCACCAGCGGCGTGCCCATGACGAAGCGCACCTGTTCCGGCGTCATGCCTTCCTTGCTCTTCATGTTTTCACGGACCTGGGCGACCATTTCACGCGAGACGAAATTGCCTTGCTGGATATCGACGCGGTAAGGTGAAAAAATACCGAGGAAGCGGCGCTCTTTCAGCGTTTGTACGCCGGAGCTGCTGGTCTGGACCGGCGCGGCGATTGTGGATTTGAAGCTGTCCGGCGTCAAGGCGCTGAGGGTTGAGCAGCCCGACAGCATGATCATGAGGCCAGCCAGCAGGGCAGGAAGTCGGAATAAAAGCAAAGGCATCAGGCGCATAGGGAATCTCGGGGATTGAGCAGGAGTGCTAAAACACTATATGATAAAGCAGATACCCATTTTGCGATCATTATCATGTCCAACAATCCTAGCGACCTTAAAGCCAGCGGCCTCAAGGCGACCCTGCCACGACTGAAAATTCTCGATATTTTCCAGAACAGCAGCGTGCGCCACCTGAGCGCCGAAGATGTCTACAGAGTCCTGCTGCTTGAAAACATGGATGTCGGCTTGGCCACGGTATATCGCGTCCTGACGCAATTCGAGCAGGCCGGCCTGCTGCACCGGAATCATTTCGAGACCGGCAAGGCCGTTTTTGAATTGAACGAGGGCTCGCACCACGACCATCTGGTCTGCCTCGACTGTGGCCTGGTCGAAGAATTCTTCGATGAAGAAATTGAATTGCGCCAGCATGCGATCGCCAAACAGCGCGGTTTTGACATCGCTGAACATGCGCTGGCCTTGTATGGCCATTGCACGAAGCAGGATTGCGCGCACCGGCGGCACTGATTTTTTAAAGACAGGCACAAGAAAATGAAAAAAATGTTCGCGCTCGGCCTGCTGGCCGCTTTGTCATTGTCAACATTGCCGGCACTGGCGGAATTGAAGGCCGGCGCTATTGCCCCCGACTTTACGACCCAGGCTTCTTTTGCAGGCAAGGAATTCACTTACAAGATGGCCGAGCAGCGCAAGCAAGGTCCGGTCGTCCTGTATTTTTATCCGGCCGCCTTCACCCAGGGCTGCACGATTGAAGCGCACATGTTTGCCGAAGCCGTCGACGCTTACAAGGCCATGGGTGCGACCGTGGTTGGCGTCTCCAATGACAAGATCGAAACGTTGAACAAATTCTCCGTGAGCGAATGCAGCAGCAAATTCGCCGTCGCCGCCGATACCGACAAGGCCATCATGAAAGCCTACGATTCCGTCATGCTCAAGGTCAGTAATTATGCGAGCCGGACTTCGTATGTGATTTCACCAGCGGGGCGCGTGATTTATGCGTTTTCGGATTCCGACCCGGCCATGCATGTGGCCAACACGATGGCGGCCTTGCGCAGCTGGAGTGCGGCTAACAAGGCCAAATAAAGCCGTGCCGCGGGCGTGAGTTAAGGCTTACCCGTGGCTGAGCGCGCTTGACAGCAGCTTAGCCGTGATGTCGACGATCGGGATCACCCGCTCGTAGGCCATGCGGGTCGGGCCGATCACGCCGAGCGTGCCGACGATTTTGCCATTGACTTCATAGGGGGCGGAGACCACGCTCATGTCATCCATGGGCAGCAGCTGGGATTCGCCACCGATGAAAATCTGTACGCCCGTCGCCTTGCTCGACAGGTCGAGTAACTGCATGAGGCTGGTCTTCTGTTCGAACATGTCGAACATCTTGCGTAGCGATGTCATGTTCGAAGACAGGTCGGTGACGCTCAGCAAATTGCGCTCGCCGGAAATCACCACGCCATCGCCATTATCATTCATGGCATCGCTGCCGGCTTCAACCGCGGCTTGCATCAGGTTTGTCATGCTGTCACGCAGTTCGCGCAATTCACCGCTCAAGCGCCGGCGTACATCATCGAAGCTCAATCCACCGTAATGCTGGTTAATGTAATTCGCAGCCTGCACCAGCTGGCTCGGCGTGTAGTCGGCTTCAGTCAGCAGCAGGCGATTTTGCACATCGCCGCCGGGCGAGACGATCACGAGCAGGATGCGCTTTTCGCCGAGGCGTAAAAATTCAATATGCTGGAATACGGATTCATGGCGCGGCGCCAGCACTACGCCGGCGAACTGCGACAGCGATGACAATACTTGCGCGGCATTGGCGATGATCTTGTTCGGTGAGCTAGTTTGCAGGCGCGTTTGCAGGCGGGTCTCGAGTAGCGACGCGTCCAGGGTTTGCACCGTCAGCAGGGTATCGACAAAAACGCGATAGCCGCGCGGTGTCGGCACGCGTCCGGCCGAGGTATGCGGGCTGGCGACAAAGCCCATGTCTTCGAGGTCCGACATGATGTTGCGTATCGTCGCCGGCGACAGGTCGAGTCCCGAGATTTTCGATAAGGCGCGCGAACCCACAGGCTGGCCGTCAGCGATGTAACGCTCGACCAGAGCTTTCAGCAGGGTTTGGGCACGTTTATCGAGTTGCATGGATTCATTTTATTCGAGCACAGGCGTTGATGATAGAGCCTTACCGAAACTTACCTTCATTAAATATGCGCTGTTATCCATTCTTCAAGTTCAATCAGGCTGGCGCAGATCGCATCGGGCTTGATATGACCGGGCAGAGCCTTGCCACTCTCGAGGCCGCTGCGCACCATCCAGACGCCGAGCAGGCCGGCTTTTTGTGCGCCTTCGACATCGAGTTCGGGATCATCGCCGACATACACGGCCTCAGCCGGCAAGACGCCCAGCGCCTCACAGGCGCGCAGGAAAATCGCCGGTTCCGGCTTGGCGCAGCCTGACTGGTGCGCGGCGATCGAATAGTGGAAATGGTGCGCCATGCCGATTTCTTCAAGGTCGGCCGCGCCATTGGAGATCGAACCGACCTTCAGGCGCAGCGCCAGACTCGTCAGGCCCGGCACGACATCCTCGTAAGGCGTGACGGCATTGCGCGCACGCTGGAACATTTCCAGCGCCGGCGTGATCAGGCGCTTGTCGGCATCGCAGGCATGGAAGGCTTCCGTGAGCACCGCATGGCGCAGGCGCAGCAAGTCGACCTGATACGCAGGATCGGCCTTCAGCAAACGAGCACGAATTTCGCGCAGCCGGTCCGGGCTGAATTGCGCCGTGACAGCCGGCGCATGGGTTTCCAGATACGCATGCAGGATGGTTTCGGCGTGGCGAATCACGGGCACGATCGGCCACAGTGTATCGTCGAGATCGAACAGGACTGCTTTGATGTGGCGTGTGTGCATAATTTTGCTGCTCTTGTCAGTCAGGTGATTCTTCATCCAGAGCACAAATTATGGTCTAATCTGCAGCATGTTGCCAATTTCCCCGTCCGCCGCCGCACACGACTTCAAGACGATCGCCATCGTCGGTAAATATCCGGTACCCGGCAATGCGCCATGGCTGTCCGATATTGCTGACTTCCTGCATGCCAGCGGCAGAACCGTGCTGGTCGAAGCCGAGACGGCATGCCATAGCGGCATCAGCGGTTTTGCAACGATGACGCCGGAGCAGATCGGCATGCATGCCGATGTCGCCATCGTCGTCGGCGGCGATGGCACCATGCTCGGCATCGCGCGCCAGCTCGCGCCCTTCAATGTGCCGCTGATCGGGATTAATCAGGGGCGGCTCGGTTTCATGACCGATATTGCGCTGGATCGGATGATCCCGGTGCTCACCGACATGCTCGCCGGTAAAGTCGAATCTGAGCAGCGCAGCCTGCTCGAAGGCGCCGTGCTGCGCGGCGGCGAAGCGATATTTCATGGTCTTGCTTTTAATGATGTAGTGGTCTCGCGCGGTGCGGGTTCCGGCATGCTCGAGTTGCGTGTCGATGTCGATGGCCGTTTCATGTATAACCAGCGCTCGGATGGCTTGATCGTGGCCACGCCGACGGGCTCGACGGCATATGCCTTGTCGGCGGGTGGGCCTTTGCTGCATCCGAGTCTGGGTGGCGTCGTGCTAGTGCCGATCGCGCCGCACGCGCTGTCGAACCGGCCGATCGTTTTGCCCGATTCGTGCGAGATCGTGATTGAAATCGTCAACGGTCGCGACACCAGCGTCAATTTCGATATGCAGTCGCTGGCGAGTCTGCAGCATCAGGACCGTATTGTGATCCGCCGCTCGCAACACACGACGACCTTCCTGCATCCGCAAGGCTGGAGTTACTTCGAAACGCTGAGGCAGAAGTTGCACTGGAATGAATATCCATCGGCTGAAGGTCAGCTAAAATAAAAACAGCAAAAACGCAGCGACGTATTTGCCGTCGTCAAGATCAACCCACGCCTGCCGCGCATGCCCCGGCAGCAGGCGCGACAGTATAAAAAACCCATTCATGTTGCGCTCCTTATCCATTCGTGATTTTGTCATCGTCGATGCGCTTGAACTTGAGTTCACGTCCGCCTTCACGGTCTTCACCGGCGAGACCGGCGCGGGCAAGTCTATCCTTATTGATGCCTTGGCCTTAGCGCTGGGCAGCCGCGGCGACGCGAGCGTGGTGCGCGAAGGCGCGGGCAAGACGGATATCAGCGCAGAGTTTTCCACTAGCGCGGAGGCCGATGCCTGGCTGGCGAATAACGAATTCACGATCGAAGAGGGCGGAGTCCTGTTGCGCCGACTCATCGACAATGCCGGTCGTTCCAAGGCATACATCAATGGCGTGACAGCGACGGCCAGCCAGCTGCGTGAACTCGGCGCGATGCTGGTCGATATTCATGGGCAGCATGCGCACCAGTCCTTGTTGAAATCGGATGCACAGCGGGTACTGCTTGACAGTCAGGCAGGATTAACGGGCGAGGTGCGCGCGCTCGGACTGACGTATAAGGCATGGCGGGCGCTGGCAAAGCAACGCGAGGAATTCGAGACCAATGCCAAGAATGTGCTGCTGGAGCGTGAGCGCCTCGAATGGCAAGTCGCCGAACTCGAAAAGCTCGCTGCCAAGCCCGGTGAATGGTCCGACATCAGCAATGAGCACAGCCGCCTGTCGCATGCCGCGAACCTGATCGAAGGCGCGCAGGAGGCCTTGAACCTGATTTCCGAAGCCGAGAGCGGACCGATGCTGTCGCAGCTGACCAGTCTGACTATCAAGCTCGGCAAGCTGGCCGATATCGATGAAGGCCTCAAGCCCGTACTTGACGTCCTGGAGCCTGCGCGCATCCAGCTGCAGGAAGCCGTGTATTCACTCAATACTTACCTCGATCGCCTGGAACTTGATCCGGCACGCCTGAAGCAAGTCGAGTCGCGCCTGGAAGCGATTCATTCGACCGCGCGCAAATTCCATGTCACGCCGGATGAATTGCCGCAGGAACTCGAGACGCTGGCCGCGCAATTGCGCCAGCTCGCCGATGCCAGTGATCTCGAAGCCTTGCGTGCGCAAGAGCAGAAGCTGAAGAAAGTTTATCTTGACGCTGCGCAAAAGCTGTCGCAGGCACGCGCCAACGCCGCCAAGGTACTGGGCGCGTCGGTCACGACGGCGATGCAGGAATTGAGCATGGCCGGTGGGCGTTTCGAGATCGCCTTGACGCCATGCGAGCCGACGGCCAATGGCGTGGAGCAAATCGAATTTTTAGTCGCCGGACATGCCGGCACGATCCCGCGCCCGTTAGCGAAGGTGGCGTCGGGTGGTGAATTGGCGCGGATTTCACTGGCCATTTCCGTGATCACCTCGACCGCGACGGCGACGCCGACCTTGATTTTTGATGAAGTCGACAGTGGTATCGGCGGTGGCGTGGCCGAAGTCGTTGGTCGTCTGCTAAAACGTCTAGGCCAAGAGCGCCAGGTCTTATGCGTAACGCATTTGCCGCAAGTCGCCAGCCAGGCGAACCACCATTTCCAGGTAAGCAAGCACAGCACAGGCGAGAAGACAATTTCCCGCATTGACCTGCTGAATACAAAATCCCGCGTAGAAGAAGTCGCCCGCATGCTCGGCGGCATAGAGATAACAGCAACAACCCGCAAACACGCGCGCGAATTGCTGGCGCTCTGAACCCATCAATTCTATGCCCGGCACCCGCCCTGCGCGCCACATCCCTGCTGACTTTTTAAGGGATGTGGCGCGCAGGGCGGATGCCTCTGACAGTCCAGCGTGGCGCTGCCAGCGACCCAGCCGGATGGGGTTTTAAATTGGTCGCGCCTCAACGCCATTCCCAGAGTCAGGGCTATCGGGCGCCGCCAGACTGGTGACTTGTTAAGCCTGGCGGCGCCCGATAGCCCTGACTCAATCTGACGCGGTCGCAATCAATTAGGGTCAGAGTCAATTTAAATTTTGGCAACTTTCCTTGTGGGAAAATTCGACTCTGACCCTAATTAAAGTGGTCTGAAGTTGTGTTTACCGGAGTTGAAATCACACGCGTCGCGGCATAAAGATGATTGCCAACTATAATAGCTCCCGACAAAACCAGCCGGATAGCTTATGTACTTTCGTAAAGAACCCTCCCATACCCACGGCAAGATTACTAAAGTTGCAGTGTTGCTTGTTAATTTAGGCACGCCGGAGGCACCGACCGCATCCGCGGTGCGGCCTTATTTGCGGGAATTCCTGTCTGATCCGCGCGTGGTCGAAATCCCGCGCTTGATCTGGTGGTGCATCCTGAACATGATTATCTTGCCGTTTCGCTCAGGTAAGTCTGCCGAAAAGTACGCGACGATCTGGACTGACAAGGGCTCGCCTTTGCGTCTGCACACGGAACAGCAAGCCGCCATGCTCGGCGAAGTACTCGCTGAACGCGGCCATCAGCTGACCGTCGCGCACGCAATGCGCTATGGCCAGCCATCCGTGCCGGATGTGCTGAAAAGCCTGAAGGAAGAGGGCTGTGACCGCATCCTGATCCTGCCGGCTTATCCGCAATATTCGGCGACCACGACCGCCTCGATTTTCGATGCCGTTTTCAGCCATTACCAGCGCGAACGCAATATCCCCGAGCTGCGCCTGATCAAGCATTACCATGACCATGACGGCTATGTTTTGGCGCTCGAAGAATCCATCCTCGCACACTGGGCCATGCACGGCCGGCCGGACAAGTTGGTGATGAGTTTTCACGGTACGCCCAAGCGTACCCTGATGATGGGCGACCCGTACTTTTGCGAATGCCACAAGACCGCTCGCCTGCTGGCGACCGCACTCGGCTTGACGCAAGACCAGTACATGGTCACCTTCCAGTCGCGCTTCGGCAAGGCGGAATGGCTGCAGCCCTACACCCAGCCGACCATCGAGAAACTCGGCGCAGCAGGCGTCGGCCGCATCGATGTGATCTGTCCGGGTTTCATCGGCGATTGCCTTGAAACGCTGGAAGAAATCAATATGGAAGTGCGCCATGCCTTCATCGAACATGGTGGCAAGGAGTTCCATTACATTCCCTGCCTGAATGAATCGCCAGTCTGGGCGACGGCCATGGCGGAAATCGTCGAGCAGCACCTGATCGGCTGGCACACCATCGAGATGCCGGCGCAGCAGGGCCAGAAACAGCGCGCTGCAGCGATCTCGCTGGCGCAGGCCAAACATTTCGGCGCCGAAGCGTAAAGCGCTCACTTCATTCACGCAGGCAGAACGCGCCGCAATACAGCCTGTCTCAGCCTGCAGTGATCCCTGTAGCTACTATTTCAGATTGAGTACGGATATACCCCTTGAAATCATGGGGCTTATCCCAATCTACCGTGGCGATGCAGCGTTTAACCATATTTAGTGTTTGATTTCGTGGGAGATTTACATGCAAGATGAGCAAAAAACGGACGCGCAGGACCATCCATCCGCGCCACACAATCCAGCCGATACAGCCGCCCATGCAAATGGCGCAGCAGAGGCAGTAGCAGCAGAACCCAGCTTGGCCGAGCAGCTGCTCGCCGCAGAAGCCAAAGCCAGTGAAATGCAGGATGCTTTCCTGCGCGCCAAGGCCGATACGGAAAACATGCGTCGCCGTGCCCAGGAAGACATCACGAAGGCGCACAAGTTTGCCATCGAAAATTTTGCCGAGTCGCTGGTGCCTGTCAAGGACAGCCTCGAGATGGCATTGAAGCTCGATACGCCAAACGCGGAAGCTTTGAAAGAGGGCGTTGAAATGACGCTCAAGCAATTGTCCGCTGCCTTCGAAAAAAACAAGGTGATGGAAGTGAATCCGCTGCCAGGCGACAAGCTCGACCCAATGAAGCACCAGGCGATTTCCATGGTGCCGGCCGACCAGGCTGCGAACACCATCGTGACCGTACTGCAAAAAGGCTACATGATCTCCGAGCGTTTGCTGCGCCCGGCTTTGGTCACAGTAGCCCAATAAATAACTTACCACGCCACAGCGAGAAATTGACCGCACAAGAAATTTGAAAAAAAGTGCTTGAAAGCGACAGTTTTTACCGCATATGTGGCACATCGATCATTAGTATTTAAAGGAAATAAACATGGGCAAAATCATTGGTATTGATCTGGGTACAACGAATTCCTGCGTATCCGTCATGGAAGGCGGTCAGCCTAAGGTCATCGAAAACTCCGAAGGCGCGCGTACCACGCCGTCCATCATCGCTTACCAGGACGACGGCGAAATCCTGATCGGCGCGCCAGCCAAGCGGCAGGCCGTCACGAATCCAAAGAACACGCTGTACGCAGTCAAGCGCCTGATCGGCCGCAAATTCGACGAAAAAGAAGTCCAGAAAGACATCAGCCTGATGCCTTACGAGATTTCCAAAGCCGACAATGGCGATGCCTGGATCTCGGTGCGCGACAAGAAGCTCGCGCCGCCACAAATTTCCGCAGAAGTGCTGCGCAAGATGAAGAAGACCGCGGAAGACTACCTCGGTGAAGAAGTCACCGAAGCCGTCATCACCGTGCCAGCTTATTTCAATGACGCACAGCGCCAGGCAACCAAAGACGCCGGCCGCATCGCGGGTCTGGACGTCAAGCGCATCATCAATGAGCCAACTGCTGCTGCCTTGGCCTTCGGCCTCGACAAAGGCGGCAAGGGCGACCGCAAGATCGCCGTGTATGACCTCGGCGGCGGCACCTTTGACGTGTCCATCATCGAGATCGCTGACGTGGATGGCGAAATGCAGTTCGAAGTCTTGTCGACGAACGGTGATACCTTCCTCGGCGGTGAAGATTTCGACCAGCGTCTGATCGATTACATCCTCGACGAATTCAAGAAGATCAACGGTATCGACCTCGGCAAGGATGCCATCGCCCTGCAACGCATCAAGGCTTCGGCCGAGCGCGCGAAGATCGAATTGTCGTCCTCGCAGCAGACTGAAATCAACGAGCCGTATATCGCCATGGCGAATGGCGCGCCAGTCCACCTGAACCTGAAATTCACCCGCGCCAAGCTGGAGTCGCTGGTCGAGGACTTGATCGCCAAAACGATCGAGCCATGCCGTATCGCCATCAAGGATGCTGGCGTTAGCGTTGCCGATATCGACGACATCATCCTCGTCGGCGGTATGACCCGTATGCCGAAGGTGCAGGAAAAAGTCAAAGAATTCTTCGGCAAGGATCCACGCAAGGACGTGAACCCAGATGAGGCTGTCGCCGTCGGCGCAGCGATTCAAGGTTCAGTCTTGTCGGGCGAGCGCAAGGATTTGCTGCTGCTGGACGTTACACCACTGTCGCTCGGTATCGAGACCATGGGCGGCGTGATGACGAAGATGATCAAGAAAAACACGACCATCCCGACCAAGTTCAGCCAGGTCTTCTCGACTGCTGACGATAACCAGCCAGCCGTGACGATCAAGGTATTCCAGGGCGAGCGCGAGATGGCTGCCGGTAACAAGGGTCTGGGCGAATTCAACCTCGAAGGCATCCCGCCAGCATCACGCGGTACGCCACAGATTGAAGTCACCTTTGACATCGACGCCAACGGCATCTTGCACGTCGGCGCGAAAGACAAGGCTACTGGCAAAGAGAACAAGATCACCATCAAGGCCAACTCCGGTCTGACCGAAGCCGAAATTCAGGCCATGGTCAGCGATGCCGAAGCCAATGCCGAAGAAGACAAGCGCCTGCGGGAAGTCGCGGAAGCGCATAACCAGGGCGACGCTCTGGTGCATTCGACCCGCAAGGCCCTGACGGAATACGGCGACAAGCTCGATGCCGGCGAGAAGGAAAAAATCGAAGCCGCGATCAAGGAGTTGGAAACTGCCTTGAAAGGCAGCGACAAGGCCGAGATCGATGCAAAATCGGCGTCCCTGTCGACCGCTGCGCAAAAGCTCGGCGAGAAGATGTATGCCGACATGCAGGCGCAGCAGGCAGCGGGTGCAGCAGCGGGCGGTGCCGCCGGTGGTGCTGGTGCCGAGGCGGGCCAAGCCAAGTCCAAGGACGAGGACGTGGTCGACGCCGACTTCAAAGAAGTCAAAGACAAGTAATTTGTCATCGTGATCGCGGTGGCTGGCGTCCAAAAGACGCCGTGCCGTGATGACCCGCCGAGAAGCAAGGTTGCCCATCAGCCTACTTCTCGGCGTTTTCACTTATTTTTGCTGGTATAGAACAGGGCGCCTCGAACATGGCAAAGCGTGATTTTTACGAAATACTGGGTGTCGCGAAAAACGCTACTGATGAAGAGATCAAGAAGTCGTATCGCAAACTCGCAATGAAGCATCATCCGGACCGCAATCCGGACAGCAAGGGTGCGGAAGATAAATTCAAGGAAGCCAAAGAGGCTTACGAGATGCTGTCCGATCCGCAAAAGCGCGAAGCGTATGACCGTTACGGCCATGCCGGCGTGGATCCGAACATGGGCGGCGGCGGCGGCGGCGGCGGCTTTGGCGCCGGCGGCGCGGGTGGCTTTGCCGACGCGTTCGGTGACATCTTCGGTGACATCTTCGGCAATGGCGGCGGTCGCGCCGCTGGTGGCCGTGGTGCCGGTCCGCAGGTGTATCGCGGTGCCGATCTGCGTTACAACCTCGAGATTTCACTCGAGCAGGCAGCGCACGGCTTTGACACAACAATTCGTGTGCCTTCATGGGATGCCTGCGAAAGCTGCAGTGGTTCTGGCGCGAAAGTCGGTACTTCACCGACGGTATGTCCGACTTGCGCCGGCCAGGGACAGGTCCGCATGCAGCAAGGCTTCTTCAGCATTCAGCAAACCTGCCCGAAATGTCATGGCACCGGCAAGATCATTCCAACGCCATGCCCAAGCTGTGCCGGTGTCGGCCGTATCAAGCGCAACAAGACCCTCGAAGTCAAGATCCCGTCCGGTATCGATGACGGCATGCGCATCCGCTCCTCCGGCAATGGCGAGCCGGGCACGAATGGCGGCCCGCCTGGCGACCTCTATGTCGAAATCCACATCAAGCAGCATCCGGTGTTCCAGCGCGATGGCGACGACCTGCATTGCGAGATTCCGATTTCGTACACCAAGGCCGCGCTCGGTGGCGACGTCGAAGTCCCTACGCTCAATGGCAAGGCCTCGTTCACACTGCCGGAAGGTACGCAGTCGGGCAAGACTTTCCGTTTGCGCAGCAAGGGCATCAAGGGCGTGCGCTCTGGTTATGCCGGCGACCTGTTCTGCCATGTCGTCATCGAAACGCCGGTCAAGTTAACCGACAAGCAAAAGGATTTGCTGCGCGAATTCGAAAAACTGACGGTGGAGGGCGGCGCGAAACATAGTCCGCAGTCGAAGTCCTGGAAAGACAAGGTCAAAGAGTTTTTTGAGTAAGTTTAATCTTTGGTAATTCTAGGGGCCGGTCTTGCTGGATAATCCAGGATGCTGGCCCTTATTTTATGTAAGCTCGCTTTGTCAGCCTTTATGCAAGCCGGTCATTTTAAGGAAAAACGCATGTCAGAAAAAATCCCGGATTCCCTGAGTCATCTGTTCGACAAGAATCGCGCGTGGGCGAACTCGATGATCGAGCAAAATCCGAATTTCTTCAAAAGCCTGGAGTCGCAGCAGTCGCCCGAATATCTGTGGATAGGCTGCTCTGACAGTCGCGTGCCGGCCAATGAAATTGTCGACCTCGCGCCGGGCGAATTGTTCGTGCATCGTAATGTCGCCAATGTGATTGTGCATACCGACCTGAATGCCTTGTCAGTGCTGCAGTTCGCCATTGATGTTCTCGGCGTGAAGCATGTGATGGTCGTCGGTCACTATGGCTGCTCGGGCGTGCATGCGGCGCTGTCGGGGCGGCGGGTCGGTCTGGCCGATAACTGGCTGCGCCATGTGCAGGACGTCTCGCAAAAGCATGGCCGCTACCTCGGCGAAGTTACGCCATCTCGCGCGCAGGTCGACCGGCTGGTGGAATTGAATGTGATCGAGCAAGTCACGAACGTGTGCCACACCACGATCGTGCAGGATGCATGGGAACGCGGTCAGGACTTGACCGTGCATGGCTGGGTTTACAGCTTGAAGGATGGTTTGTTGCGCGACCAGGGCATCACCGTCAATAGTGCGGAACAGCTGCAGCCGGCGTTGACGGCTTGCCTGGCGAGGTATGAGCCCAACGCGTAAAAATTGATGTAAGCGATGACGAGGCCCGCGCCTCGTCAAAGCGCATCATTGCCGCGATCAGAAGCAGTGCTCCGGCGCCGGAAATGTCCCGTCCTTGACTGCCGCCACATAGGCGCCGACAGCCGCGTCGATGCTGGTCTGGCCGTCCATGAAGTTCTTCACGAAACGCGCCTTCTTACCCGGGAAAACGCCGAGCATGTCATGCATCACCAGTACCTGCCCCGAGCAATCGGGACCGGCGCCAATACCGATCGTCGGTATCGTCAGCAAATCCGTGGTTTCCTTGCCCAGCGCCGACGGAATCGCTTCCAGCACAAGCAGGGATGCGCCTGCTGCCTGCAAGGCCAGTGCATCGGCCTTGAGCTGGTCGGCTGCCTGCATGGTCTTGCCCTGCACCTTGTAGCCGCCGAGCTGGTGTACCGACTGTGGAGTCAGACCGAGATGCGCGCAGACCGGCACACCGCGCTCAGTCAAAAATCGCACCGTTTCGACCAGCCATGCGCCACCTTCGAGCTTGACCATCTGCGCGCCGGCTTGCATCAACATTACGGCATTATCGAAGGCTAGACCGGGCGTGGCATAACTGCCAAAAGGCATGTCCGCGACCAGCAACGCCGTCAGATTTGCGCGCGCGACGCTGGCGGTGTGGTACGCGACATCGGCTACTGTTACCGGCAAGGTCGAGCCATGTCCCTGACACACCATACCGAGCGAATCGCCGACCAGCAAGACCTCGACACCGACCCTGTCCATCAATGCCGCAAAGCTCGCGTCATAGCAGGTCAGCATGGTGATTTTTTCGCTGGCTTCGCGCAAGACCATGAGCGCCGGGCCAGTGATCGCTTTGCTGCGCGGGTTCGATTGCAGGTAGCCTGCCATGATCACTCCTGAATGCGTTGAAAGACGGGTGGCGATTGTAGCATCGGCTTTGCGTTTATTGAATGCCCGCGATATTACCTGACGTGCCTGATGCAACCCAAGCGGCCAGTCGCGCGGAGGATGGCGAAAGTTCAGCCATCGATTTTGCGGATCACCTGCGCTGTGACATTTGCCAGATAATCCTGCGCCATGCCATGGCCGGGAATCTGCGCGAGGGGATCGATTTCCAGCAGCGGCAAGAGTACAAAGGCGCGCTGCAACATGCGCGGATGCGGCACGGTCAGCGTGGCGCTGTCGATCTGTTCATCGCCATACAGCAGCAAATCCAGATCCAGTGTGCGCGGGGCATTCAGATACGGACGTTCGCGTCCGGCGGCCAGCTCAAGCGTCTGGAGGGCATGCAGCAGCTGCTGCGCCGACAGCCCGGTATCAATGCGCATGACGGCATTCACATAATCGTCGCCAGTGGCGTCGACTGGCGCGCTCGCATAAAGGCTGGAGCAGGCGCACATCGTCGTCTGCGGCAAGCCCGCCAGCGCAGCGATGGCTTGCCTGACCTGCACCGCTGCCGCACCCAGATTGGCGCCGATGCCGATCGTGGCGCTGATCGTCGTGCTATTGCTCACCTTGGAATTACTCGCCACCCGTGCCGCTATCTGCGGTGCTGCCCGTGATGCCATCCCCCGTGCCCTTGCCGCGGCCACTACGCCGACGTGCGCGCTTTTTCGTGGGGGCGGCTTCGCCTGCGGCTTTCGGCTTTTGCGCCAGCAGCTCGTCGCGGCCTTCGGTGTCGGCTTCCATGAAGGCCGTCCACCATTCGCCAAGCTCGCTGTCGATTTCACCCGAGGCACAGCGCAGCAGCAGGAAATCGTAACCGGCGCGCAGGCGCGGATGCTCGAGCAGCTTGTAAGGCGACTTGCCAATGCGACGCTCGAAGCGCGGCTGCATGGCCCAGATGTCGCGCATGTCGGAGGCGATCTTGCGTTGCAGCGCGAGCTTGTCGGTTTGCGCATTCAGGACATCGTCAGCGGCCAGGTGCAGCGCCGGAATCGGATACTCGCCAGCAGCCTGGTAAGCGCTCCATTTTTCGACGACCTGATGCCACAAGAGTGAGGCGAACAGGAAACCCGGTGAAACGGTTTTACCAGCCTGTATGCGCTGGTCGGTGCTGTCGAGCGCGAGCGTGACGAACTTTTCGCCGAGCGGCTGCTCCAGCACGACGTCCAGCAGCGGCAGCAAACCGTGATGCAAACCTTCCTTGCGCAATTGCTGCAGGCAAGCCAGTGCGCGGCCACTCATGAGCAGCTTGAGCATTTCATCGAACACGCGCGCCGCCGGCACATTGTTGATCAGCGGGGCCATGATCTGTATCGGTGCGCGGGTTTCCGGCGCGATCGTGAAGCCCGATTTCGCCGCGAAGCGCACCACGCGCAAGAGCCGCACCGGATCTTCACGGTAACGTGCTTCCGGCACGCCGATGATGCGCAGGGTCTTGCTGCGGATGTCGGCCATGCCGCCGTGGTAATCGAGCACCAGTTCGCTGGCCGGATCGTAATACATGGCATTGATGGTGAAGTCGCGGCGGATCGCGTCTTCGTGTTGCTCGCCAAAGGTATTGTCACGCAGGACACGGCCGTGTTCGTCTTTCGGCGCCGCCTCTTGCGAAGCGCCGCGGAAGGTCGTCACTTCCAGCTGTTCCTGGCCCATCATCACATGCACGATCTGAAAACGTTTGCCGATGATGAAGGCGCGTCGGAACAGGCGCTTGACCTGCTCTGGCGTAGCATTGGTGGCGATGTCGAAATCTTTCGGCTTATGTCCCAGCAGCAGGTCGCGCACGGCGCCACCGACGACAAAAGCCTTGAAGCCGGCTTGCTGCAGCGTGTGCGTCACGCGCACGGCGTTCGGCGACACCAGTGCCGGATCGATCTTGTGCTCGGCGGCAGCAAGCGTGACCGGCACGCTCGTATCGACCGGCTTTTGCTTCACGCCGAGCATGCGGCGGATGAACTTTTTAATCATTGAATATCTGCAGGATAGGCCAACCGTGCGCCAGTGCATGGGCAGTCAGTTTGGCATTGGGATTGGTCGCGACCGGGTCGGTGACAATGGACATCAGCGGGATATCGTTTTGCGAGTCGCTGTAAAAATAAGTTCTTTCAAAATCGTTCAGCGTCTTGCCGAGCCGATCGAGCCACGCCAGCGTATGCGTGATCTTGCCTTCGGCGTAAGTCGGCGTGCCGAGCAGGCGACCCGTGAGCGATCCATCGGCGCGTAGTTCCGGCTCGGCTGCGATCAGGTGTTCGACACCGAAGGCAGCGGCGATCGGACTGGTCACGAAACGATTCGTGGCTGTCACGATGGCCACCAGATCGCCCTGGTCCTGATGCCGCTTCACCAGCGCGAGCGCTGCAGGCATGAGCGCCGGGCGCACAATCTCCTGCATGTATTGCGCATGCCAGTCATCGAGCTGCGCGCGGCTGAACGGCGCCATCGCGCCGAGTGCAAATTCAAGATAAGCGGTGGCGTCGAGCTGGCCGGCATTGTAGTCGGCAAAGAATTGTTCATTGCGCAGGTTATATGCAGCAGCGTCGATGGCGCCGGTGCGGGCGAGGAACTGGCCCCACTGATTATCGGAGTCCAGTGGCAGGATGGTGTGGTCGAGGTCGAATAGGGCCAGGTTCATGTTTGCTTCGATATTATGTTCTTGTGTCGCCGTCGAGCGGCTCTAAGCCATCGAATCCATCCAGCTGCAGCAGCTGCCGCAGCAAGGGCAGGGTGATCGGCCGCTGGGTTTCCAGCGAATATTTGTCGAGTGAATCCAGCATGGCCGACAAAGATCGCATGTCTCGATGGAAATGCGTAATCAGGTAGGGTAACACGCCCGGCGACAGCGAAAAACCCCGCGCCAGCGCTGCTTTCGTCAATGCGGCAATTTTTTCTTCATCGGTCAATCCATGCACCTGATAAATCAGGCCCCAACCGAGGCGCGTACGCAAATCTTCGCGCACTACCAAGGTGGCCGGCGCCATACAACCTGCGGCGACCAGGGTCGCGCCATGTTCGCGCGCTTCATTGAACAGATTGAAGGCGGCGATCTGCGCTGCCGGCGTGAGCTGGTCGCAGTCATCGATGAGGTAGAGGCTGTGTGCCGGGTCGAATTCGAAATCGGCAGCATAAGCGTCAGCGGGCAGGTAGCGCGCCGACGGCATCTTCGCCAGCGCTTTCAGCAAATGCGTCTTGCCGGCGCCATTCGCGCCCCAGAGATAGACAAAGCGTTCATCGAGACTGCTGGCGGGGGCATCTTCCAGGCGCTGCAGGCGGCTCAGTAATTCGGTATTTTGTCCGGCCACGAAGGTAGCCAGGGTTTGCGGCTGTTCCATGCCCCAGTCGAGCAGCATCTGCCTCATGCTGTCAGTCTTTCTTGCGATCTTGATGGATTACTCATTGCTGCTTCAAATCCGGTTGTAAAAACTGCTGTTGAGGTAATGCTGGCGCAAATGTTTGTAAGCTACCGACAGGATCGCCGAAGCCGGCAGCGCCAGCAGCACGCCGACAAAGCCGAATACCTGGCCGAAGGCGAGCAAGGCAA
The DNA here is from genome assembly GCA_947448025.1 of Oxalobacteraceae bacterium. Lineage (GTDB taxonomy): Bacteria > Pseudomonadota > Gammaproteobacteria > Burkholderiales > Burkholderiaceae_D > CANFLV01. The sequence goes on along the minus strand of CANFLV010000023.1, from coordinate 15,138 downwards.
AAATCACGATCAGCGGATGTAGACCAATCCGCTCGCCCACCAGTCGCGGTGTAAGGAAGGCGCTCTCGATCACCTGGCCTACGCCATAGACGGCCAAGACCAGCATGATGCCTTGCGCTGTATCGTACTGCAACAATGCCGCCAGCAGCGCGAGAATCAGGCCGAGGCCGAAGCCGATATAGGGAATGAAGACCAGCAAGCCCGTCAATACGCCGACCGGCAGCGCGACTTCGAGGCCGACCAGCAGCAGGCCGATGGAATAATAGGCGGCCAGTGCAATCATCACCGCCAGCTGGCCGCGCAGGTATTGCGCCAGCAGGCTGTCGACTTCTTCGGCGAGGTCTTCGGCGCGGCTGAGCCAGCGGCGCGGGATTGTCTCGCTGAGTCGCAGCATCAGCAAATGCCAGTCCATCAGCAGGTAAAACAGCACGACCGGAATCAGCACGCAGGTGGCCAGCCAGCCGAGCACGGCGACGCCGCCGACGCGCGCTGAGGCCAGTACGGCCGCCCAGATTTCATCGCCGCTGACGGCGAGCTGGTGATTCAGTAATTTCTGCAGGCCCGCGCCATCGAGGCGTACGCCGATACCGAATTCATGCAGCTTCGGGCTGAGGATGGCATTGAGGCGCGTGAGCATGGTCGGGATCTGTTCGCGCATCTGCGTGAATTCAATTTGCATGACTGGTACCACGACTAGCGCCAGGCCGAGCAGGGCGGCCAGCAGCAGCAAGATCACGATCGAGACGGCCATCGCGCGTGGAATATGCAGGCGGCCGAGGCGATGGCGTGTGAGCCAGTCGACGGCGGGATTGAGCGCATAGGCGAGAATGGCGGCAGCGATGAAGGGCGTGAGCACCGGTCCGACCAGCACCAGTCCGAGCACGATCGAAGCGGCGACACCGAGCCAGAGCCAGCTTTGTTTTTGTTCGGGAGTGAAAGAAAGTGACATGAAATGAGGGGGGGCAGGGTCCGATTTGATAAAATGATGCATTCGCCGACTGACTAGTCCGGCTCCAGCCTCTATTTTACCGCCTTCGCAGCCAATAACCCCATGAGCAATTCTTCCAAGATCTCCCTTTCTTATCGTGATGCCGGTGTCGACATGGACGCCGGTGATGCCTTAGTCGAGGCTATCAAGCCTTTCGCCAAACGAACCATGCGCGAAGGTGTCATGGGCGGGCTGGGCGGCTTCGGCGCACTGTTCGAAGTCAGCAAGAAATTCAAGGAGCCGGTACTGGTCTCCGGTACCGATGGCGTGGGCACCAAGCTCAAGCTCGCCTTCCTGCTCAACAAGCACGACACAGTCGGCATCGATCTCGTCGCCATGAGCGTCAATGACATCCTCGTGCAGGGCGCCGAGCCGCTGTTCTTCCTCGATTATTTCGCCTGCGGCAAGCTCGACGTAGCCACCGCCACCGACGTCATCAAGGGCATTGCGCTCGGCTGCGAGCGCGCCGGCTGTGCCTTGATCGGCGGCGAAACCGCTGAAATGCCGAGCATGTATCCGGAAGGCGAATACGACCTCGCGGGTTTCGCCGTTGGCGCGGTCGAGAAATCCAAGCTCATCGATGGCACTACAATCACGCCGGGCGATGTCGTGCTGGGACTCGCCTCATCGGGCGCGCATTCGAATGGCTATTCGCTGGTACGCAAGATCATCGAAGTCGCCCAGCCGGATCTGAACAGCGATTTCCACGGCCGCAAGCTCGCTGATGTGTTGCTTGAGCCGACGCGTATTTACGTCAAGCCTTTGCTGGCGCTGATGGCAGCGATGGACGTCAAGGGCATGGTGCACATCACCGGCGGTGGCCTGGTCGAAAATGTGCCGCGCGTCTTGCAGGACAATTTGACGGCAGTATTGGATAGCAAGGCTTGGGTCATGCCGCCGCTGTTCACGTGGCTGCAGGAACATGGCGGCGTGGCGGATGCGGAAATGCATCGCGTTTTCAACTGCGGTATCGGCATGACCGTGATCGTTTCCAAAGAAAACGCGGATGCGGCGATGGCGATGCTGACTGCGGCTGGCGAGACGGTGTCACGTATCGGCGAGATTCGTTTGCGTGCCGAGGGTGAGGCGCAGACCATCGTTATTTAAGTCGGGCGCTGCCCGGGTGCGAAGCATCGTACCGGGCGCCGCTGCGCAGGTTGTAAGCGGACTGGTCAGCGACCAGTCGAACGCCGTTTGACGCGCCAGTAAGGCGCGCATGGCCTCAAATTTGCTGCTGCGAGCAGCCACCATCTCCTATTTCCATGTAATTCCCCGGCGCAGCGTGCGCCCCTTCTTCTCCTGTGCCTCGATCCGCTGGCGTGATAGTTGCTGTTACGACTAGTACGAGCTTGCCGGCCACACATCGGCGTCAATGCTGCTCCAAAAATGAACACACAGCTATTCCAAAGTTGAACAATTAAAAAGGATGACTTGTGCACGATTTGCCCAATTTCTCGACATTGGATTCCTGGCGCCGCACGGCCATCGTCTTGGCCGTGAACGCAGCATTTTGTGGGTATGCTCAAGCGCAAGAGACATCTCTGCCTGCGGTCGAAGTGGTCGGCATGACGCCGCTGCCCGGTATTGGTCAGCCTTTGAACCAGATTGCTGCCGCTGTGCAAAGTGCCAGAAGCAGCGATCTTGAACGCAGTGGCGCTCTCGATTTAAGTGATTTCATGAACCGCAGGCTGGGCAGTGTCCATGTCAACGAAATGCAGGGTAATCCATTCCAGATGGATGTCACCTATCGCGGCTACAGCGCGTCGCCGCTGCTGGGGACGCCGCAGGGCCTGTCGGTCTACATGGATGGCGTGCGCATGAACCAGCCCTTTGGCGATGTCGTGAGCTGGGATCTGATTCCGCGCGCAGCCATCGCGTCGATGTCGCTCATGCCGGGCTCGAATCCGCTGTTCGGGCTCAATACGCTGGGCGGCGCGCTGTCGCTGCAGACCAAGAACGGTCGCAGCGATCCCGGGACTTCGCTGCAGGGCACGGTCGGCAGCAACGCCCGGCGCACGCTCACCTTCGAACATGGCGGCTACAATGAACAGGGTTTGAACTGGTACATGACTGGAAACCTGTTCAAGGAGCGCGGCTGGCGCGACGATTCGCCGTCCGCTGTGCGCCAGCTGTTTTCCAAGCTCGGCTGGAGCGACGCGGCGACTGATGTGAAAATGACCTTGGCGCATGCCGATAATCAGCTTAACGGTAATGGTTTGCAGGAGCAGGGCATGCTGGCGCGCGACTGGGCCAGCGTCTACACCAAACCGGATGTGACGCAGAATCGGTCGACCCTGCTCAACCTCGCGGCCAGTCACAGCATCAGCGAGTCGCTGCACTTATCCGGCAATCTGTATTACCGCAATATCCACTCTTCGACCTTCAATGGCGATATCAATGAGGGCTCACTTGACCAGTCGGTGTACCAGCCCAGCGCCGCCGAAAAGGCCACTTTGACGGCGGCCGGCTACAGCGGCTTTCCGGCGGCCGGCGCGACTGCCGCGAACACGCCATTTCCCTACTGGCGCTGCATCGCGCAAGTGCTGTTAAAGGATGAGCCGGGCGAAAAATGCAATGGCCTGATCAATCGCACGCAAACCGCGCAACAGAATGACGGCCTGTCCGCTCAGATGACCTGGCTGGGCTCGCTGGCCGGCATGCGACACCAGTTCGTGACCGGCGCCGGCTTTGACGAAAGCCGCGTGCATTTTACGCAATCCGCGCAGCTCGGCTACCTCAATGCTGACCGTAGCATCACCGGCGTGAATGCCTACGCCGATGGCGTCAGCGGTGGCAATGTCGATGGCGAACCCTATGACACACGGGTCGATCTGCGCGGCCGCATTCGGACCTGGAGCGTATTCGCCGGCGACACCTTGGCGCTACGTGACAATATGCACCTGACGCTGTCCGGTCGTTACAATGCGACCACGATCCATAATCGCGACCAGATCCATGCCGACAATGACAGCGCCACGCTCAGCGGCGATCACCGTCTGGCACGCTTCAATCCGGCCATTGGCCTAAGCTACAGTCCGACGCCGGCCGTCAATACCTATGCTGGCTACAGTGAAAGCAGCCGCGCGCCGACCGCCATTGAACTCGGCTGTGCCAACCCGGAACAGCCCTGCAAGCTGCCCAATGCAATGGCGGGCGATCCGCCCTTGAGGCAGGTCGTTACGCAAACGCTGGAATTCGGTGCGCGCGGATCGGTGGGCAATCTGCAATGGAATGCTGGCGTCTTCCGCGCCGAAAACCATGACGACATCCTCTTTGTGGCAGACAATCAGTCTGGTTTCGGCTATTTCAGGAATTTCGGCAAAACCCGGCGTCAGGGCTTGGAATTGGGACTCAGCGGCAAACGCGATCAGCTCAGCATGGGCGCGCACTATACCTTGCTGGCGGCGACTTTCCAGAGTGCGGAAACCGTCAATGGCAGCGGCAATAGCAGTAATGCGTCGGCCAGTGCCGGCTCACCCGGGCAAGACGGCAACATCACGGTGCGTCCCGGCGATCGCCTGCCGCTGATGCCACGTCAGATGCTGAAGTTGTTTGCCGACTACGCGCTGTCGCCGGCGCTGATGCTCTCAGGCGGCATGGTGGCGGTCTCAGATGCCCTCGCGCGCGGTAACGAGAACAATGCTCACCAGCCCGATGGCAAATATTATCTGGGTCCCGGGCGCAGCGCCGGCTACGCGATTTTCAATCTGGATGCGCGCTATCACGTGACGCCCCGACTGCAGCTGCTGGCGCAAGTCAATAATGTGTTCGATACGCGTTACGTCACGGCTGCCCAGTTGGGCGCAACGGGCTTTGATGCGAATGGTAATTTCATTGCCCGCCCACTCGGCGGATCGAGTGCTGCCGGTTATCCCGTACAGAACTCGACCTTTTTTGCACCCGGTGCGCCACGGCAGATATGGGTCGGGCTGCGCTATGCCTTCGATCGAACGGCTGGCGGCTGAGGCAGCAAGGGCAGGCGTTTTTCAGGAAAGCTGCCGCTGCTCGCCGTCTTGTGCCACGGCTTGCAGCGGGGAAGCCGCCACGGCCGTGCGTAGTGCCTGCGGTGCGCTGACACGGATTGGTTCGCTTTGTGCTGTGACCGCGACATCCCAGACCGGGTCCACAATGCCGTCAAAGACGCTCTTGAGCTGCTGACCCCAGGTGTCATGAATCATCTTGAAATACTGGTTCTTTTCATCGATCGTGACGAAATGCGAGACCGACAGACTGTCAGCCTTATAAATCAGCAAATCCAGCGGCAAGCCCACTGAAATATTCGAACGCAGCGTCGAGTCCATGGAAATCAAGGCGCATTTTGCCGCTTCATCGAGGCCGGTACCCGGATTGATGATGCGGTCGATGATCGGTTTGCCGTACTTCGCTTCCCCGATCTGGAAATAGGGGCTTTCGCGCTGCGACTCGATGAAATTACCTGCCGAGTAAATCTGGAACATGCGGCAGCGTTCGCCGCCGATCTGGCCGCCGAGGATCAGGCTGACATTAAAATCGATATTGAAATTCTTCAGTGCCTTGGCATCGCGCTCATGCACGGCGCGCACGGCATCGCCGACAATTTGCGCCACTTCCACCATCGAGGTCGCTGTCCAGATGCTCTTGCCAGCCGGGCTTTTATAGTCCGCAATGATCTGCCGCACCGACTGCGAAATCGACAGGTTTCCGGCGCTCATCAGCACGATCATCCGGTCGCCCGGGTTCTCGAAAATAAACATCTTGCGGAAAGTGCCGACCTGGTCGACGCCGGCATTGGTGCGCGAATCGGACAGGAACACGAGTCCCGCATCGAGGCGCATGGCTACACAATAAGTCATGAGGTAATCGTTAAAATAAAAAACGCAGTGTAGCGCATGCGAGTGGTGATTTCACTCAGGCCGCCGACGGTAACAGGAAGTCGCGATTGATGCTGTCGCCGAGTTCCGAGACGCGCTTCATGAAGTCAGTCAGGTAATCGTGCAAGCCGCTCTCGAGGATGTCTTCGATACGGACAAACTTCAGATCCGCATGCAATTTACCCGCGAGGCGTTCGGTATTGGCCGAGACATCATTGCGTACCGAGTGCAAATTGACGATCACTTCTTCCATACAGGCCAGCAGCGAGCGCGGCATGTCGGCGCGCAGCATCAGGATTTCCGCCACGCGTGCCGGCGTAATCACGTCGCGATACACCTTGCGGTAAATTTCGAAACACGACACCGAGCGCAATACCGCCGCCCAGTAATAGAAATCGAGCTGCGATTCCTGGTCAACGCGTCGTGCCGAACGTTCACCGCTGTTGGATGCGCTATGGAATTTCACATCGATGATGCGCGCGGTATTGTCAGCGCGTTCGAGGAAGGAGCCGAGACGGATGAAGTGGAAGGCGTCATCCTTGAGCATGGTGCCCAGCGTGACGCCGCGCGAGAGGTGCGAGCGGAACTTGACCCATTCGAAAAATTCACTCGGGTCGCGTTCCAGCATGCCGTCTTTAAGCAGGCGCTGCATGTCGAGCCAGGTCGTGTTTTCGGTTTCCCAGACTTCGGTCGTGAGCGTGCCGCGCACGGCGCGCGCATTCTCGCGCGCAGCGGTCAGGCAGGCCGCGATCGAGGAGGGATTATCGGGATCGCGCACCATGAAGTCGAGGACCGCTTTTTGCGTCAGGACCGGGTATTTGTCGTCGAACAGCTGCTGCAATTCGCAGATGCTGAGCATGGCGCGCCAGCCTTCTTCGGCGGCGGCGGCGGATTGCGGCAACAGCGAAGTCTGTACGGTCACATCCAGCATGCGTGCAGTATTTTCGGCCCGTTCCGTGTAGCGGGCCATCCAGAATAAATGGTCGGCGGTGCGGCTCAGCATATTATTTCTCCAGTATCCAGGTATCTTTTGTGCCGCCGCCTTGCGAGGAATTGACGACCAGCGAACCCTCCTTGAGCGCGACGCGGGTCAGGCCACCCGGCACCATCGAAATGGTCTTGCCGGACAAAACAAATGGTCGCAAATCGATGTGGCGTGGCGCGATGCCGGATTCGACATAGGTCGGGCAGGCCGACAGTGCCAGCGTCGGCTGAGCGATATAGCCCTCCGGCTTGGCGATCAGGCGTTGGCGGAAATCCTCGATCTCGGCTTGCGTCGAGGCCGGTCCGACCAGCATGCCGTAGCCGCCGGCGCCATGCACTTCCTTGACCACGAGTTCCGACAGATGCGCCAGCGTGTAGGCGAGATCTTCCTTTTTTCTGCACTGGTAAGTCGGCACGTTATTGAGGATAGGCTCTTCCGCCAGATAGAAGCGAATCATGTCCGGCACAAACGGGTAAATCGATTTGTCGTCCGCCACACCGGTGCCGATGGCATTGGCCAGGGTCACGCGCCCGGCGCGGTAGGCATCGAGCAAACCCGGCACGCCAAGAGACGAGTCGGCGCGGAAGGCGCGCGGGTCAAGGAAATCGTCGTCGAGGCGGCGATAAATCACGTCGACGCGCTTCGGGCCATGCGTGGTGCGCATGTAGACCACGTTATCGGAGACGAACATGTCCTTGCCTTCGACCAGCACCACGCCCATTTGCTGGGCGAGGAAGGCATGTTCGAAATAGGCCGAGTTATACATGCCCGGCGTGAGTACGACTACGGTCGGGTCATCGACGCCGGCGGGCGCGACCGAGCGCAGGTTTTCCAGCAGCAGGTCGGGATAATGCGCGACCGGCGCGATCTTGTTACGCGCGAACAGTTCGGGAAAGAGCCGCATCATCATCTTGCGGTCTTCCAGCATGTAGGACACGCCGCTGGGCACGCGCAGATTATCTTCGAGGACGTAGAACTCGCCCTGGCCGGCGCGTACGATATCGACCCCGGCAATGTGCGCGTAAATATCGGAGGCGACCGAGACGCCCTTCATTTCGGGCCGGTACTGTGCGTTATTGAAAATCTGCTCTGCCGGGATGATGCCAGCCTTGATGATGTGCTGTTCATGATAAATATCATGAATGAACATATTCAGCGCTTGTACGCGTTGCACCAGTCCGGTTTCCAGCGTCGCCCATTCAGCTGCGGGAATAATGCGCGGGATGATGTCGAAGGGGATCAATCGTTCAGTGCCGGCGTCATTGCCATACACCGCGAAAGTGATGCCGACACGATGGAAAATCAGGTCCGCTTCTGCGCGTTTGCGCGCAATCGTCTCGGGTGACTGTTCCGCCAGCCAGGCTTCGAATTCACCATAATGCCCGCGTACGCTGCCGGGTTCGCTGTACATCTCATCGAAAAATTTTGCCATTGTGGTCGTCGTCGGGTTTGTCTCGTTACTTACAGGTTATCAAGAACTGTGCCTGCTATGGAAACATTTTTCAGTGCACCATGAAAGGCGCTTCAAGGCTCGCGTAAATGCGTGATCAAGGCCATGCTGCGCGTGTCCGGCGCCGTGAGCAGGCTGACCACGATCATCGCCAGTACGCCTGCTGGCACGCCGAAGACGCCCGCGGAGATCGGTGCAATATGGAACCATTGGTCTGCCACGGCACCGCCGAGCAGCGGATTGGATTGCATCATGTAGACCACACACACGCCAAAACCGGTCAGCATTCCGGCGATTGCACCGTATTGGTTCGCCCTGCGCCAGAAAACGCCCAATGCCAGTGCGGGAAACAGTGAAGACGCGGCCAGCGAGAAGGCCGCACCGACGAGCGACAGGATATCGCCCGGCTTGAGTGAAGCCGCATAGGCAGCCACGAGCGCGACGACCAGAAGTAGTAATTTTGAAATCGTCACGCGCTTCTGGATTGAGGCCTGCGGGTCGATGATCTTGTAGTAAATATCATGCGACAGCGCATTCGATATCGTCAGCAGCAGGCCGTCCGCGGTCGACAGCGCCGCCGCCAGTCCACCGGCTGCGACCAGGCCTGACACCACATACGGCAGGCCGGCGATTTCCGGGGTGGCCAGCACGACGATGTCGCCATCGAGCGCGATCTCTGCCAGCTGCACAATGCCGTCGTGATTGATATCGGTGATGCTCACCAGCGGATTGATCTTGTCGATATTGGCCCAGTAAGAGACCCATTCCGGCAGGCGCGCAAAGTCACTGCCCACGAGCGCCGTGTAAATGTCGAATTTGACCAGGACAGCCAGCGCCGGCACGGTGATATACAGCAGCATCACAAAGAACAGCGTCCAGAAGACCGAGACGCGGGTTTCCTGCACCGAGGGCGTCGTGTAATAGCGCACCAGCACATGCGGCAGGGCGGCTGTGCCCATCATCAGGCAAAACACGAGCGCGATAAAATTATTGCGCCGCTGATCCGAGGTATCGCTGCCTTTGCCGGCAAATGGCAGCGTGTGCGGGATCACCGGTGCGGCGCGCGCGAGGTTCGCTGCTTTGGCCTCGGTCCATTTCTGGCGCGCTGCTTCGATGCTTTTCGGGTAGGCTGCCAGCGCCCGTGATGCGGCCTTGATGTCGAGCAGCGAGGCGTTGCCGAGCTTGAGCGTTTCAACCTGACGTTGCGCTTCAATGCGGCCGGCCTCCCAGGAGTCGGGCAAGCCATCGAGGCGTTTCTGGTCTTGCTGCGCTGCGCTTTCGAAGACGCCGCGCACCTGCGCTTCCTTCGGGTCCGCAGCGATGACTTTTTCGCGCTCGCTTAATTTAGACAGCGCGCTACCGTAGGCAATTTGCGGTATCGGTACTTCCGTGTGCTTGGCCGATAGCCACATCACCGGAATCATGTAAGCGATCAGCAGGATGATGTATTGCGCGACCTGGGTCCAGGTAATGGCGCGCATGCCACCGAGGAAAGAGCAAACAAGGATACTGGCCAGGCCGAGGAAAATCCCTACCGAAAAATCCACGCCGGTAAAGCGCGAGGTAATCAAGCCGACGCCATAAATCTGCGCTACGACATACGTAAAGGATACGATGATGGTGGCGATCACGGCGATGATGCGCACGAATTTGCCGTTATTACGTCCCTGATAGCGCGCCGCGAGATAGTCGGGAATCGTGTACTGGCCGAATTTGCGCAGGTAGGGGGCGATCAGCAGCGCCACCAGGCAAAAGCCGCCGGTCCAGCCGATAATGTAGGCCAGGCCGTCGAAGCCCATCAGGTACATGCCACCGGCGAGGCTAATGAAACTCGCCGCCGACATCCAGTCCGCGGCGGTGGCCATGCCATTGAAGATCGCCGGTACGCGCCTGCCAGCGACGTAATATTCGGACACATCGGCGGTGCGGCTCAACACGCCGATGCAGGCATACAGCACGATGGTGGCGAACATGAACAGGTAGCCGATCCAGACGCGCGGTACGCCTTCTTCCTCGAGGATCGCCAGCAGGATCAGGAACAGGAAAAAGCCACCCGTAAAGGCCAGGTAATAGCCCTTCAGACGCTGCGCGAAAGTTTTAATCGCCATGGCTGGCACCTCGCTTGAAATCCCGGTCGAACAAGCGCATCACGAGCGCATACACGCCGACGATCAGAACATAAAACAGCGTCAGCCCTTGCGCGGCCATGTAAAACGACACTGGCCAGCTGAAAAAAGTCAGCTCGGCCAGATCGCGGGCGAAGAAGATCACGCAGAAGGTCACGCCAAACCAGGCCAGCAGGCAGCACAAGGTAAGGCGGCGCACCCGCTGCCAGTAGCGCAGGCGTTTGGCTTCATCCACGGTCGGATTTACGGGAATGGTATGCATGTCAGCCAAGGTCATCAATGAAGGCGGGCCGATGCTCCATGCGCATCGTCACGCGGAACAGGCTGCCGGGGTTCTTCGGGTCATGGCAGCGCGGATTTTCGAAGATGTCGACATCGGCGGCATGCTGCTGAGCGATTTCGCGCACGATCGCCAGACCAAGCCCGCTGCCTTCGACATTGCTGCCGAGGATACGGTAAAAACGCTCGAACACATGGCGACGCTCGGCCGGCGAAATGCCGGGCCCGGTATCCTCGACTTCCAGATAGGCATAGGTGCCATCGTCGTCATCGCGCACGCGCACTGTCACGCTGCCGCCGGCGGGCGTGTAGCGTATCGCATTGTCGGTCAGGTTCGACAGCATTTCGCGCAGCGTGGTCGGGTTCCCCAGCACCATGACCGGATGGCCCGGCTGCTCGAAGCCGATATCGATCTTGCGTGCGAAGGCGGCTTGCACCCAGTCCTGCACGACATTGCGCGCCAATTCAGACAATTCGAGCGGCACGAAGGGATGCACCTGCGAGCTCAGATGCTCAGTGCGCGCCAGTGCCAGCAGCTGGTTCACCAGGCGCGTGGCCGACTGCGAACTTTGCGACAGCTGTTCGAGTGAGCGGCGGATTTCTTCGGCGCTGGTCTCGCGCATGGCTAACTCTGACTGCATGCGCATGCCAGCCAGTGGCGTCTTCAGCTGATGCGCCGCATCGGCAATGAAGCGCTTCTGGATCGCGATGGTTTGTGCCAGGCGCTCAAGCATGTCATTGAGGGAGCGCACCAGTGGCGAGATTTCTTCCGGTACCTGACCGCTTTCGATGGGGCTCAAATCATCGGGACGGCGTTCGCGTATGCGGCGCTGTAATTCTGCCAGCGGGGACAGCCCGCGCGCCAGTGCCAGCCACACCAGCGCCAGCGCGATCGGCAGGATGATCAATTCCGGCAGGATCACGCCCTTGATGATCTGGTTCGCCAGCTGTGCGCGCTTGTCCAGGGTTTCGGCGACCTGTACCAGCGCCATGCGCGGATCAGTCGAAGGTGCCGGCTCGCTCTGGATCTTGCGCAGGTCGACATAGGTGTAGGCCACGCGGATATCTGCGCTGCGCATCTGGTCATTGCGAAAACTCACGCTCCACGGCAGCGGCTGTTCTTCTTCGGCAGGTAAAGGCAGGTCGCGGTCGCCGTCAATATACTCGCCGCCCGGACCGAGCACCTGGAAATAGATATTGTCGGCGTCATCAGCGCGCAGGAAATCCCGCGCCGGCGCTGGCAGCCGCGTGACGAACCGGCCATTGACTTCCTTGACCTGCTGCGCGAGCACTGTGACGCGATCTTCCAGGCTGCGGTCAAACGGCTGGTTCGCAATGGATTTGGCGACGAGATAAGTGATGGCGATACTGATCGGCCACAGCAGCAGCAGCGGCACCAGCATCCAGTCGAGGATTTCACCAAACAGCGAGCGCTGTACCGGTGCCTCCGGATCGATTTCGACGCGGTAGGGTTCAGGCGGGGTGGCAGGCAATGCCTCGATAATGGGTGGTTTTATGGTGCCACCGGGATGCTTGCGGGGGTTTCAGCGATTTTTTCGAGGCAGTAGCCGAGACCGCGCACGGTCGCAATGCGGATGCCGCCGATCTCGATTTTCTTGCGCAGCCGGTGCACATAGACTTCGATGGCGTTATTGCTGACCTCTTCGCCCCACTCGCATAAATGGTCGACCAGCTGTTCTTTCGAGACCAGCCGGCCAGTCCTTTGCAGCAGGACTTCGAGCAAACCCAGCTCGCGCGCCGACAGGTCAAGCATCTGTTCATTGATATAGGCGATACGGCCTACCTGGTCATAGTTCAGCGAACCATGGCGGATCACAGTCGGCCCGCCACCCGCACCGCGCCGCGTCAAGGCACGCACGCGCGCCTCGAGCTCACTCAGCGCAAACGGTTTGGCCATGAAATCATCAGCGCCCAGATCGAGTCCCTTGACGCGCTGCTCGACCGAATCTCCGGCGGTCAGGATCAGTACCGGCAAGCGCGAGTTCCGTGCGCGCAGACGTCGCAGAACTTCGAGACCCGACATCTTTGGCAATCCCAGATCGAGAATGAGCAAATCGAAATCCTGCGTCGACAGCGCCGAGTCGGCTTCCTCGCCATTCTTGACACAATCAGTCGCATAGCCGGACTGGCGCAGCGAGCGCGTTAATCCATCAGCGAGCACACTATCGTCTTCGGCAAGCAGGATGCGCATCGAGGGCACCTTCGTGTAAGTTATTTGTAAGCAGTTTATTGCCTTTCGGTTGCGTCAGCAAGGCGCAGTCTTGCTGCGGTGCAGTCTAATTGGCGACTAAACCGGGATTCCTCAATGTAGTGATGTTTTTAATAATTGAATTCTGACAGGAGAATCGGGTAATGAATCAAGCTCGTAAAAATTAGGGTTGCACAAAGCACTGTTTTTTTATACAGTACGTCCTGTTCGAGAAAAAAGCCGCAATTCCTTCAATTTCTCCTGTTTTCATTTTTAGCTGAAAGACAAATTCATGGACGATAAAAAAGCCGCTCCAAGTTCCGACAAGGCGAAAGCCCTGGCGGCTGCGCTGGCGCAGATCGAAAAACAGTTCGGCAAAGGCTCGGTCATGCGCATGGCCGATGGCGCGGTCGCTGAAGAAATCCAGGTCGTCTCGACCGGATCGCTCGGACTCGACATCGCGCTTGGCGTGGGCGGCTTGCCGCGCGGCCGCGTGATCGAAATCTACGGTCCTGAATCTTCAGGCAAAACCACCATGACCTTGCAATGTATCGCCGAGATGCAAAAGCTTGGTGGCACCTGTGCCTTTATCGATGCCGAGCACGCGCTCGACGTGATCTACGCACAGAAGCTCGGCGTGAATCTGCAGGAATTGCTGATTTCGCAGCCGGACACCGGTGAGCAGGCGCTCGAAATCACGGACGCGCTGGTGCGCTCCGGTGGCGTCGACCTGATCGTGATCGACTCGGTGGCGGCGTTGACGCCACGCGCCGAGATCGAAGGCGACATGGGTGACTCACTGCCAGGTTTGCAGGCGCGCCTGATGTCGCAAGCCTTGCGCAAGCTGACTGGCTCGATCAATCGCACCAACACCATGGTGATTTTCATTAACCAGATCCGCATGAAGATCGGCGTCATGTTCGGTAATCCAGAAACCACGACTGGCGGTAATGCCCTGAAGTTTTATGCTTCGGTCCGCCTCGATATCCGCCGCACCGGTTCCATCAAGTCCGGCGATGAAGTCATCGGCAATGAAACCAAAGTCAAAGTCGTCAAAAATAAAGTTGCGCCACCATTCCGCGAAGCGCATTTCGACATTCTTTATGGCGAAGGCACATCCCGCGAAGGTGAAATTCTCGACCTTGGTTCGGATAACAAGATCGTCGAGAAGGCTGGCGCCTGGTATAGCTATAACGGCGAGCGCATCGGTCAGGGCAAGGACAATGCGCGTAATTACCTCAAGGAGCATCCGGAATTGTCCCGTGAAATTGAGAACAAGGTCCGCGCCGTCTTGGGCGTGCCGGAATTGCCGGCCCTGAAGGAAGAGTCGACAGGTAAAAAAGCGGCCAAAGAAAAGGCTGCGGTGAAGGAAGAACCCGTCGCCGAGTAATTGCAGGTCCCGGTCTTACCCGGTTCATGTTGGTCTCGACCAATATGAACCGGGTTAGGCTTTTACGTAGGGAGTACCCGTTTTCGGATCATGGCCAAATTAAAGATCAGTCTGAAAGCGCGGGCACTGCGCTATTTATCGATGCGTGAGCACAGCCGCCTTGAACTGGCGCGCAAACTGTCCCGTTATGCCGAGGAGGGCGACGATATCGAAGCCGTACTCGATTTTCTCGAAGCCGCAAAATTCCTTTCCCAAACCCGTTTTTCCGAATCCCTGGTGCACCGCCGTTCCGCGCGCTTCGGCAATAGCCGCATCCTGTCCGAACTACAAAGTCATGGCATACAGGGCGAAGCCTTGAGTGGTATCAAAGTCACGCTGGCCGATGGCGAAGTCGCGCGCGCGCGCGAAGTTTGGCAACGCAAATTCGGCGAGCCACCAGTAGACGCCGCCGAACGCGCGAAGCAAATGCGATTTTTGCAACAGCGCGGGTTTTCGCACAAGGCGATCCGGGCGGCGCTGGCAGGGGCTCCCGAGGATAAAGAATAAAGACGCATTCCGACAGGGGCCGCTCCGCCCGGCATATGGTGCGCTGGTGTGGCTGCCAATATGACACGTATCCGCATGTTAATTTGCCAAAATGACAATCATAGTCTTACAAAACCCTTACGTCATCATTGTTTTTTCGTGCAAGGCCAGCTTGCACAGCCCCATTTCCGCAAGATGCGCATTGGCATGTGCTACACTTCGCGAGCTTTAAAAAGCGCCGCATGAGCGGTCGCTGCCGTAGAATCTGCGACAGCAAACCTGCCCTGTGCGGCAATCGTGGTCGTAACCACGTTTGCAAAGGCTGTACATCTTATG
>CANFLV010000022.1 GCA_947448025.1 Oxalobacteraceae bacterium | reverse complement strand
TCGACCACGCGCACCTTGAGATGGCGCTCAAGATTACGTTGCTGGGCGGGGGAAAGGGCATGATTGAAGATGACCAGGGTCAGCTCGAAATCGATCACCGCATTGGCGATCTCATCGGCCTTGCCGGAACCGACGAACAGTGCAGCATCCGGGCTTCCCCGTTTGCAGCTGATCGTTGTGACCGGCTCTGCCCCGGCTGATTTGGCCAGCAGGGACAATTCTTCAAGACTTGCGGCAAAGTCGCCTTTGCCGAAATCGACACCGACTAGTGCAGTCCGCATGGCGAACCGCACAAGGTTGTAAGCTTATTCAACGCACTATTCTGCTTCAGATTCAAGACTCAGATTCACGGCACGGGCAGGCACGACGGTGGAAATCGCATGCTTGTAGACCATTTGCGTGACGGTGTTGCGCAGCAAGACGACATACTGATCGAAGGACTCGATGTGTCCCTGCAGCTTGATGCCATTGACGAGATAAATCGATACAGGAACGTGCTCTTTGCGCAAGGCGTTCAGGAAGGGGTCTTGTAACAGTTGCCCTTTATTGCTCATGGGAGCTCCATTGTGTTGTTGTGGTCAAGAGGTGGAGACACTTGCCGTGTTTTTCAAGTGCTCCGCTGCAGATATGGTTCGACTTTAATGCATTTCTGCGTCGAATACCATGATCTGCGTAATGGATATGCCTATTTCTCGGTATGCGAAAACGGGTTTTTACCGGATCGGAATTCGATCCGTAGCGGCGTGCCGACAAGCGAGAAGGTTTCGCGGAAATGCTTTTCGAGATAGCGCTTGTAATTGGCGTCGATCGAGTCGAGCGCATTGCCGTGAATGACCACGATCGGGGGATTCTGGCCGCCCTGATGGGCATAACGCAGCTTTGGTCGAATCGAACCCTTGCGACGTGGCTGCTGATGCTCTACCGCCTCGATCAGGGCACGCGTGAGTCGTGGCGTGGACAAGTTGGTCGTCGCCGCAGCATAGGCGCCGTCAATCGACTTCATCATCGGACCGAGGCCGGTCGACTTGAGCGCGGAAATGAAATGCGTGTTCGCGAACGACAGGAAGCTGAGCTTGCGATCGAGATCAATTTTGATTTCGTCACGCTTGTCACTTGTCATGCCATCCCATTTATTGACGCCAACGACAAGCGCCCTGCCCGACTCAAGAATGAAGCCGGCGATGTGTGCGTCCTGCTCGGAGATGTCTTGCTGTGCATCGAGCAGCAGCAGTACGACGTTCGCTTCCGAAATCGACTGCAGGGTTTTGACGACCGAGAATTTTTCAATCGCTTCAAACACCTTGCCGCGGCGGCGGATACCGGCTGTGTCGATCAGCGTATATTGTTTGCCATCGCGCTCAAACGGAATTTCGATCGAGTCGCGCGTTGTGCCCGGCATGTCGAAGGCAATGACGCGCTCTTCGCCGAGCAAGGTATTGATGAGCGTTGACTTGCCCACGTTAGGCCGGCCGACGATGGCGATCTTGATACCATGATCCATTGTGTCGGGCAGGTCGTCCGTTGGCGGACGCGAGGCCAAGGCGATATTGATCGACTCTTCCACGAGATCCATGACGCCATCGCCATGGGCAGCAGAAATCACGTAAGGGTCACCCATGCCGAGTTCATAGAAATCGGCGGTGACCGAAGTGTATTTCATGCCTTCGGATTTATTCACCACGAGCATGACCGAACGACCTGATTTGCGCAGGAAGTCGGTGATGGTCTTGTCATGCGGCGTGAGACCCTGGCGGCCGTCGACGATGAAGATCACGATATCGGCTTCAGCGACTGCTTGCTTGGTCTGCTTGGCCATTTCGCTCATGATGCCGGTCTTGGCTACCGGCTCGAATCCGCCAGTGTCAATGACCAGGAAGGGACGCTCGCCCATCCGCCCTTCGCCATAGTGGCGATCGCGGGTCAGGCCAGGCATATCGGCGACCAGCGCATCCCGTGAACGGGTGAGACGGTTGAATAACGTGGATTTGCCGACGTTTGGGCGGCCTACTAATGCAATTACCGGCTTCATCTAAAGTATTTACTCGGTCGTCAAAGCGACCACTGTCCCTGATTGGGTTTGAAAAACAAGGTTCGCACCAGCGACGACGGGAGCAGCGATGATCGCGCTCTTGTCGGCACGGACACGCGCCAGGAATGCGCCATCTTCGCGCGATAAAAAGTGGATATAGCCTTGCGCGTCACCGACGGCGACCGCGCGGCCAAATGAGACAGGTACCGACAGACGCCGATATGCGAGCTTGCTGTTACGCCAGACGCTCACGCCGCCATCACGCGCAAAGGCCGAGACCGAACCGCGCTCATCTGCGGCGAACACGAAACGCTCGTCCGCTGCGACACCAACGTCACTCGATAATTCCTTGCTCCAGCGCTGCGCACCATTGCCAGTGTCGAAACAGGCGACGCGTCCCTGAAATGCCACGGCGCAGACATCGCGCCCGATCACGACCGGCGAGCCGGAAGTGTCAGCGATGCGTTCGAGCTCGGTCGAGCCTTTCGGGTCACCTACGGCCGCTTCCCACAGGACGGCGCCAGACTTCAAGGTCACAGCGATCAGTCGACCACCTGGCAAGGCAACATAGGCCACCTGTCTGTCGATCGTGATGCCGGGAGCATTACGCAGAGTCAGCGCCGGTACCGTGCGCTGCACGATCCATTTGCGCGCGCCAGTTTCAGCATCATAGGCGCTGATCCGATTATCAACGCTACGCACGAGCACCAAATCAGCACCGACCGTCGGGGCCGACAGGACTTCGCTGGAAGCCTGCATTTTCCAGCGTTGTTTGCCGCTGGCGTCGAACGCGAGGATCATGCCTTTTTCACCAGCGACGACGACGGTCTTTTCATCCGCACCAACACCTGCGCTCAGACGCATGCCGGCATCGATGCGCCATGCGGCCTTGCCAGTGGCGCCATCAAGGCGTGCCAGCGTGCCATTCGCGGCTGCGACGTAAATACTGTCGCCTGCCTGCGCTGGCGTAAAGATCAACTTTTCACCATCGCCGACCGAGGCTTCCCACGCCGTGCGTACTGCCATGCTGCTCTTGAATTCGACCAGCTCAGACGGCGGCGTCTTGTTCTTGCTTTTGCCGGAGAAGGGATTGTATTCCTCGATCGTCGCGCAGCCCGTCATGACCAGGACAGCGGCGACGCATCCGAAGCGTGCGCCGATTTTTGCGATATTGATTACTGCACTGTGCATGCTTGTTCCTCTAGGGTTTGTCAGTGCGGCCAGTTCAGGCAGCGGCTTTCGCCGTGGCGCCGCCGATGGCATCGAGCTTCAACTGGATTAACTGACGACCGGGGTTTTTCTGGTCAGTCGCATCGAGCGCAGCCTTGTAGGCGCTGCGCGCTTCGGCCAGCTTGTCTTGCGCGACGAGGATATCGCCCTTACGGTCCGCTGCGACTGAGACAAACTCCTTGGCGAATTCACCGCTGACGAGCTTCAGGGCTTCGTCATAGGCTTTCTCGTCGAGCAGTACACCGGCCAGGCGGATTTTCGCGATGGCCTTGTATTCGTCTGCGCTAGCGCTGGCGATGATCCATTGCAGCTGAACTTTCGCAGCAGGTAAATCATTCGCATCCACCGCGGACTTCGCGGCAGTCAGGGCGGACATCGGTGCGTAGGCGGTGCCTTTGAAGCGGCTTTCCATGTCGCCTGCGGCACGCTGGACGAGGGCATTGTCGTGTGCCGTGACGGCTTTTTGCAATTCTTCATACAGCTGGCCTGCCTGACCTGCCTGCTGGCGCTGGTAGTAATTCCAGCCGTTCCATGCCGCAAAGCCGGCCAGCACGATGATCAGCAGCCATGTCACCAGATTGCCGTATTGATTCCACCAGGCTTTGATGGAGGCTAATTGTTCCTGCTCTTCGAGATCGAATGCCATAGTCGTCTATAAATGCTTAGTGATGATAGTGTACGTGTTCGGAATGATCATGCTCATCGTCGCCGCCGACGATTTGATCGACCAGATACTCGGCAACGGTGTCAAACGGCACAGCTGCCTGATTGTTTTCCATGTCTTCGGCGCGCAGGGATTTGACGATCGCGGTGTCGTTGGCAATTTCATCGTCGCCGATGATGATCGCGTAGCCGGCGCCACTCGCATCGGCGCGTTTCATTTGCGATTTAAAACTGCCGGGTCCCGCCAACGAGGCGCAATGTAGCACAACATCAAGCCCGGCATCCCTTAATCTTTCAGAAACGACAAAGGCTTGCATCTGCGCGGCTTCACCCTGATGCACGATATAGACATCGCATTGGTTCGCGGCGAACTTTTCGCCGCTGGCTTTCATCAGCTCGAGCAAACGTTCGATACCCATCGCAAAGCCGCAGCTGGGCGTCGCTTTGCCGCCAAACATTTCGACCAAAGTATCGTAACGACCGCCCGCGCAGACTGTGCCTTGCGAACCGAGCGCATCAGTGACCCATTCGAATACGGTGCGATTGTAGTAATCCATGCCGCGCACCAGTCGCGGGTTGATCGTGAACGGAATCGCATTGTGGCGCAGGATTTTTTGGACACCCTCGAAATGCGCGAGCGATTCGGCGCCGAGGTAGTCGAGCAGCTTCGGCGCGGCATTAACCATGGCCTGCATGGTCGGGTTTTTCGTGTCGAGGATGCGCAGCGGATTACTGTGCAGGCGACGCTGGGCTTCAGCATCGAGCAAGTCTGCATGCTGCTCGAAATACGCGATCAGGTCGGCGCGGTGCGCATTGCGCTCAGCGGCGTCACCGATCGAATTCAGTTCAAGCTTGATATTGTCCAGACCCAGGTCATCCCAAAGACGCTGGCACATCATGATCAGTTCGGCATCGATATCGGGACCGGTAAAACCGAGCGCTTCCGCGCCGATCTGGTGGAACTGGCGATAACGGCCACGCTGTGGCTTTTCATGACGGAACATCGGGCCCTGGTACCACAGGCGCTTTGGCCCTTCATAGGTCAGGTTATGCTCGATGGCAGAGCGCACCACACCAGCAGTGGCTTCAGGACGTAATGTCAATTCATCGCCGTTCATGGAATCGGTGAAGGAATACATTTCTTTTTCGACGATGTCGGTGACCGCCCCGAGACCGCGCGCAAACAAACCTGTAGGCTCAACGATGGGCGTACGAATCTGCTGGAAACCATAACTTTTCAAAACCGTATGCACGGTGTTCTCGAACAGTTCCCACAGCGGTGCATCTGCCGGCAGGATGTCATTCATCCCTTTGACGCCGACGATTTTTTCGATTTTCTTATTTTCTGACATGATCTTTAAGCGGCAACAGCCTGTTTCTTGTAACGGGTTTGAACATACTCGAGCACGATGGCGTGGAATTCTTCGGCAATACGCTCGCCACGCAGCGTGACCGTCTTTTCGCCATCCACGAAGACCGGTGCGGCGGGTGATTCGCCGGTGCCGGGCAGGCTGATGCCGATGTTGGCATGCTTGGATTCACCGGGACCGTTGACGATGCAGCCCATGACGGCGACGTTCATGCCTTCGACGCCCGGGTATTCCAGCTTCCAGACTGGCATCTGATCGCGCAGGTAAGTCTGGATGTTATCGGCCAATTCCTGGAACACGGTTGAGGTCGTGCGACCGCAGCCGGGACAGGCGATGACCATCGGTGCGAATTTACGCAGGCCCATGGTCTGCAGCATTTCCTGACCAACGATGACTTCCTTGCAGCGGTCGCCGCCAGGTTCGGGCGTGAGCGAAATGCGGATCGTGTCGCCGATGCCTTCCTGCAGCAAGACTGCCATCGCCGCCGTCGAAGCCACGATACCCTTGCTGCCCATGCCGGCTTCGGTCAGGCCGAGGTGCAGCGGATAGTCGCAGCGACGCGCTAGTTCGCGATAGACGGCGATCAAATCCTGCACGCCGGAGACTTTGCAAGAGAGGATAATCTTGTTGCGGGCGAGGCCGATTTCTTCGGCGCGCTGGGCGTTTTCGATGGCCGAAGTGATCAGCGCTTCATACATCACCGACTGCGCCGGCCAGGGCCTAGCGCGCGCGGCATTTTCATCCATGATGCGCGCCAGCAGTGCCTGGTCGAGACTGCCCCAGTTCACGCCGATGCGCACCGGTTTGTCGTGGCGGCAGGCGACTTCGATCATTTGCGCAAACTGCGTATCGCGTTTCGCGCCCTGCCCGACATTACCAGGATTGATGCGGTATTTCGACAGTGCGGCGGCGCAGTCCGGGTAGTCATTGAGCAGCGTATGACCGTTGTAATGAAAGTCACCCACCAGCGGCACAGTGATACCCATCTTGTCGAGCTGTTCACGGATCGCCGGAACTGCCGCGGCCGCTTCCGCATTATTGACCGTGATGCGCACCAGCTCCGAACCGGCGCGGGCCAATTCCTTGATCTGGATGGCCGTGCCGATCGCGTCAGCGGTATCGGTATTGGTCATCGATTGCACCACGACCGGTGCGCCGCCGCCGAGCAGAACTGCATGCTCGCCGTGACGGATCACTGACTGACAGCTGCTGCGGCGTGCCAGTGGGCCTGAGCCGATCGGAAAATTATCTGAAGCCATCACGTTGAACAATTCTGATTATTTAAGGTTAATCCGCACGACGTTACCATTGGCACTGGCACCGAGATCCAGCGGTGCACCATGCACCATGATCTCAACGCCTTTAGCATTGCCGACCGTGAGCGAGCGAGCGTCGTCCTGGTCAAAGGTCTCAGTCGTACCTGCTTTGCCAACATGGGCAGTAATGATGGAATTGCGGTAGCTACCGTCATTACGACGCAGCTCGATCCACGAATCTTCGCGGAATTTAATCTCCAGTGCGACCGGCGGGGGCGCGGGCGGCGGCTCTGGTTTCACCTCAGCCGGGGCGGCGACGCCGCCATCCGGACTTAGGGACTTATTCACTGGATCGACTGATTCTGGCAACGAGGTACTCGATGACGCTGACTCGCCCTTGGCAGCACCGTCAGCCGCAGCATGTGGCGCCGACGAACCGAGAACCGAGAACAGCCAGCCTTTTTGATAAATGCCTATCAGCGCAAGCAACACGAGAATGACGACAGGAATCAGAAGCCATTTACCCTTGCTTCGACCTTGCGAACCCATGATGGGCAGGCGACTGTCACCCAGAAATTGCGTCGGCATCGCGCGCCGCATCGACGCGGACTCAATCAATGGTGTGTCGACAGGACTGCCGAGTATGGCAAGCAAAGGCTCAGGCGCCATTTTCAGCAATTTCGCATAAGAGCGTACAAAGCCGCGCACGCTGGCCATGCCGGGCAAGGCCTCATAGTCATCCGCTTCCAAGGCCTTGACCTGCCGTGGCGCCAAATACAATTGCCCGGATACCTGGTCGATACTCAAGCCCAGCTCTTCGCGCTTCGCGCGCAGCTGCGCACCAAGACCCGCGGAATTTTTTGCCGCCGCAGTCTCGATTACGGGAAGATTGATTGAGACCGGCTCTACTGTCGGTTTGTCAAAAACAAGATTATCCTGCGCTGGCGCGGGTTCCGCGTCGAACAGTGGCTTGAAGCTTGTGTCGCTATCATTCATCGTAGGCCCCGCGTTGATAGGCTGCATATTCATTGGAGTCGGGGTAGCGCCGGCGTAATTGCGTCGCAAGACTCATTTCACCGAGCATGTCGCCGAGCTTGTGCTTGATCTTGATGCCTAACCACAGCACATCGGCGCTGCTCGCGTCGATCTTGATGGTACGGTCAAAATAAAACCGCGCTTTTTCAGCGTCGCCACGGGCAAATAAAATCCGGGCGAGATTCATATTGGTCACCGGGTTCGCCGGATCGATCTCGAAGGAACGCAACAAATAACGATTTGCGGCATCAAGATCGCGCAATTTCATGCTGCACACGCCAGCGTTCGTCAGTGCCTTGGCCGGCGACTGATAAGCGCGATTCTTCAGCGCCTTCTCGAAAAAGACCAAGCCTTCGGCAACGCGCTCGTTCTGACACAGGAACCAGCCAAAGTTATTGC
This sequence comes from Oxalobacteraceae bacterium, assembly GCA_947448025.1. Lineage (GTDB taxonomy): Bacteria > Pseudomonadota > Gammaproteobacteria > Burkholderiales > Burkholderiaceae_D > CANFLV01. Next base: position 54,677 of record CANFLV010000022.1, on the reverse strand, counting down.
TCAAATCAGGATTGTCGGGCGCCAGACGTAGCGCCTGCAGAAAATTTTCCTGCGCGAGACGCGTTTCACCAAGATCCATGTAGATCAGTGCACGTACGCCATAAGCATCCGAAAAATCGACATCGGCCTGCAGCGCCTGCTTGATTTCCTCGAGCGCGACCGACAGCTGGCGCTGCTCGTAATATTCCATGGCCAGCTGCAGGCGGATGCGTGCGCGCTTCTGCCCTTCGGTCTGGTCAGTACGTTTTGCCAGTGGCTCAGTCGAGGCACAGCCGGCCAGCGTAGCGGCCATGATGACCGCCGTGAACAATGCTGCGAGCGCCCGCAGGTTCATCAGCTGATCTCCACGATGCGGCCGAAATCCTTGCCGTATTTTTCCTGATACTCGGCCATCTTTTTCATGCGTTCCTGCACCTTGGTGCGATCCTGCACTTCACCGGCGAGCTGACCGCAGGCGGCGTCAATATCATCACCGCGCGTTTTGCGAATCGTCGTGACGATACCGGCATCGACGAGGATCTGCGCGAAGGCCTTGATGCGGATGTTGTTGGAGCGGGTCAGGCCCGATTCCGGGAAGGGATTAAACGGAATCAGGTTGAATTTGCAGTTGACCGGATGCGCACTATGCTTGACAAGCGCGATCAGCTCGCGCGCGCACTGATCCGTGTCGTTGACGCCGTCGAGCATGCAATACTCAAACGTGACAAAGTCGCGCGGCGCGAATTCGAGGTAGCGCTTACATGCGGCCATCAATTCGACCAGCGGGTATTTTTTATTCAGTGGCACAAGACCATCGCGCAAGGCATCGTTGGACGCATGCAGCGACACAGCCAGCGCCACCGGGCAGTCGTGACCGAGCTTGTCGATCATCGGCACCACGCCCGAGGTCGACAGGGTCACGCGCCGACGCGACAGGCCGTAGGCATTATCGTCGAGCATGAGCTTGAGGGCCGTGACCGTCGGCTCGTAATTGAGCAAGGGTTCGCCCATGCCCATCATGACGACGTTGGTGATTTGTCGCTCGCCTTTTGGACCGGGCTCGATGCCTTTGGTCTGGCGCAGCGCAAACTCCGCCATCCACAGCTGGCCGATGATTTCGGCGACGCTGAGATTACGGTTGAAGCCCTGTTTGCCTGTGGAGCAAAAGCGGCAGTTCACGGCGCAGCCCGCTTGCGTGGAAATGCACAGCGTGCCGCGATTTTCTTCGGGGATGAATACAGTTTCGACCGCATTGCCCTGGCCGACGTCGATCAGCCATTTACGCGTACCGTCAGTCGACGTATGGTCGCTGATGATGGCGGGCGAGGCGATGAAGGCGCGCGTCTTGAGTTTTTCACGCAGGGATTTTGCGAGGTCGGACATTGCGTCGAAATCGCTGGCGCCGAATTGGTGTATCCAGCGCTGCAATTGTTTGGCGCGAAACGGCTTCTCACCCAACTCGCCACAGTAAGCGACAAGTTGCGCGGGATCGAGGTCCAGCAAATTGGTGAGATCCGTCATGACAGCTTTTCCAGAATCCATTCCTGCCCCGGTTAGTACAAGCGCGCCGGGACGAATGGCCAGTCAATTAACGTGAATATACGTTCAAAGCCGGGAAGTAGTAAGCGATTTCAACAGCAGCTGTTTCAGCAGCGTCGGAACCATGGACTGCGTTCGCATCGATCGAATCAGCGAAGTCAGCACGGATCGTGCCTTTTTCTGCCTTCTTCGGGTCAGTCGCGCCCATCAGGTCGCGGTGCTTGGCGATGGCGTTTTCGCCTTCGAGAGCCTGAACGATCACAGGACCGGAGATCATGAAATCAACGAGATCCTTGAAGAAAGGACGGGCGCTGTGCACAGCGTAGAAACCTTCAGCTTCAGCGCGGGACAGATGCATCATGCGCGCGGCGATGATCTTCAGGCCAGCCGATTCAAAACGGGTATAAATTTGACCGATGACATTTTTAGCTACGGCATCTGGTTTGATAATTGACAGGGTACGTTCAATCGCCATCTTAAAAACTCCAATAAAAAGAAAGGGTTAAGGCTACACATTAAGGTTCCAACTAACCCTAGATTTTAACATAGAACACCCTGTATTTGATTCAATAGCAGACATATAAGCCAGAGCACGGTAATCTGCGGCCTTGGCGCCCTGCCCCGGCATATAAATCCATGCTATTCTCAACGGGCGTTATGACCTTGGAAACAAACAGGAGCCTCTATGGAACACAATTTACATACCCGCTTTGGCGCGTCCGCCGGCAGTGAATCAATGCTCGCGGTGCGGCACCGTGTCTTGCGTAACACTTACTGGCTGCTCGCACTGTCGATGATTCCGACGGTACTCGGTGCGTGGCTGGGCGTGCAATTCAAGTTCGCGTTTTTTGCCGGTAGCCCGATGATCGGCTTCATGCTGTTCATGGCGATCGCGTTCGGCTTTATCTTCGCTATCGAGAAGACCAAGGATTCAGGACTGGGCGTAGCGGTACTGCTCGGCTTCACTTTCTTCATGGGGCTGATGCTGTCGCGGATGATCGGCGCGATCCTCGGATTTTCGAATGGCTCGACCCTGATCATGATGGCCTTCGGTGGTACGGCCTCGATTTTCGCGACGATGGCCACTGTTGCGACCGTGTCCAAGCGCGACTTTTCCGGCCTGGGCAAATGGCTGTTCGCCGGTGTCATGGTGATCATGGTCGCGTCACTGGCCAATATCTTTTTCCAGTTACCGGCAATGCAGCTGGCGATCTCCGTGATCGCGATTGCCATCTTCTCGGCTTATATCCTGCATGACGTGCAGCAGGTGATCAATGGCGGTGAGACAAATTACATCACGGCGACGCTGAGCATCTACCTTGACCTGTACAACATTTTCTCGAATTTGTTGGCGCTGCTGGGGATTTTTGGTGGTAACCGGGATTGAGGTTTAGCTGGCTTGATTTAGAAATGCGCTACTTTTTAGTAGCGCATTTTTTTTGGCGGTTTGATCAACAGCATTTACCGTTGATGTTGACGCAGCCGAGGTCCGGCACAGTATTGCCCACCGGGTCCATAGACCGGACCCTGACTGGTGGTCAACACTGTGCCGGACCTCGACTGCTAATTAGCACTGATGACCATCCAACAGCCTTACCTCATTGATCCAATTTTCGATTTGATTCCTGATCCAATTCGAACACGGCGATCGACTCTACATGCGAGGTATGAGGGAACATGTTCACCACACCTGCATTCGTAATCCGATACCCACCCTGATGCACGAGAATGTCGGCGTCACGCGCCAGCGTCGCCGGGCTGCAAGACACATAGACAATGCGCTGAGGCTTGAGTGACACATCGAGTTCAGCCAGCGCTTGCGCGACCGCCATGGCGCCTTCGCGCGGTGGATCGATCAGCATCCGGTCGAACTTGCCCAAGGCGATGAAGTCGGCGCTGGTGGCTTCAAATAAATTACGGCAAAAGAAACTGGTCTTGTCGGCCACGCCATTGGCCTGTGCATTTTCCAGCGCACGCTCAGTCAGGACAGTACTGCCTTCGATACCCACGACTTCACGCGCCTGGGTCGCCAGTGGCAGCGTGAAATTACCCAATCCACAGAACAGATCAGCGACGCGATCCCCCGCCTGCACTTCCAGCAGACGCAAAGCCCGCGCGACCAGCACACGATTGATGTGGTGATTGACCTGCGTGAAATCGGTCGGCTTGAAGGGCATGCTGATACCGAATTCAGGCAGCGTGTAATGCAGCTGCCGGCCTTCGGGATAATAGCAGCGCACGGTTTCCATGCCCCCCGTCTGCAGCCACCATTGCACATTGTGCTGGTCTGCGAAAGCCTTGACCCTGACTTCGTCGGCTGGCGTGAGTGGCGCGAGTATGCGCATCACCATCGCCGTCACATCCTGGCCGACCGCGAGCTCGATTTGCGGGACTTGTTCGACGATATCCATCGCACCGATTAACTCCCGCAAGGGCATCAGCATTGCCGACACATGCGGCGGCAGGATTTCGCAGGTCTGCATGTCAGCGACGAAGGATGATTTTTTTTCGTGGAAGCCGACCAGCACCGTGCCCTTTTTCTTGACCAGCCGCACTGACAGGCGTGCGCGATAACGGTAGCCCCAGGTCGGGCCATAAATCGGGCGCAGCATCATTTCCGGCTTGACCTTGCCGATGTGCTTGAGATTATCTTCCAGCACGCGCTGCTTCATGGCGACTTGTGCGGCCGGTTCCAGATGCTGCATGGCGCAGCCACCACAGATGCCGACATAGGCGCACTTCGGCTTGACCCGCTGCGACGATTCATTGTGTAGTAGGGTCAGGTGCGCTTCTTCCCATTTCGGCTTGCGCCGGAAGGTCTGATAATTGACGCGCTCGCCGGGCAAGGCGCCTTCGACAAAGATGACTTTGCCTTTTGTGCCATCTTCATTTTGAATATGCCCGATGCCACGGGCGTCCATGTCGAGCGATTTGATATCGAGTGGTATTTGCTGCATAGGTTTCAAGGTCAGAACCGGTCATGGTGCGCCATGCCGGCAAATAATTATTGGGTGTCAGGGCGAAGCCGGCTAACTATCCTGATTGGGTACATGGCTACAGGCAGGCATCCCTGCCGACACCACGTGCCGCTAGCGCACGCTTCAGTTTAATCAGGGCTTCCTGCTGGATCTGCCGTATGCGCTCGCGCGTGATACCAAGCTCGGCGGCCAGCTGTTCCAGTGTCGACGGATCTTCATGATCCAGGCCGAAGCGTCGAATGATAACAAGACGCTGCTTTTCAGGCAGCTTTTTCAGCCAGTCGCGCACAAGAATTTCGATTTCATGATGCTCGGCGCGCGCATCGGGACCGTCGTCGCTGTCGCCCGGCAGCAGATCCATCAAGCTGGCCTGAGGATCATTATCGAGCGGCGCATCCAGCGAAGTCGCATGTTCGGACATGGCGAGAATATCCTGCACGTCTTCTAGCGGCCGGTCGACCAGATGGGCGATATCTTCGGCGCTGGCATCCTTGCCATTGTGGTGCTGGGATTCGAGGTGGTATTTGGCGCGCAGGATCTGGTTCAATTCACGCACCATGTGGACCGGCAGGCGCACCGTGCGCGCCTGGTTCATGATGGCGCGCTCGATACTCTGGCGTATCCACCAGGTCGCATAGGTGGAGAAGCGAAAACCGCGCTCAGGTTCGAATTTATCGATGGCGCGCATGAGGCCGAGATTGCCCTCCTCGATCAGGTCGAGCAAGACCACGCCGCGATTGATGTAATGCTTGGCAATGGATACGACAAGACGCAGATTATGTTCGATCATCTTCTGCCGCGCCGGAAAATTCCCGGCCTTGGCCAGTGTGGCGAAATGGACCTCTTCGACCACACTGAGCAGCGGCCGTGTGCCGATCTGGTTCAGATAATGCTGGGTCGTGTCTGTCGACAGTTCAGCCGCCAGAATGGTCTTGAGCTCATCGACCGAAACCTGGCCGACGGCCGTGGTCGCTGGCTCGACGACATCGGTGATGGCCTCGGGACCGTCGTCAATGGACAGGCAGGATGACTCCTCGACAGACCCATCGTCGGACTCAGCGTCATCGTCCAGAGGTCTGCGGGAGTCGTTTTTCATTTACCGCCCAGGAAGAAATTTAAGAGGATCGATCGGCTTGCCCTGCTGACGAATTTCAAAATGCAATTTAACTGCATCGGTATCAGTATTGCCCATTTCAGCGATCTTTTGTCCCTTTGTGACCGTTTGATTCTCTTTCACGAGAATGGTTTTGTTATGCGCATAGGCCGATAACAGATTGTTCGTATGTTTGACGATCACAAGATTGCCATAGCCGCGAATACTGTTGGCATACAAGATCTTGCCACCAGCCGCAGCAAACACCGGCTGGCCGGAAGTGCCGGCAATATCAATACCTTTTTTGGCATCATCGAAACTGCTGGTCACCTTGCCCTCCGCAGGCCACATCCACGCGACTGACTCTTCATCCATTGTAGGCTCAGTCACTTTCGCTGGCACTTGCTGACCAGTAGATGTTGCCGCAGGAGCGACACTGGCAGCAGCACCGCCAACGGCAGCATCACCCTTCTTCATTTCGGCCAGGTTCGCCGCGGAGTATGGACGCTTTTCACCACGCGGTCCTGACTTCATGGCGCCGGGTGGAACCGCCGCCAAAGGCTTGACCTCACCGGCGCTATTGCTACTGACATTGGAGGCTTGTACAGGCTGCGTTGACACAGGCGCATCGGGCGGTGCAACGCGCAAGACTTGATCGACCTTGATGTCATTCGGATTGGCGAGATTGTTCCAGGCGATGATGTCGCGGTAATTCTGGCCGACTTCAAGCGCGATATGGATCAGGGTATCGCCACGTTTGACCGTGTAGTAGCTGCGCTTGTCAGCATCTCGCGTCACAGGCTTACTGGCAGCGTTGCTCGCAGTGGTGACGGCAGGCCGACCAGGCGCGACGGTGCGATCAGTGATCGGCGCCGGACTGCGCGGCGTGGTACAGGCAGCTAGCGCGCCACAAAGCAGCAGCAAACTGGTGTAACGGATTAAATTCATGTTCTTCAAATAAGTGTGTGTCGTCGATAAGACCCTACAGGCGGGTCAGACCGTACCGGGGCGCAGAGGCACGAAATGGCATTCTTCCAGGGTGCTGCTGCGCCAATCGTATTGACCTGTGCGTTCGATTAATTGCAAGACCTGCTTATGCTCGCCGACGGGCGCCACAAGGCGCCCGCCGATCGCCATTTGCTCCAGCAAAGCCTGCGGCACTTCCAGACCGGCCGCGGCGAGAATGATGCCATCAAAGGGCGCAACTTGCGGCAGGCCAAGCATACCATCCCCGTAATGCAAGCGGATATTCGCGATGCGCAGGGGGCGCAGATTCGTCTTCGCCAATTCATGCAGCGGCTTGATGCGTTCGATCGAATACACTTCTTTGGCGACCAGCGATAGCACGGCCGCCTGATAACCGCAGCCGGTACCAATCTCCAGCACATTGTTCAACACGCCACCGCGTGCGTTATCGCGCATCACCTCGATCATGCGCGCCACGATGTAAGGCTGGGAAATCGTCTGGTGATGTCCGATCGGCAGCGAAGCGTCAATGTACGCCTGGCTGGCCATTGCCGGCTCCACAAACAGATGGCGCGGGATGGCTTCCAGCGCCGCCAATACCTTGGCGTCACTGACACCCTGGCGCGCCACGCGAGCGACCATGGCCTTGCGGATCGAGTCCGACACGAGGGGGGATCCGCGCTCAGGTGTTGATGACGGCGCTGGCTGTGCCGACGCGCGCTGCTGCGTAGCGTTGACTGGATTGGACTGTGAGGCAGGCTTGTTTGCATGACTGGTCGCGGCATTGCGCGTGGCCGTCTGCGGTGTTGCGACTGGCGAAACACCGCTGCGACGCTGACTGCCCGGACTGGTTTTTTCGACGACCGAGGCCAGCTTCAGAGGAAAATTCTTGCTTTTTTCCGTCATCCCAGCTCCCGCCGCAGCAGGTTTAACTGCTGCGCATGCGTCAGATCGATTTGCAGCGGCGTGATCGAAATCGCACCATGTTCAGTAGCGTGAAAATCGGTACCCTCGCCGGCATCCTTGGCGCCCCCCGGTGGCCCGATCCAGTAAATTTCGCGCCCACGCGGATCCTGGCTGCGCACGACCGGCTCGGCCATGTGGCGCTTGCCGAGTCGGGTCGCGATTGTCGTATTCAACTGCTCATAAGGCAGGTTCGGAATATTGACGTTCAGCAGATAAGGCTTGGGCAAGGTATCAAATCGGCGCAACACGATGTCGCGCGCGACTTTGGCGGCGGCATCGAGATGTGCCCAGCCGTGATGGACCTGCGAAAACGCGATTGCGGGGATGCCGAACAAATAGCCTTCCGTAGCCGCTGCGACCGTGCCCGAATACAGCGTATCGTCGCCCATGTTCTGACCCTGATTAATGCCGGAGACGACCAGGTCCGGCACAAATCCGGCAATGCCACCGGTCAGCGCAATATGCACACAGTCGGTCGGCGTACCATTGACGAAGTAGAAACCGTTACTCGCCTGACTCACCGACAAGGGGCGATCCAGCGTCAGGGAATTCGAACTGCCGGAGCGATTCGAGTCAGGCGCGACCACGACGATCTCGGCAATGGCCGCCATTGCCTCTGCGAGCGCAATGAGACCCGGCGCCAGGTATCCATCGTCGTTACTGATTAGTATTTTCATGGTTTGATTTTACCTGAAGCAAGCGGGCATTTTGCGGCATAATCGCAAAAGCTAACGACCGTACTTTTTTTAAAAATATAAAGGAGACATCATGAAAGCCATCGTCTGTAATGCCTGGGGCTTGCCGGACACGCTGGTCGTGGAAGAATTACCGGACCTGACGCCAGGACCTGGCCAGATCGCCATCAATATCGAAGCAGCAGGCGTCAATTTTCCTGATGTACTGATCGTGCAAAACAAATATCAATTCAAGCCCACCCTGCCCTTCATTCCCGGCAGCGAACTGGCCGGCGTCATCAGCGCAGTCGGTGAAGGCGTGACACATTACAAGGTCGGCGACAAGGTCATCGCCTTTGCCGGACAAGGCGCGTTTGCACAGCAAATCGTGGTGCCGGCGCAGACGGCGATGCCAGTCCCGCCGGGCATGGATTTCGACACGGCTGCGGCGATCACGCTGACCTATGGCACCTCCCATCATGCGATCGTCGACCGCGCGCAATTGAAAGCGGGCGAAACAATGCTGGTCCTTGGTGCGGCCGGTGGCGTGGGCATCGCCGCCATTGAAATCGGCAAAGCGCTCGGTGCGCGCGTGATCGCGGCCGCCTCGTCGGATGAAAAGCTGGCTGTATGCAAGAATCATGGCGCCGATGTGCTGATCAATTATTCGACCGAGGATTTGCGCGAAGCGATCAAGGCCGCCACAGATGGTAAAGGTCCGGACGTGATTTACGATCCGGTCGGTGGTATCTACGCCGAGCCGGCGTTCCGCTCGATCGCTTGGCGCGGGCGTTATCTCGTGGTCGGCTTTGCGAATGGTGAAATTCCGAAATTACCGCTGAATCTGACGCTGCTCAAAGGCGCTTCACTGGTCGGCGTGTTCTGGGGTGAATTCGCCAAGCGCGAGCCGAAGAATAATCTCGCGGCAATGCGGGAATTGATGGGCTGGCTGGCAGAGGGAAAAATCAAGCCGCATATTTCGGGGCGGTATGCGCTAGCGGATACGCCGAAAGCATTGAATGACATGGCGGCGCGCAAGGTGACGGGGAAGATCGTGATTCGGCCGAACGATTAAGACTAATCCTGACAAATCAAACAGGCCGGTTTAACAAGTCTTTGGATGCGCCATCGACAGCACAAAGCAGGCCGGGTCCGGCACAGGGTTGCCCACCATTCAGGGTCGGGTCTATGACCCGGTGGGCTGCCCTGTGCCGGACCCGGACTGCGCCATCTCCGACCCAAAAATCACATCAAATAAATCGCCACCATCTACTTTTTCAAGTCCGCAAAAAACGCCTGCACCTCAGCCAACTCGCGCGTCCGCTTAAACGGCGGCAAACTTTGCCAGATGCGTTTGCCATAGGGCTTGCTGATCACGCGCGGATCGCACAGCATCAGCACGCCACGGTCGTTTTCATCGCGGATCAATCGTCCCGCGCCCTGCTTCAGATTGATTACGGCTTCCGGCAGCTGATGATGCATGAAACCGTTCAAGCCGCGCCGCTCCAGCGCACCGATACGCGCAGCCAGCACAGGATCGTCAGGCGGCGCGAAAGGCAGTTTGTCGATGATCACCAGCGACAGCGCTTCACCGCGCACGTCCACGCCTTCCCAGAAGCTTTGGCTACCGATCAGCACCGCATTGCCGGCGGCACGGAAGCGGTCGAGTAATTCTGTGCGCCCTGCTTCGCCCTGCACCATCAAGGGATAATTCAAGCCGCGTTTGGCAAACTCGTCACGAAAACGTTCGGCGGCACGATTCACGGCGCGCAAGGTCGTGCACAGGAAAAATGCCCTGCCGCCGGATGCCTCTATCGCCGGCAAAGCTGCATCGATCACCGCATCCGTGTACTCAAACGAATTCGGCTGCGGCAGCCCAGTCGGCACATACAGCAAGCCCTGCTTCTCGTAATCGAAGGGACTCGGCCAGGTATAGGCGATTTCATCGGCCAGGCCCATTTGCGAAGTGTAATGCGTGAAGTCGTTTTTCACCGCCAGCGTGGCCGAGGTAAAAATCCAGGCGCGCGAGCTTCCTTCGCGCTGTTTGCTGAAGATCGGTGCAATCGACAGCGGCGTACGATGTAATTGCACCGAGGCCGAAAAAGCCTCAACCCACAAGACCTGATCTTCTTCGCCGTCCTTGGCAGCACCCAGTTTGCTGGCCGCGGTCCACGCCGCCAATTGCCCGCTGAGCTCAATCGTGCGCACACGGCATTGCTCGATCGTTTCGGCGCGCTCGGCCTGTTTGTCGAGGACCAGCTGCATTGAGTCCATGGCCTTTTCCAGCGTTTGCAACGCTGGAAAGAAAGTGCTCGACTCGGCGATCTGGTTCACCGCCAGCCTGATCGAATCCTGCGAAAAAGTCAGGCGCAAATCGCGCGCAGCTTTCTCAACGGGGCTGACGACCTTGGCCCAGTCGGCGCCATCGCGCGCATGTGACAAACCTTCTGCGAGCACATCGCGACACAGCTCGATGATTTGCGAAGTCGACATCGTCTCACCGAAAAACAGCGTCGCCGTGTCCGGCAACTGATGCGCCTCGTCGAAGATCACGGTGTTCGCCGACGGCAGCAATTCCGCCACGCCTGTATCTTTCAGCGCCACGTCGGCAAAGAACAGATGATGATTAACGACCACGACATCGGCTTGCTGGGCTTCCTTGCGCGCCTTCATCACAAAGCAATCCTGATAGTACTGGCACTCAGCGCCGAAGCAGGTATCGCGCGTCGAAGTAACGAGATTCCAGATCAGCGCGGTCTCTGGCACCTTGGTCAGTTCAGCCTTGTCGCCTGTGGCCGTGGTCTTCATGAAGCGCGAAATCTCACGCAAATAGCCGACGTCGTCCTTCGAGGTCAGGCGGCCATTCTGCAGCGTGCGTTCGAGATGGAAATGACAGACGTAATTCGAGCGGCCTTTGAGCAAAGCCACCGAGACAGGCGCTTTCAAGGCTTTGCGTACAGTCGGGATATCACGCAGGAAGATTTGGTCTTGCAGGTTCTTCGTGCCGGTCGAGATGATGACCTTGCCACCCCATAGCAGCGCAGGAACAAGATACGCATACGTCTTGCCGGTACCGGTACCCGCCTCGGCGATCAGGGACGTCTGGCCGGAAATCGCCTGGCCGATGGCCTTGGCCATATTCGTTTGCGCCGCGCGCGGACGATAACCGCCGATTGCCTGACCGAGTGGACCGCCGGCGTCAAACAGCGCCTCGATCTCGCTATCGTGTTCGCCGGAAGGGGGTAAAACGGGTATCTGCTCAGTCAAAATAAAACTCTGGTGATTCTTGTTATACGCGGCTTGGCGCGCAGGCATTGCAGGATGATGCGGCGAACCATCACGCCGGGATATCGGGAATGAGCTGCATGCGCAGCAGGGTCATGTGATCCTTGAGCTGCAATTTACGCTTCTTGAGGCGACGCAGTTGCAGTTCATCCGGATGCAAATCGCGGATCAGGGCGTCGATGACGGCATCGAGGTCACGGTGCTCGACTTCGAGTTCGATCAGGCGGCGCTGGATATCTTGTGGTGAACTCATGGTCATTTTCAGAGGGGACACATCAATTGTCTTGCCCGGGCGCAGTGCATCCGGAACCAGCGTCAAAGCATACACTTTTCGCAATGCGCTGCGCAGGTTTTCGCTTGCTGGTTTGCAGTGTAATCGAGTGCGGGCCCAGCGCCAAGGGAGGCACCTGTTATTGCACTAATATGCGTGCGCTTAATTCGGCTTGGGGGCATTCTTTGCATCCCGCTCGCGCAAGCGGATGGAGGCATCGAGCTGCTTCTTTTCATAGGCACGGATATTGTCCTCGCGCCTTTTCTGTTCTGCGAGCTGATCCGTCAAGGTCGGCGGGGAGTCCGGCTTGCCCGACTTTTCCACTGCCGGCGTGGCGTTGGCCATCCTCGCCCGTTCCTCTTCCTGTGCATTGCGCTCCCGCTCCGCGAGGTCGTTATCACGCGCGATGACGCGCGCGCGGCGCTTGAAGATTTCGGCTTCGATTTCTATTGGCCGCAGGCTGGCCAGCGCGGTACGCCTTTGCTCGGCCACCTTGTCAAGGCAGGCGGTCGTGAAGAAGGCGGGATAGCAGTCTGCCTTTCCTGCCGAATAGGATGCTTCGATCCCGGCACGTGCGGCGGCGGCCTCTTTCAAGGCGCGGTCTGCTTGCTCGACGCTGTTAATCGATCCTGCTGGAAAATGATCGGCGATAGACAAGCCCGTCTGCGCCTGTGCCAGGGAAACACACAAGACAGCGCCAGCACAGGCAATGCGCACCAGAGTAAAAATTGAATCACGCCGCATGAACTAGTCTCCCTCAGCCTATGCCGCCGGCGACATCACGTCGCTCGCTTAGCATGTATTCGCTGGACTGCATTTCGATGATACGCGAAACCGTGCGATGGAATTCATTGGCCAGTTGACCCTGTGTGTAGAGATCCTCGGGAGGGACTTCCGCCGACATCAGCAGCTTCACCTTGTGATCGTAAAACACGTCAATGAGCCAGGTAAAGCGCCGCGCTTCCGAGGCCATGCCAGCCGACATCTGCGGTATCCCTGACAGGATCACAGTGTGAAAGCGGCTGGCGATTTCAAGATAATCATTCTGCGAACGCGGACCGCCGCACAGGGTTGCAAAATCAAACCAGATCACGCCACCAGCACGGCGCAGGCTGCGGATTTCACGCGCTTCGATGTCCACGCGCGGGTCTTCGTCGGCGGTCTCGGCAATGCGCGCAAAGGCGTCGCGCAAGGCTTGATCAGCCGTCGCGCCCAAAGGCGAGTGATAGGCATCGACTTGTTCAAGTGAGCGCTTACGGTAATCGATGCCGGCATCAACATTCATCACCGTCAGCTTGTCCTTCAAGAGCGCGATCGCCGGCAGCATGCGGTCGCGATGCAAGCCATCCGGATACAGCGTATCCGGTGCGTAGTTCGAGGTCATGACGAATGACACACCATGTTCAAACAAGACGCGCAACAGGTTATACAACACCATTGCATCGGCAATGTCGGAGACATGGAACTCATCGAAGCAGATGAGCCGATATTTCTTGGCAATCCTGCGGCCGACCTCATCGAGCGGATTGGCGATACCCTTGCAGTCATCGAGCTGGCGATGCACGCTGCGCATGAATTCATGGAAATGGACGCGGGTCTTCCGATGCAAGGGTACGACTGAATAAAAGCTATCCATCAAAAACGATTTGCCGCGTCCCACCCCTCCCCAGAGGTAAAGGCCACGCGGCACTTCGGGCCGATTGATCAAGCGCCGGAAGGTACTCGAGCGATGCGATTTGTAGGACACCCATTCATCATAGGTCTGCTGCAAACGTTCGACCGCACGAAATTGCGCCGGGTCAGACTGAAAGCCGCGCTCTTGCAAGGCATGCTGGTAAAACGCGGTGACATTCATCTTGTCCAAAACGGCTCTCTTTTTATTTTGCTGCATTCAACATGAAAACAGGGCGAGACTAGTCTCGCCCTGTTTCTTTCACCTTTTTAATTCCTGATACAAACCACTAAAGAACAGATCGGCCGTCCATCCCCAAGCAGAGGAAGGACGCGATCAAGTGAGCTCCTCAGAAGTTCAAGGCCCGCTTATCCACGGCCAAGGCCGCTTCCTTGGTCGCTTCCGACAAGGAGGGATGCGCATGGCAGATACGCGCGATGTCTTCAGCTGATGCGCGGAATTCCATCGCTACGACGGCTTCCGAAATCAATTCAGACGCCATCGGACCGACGATATGCACGCCGAGGATTTCATCGGACTTCGCATCGGCCAAAAACTTCACCATGCCGGACGTATCGCCGAGCGCGCGCGCGCGACCATTCGCCAGAAACGGGAAAGTACCGGCCTTGTAAGCCACGCCTTCGGCCTTCAACTGCTGCTCGGTCTTGCCGACCCACGCGATTTCCGGTGAAGTGTAGATGACCCAAGGAATCGTGTTGAAGTTGACATGGCCATGCTGGCCGGCGATACGCTCGGCGACTGCGACGCCCTCTTCTTCCGCCTTGTGCGCCAGCATCGGGCCGCGCACCACGTCGCCAACTGCCCAGACATTTGGCAGGCTGGTTTTGCAGTCACCATCAACGGCAATGAAGCCGCGCTCGTCGAGTTTCAAGCCGACCGCTTCAGCATTCAGGCCAATCGTGTTGGGTACGCGACCGATGGAGATGATCAGCTTGTCAAAGACGGCTTTATGCGCAGCACCGGCAGCATCGACGTACTCGACTGTGACATCTTTTTTCGATGGCGTGATCGCGCCGATCTTGACGCCCAGATTGATGCCCAAACCTTGCTTGCTCATCAGCTTATGCGCTTCTTTGGCGATCTGTTCATCGACCGCACCGAGGAAAGTCGGCAAGGCTTCGAGTACAGTCACTTCGGAACCGAGGCGACGCCAGACGCTGCCCATTTCCAGACCGATCACGCCGGCGCCGATGACGCCGAGTTTCTTCGGCACGGACTCGATGGCCAGTGCACCCGTGTTCGACAGGATCAGCTTTTCATCAAAGGCGGCGCCCGGCAAGGCGCGCGCGTTCGAGCCAGTCGCAATAACGACATGTTTGGCGCTGATGACTTCACTCGCAGTGCCAGTGACCTGAATCTCGTAGCCGCCGGCAGCAGCTTGCGCAAACGAGCCGCGGCCATGGAAAAAGCTGACCTTGTTTTTCTTGAACAGGTAAAGAATGCCGTCATTGTTTTGTTTGACAACGGTGTCTTTGCGCTTGAGCATCTGACCCAAGTTCAGGGACAGGCCCTTCACGTCAATACCGTGCTCGGCGAAGGCATGGCCGGCGTGCTCGTAGTGCTCCGACGATTGCAGCAAGGCTTTCGATGGAATGCAGCCGACGTTGGTGCAAGTACCGCCTGGGGCTGGGCCGCCCTTGTCATTTTTCCATTCATCGATACAGGCGACGGTAAAGCCCAATTGGGCTGCACGGATTGCGGCAATATAGCCACCAGGACCGCCGCCGATGACGACGACATCAAAACTTTTCGACATTTTTACTTATCCTTATTTGACAAAAAAGACCGTCCTGCCGCTCTCACTGAAGGGCATGGGACGGTCTTTTCTGATTCACGACATTTTTACAGATCGAGCAAGAGACGCGCTGGATCTTCGAGGGCTTCCTTCATCGTCACCAGGCCGAGGACCGCTTCGCGACCATCGATGATGCGGTGATCGTAAGACATCGCGAGGTAGTTCATCGGGCGAATCACGATCTGGCCGTTTTCGACGACAGCGCGGTCTTTCGTTGCATGCACGCCGAGGATGGCTGACTGTGGTGGGTTGATGATCGGTGTCGACAGCATCGAACCGAAAGTACCGCCGTTCGAAATCGAGAAAGTACCGCCGGTCAGGTCGTCGAGCGTGAGCTTGCCGTCCTTGGCCTTGTTACCGAATTCAACGATTTTCTTTTCGATATCGGCGATCGACATCTGATCCGCATTGCGGATGATCGGTACGACCAGGCCGCGTGGCGAGCCGACTGCGATACCGATATCAAAGTAACCGTGATAGACGATGTCATTGCCGTCCACAGAGGCATTGATGATCGGGTATTTTTTCAGTGCGGCGACGGCTGCCTTGACGAAGAAAGACATGAAGCCCAACTTGACGCCGTGCTCTTTCTCAAACTTGTCCTTGTACTTGTTACGCAAGTCCATGACTGGCGCCATGTTGACTTCGTTGAACGTTGTCAGGATGGCGTTAGTCGACTGCGACATGACCAGACGCTCGGCGATACGCGCGCGCAGGCGGCTCATCGGCACGCGCTGCTCCGGACGGCCACCGAGGTCGACCGACGCTGGTGTGGCGACCTGTTGCAAGGCAGGCTTGGCGGCAACTGGCGCTGGCACTGCTGCGGCAGGCTTGGCTTCCAGCTTGTTGATCACGTCGCCTTTGGTGACGCGGCCATCTTTGCCTGTACCGGATACCTGGTCAGCGGACATGTGGTTATCAGCCAGCATTTTAGCTGCGGCTGGCATGGCGATACTGGTGCTGGCTGGTGCGGCGACCGCGGCAGCGACAGGCGCGGCAACAGCGGCCACTGGTGCTGCTGCAGGAGCAACGGCACCGACTGTAGCGGCAGTGTCGATACGGGCGATCAGTTCGCCAGCGACGACTAGGCTGCCATCGGCCTTGAGGATTTCAACGATCACGCCAGCAGCAGGTGCCGGCAGTTCGAGCACGACTTTGTCGGTTTCGATATCGATCAGGTTTTCGTCGCGGGCGACTGCCTCGCCGACTTTTTTATGCCATGCCAGCAGAGTCGCTTCTGCGACGGATTCTGACAGCTGGGGAACTACGACATCAAGAATTGCCATGTAAACTCTCCGTAAATATGCACCGCACACCGGCTTCCAGTGTGCGGTCTTTTCGTTATTTGGTCAGGATGAAGCCCTTGAGCTTCGAGAATGCCGTGTCGATCAAGGCTTTTTGCTGGGCATAATGCTTGTCGTAGTAACCGACTGCAGGCGATGCGCTTGCAGGACGACCGGCATAGGCGAGCTTATGGCCCACATCGAGATTCTCGAAAATGTTGTGCTGAATCTGGAACCATGGGCCCTGATTTTGCGGCTCATCCTGGGTCCAGACCAATTCCACCATGTTCGGGAATTTTTTCAGTTCCGCGGCAAACGCCTTGTGCGGGAAGGGATACAACTGCTCGACGCGAACGATAGCCGTATCAGTCTGGCCGCGCTCCTTGCGTGCATTGACGAGGTCGAAATAGACCTTGCCGGAACAGGCGACGACGCGCTTGACCTTTTTGGCATCAATCTTCTCATCAACTTCACCGATAACGGTCTGGAACGAACCTTTTGCCAATTCCAACAAAGGTGAACCGGCATCCTTGTTACGCAGCAGCGACTTTGGCGTCAGGATCACGAGCGGCTTGCGGAACAGACGGATCATCTGGCGCCGCAAGAGATGGAAAATCTGCGATGCCGTCGTTGGCTGCACGACTTGCATATTATTGTCTGCGCAGAGCTGCAGGAAACGCTCAGGACGGGCTGACGAATGCTCAGGACCCTGACCTTCGTAACCGTGCGGCAGCATCATCACGAGGCCAGAAGCACGACCCCATTTCACTTCGCCGGAGCTGATGAACTGGTCGATGACGACTTGCGCGCCATTGACGAAGTCGCCGAACTGGGCTTCCCAGATCGTCAGCGTGTTTGGCTCTGCGGTCGAATAACCATATTCGAAACCGAGCACGGCTTCTTCGGACAGGACTGAATCGATGACCGTGAACGGCGCTTGTTTGTCTGAGACGTTTTGCAGCGGAATGTAGCTGCCGGCATCCCAACGCTCGCGGTTCTGGTCATGCAAGACTGCATGACGATGCACGAAAGTGCCGCGACCGGCATCCTGGCCAGTCAAACGAATTGTGTAACCCGACGCGACCAACGATGCGTAAGCGAGGTGCTCGCCCATGCCCCAGTCGAGGTTCATCTCGCCACGGCCCATCGCTGCGCGATTGCTAAGTACAGTCTCGACCAGCGGGTGAACCTTGAAGCCTTCCGGCACCGAAGTGATGCGGGTCGACAGGCGCTTCAGTTCCGCCAGTGGCACGGCAGTATCTGCTGCGTCGGTCCATTTACGGTTCAGGAAGGGCAGCCAGTCTACCGCATATTTGCTCTTGAAATTCGACAGCACCGGATCGTGCGTATGCTTGCCGGCATCCATGGCATCGCGGAATTCGCGCACCATGGCGTCGCCACCTTCGGCGGGAATCGTGCCCTGCGCTTCGAGCTTGTCGGCGTAGAGCTTGCGCGTACCCGGATGCTTGCCAATCTTCTTGTACATCAGCGGCTGCGTCAGCGCTGGTGTGTCCTGCTCATTGTGGCCGAGCTTGCGGAAGCAAACGATGTCGACCACGATGTCCTTCTTGAACTCGACACGGTAGTCGAGCGCGATCTGGGTCGCGAACACGACCGCTTCAGGATCATCACCATTGACGTGCAAGACCGGTGCTTCGATCATCTTGACGACGTCCGAGCAATACAGGGTCGAGCGTGAATCGCGTGGATCAGACGTCGTGAAGCCGATCTGGTTATTGATGACGATATGGACTGTGCCACCAGTACCGTAGCCGCGTGTCTGCGCCAGGTTCAGCGTTTCCATCACGACGCCCTGGCCGGCGAAAGCGGCATCACCGTGGACCAGAATCGGCAGGACTTGCGAGCCATCCTTGTCGCCGCGTCTATCCATACGCGCCTTGCATGAACCCTCGACGACCGGATTGACGATTTCAAGGTGGGATGGATTGAAGGCCAGCGACAGATGCACTGGTCCGCCGGCTGTCGAGATGTCCGACGAGAAGCCTTGATGGTATTTGACGTCGCCGGCTGGCAGATCGTCGCCATGCTTACCTTCGAACTCGGAGAACAGTTCCTGCGGCGTCTTGCCGAGGATGTTCACGAGCACGTTCAAACGGCCGCGATGGGCCATGCCGATGACGATTTCCTGAACGCCTTTTTCACCGGCGCGCTGGATGGTTTCATCCAGGGAGGCGATGAAACTTTCGCCACCTTCGAGCGAGAAGCGCTTCTGACCCACGTATTTCGTGTGCAGGTAGCGCTCCAGGCCTTCGGATGCAGTCAGACGGTCGAGGATGTGTTTTTTCTTTTCTGCAGTGAAGCTCGGCACCGAACGTGTCGACTCCATCTTTTCCTGCATCCAGCGCTTTTGCACGGGATCGGTGACGTACATGAATTCCACGCCGATCGAGCGGCAATAGGTGTCACGCAGCGCATTGGTCAGGTCGCGCAGTGTCGCGGTCTCTGTACCGAAATAGGTATTGCTGATGTTGAACACGGTATCCATGTCAGCATCAGTGAAACCATAAAAGCTGGGCTCGAGTTCAGCAATGGCCGGACGTTCCTGGCGCTGCAGTGGATCGAGATTGGCCCAACGGGTACCGAGGAAACGGTAGGCGGCGATCAGCTGCGTGACAGCGACGCGTTTGCGGCCCATTTCAGCATCAGCCGAAGCACTGACGGTACGGATAGGACCTTGTTTTGCGCGTTCAGCGAAGGACGCGATGACAGGAGCGTGGGCAACATCGGGCTTGCTGGAGCCATCGACCGCAGGCACGTGCTGCATGGCGTCGAAATACGCGCGCCAGTTATCAGGCACGGAGCCAGGATTGTCGAGGTAGGCTTCGTACAGTTCTTCAACGTACGGAGCATTGCCTCCAAACAGGTATGAATTGGAGAGGGATTGCTGCATCATCTCTTGCTCACCTTTCTTCGCGTTTCGCGAGATTAGCGGGTTAATTAACCTTCCGCGGCACGGCCTGACCGGTTAGCGGATTGCACATCAAGTTGTGGGGAAGGGTCTGTCTTTAAATTATAGTTTTTAAATCTACTACTGAATCCACACCATAACGCGCAACAGCATAGCACACCAACTATCTCGCAACCAATAAAAAAGCGAGCACAAGGCTCGCTTTTCATGGGTCTAACGCATTTGGTGTCAGCCTGATGTCAGGCTGACACCGGGCTTACATTAACCGCGCTGGTCCATTGCCGGCACATCACGAGTCGGTGAGCCGACAAACAGCTGACGCGGACGACCGATTTTCTGCTCTGGATCGGAGATCATTTCGTTCCATTGCGCGATCCAGCCGACAGTACGCGCCATGGCGAAAATACCTGTGAACAGTGACACTGGAATGCCCAGTGCAGACTGCACGATACCTGAGTAGAAATCGACGTTCGGATAGAGTTTGCGGGACACGAAGTATTCATCTTCGAGCGCGACTTTTTCCAGGGCCATGGCCAGTTTGAACAGCGGATCGTTTTCGAGACCGAGTTCATTCAGGACTTCATAGCAGGTTTCACGCATGAGCTTGGCGCGTGGATCGTAGTTCTTGTAGACGCGGTGACCGAAGCCCATCAGCTTCACGCCGGAGTTCTTGTCCTTAACCTGACGCACGAACTCAGGAATGTTATCGACCGAACCGATTTCCTTGAGCATGTTCAAGGCAGCTTCGTTCGCGCCGCCGTGAGCCGGGCCCCACAGGCAGGCGATGCCGGCGGCGATACAGGCGAATGGATTGGCGCCGCTCGAACCGGACAGACGTACTGTCGATGTGGAAGCGTTCTGCTCATGGTCTGCATGCAGGATCAGGATACGGTCCAGGGCGCGCACGAGCACGTCGCTGACTTTGTATTCTGCGCAAGGCGTCGAGAACATCATGTGCATGAAGTTCGCGCTGTATGACAGGTCATTGCGTGGATACACGAAAGGCTGACCGATCGAATATTTGTAGGCCATGGCGACCAGCGTCGGCATCTTCGCGATCAGGCGGATCGCCGATACTTCGCGGTGATGCGGATCATTGATGTCCAGCGAGTCATGGTAGAACGAGGCCAGCGCGCCAACAGTACCGACCAACACCGACATCGGATGCGCGTCACGACGGAAGCCGCGGAAGAAGAACTGCATCTGCTCGTGCACCATCGTGTGATTGGTGACGGTATTGACGAATTTTTCTTTCTGACCGGCGTTAGGTAATTCGCCATTCAGCAGCAAGTAGCAAGACTCAAGAAAGTCGCAATTGACAGCCAATTGCTCGATCGGGTAACCGCGATACAGCAATTCACCCTTGTCGCCATCGATGTAGGTGATCGATGAATTACAGGCTGCTGTCGACATGAAGCCGGGATCGTAAGTGAATTTGCCGGTAGCGCCGTAAAGCTTGCGAATGTCGATGACATCGGGGCCTACGGTTCCCTTGTAAATCGGGAAGTCCAGCGAAGGGGTGCCGTCGGAAAATGACAGCGTTGCTTTGGCTTCTGAGTTGGTCATCACTCTTCCTTCTGTTGAGCAGTCTGGCTATGGATAAAAATTACAATTTATGAAAAATCGGCATCAATTCAAGCTAGCCGCAAACGCTGCAATACAGCGTGCACATGCGGCAGGTCCAGCTCCGGATCCGGCTCTTTGCGCGCCAGGATCAGGCTCATCAATTCGTTATCGTCGAGATCCATCAAACGTGAAAACGCATCGACGTCGTCATCTGACAATGTCACTTCATGCAGGTCGAGGAAGCGCGTAATGATCAAGTCATTTTCAAGCAAACCACGGCGTGCGCGCCAACGCAGACGTGCACGTTTGGCGGGATCCGCCTGATGCGTGGCTGGATGGATTTCAGACATAAATACTCAACCTGTAAAACGATCGCAATTACTGTCAGCGCGGCTGCAGTGTATGCCGCCGCGCTGACGATGGGCTTACAAGTACACTTTAAACTGCGCGACGTACCATCAATTCCTTGATCTTGCCGATCGCCTTGTTCGGGTTCAAACCCTTAGGGCAGACATCGACGCAATTCATGATCGAATGGCAGCGGAACAGGCGATACGGATCTTCGAGATTATCGAGACGTTCCGCAGTCGCTTCGTCACGGCTGTCAGCGATGAAGCGGTAAGCTTGCAACAAACCTGCCGGGCCGACGAACTTGTCCGGGTTCCACCAGAACGATGGACACGAGGTCGAGCAGCAGGCGCACAGGATGCATTCGTACAGGCCGTCGAGCTCTTCGCGCTCGGTGGGTGACTGCAAGCGCTCTTTTTCCGGCGGGATCGTCGTGTTGATCAGGAAAGGCTTGATCGAATGATATTGCTTGAAGAATTGCGTCATGTCGACGATCAGGTCGCGGATCACTGGCAAACCTGGCAATGGACGCAGCACGATAGGCTGGGTCAGTTCATTCAGGTTGGTCGTGCAGGCAAGACCGTTCTTGCCATTAATGTTCATCGCATCGGAACCGCACACGCCTTCACGGCATGAGCGACGCAACGCGAGCGAGTCATCAACATCGGCCTTGATGCGCTGCAGTGCATCGAGCAGCATCTTGTCGGTGTCTTGCAAAGTGACCGTCAGGTCTTGCATGTACGGCTTGCTATCCTTGTCCGGATCATAGCGGTAGATTTGAAATTTCAGGGTGCGGGCCATAATTTACCTTTGGTTTGTTTCCGACTGTGTGCGGGACGCTTCAGGCTGGCCTGAAGCGGTCCCGCAGTCATCAAAACATGCGATCGTGAATATCGTGGATCAGAACGTACGCGCTTTCGGCTTGAACGTTTCGACGGTCAGCGGCTTGGTGATGACCGGCTTGTAGTCGAGACGATTACCTTCGGAGTACCACAATGTGTGCTTCATGAAGTTTTCGTCATCACGCTTTTCGAAATCGCGATGCGCATGCGCGCCACGGGATTCCTTGCGTGCGACTGCCGACACCATGGTTGCTTTCGCGGTTTCGATCAGGTTATCGAGTTCCAGAGCTTCGACACGGGCGGTGTTGAAGACCTTGGACTTATCCTTGAACGATACATGCTTGCGCCGCTCGTCGAGTTCCATGATTTTCGTGACACCGGTCGACATCAGTTCATCGGTCCGGAACACACCGCAGTAGTACTGCATCGTTGCACGGATATCGTTGGCGACGTCCTGCACGCGCTCGCTACCAGTGCTGTGCTCAAGGTGCGACAGGCGTGACATCGCGTAGTCGGATGCATCGGCCGGCAAAGGCTTGTTGCTGCGCGATTTCAAATCGGATGCGACGACATGATTACCGGCAGCGCGACCGAAGACGAGCAAGTCGAGCAGCGAGTTGGTACCGAGGCGGTTCGCACCGTGAACGGATACGCAGGCGCATTCGCCGATCGCGTAGAGGCCATTGACGATCGCGTTTGGATTGCCGTTCTTTGGTGCGACGACCTGGCCGTGGATATTCGTTGGAATACCACCCATCTGGTAGTGAATCGTCGGCACGACTGGAATCGGTTCCTTGGTTGCATCGACGTTGGCAAACTTGTGGCCGATTTCGAGAATCGATGGCAGACGCTTCTGGATCGTATCGGCACCGATGTGACGCAAATCGAGCAGGACGTGATCCTTGTTCGGACCGCAGCCGCGACCTTCCTTGATTTCCTGGTCCATCGAACGCGACACGAAGTCACGCGGCGCCAGATCCTTCAGCGTCGGCGCATAGCGCTCCATGAAACGCTCACCCTGGCTGTTGATGAGAATACCGCCCTCACCACGCACACCTTCAGTGATCAGCACGCCCGCACCGGCGACGCCAGTCGGGTGGAACTGCCAGAATTCCATGTCTTCCAGTGGGATGCCGGCGCGTGCCGCCATGCCCATACCGTCGCCGGTATTGATAAACGCATTCGTTGATGCTGCCCAGATACGACCAGCACCGCCGGTAGCCAGGATAGTGGTCTTCGCCTCGAACATCATGACTTCGCCGGTTTCCATCTCGAGCGCAACGACGCCGATGATGTCGCCTTCGGCATCGCGCACCAGGTCGATGGCCATCCATTCAACGAAGAAATGCGTCTTCGCGCGCACATTGCGCTGGTACAGCGTGTGCAGCATGGCGTGACCGGTACGATCGGCCGCAGCGCAGGCGCGCTGGACGGGCTTCTCGCCGAAATTGGCCGTGTGGCCGCCGAACGGGCGCTGGTAAATTGTGCCATCCGGATTACGGTCAAAAGGCATGCCGAAGTGCTCGAGCTCGTAGACGACTTTCGGCGCTTCGCGGCACATGAATTCAACCGCATCCTGGTCGCTCAGGTAATCGCCACCCTTGACGGTGTCGAACATGTGCCAGTACCAGCCGTCCTCGGACATATTGCCAAGGGACGCGCCAATACCACCCTGCGCTGCGACCGTGTGCGAACGGGTCGGAAACACTTTGGAGAGAACGGCAACATTCAGGCCGGCTTCAGCCAGCTGCAATGAAGCGCGCATACCGGAACCGCCGGCACCGATAATGACCGCATCAAAACGGCGTGAAGGAATAGTGGATTTAATGGCCGCCACGTTAAGCTCTCCAGATAATCTGCGCCGCCCATCCGGCACAAGCGATCAACCACAGGATAGTGGCTGCTTGCAAGGTCAAACGGATACCGACTGGTTTTACATAGTCCATCCAGATATCACGCATACCTACCCAGGCGTGATAAAACAGACAGAGGAAAGTGGTGAAGGTCGCAACCTTGAGCCACTGATGAGAGAACAGGCCTGCCCAGCCGTCATAACTGAAGTCCGAGCCGGTCAGGAATGTGACCAGCAGGATAATCGTGTATGCCGCCATGACGCAGGCTGTCAGGCGCTGCGCGAGCCAGTCTTTCAGGCCGTAATGGGCGCCGACGACGAGGCGCTTAGGGCCGATATTGTTATTGTCTGCCATTAGAATACTCCGAACAGTTTCAGGGCCACCAGCGCTGTCAGCGTCAGGCTGGCTGACAGCACGATGACTGCCGAATGACGGGCGCTGTCCTTTTCAATACCGATGTGCATGTCCATCACGAGGTGACGGATGCCGGCGCAGAAATGATGCAGGTAAGACCAACTCAAAGCGAGGATCACCAGTTTGATGTACCAGGCCGAGACGATGCCCTGCAGGTAGCCAAACGAGGATTCGCTGAGCAGGCTTTGCTCAAGCAGGTACAGCAGGAAAGGCAACATGAGGAACAGGAAAGCGCCGCTAACCCGATGCAGGATCGAAATCACTCCTGCCAGTGGCAGCCGGTAACCAACAATTTGCGTAACGTGAATGTTACGAAACTGCGGTCTCTTTGGTACATCAGACATAAATAGACCTCCAGAACTAATTAATCTTGCAATTTTCGCTTATTTTGGTGCAACACAACAACCAATATTGTTCGCAGCTAAGAATAGTAAATGATTATTCAATAGTGCGTGTGTTCTCGCCATCACCGCCCGAATTTAACGAGTGTCGGCGCATCGCTGTCAGTTCGATCTCACTCAGTTCAATTCATTCTGATAATGATGTCGATCTGTCACATATAGGCCGCGTCGGACTTCGACGGGCTTGTTTCCGTAAGTAAAAGAGACGCGCTCCACGCTCAACAGCGGCGTCGCATCGGCCACTTGCAACAGCGCGCATTCTTCGGCGCCGGCCGGCACCGCGCGGATTTTTTCCGCGGCGTGAATCATATGTGTGCCGAACTCGGTTTCAAAAAGGCCATACATCGGCCCCTTGTAATCAATCAGTCGCTCAGCCGTCAGGCCTTTAAAGATAATTCCGGGCAGCCAGATTTCTTCCAGTATCGTCGGCACACCGTCAAACGACATCACGCGCTTGATGAAAATGACGGAGTCCGCTGATTTGATATCGAGCAGGCGCGCCACATCTGCGCTCGCGCGCAGGCGCTTGACCTCGATGATGCGGCTCTCGCCGGCATGCGCTTCACCGATATCGGGCATCAGGCGCAAAAAGCGAAAATGCGCGCGCGCTTCGTGGTGGGTCGCCACAAACGTCCCTTTGCCCTGACGTCGCACGACCAGATTTTCTGCCGACATCTCATCAATCGCCTTGCGTACCGTTCCCTGACTGACCTTGAAGCGGTTCGCCAGTTCGACTTCGCTGGGGATTAACTCACCGGGCTTCCATTCGCCGGACTGCAGGCTCTGGATGATCAGCGCCTTGATCTGCTGATAGAGCGGACTGAAGGTTGGTGCCGCGGCAGTCACAGCCGACCCTGCACCAGCGACGGCAGCAGCATTATTTGATACAGGTGGCGGGTTTGAACTCATGCCCCGGATTTCACCACAAAGTCCAGTTGCCGTCTAGAAAAAACTAGGGATAATATGTCTTATATAAGACATAAGATGGGCATTGACAACCTCGCGTGTCGCGCCTACACTCGCGGGCAAATATTTGTTCGCACTGGCGCAAAATTTGCGGCATATCATTTCCTGGTTCCATCCTGATTTCATCACACTTTTGGAGATTCATCATGTCTAAAGCCCCAATGCGCGTAGCTGTTACCGGCGCTGCCGGCCAGATCGGTTATTCCCTGCTGTTCCGCATCGCCAATGGCGACATGCTCGGCAAAGACCAGCCAGTCATCCTGCAATTGCTGGAAATCCCTGACGAGCGCGCACAAAAAGCCCTCAAAGGCGTCATGATGGAAATCGACGACTGCGCCTTCCCACTGCTGGCCGGCATGACCGCGCACAGCGATGCAATGACCGCATTCAAGGACGCTGATGCTGCTGTTCTGGTCGGTGCCCGCCCACGCGGCCCAGGCATGGAACGTAAAGACCTGCTCGAAGCCAATGCCCAGATCTTCACGGTACAAGGCAAGGCACTCGACGCCGTCGCCTCACGCAATGTCAAGGTCCTCGTGGTCGGCAATCCAGCCAACACGAATGCCTACATCGCCATGAAATCGGCACCAAACCTGCCAGCGAAAAACTTCACTGCCATGCTGCGCCTGGATCATAACCGCGCCCTGTCGCAAATCGCCGCCAAGACTGGCAAGCCAGTTTCGTCGATCGAAAAACTGTGCGTCTGGGGTAACCACTCGCCAACGATGTACGCCGATTACCGTTTTGCCACGATCGAAGGCCAGCCAGTCAAGCCGATGATCAACGACGACGCATGGAACAAGGACACCTTCCTGCCAACAGTAGGCAAGCGCGGCGCCGCCATCATTGAAGCACGCGGCGTGTCTTCAGCAGCGTCGGCCGCCAATGCCGCCATCGATCACATGCATGACTGGATGCTCGGTACGCACGGCAAATGGACTACCATGGGCATTCCATCGGATGGCTCTTATGGCATCCCTGAAGGCACGATGTTCGGCTTCCCGGTCACGACCGAAAACGGCGAATACACCATCGTTCAGGGCCTGGAAATCGACGCGTTCTCGCAAGAGCGCATCAACCTCACGCTCAAGGAACTGATGGAAGAGCGCGATGGAGTGAAACACCTGGTTGGCTAATCTGTCCGTCTCTGTCTGATTAGTTTCACCGAGTTTTACGACCGGCCAGTGACATCCCAGTCACTGGCCGGCCTCACTTAATCACCTGAAGTGTCCCCATTCATGCATCCCTCCGAGGTTTTATTCCAAGGCAAACGTCCGCCGGCTTCAATTCCGGTCTGCGACCATTACGCCGGCTCTGAAAAGCTGATGCGCAAATCGCTTGTCTTGCAACAAGAGCTTGGCCCCGTCTTCGACATCACCTTCGATTGTGAAGATGGTGCCAGCGCCGGTAATGAAGCCGCCCATGCGGCACTGGTAGCAAACCTGATCGCCAGCGAAGATAACCGCTTCGGGCGCATCGGCGCGCGCGTCCATGATACCGGCAGTGAATTTTTTGCCAGGGACGTGGAGATCATCTGCGAGCGGGCCGGCCATCGGCTCGCGTATCTGGTCTTGCCGAAAGTCGAGAGCCTCGCTGAAGTCGAGCAGGCGATCGTGCTGATCAACACGCATGCAAAAAAATCCGGCCGCCTCGACCTGCCGATCCACGTGCTGATCGAAACCCACGGCGCACTCGCCGCCGTCACTGCTATCGCTGCCCTGCCCCAGGTTGAATGCTTGTCCTTCGGGATCATGGATTTCGTCTCCGGCCATTACGGTGCCATCCCCGGCACGGCCATGCGCAGCCCGGGACAATTTGCGCATCCACTGGTCACGCGCGCCAAGGTCGAGATCGCGGCCGCCTGCCATGCCCACGGCAAAGTGCCGTCGCATAACGTGACTACTGAAATCAAGGACATCTCCATGGTCGCCTTTGATGCCACGCGCGCCAGCGCGGAATTTGGATTTACGCGGATGTGGAGCATCCATCCGGACCAGATCCGACCGATCGTCAAATCGCTGTCCCCTCGCAATTCCGAAGTCACTGAAGCCGCACAGATCCTCACCGAAGCGCAGACCGCGCACTGGGGACCGATACAGCACAATGGCAAACTGCATGACCGCGCCAGCTACCGCTATTACTGGATGGTGCTGCAGCGGGCGAAAGCGAGTGGACTCACATTGCCACCCCATGTTGTCGGTCTGTTATGACAAAGCGCTCCCACTTCTGAGCGAGGTCATGACGGCGCCGACTGGAGTTCATGATGCACAAATTAAGTCACAAAGTTTTGATCGCTTCATTCATCGCCAGCTGCACCTTGCTGGCCGCTGCTGTTCAAGCGCAAACGAGCGCTACACATAAGCCGGCGAATCACGCAGCCGCCAAGCCAGCAGCAAAAGCGGCACCCGCTGCAGATAAAAACGCTGCTACGGATGACGACGACGACGAAAACAAAACGCCTGATACCAATGGTTCTGAAGTCACTGAATATAACTGCGACCACGGGCAAAAAATCACGCTGTACCGTAATCCCGGCGACGACAAATTCATCGCGATGCGCTGGCAAAAGCACATCATGCGCATGCGCCGCATCGCCACCAGCACCGGCGCGGACCGTTTTGAAAATCGCCGGCACGGCATGCTGTGGATAGGCATACCCGCCAAGAGCATGCTGCTTGATTCGAAAAAGGGTCAGCAGCTGGCTAACGAATGCAGGGATGCCGAGCAAACGCAGGCCCACGAAAAGAAGTAATTGAAGTAATCAGGCAGTGCAGGTTTGAGGCAGCACAAAGACTGGTCCGCAAGATCTGACGCAGCAGGACCCCAAGAAGAACAATCAGTAGTATTTAAAACCGTTCATCGGTAATCCAAGGAGAGATTATGGCCCGTAACACCCTCAACACGCTCAAGGACTTCAAGATTTCGGCGTCCAAGAAAGGTCAGTTCTATTCGCTCCCCGCTCTCGAGAAAAAGCTCGGTGTGGGTATTTCCCGTTTGCCGATTTCGATTCGAATCGTACTTGAGTCGGTGCTGCGAAATTGCGACGGCAAAAAAGTGACCGAGGAGCATATCAAGCAGCTGGCGAACTGGAGCCCGACTGGCGAGCGCACCGATGAAATTCCTTTTGTCGTCGCACGCGTAGTGTTGCAGGACTTTACCGGTGTGCCCTTGCTGGCCGATCTCGCTGCGATGCGTGGCGTCGCTAAAAAAATGGGCAAGAAGGTCAAGAACATCGAGCCGCTGGTACCCGTCGACCTCGTCGTCGACCACTCGGTACAGATCGATCACTTCCGTGAAAAGAAGGCACTCGACCTGAACATGAAACTGGAATTCGCGCGCAATAACGAACGCTACCAGTTCATGAAATGGGGCATGGGCGCCTTCGATACCTTTGGCGTAGTGCCACCGGGCTTCGGCATCGTCCATCAGGTCAACCTCGAGTACCTCGCGCGCGGCGTGCACAAGGCCGGCGGCGTGTACTACCCGGATTCACTGGTCGGTACAGACTCGCACACCACGATGATTAACGGTATCGGCGTCGTCGGCTGGGGCGTGGGCGGCATTGAAGCCGAAGCCGGCATGCTCGGTCAGCCAGTCTACATCCTGACACCGGACGTGGTCGGCGTGAACCTGACCGGCGTGCTGCGTGAAGGCGTCACCGCCACAGACCTCGTGCTGACCATCACGGAGCTGCTGCGCAAAGCCAAAGTCGTCGGCAAATTCGTCGAGTTCTTCGGCGACGGTACAGAGACCTTGTCCCTGACCGACCGCGCGACCATCGGCAACATGGCACCGGAATACGGCGCGACCATGGGCTTCTTCCCGGTCGATGACCAGACCATTGAATACTTCAAGGGCACGGGCCGCAGCAAAGCTGAAATCGATGCATTTGTGTCGTATTTCAAAGCGCAAAAAATGTATGGCGTGCCAAAATCCGGCGACATCGATTACACCTCCGTAGTCGCGCTCGATCTCGGGTCCGTCGTGCCTTCTCTGTCGGGTCCGAAGCGTCCACAAGACCGCATTGAAATCGGCCATGTCAAATCCAATTTCGCCGAACTGTTTTCCAAGCCGGTCACGGAAAACGGCTTCAACAAGAAGGCCGAAGATCTCGACGCGGTCTACACCAATAGCGATGGCCAGTCCCTACGCAACGGCGACATCCTGATCGCCGCGATCACTTCCTGCACCAACACCTCAAACCCGAGCGTGATGCTGGCTGCCGGCTTGCTGGCCAAGAAAGCGGTTGAACTGGGTCTCGTCGTACCGAAGCACATCAAGACTTCGATGGCGCCAGGTTCGCGCGTGGTCACGAAGTACCTTGAAGCGGCAGGCCTCTTGCCTTACCTCGAGAAGCTTGGCTTTGGCGTAACCGCTTATGGCTGCACGACCTGTATCGGTAACGCCGGTGACCTGACACCATCCATGAACGAAGCCATCGTCAAGAACGACGTCGTCGCTGCGGCTGTCCTGTCCGGTAACCGTAACTTCGAAGCACGTATCCACCCTAACCTGCGCGCGAACTTCCTCGCTTCGCCACCGCTGGTCGTCGCTTACGCAATCGCCGGCAACATGATGGTTGACCTGATGACCGCGCCAGTCGGCACCGTCAAGGGCAAAGAGATCTTCCTCGGCGACATCTGGCCGACCTCGAAAGAAATCGCCAAGCTGATGAAGCATGCGATGAATGCGAAGACATTTAAAGAGAACTACGCCCAAGTCAAAGGCGCACCAGGAAAGCTGTGGGAAAACATCAAGGGCGTCGCCAAGGGTGACACTTACGACTGGCCAAAATCGACTTACATCGCCGAGCCACCCTTCTTTGATGACTTCACGATGGAGCCTAAGCAGGCTGCCAGCAGCATCAACGACGCGCGCGCACTGGGCGTCTTTGGCGACTCGATCACGACCGACCATATCTCCCCGGCCGGCTCGATCAAGGACTCCAGCCCAGCCGGTAAATATCTGCTGGCCAATGGCGTGCTGAAGGCGGACTTCAACTCCTACGGCGCACGTCGCGGCAATCATGAAGTCATGATGCGCGGTACTTTTGCGAACGTTCGCATCAAGAACCTGATGATCCCGGCACTGCCAAGCGGCTCACGTGTTGAAGGCGGCATCACGCACTTCCAGCCTACTGGTGAAGAAATGTCGATTTACGACGCCGCAATGCAGTACATCCATGACGGCGTGCCGACCATGATTTTCGCTGGCGAAGAATATGGTACAGGCTCGTCGCGCGACTGGGCTGCCAAAGGCACGGCATTGCTGGGCGTGAAAGCGGTCTTTGCGCGTTCGTACGAGCGTATCCACCGTTCGAACCTGGTCGGCATGGGCGTCTTGCCCCTGCAATTCATCGGCAATGACAGCGTACAGACGCTGGGCATTACCGGTGACGAATCCTACGACCTGATCGGCATCGAAGGCGAGATCAAGCCACAGCAAAACGCAACGCTGGTCATCAAGCGCAAGAACGGCGAGAAGCAAGAAGTCACGGTCCTGTTGCGCATCGATACACCGATCGAAGTGGATTACTACAAGCATGGCGGTATCCTGCCATTCGTGTTGCGTCAATTGCTGGCTGACTGATCGTTGCCGATCGCAGCTCATCGTAGAAATGCCGCGAAGGCTTGCAAGCAGCCTGTAAGAAACTGCCTGTAGCCTTCGCGCAGGATCAACGCCGGATTCGTCCGGCGTTTTTTTATCACTTACAATTAATCGCCCTCCTGGAGAAAAAATCATGTGGAAAATTTTTGCCGGCTTTATCGTCTTCGCAGCCCTCGCCATGTTCATCGTCTTCAAGGGCGGCAGCAAGCTTGATATGGCAGGCGAAGCCGCTGGCCATTCGGAAGAATCCGCCTCGGCCACAGCCAGTGCACCTGCAGCCGCTGCAGCGCCAGCCGAAGCCAGCGCACCAGCAGCCGCTGCAGCAGAAGCCAGCGCCTCGATGTCGGCAGCAGGCACGACAGTCGTCGGCGCACCTAAGTAAGACGCAGGTTTCACACCAGATCGGCACGTTTATTCAGGCCGGTCTGGCGCATAACCGCTGCAGGTAATTCGGGCGCATTTCGGCGAATCCACTACAATACGATTTTCCGTTCCAGCGCCCTGCGTTACCACCATGCGTCGTCCTTCAAAATCCCCAATTCGCAAGCTCAATGCCGACAGCCAGCGGCTCGCATCCTATGCCGAAGGCGCCATGTTCGCTTCGAGCAGGATCGAAGAGCGCGTTTGGGAAAGCCAGCTCGACACTGTGCTGCAAAAGCTCTTCAAGGCCGGTCATCAGGATACGGTCGATGCCGCACTGGAGACCACCTTCCGGGCGCCAGCCGGCATTTACGATGCCTTGATGGAAGCCGTTGAAGCCAATAGCGAATCCTGTGAAATCGTCCAGGATGGCGTGCGCTATCAGGCTCTGCTGGTGGCCGCGCCGATTCTTGCCTGGACCCGTTATGCGATTGCCTCCGGTCCGATCAATACCGATTTGCTGACGACGCTGTCAGCCCATTTCAACGCCCACCTGCTCGCGCCTGATGTGCGCATGGCGATGGCGCCGACCCTGTATGCGATCGACCAGCTACCGCAGTCGCATTGCGCCAGCTTTATGCTCACGCAGCAAATGGCGCAGGCCGCCCTCAAGGGAGCCACGCCCAAGGCACTCATCAATCCACCCGAGACCGCGCCCTTTCTCGCCGATACCCGATTCCTGCTGACGGTCGTACTGGCACCTGCCGGCGCGCCACTGTTTCGCTGGCAAGCCTCATTGAATCCCGCTGACCGCGAACTGGCACTGGCGCAATGGCAGGCACAAGCCACGCCGAACATTGCACGGCTGTTGCCTGGCTGCGGCATTGAACTGTTACTGCCGGAAGCGTATTACATCGCCTGCCGCGATGCCGATAAACGCATACGCCCGGCGTCGGTGCGTGCGGCCGTGCATTACCTGAACCAGACGCTCAATGTCGAAGCCAACGCGCTGCAAGCCATCATCGGCGGCTTCGGCGAAGAAAGCTCGGCCGGTCGCGTTGATGAATACCGCATCAGTTTTGCACTGATCGCGAACTCGACCGTGGTCTATGGCGTGGTGTGGCCATTGTTTGGCGAAGAAGAAGAATCGCTTTCTGATGAAGGTTCGGGCGTCAACGCAGCGCGCCGGGGTGACCAGGATGCACCGGCCATGCTTACGCCGATCGAAGAAATCCTGGCCTTACTGCGTGAATCAGGCGTGACCCAAATCAAGCGCCATGAAGGCTGCTTTGTGATGGAAGCCTGCGAAGATTGTGGCGCGCCCTTCTATCTCGATCTCGATGCCGAGCTCGTGCATGCAGAGATGCCGGAAGATGTCGCGCCGGGGCCGACGCACTTCCACTGAGCTACTAGCTAACAGTTACCAGTTACAGTAGGGATGCTTTAAAAGATTCGCGTTGAAGTAGCGAACATCGTCCGAGACTTCGGCGCCTATCCAGTCCGGCTTGTCGAATGTCTGGCCTTCCGCGCGCAATTCGATTTCAGCCACGACCAGTCCGGCATTGTCGCCAAAAAATTCATCGACTTCCCACACCATGCCCGCATACGGAATCCGGTAGCGGACCTTGTCGATGACGGGGCGGATACATACCGACTCCAGCAAAGTGCGCGCCTCATCCAGTGGCAGCGGATATTCCCACTCGCCGCGCGTGAGACCGACCATGCGGCTCTTGATCGTCAGGAAGGCGGTGTCACCGGCAATGCGCACGCGCACGACACGATCCGGATCGCTCGACAGATAACCCTGCCGCATCAGCACACCCTGCCCCAGCCCGCGCCAGCCTTCATTACTCAGCAAGAATTTGCGTTCGATTTCCTGGTTCATGATTGCGCGCTGAACGCCTGCAGGATCGGCAGCAAGGCCGCCTTGCCCAGCGCTGCACTGCGCGCGCCATTCCAGCCCACGCGCGCATCCGGCAACTTCGCATTGTCCTTGAACGGCAGCTCGAGGGTGAGCGAAATGCAGCCAAATTGATGACCGATATATTTCGAGGCGAGCTTCAAGACTTCCTCGCGATATTTGCTCACAGGGTAGCCGAATTCCGTCTGGAAGTCGGGACTGGCGAGCTTGAAATTGTCGAGGAATTGCGTCTGCTCGGCGAGTCGCTCCGGCGTGAAATTGTCCAGCATCTCGTTACCCGCGACGAACACATAAGGCAAGCCTTCATCGCCGTGCACGTCGAGGAACAGATCGCAGCCTGTTTCAAGAATCTTCTCGCGCACCAGGAAGACTTCCGGGCTGCTGCCCAGAGACGGCGTCATCCATTCACGATTCAGGTTTGCACCGGCGGCGTTGGTGCGCAGGTTACCGAGGCAGGCGCCGTCCGGATTCATGTTCGGCACGATGTAGAAGACGACCTGTTCGCGCAGCTTGGTCGCGAGCGGATTGGCATCATCGAGCAAGGCATCGGTCAAGCCTTCCACGAACCATTCGGCCATTGTCTCGCCCGGATGCTGGCGCGCGATGATCCAGACTTTCCTGGCGGCGGCACTGTCGCCGACGACGAGCACATTCATGTCGCGGCCCTGCACGGTGCTGCCGAGGTCCAGCACTGTGACCTGCGGCGAACGCGCAGCGCGGCCGATCAGGTCGAGATGACGCTCCCATGAATACGGCTCAAAATACGCGTAATACACACTGTCGTGCTCAGGCGTATGGCTGATCGTCATGACCTTGCCGTCGAAGCTGGTCGGCACGCGGAACCAGTCCACGCGATCATAGCTGGCCACTGCCTGATAGCCATTCCAGCCATCGACATAGGTCGCCTCTCCGGCATTCACGATGCGCAGATTGCAGGCTTGCCCGCGCGCGCCCTGCATGCGGAAATAAAACCATTGTTTGAATTCGGCATGGCTATCACTGCGCAGCTTCAGTTCAATGGCATGTGCATGGGTCACATCAGCAATATCGATCGCACCGGCGTCAAACTGATGGCTGATTTTTATAGGCATGAAAGTCTTCATAATGGGAACGAAAGGAACGCGGCGCTGGCGAGGCTTGCGCGCACCGCGTCCGATATTGTGCGTGTTTTCATGGATTTCGCAAAGCCTAATATCAAGCGAAAATGGTGCGAAGTTTGCCCGGACCGGTGACAGCGCGTACCATACGCCCATCCAAGAAATAATGACCCTTACCGAAAGCCGCAATGAACCAGAGTCTGAGCACCGACGAATACGACGCCCTCGAACAAATCCGCAAGAACCTGCGCACGGAGCGCGTCTCTGCCTGCATCGCGCGCAATACCAAACGCCTGTCCGGCCTGAAGTTCATCGCCTATGGCCGCGACGGCCAGCTGGCTCTCACAGAGAAGGGTCAGCAAACCCTGTTCATCCGCCGCTGCATCCTCGGTCTGCGAGCTGTATCGACCGATACGAAGACGCAGCTCGACGCCGACGTGGCGACCTTCCTCGGCAAGAAAGGCCATGTCACGGTCTTGCCCGATGATGCAGGCTACGAGATTACGCAGCGCGGCCAAGAATCACTGGCCGATATCGATTCGCAGGGCCGCTGATCGATACCTTCTGATATAATTTCGCCCATGTCGGGGCGTAGCGCAGCCTGGTAGCGTACGTGCATGGGGTGCACGGGGTCGGAAGTTCGAATCTTCTCGCCCCGACCAAAGAAAATAAAAGGGTTACAGTTCACAAGACTGTAGCCCTTTTTGTTTGCACCGCGATGCTGTCCGCAGCAGGTAGCGATAACAAACGGCGAAAATAAAGACGGGCCCGGACACCGCAATATCCTGCCCAGCCAACACGGCAGTGGGCGGGCACCGTTACGGATTTTATTTACGGATTTTAGCCAGGTCAGCTTGCAGTTCCTTGACCAACTCAGTATGGCCATTTGCCGAGAACTTGGCGATTGCCGGACGTGCAGCATCTTGCAGGCGGTCGAGTTCCTTCGTGCTCAAGACATTGATCTGCATGCCTTTTTGCTTGAGGATATCCATCGCCTTCGAGCCGGCTTCACGGCTGTCCTTGCGCTCAAAATCACGCGACACTAATGCTGTTTCCTGAATCGCTTTTTTCTCCGCCGCAGTCAGACCATCCCACCACTTCTTGCTCGCCAAAACAATCCACGGACTGTAGACATGGCGCGTGATCGACAGGTATTTCTGGACTTCGTAAAATTTGCTCGACTGGATCGTGTTGACCGGATTTTCCTGGCCATCGACCGTGCGGGATTCCAGTGCGGTGAATAACTCGGAAAATGCCAGCGGGATGGCATTCGCGCCAAAACTGTTGAACATGTCGATATAGACCGGGTTTTGCATCACGCGCAGTTTGACGCCCTGCATGTCTTCCAGTTTAGTGATCGGGCGCTTGGAGTTGGTTAAATTGCGGAAGCCATTTTCCCAATAGACCAGTCCGATCAAACCCTTGGCTTCGAGCTTGGCTGCGAGCTTCTTGCCGAACTCGCCGTCCAGAATGCTATCCGCTTCCTGCTCATTGCGAAACACGAATGGCAGGTCATAAATGCCGAACGAATCCTCAATGCCGACCAGCGTGGCCGTCGACACCACGGTCATTTCCTGGGCGCCGCCAATCAAGGCATTTTGCATCTGGTTATCATTGCCCAGACTCGCACTGGCGAAACCTTTGGCGCGCAGTTTGCCGCCGGTACGCTTGGCCAGATCCTCGGCGAATGCCTTGACCGCACGGCCCTGATTACTGTCCTCGGCCAGTCCATAACCAAAGCGGATGATGCGCGGATTGAAGTCGGCCGCCAGGGCGCTGCCGAAGCAGCTGGCCAGGGCCGTCGCGAGAAGAATTTTTCCAAATTTTTTCATGATATGTCTCAAATTTTAATTAATGGAACCAGGCCATCGGAACGGTGATAAACCCAGGGAAAAACACGAACAGGAACACTAACAAGGCCTCCACCAGCAGGAAGGGCCAGACGCCACGGGTGGCACTTTCGAGTGATATCTTGGCCACGCCACACACGACGTTGAGCACCGTGCACACCGGGGGATGGATCAGGCCCAGGGTTCCCACCAAAATAAACATCACGCCGAAATAGGTTGGATCAATGCCCGATGCAATCACGATCGGCATCAACACCGGACCCATGACCAGAATGGTCGGGGTCAAGTCCATTACATTGCCGATCAATAGCAGCAGCAACATGATCGCGCCCATCAGCAGACGCGGATTTTGCATCATCGGGCCCAGCAGGTCTGTTACCTGCGCAGGCAAGTCCGCCAGCGTCACCATGTACGAAGAGACAAACGCTGCAGCGCACAGGAACATTACGGTGCTGGTCGTACGACCGGCATTGATGACGAGGGTAAGCAGCTGGGAGACCTTGACTTCGCGATAGATGAACAGACTCACGAACAATGCATAAACTGCCGCCACCGCAGACGCCTCAGTCGGTGTGAAAATGCCACCACGTAATCCGCCAACGATCAGGATAGGCAGAACGAGCGCCCACAAGGCATCCGTGAAAGCGATCCGGCGCTCAGTCCAGGTCCGCTTCGGCTGCAAATTCACCTTCATCGAGCGTGACAGCACGGCCCACACAAGCACCAGGCCACCGGCGCGCAGTAACGCAGGAACGATGCCGGCGACAAACAAGGCACTGATTGAAGTATTGGTCGTGACACCAAAAATAATGAAAGGCATGGACGGCGGCACAATCGGAGCAATCACGCCGCCGGCGGCGATCAGGCCAGCGGAGCGCGCGACCGGATACCCATTGTCACGCATCATCGGCAACAGCAAGGTCGCCACGGCAGCAGTGTCGGCCAGCGCTGAACCAGAAAAACACCCCAACAACAAAGTCGCCGCAATCGCCACATAGCCCAGGCCGCCCTGGATATGGCCGACCATGCTGACTGCCAGAGCGATAATGCGTTTGGAAATACCGCCCGCATTCATGATTTCACCGGCCAGGATAAAACACGGCACGGCCATCAAGGGGTAGATGTCGGCGCCGGCTATCATGTTTTGCGCGACCAGCTGCGCATCGAAGAAGTTCAGCTGGTACATCAGCGCAATGCCCGTGAGCATCAGGGCAAACGCAATCGGCATGCCGATCACGATAAGTACGATCAGGGTACTCAGGAAAATAAGTATGCTCATTGCTGCACTCCAGTCGTGCCATCCGCTACTACGCTATGTGTTTCGGCATCGAGCTTTACTGGCGGATCGCCCGCCATTGCCGCGTCGGGATGGTTAATCAGGATTTTCAGCAGATTCGACCCGATGATGAGCATCATGGATGCCGAGCACACCAGGCCTGACGAGGCGACCAGCGCGTTTGGATAGTGCAGCACGGTCGAGTAAGTCGTCATGCCGATCTTGGTCTGTATCCAGCTACCGTCAAAGAACAGATACAAGGCGTACAGGATCAGCACATGGGTGATCACGGCACAAACCTTGCGGGCGGGTCGTGGCAGGCGCGCCTGCACGAGTTCCACGCCGAGGTGGGCACGACGGCGCAAGGTCAGAATAGCGCCGAGGAACACCATCCAGACGAACAGCAGGCGCGACAACTCTTCAGCGCCGGCAAAGCTGGCACCCACCATATAGCGCCCGACCACGTTGGAAAAGATCAGGATGACGATCAGTCCCAAGGCCAGGGCCATCAACTTTTCCACCAGGCGCTCTATTACGAGCATGTTCAATATCATTTGCGTCTCCAGTTATTCATTTGCGTCTCCAGTTATTCGGTCTAGTCTTGTGCGCTCAGATGCAGGTCGTGCAAGTGCCGGCTGACCTGTTCCTGTAATTGGATCAGCGGCAAGGCAGCATCGAGGCGCATGACGTCGGGCTCGCCTTCTGGTGATTCCAGCGTTGCGAACTGGCTATCCACAAGGTTTGCCGAGAAAAAGTGTGAGGCCGAGCGGTCAATCACCCGGCGCAAGGCTTCTGCCTTTTTAATGTCGAGGTAGACAAACAGCACATCGCCGCCAGCCTCGCGCAGACGTTCGCGATAAGCCTTCTTCAGTGCGGAACAACTCAGCACGCAACCCGCCGGATGGTTCGCGATTTCTTTTACCAGCGACGAGAGCCAGCCAGCACGGTCTTCGTCGGTGAGCGAAATTCCCTTCGACATTTTTTCCCGGTTTTCAGGGCTGTGAAAATCATCGCCCTCGATCATGGGTAGCCCGTTGGCTAGTCCGACGGCCTGCGCCAAACTTGATTTTCCGCAGCCTGCCACGCCCATCATGATGATCACAGTTTTCACGTTAGGTTAGCGCTATCCAAGTTATGTTAAAAAAATTGCGCCGAATTCACAGTACAATATTGCTAATATTTCTGTGCCGACGCATTTCAGGTAGCGCTATCTTAACGAATCCAATTCCGGCCGTCACGTAAAATTTGCTGCCTTTACCACCTCTTCGTGGCGACGATGGTAATCAAGGCGGGACTGAGGCCGCGCAATAAGGCGTGCATTCCGGATGAGGATTTTGTAAATAGGCGAGCCAACATCAAGATCAACATGTAATGACTAGACAAAATCCAAGACTAAGGGCGACCGGTCGTGTCACCCTCGCCGAAGTCGCCGCCGCCGCCAGAGTCAGCGCCATGACGGCCTCACGCGCGCTGAGCGGAAAGCGGGCGGTGGACCCGGTCCTGGTCGAACGCGTACAACAAGCTGCACAAAAGCTGGGGTATGTTCCTGATCCGGCCGCACGTGCACTGGCGTCCCACCGCAGCAATCATGTGGCCGTATTGATTCCACTGCTCTCCAACGAACTGTTTGTGACCTTGCTGGAAGCCGTACAGCACACGTTGCGCCCTGAGGGCTACCAGACTTTTATCGGTGTGACCCATTACAATGCAGCGGAAGAAGAACAGCTGCTGCGCGACCAGTTGATGCATCGTCCTGCTGGCTTGCTCGTCACGGGTTTTGATCGTACGGCGGCAGCGCAACAGCTGATTGATAAAAGCGACGTTCCCTGTGTCTACCTGATGGAAACGTCGACCAATAGCGATGTGTTCAGCGTCGGATTCTCACAAGCCGATGCCGCTTACGACCTGACCCGCCACTTGCTGGAGAAGGGATATCAACATATCGCCTTCGCTGCCGCCCAGCTCGACCCGCGTACGCTGCAACGACTCAATGGCTGGAAACGCGCGCTCGGTGAAGCGGACCTGTATTCGCCCACCCTTGAGTGGCTCAATCCGGCGCCGTCGAGCATGGCGCTGGGTGGCGTCATGTTCCAGCAGATCATCGGGCAAACCCCGCCGCTGGATGCAATTTTCTTTTGTAATGACGACCTGGCACAAGGCGCCCTGCTCACTGCCATCCGACTGCAGGTCAAGGTGCCGCAACAGATTGCGATTGTCGGGTTCAATAATTTGCGCGGCAGCGACCTGATGTATCCGCCCTTGACGACGGTGCATACGCCGCTGGCCCAGATAGGTTCGGCAGCCGCTGCCATGCTGCTCAAACTCATGAAAAATCAGCCTGTAGAGCAACATAGCCTCGATTTAGGCTATGAGCTGGTGCTGCGGCAAAGCACTTAGCACGCACAGGCACGATACGCGCCGACTGATTACGCGACTCCGGCTTTGCGACACATAGTCTGAATTGAACACCCCGAAAAAATTCATCACGTCACCTGAGGCGGCAAGATCAATTTTCACCGCTTATCCGGTGTGACATGAGACGTATTGCTATATGACAACAGTTGCACTTGTTGTATTATTATTCCCTAAAATTAAGCTTAGTTTACATTTCCCTTTCCTGTAGCTAGCTCAAGGCAAGCCGGTGCTTGTTTTTTTAATAAGGAAATAATCTCATCATGATCACCACATCGCCCACTTCGCACCAGGATGAAAGTACCTGGCGCGCCATGTTCACCAACCCACACAGTACCGCTTTCCACCGTTGGGTTGGCATCATCAATTTCTGGATCTTCATTTCCTGCCTCTCATTGGCAATGGAAACTGTTGAGCCCTATGCCACGACACATGAACACTGGTTTCGCGTCATTGAACTCGTCGCCGTGAGTTTCTTCACGGTTGATTACCTGTCGAACCTCTACTTTGCGCCGAGCCGGCTCAAGTATTTTTTCAGCTTCTGGGGCATGGTCGACCTGATTTCCATCGTTCCGACCTTCATGATGGTCTTGAACCTGACTGCCTTGCAAGGTGC
This sequence comes from Oxalobacteraceae bacterium, assembly GCA_947448025.1. Taxonomy (GTDB): domain Bacteria; phylum Pseudomonadota; class Gammaproteobacteria; order Burkholderiales; family Burkholderiaceae_D; genus CANFLV01. The sequence goes on along the minus strand of CANFLV010000022.1, from coordinate 13,697 downwards.
GAAAGTCTTCCGACTCATGCGCGTTGTTCGGGTACTGCGTGTGTTGAAGATGGCGAAGATGGCATTGCAGAATTTGTCCCAGACCGTCAAGTCAACCAACCCCATCGTCACGAATTTGCGGATTTATTTCATCGCCTTGTTTTCGGTGATGATGATCTCAAGCACCTTGATGTATTACGTCGAAGGCGGTTTGTATTCCGCGGAATCGATGGCGCATGGTCAGGCGGCGCTGGATGCACATCTTCTGGTAGAGCCGCTGCCGAAAGGCGCGCCACCGGAGGCGGCCAAGTTCATGCCGGTCGATCCAGTCAGTGGTAACCCGATTCCGGAAGACAAGCGCTTCTACACCTCGATTCCGACGGCAATGTGGTGGTGTATCGTCACCCTGACCACAACCGGCTACGGTGACATGTTCCCGCTGACCTTCTGGGGACGCGTCATTGGCGGCGTCACCATGTTGCTGGGCTTGGTACTGTTCGGTATCTTGATGAATATCGTCGGCAAAACCATCATGGTCGTCCTGTTTGGCGAGCATCTCGATGACGCGGCGACGAACGCTGCGCACAAGCCATCACGGGACAATGTCGTGAGCATGCTGCATGAATTGAAACTGATCACGGCTGCGCAGGAAAACGACTTGAAAGAATTAAGTGCGCAAGAGTTCAAGGACCGGGTAACACGCCTCACGTCCTGAGCACGCCGTTTCGCCCATCGCGCGAAACAACATCGTAAGCAAACGAATCACACAGATGTGCGCAGCAGGCAGGTTCTTGCAATCTGCCTGCTGCGCAGGTCGACATTGACTGGCATGCCAGTCCCGCCTGGCAGTTCATATATTCATTTCCTCATCACGGATGCAATAGCCATTAAACTAGCAGCAATGTTTCCATTTATTAAGAAAACGCCGTGAAAAATGCCCTGCTCGCCCGCTGCCTTGCCGCCGCACTCATCAGCATCACCCTACCCGCTTTCGCCGAAGAGAATCCCAGCCTGCCGCTGTGGGAATTAGGCGCGATCGGCGTCGCTGTCTCGCAGCAAGCGTATCCCGGCGCGTCTGAAAATGTGGCGCGCGGTTTGGCTTTGCCATTTTTCCTGTATCGCGGCGAAACCTTCCGGGTTGACCGCAGCGGCGCCGGTGTAAGGGCGATCAAGACGCCGACCTTTGAAGTCGATGTCGGCGTGGCTGGTGCCTTCGGCGCCAAGTCCGATGAAATCGAAATCCGCCATGGCATGCCACGCCTGGGCACGCTGTTCGAATTCGGGCCGCGTCTGAAATGGAATCTCGGTGCGGGCCCTGGCGGCGGCAAGATCACTGCTGAATTTCCGCTACGTGGCGTGCTCGATCTAAGCGACCACTTCCGGCAAAAAGGCGTGGCCTTTGAGCCTACCCTGATTTTCGAGCGACGCTCATCGGGCGGCTGGAGCTATGGCAGCAGCATCGGCGCCGTGTTCGGCGACCGCGCACTCAATGAAACCTTCTATGGCGTCGCACCTGCCTATGCCGCGTCTGGGCGTCCGGCTTATGCGGCCGGCGGCGGCCTGATCACCTGGCGCCTATCGACATCACTGTCGCGCCTGGTCACGCCCGATTTACGAGTGTTCGGCTTCGCCCGCATCGATAGCGTCGCTGGCGCGGCCAATCAAACCAGCCCACTCGTGCAAAAAACCACCGGCGCGACTGTCGGCGCAGGTCTCGTCTACACCTGGAAAGAATCGGCGAGGCGCGCAAGCGAATAAGTCTCGCGGCCGGGCTAAAAAAAGGGGCATGTCGCGATTGCGACATGCCCCTTTTTATTCGTTCGTCATTTCAACCAATGCAGGCTACGCCCTACATCGGCGCACGGTTATAAATGCCTTCGACCTTGCATTTTTTGCCGTTCGGGTAAATCACATAGCCGCCGACGTCCCCCGAGACTTCCAGCGTGACCGACTCCTTGATGGCCATCAGGATGCAGCGCGGCTCGGTGCGCAGGAATAACTTCGAACCGCCGACCTCGAACCAGTCGTTTTCTACTCGGGTGATGGTCACGCCATATTTCATCTTTTTAGGTTTGGCAGCGTCGAAGACACCTTCCACCTCGCACTTTTCCTTGGTGTCATTGAACAGCAATTCAGCGCCGGCTTCGCTCGTCTTCAGGCTGGCATTACCTGTGTAACCATATGCATCGCAATCACGCGTATGAATCAGGATGTCCTTGCCGTCGATCTTGTAGAGATTATTCGCTTTGTGCGAGACGCCAATGGCAAAGGTTTCGGCCCCGGCGACCGCCAGCGGCAAAAGTGTGGCGGCAATCAGCGTGAGCCGGGCAAGCAAGCTAGATTTCATCGTATCCTCATCAGTTCATTATTCAAGCAGTCAGTTGCATAATAGCAATGGTACCCGAACTCGGCAACGCCGAGCCAGATCTGCCTCGATCTGCTGGGAGCAATTTCAGCACTGATGATGTTTGCCCTTATACTTGCCAGCCAGTCTGCCTTCAATGATTCCCTCGATGAACGATGTACTTCAACTCTCCGGCTTTGCCACCACTCCGCTCGAACTGATCTCCTTTGTGCTGTCGGTCATTACAGTCTGGCTCAACATCCGCCAATCACATTGGGGCTGGCTGTTTGCAATCGTTTCGTCGGCGACGTATGGCGTGGTGTTCTTCGGCTCGAAACTGTATGGCGACATGGGCTTGCAAGTCGTGTTCATCATCGTGTCGGTCTGGGGCTGGTACCAGTGGCTGCATGGCGGCAGTGAACGCAGCGTCTTGCAGGCGTCGGGCATGTCGAAGCACAGCTGGGGCATGGCGTTAGTGGCATGGGCGCTGGGTTTTGTGCTGCTGGCGTTTTTCCTTGGGCACTACACTGATACGGACGTACCGCGCATGGATGGCTTCCTGACAGCCGGCAGCCTGCTGGCGCAAGTTCTGATGTCGCGGAAAAAACTTGAAAACTGGCTCATCTGGATCGCCGTCGACATCCTCTATGTGGGCCTGTACCTGTACAAACACCTGATGCTGACCGCTGGCTTGTATGCGCTGTTCATCATCATGGCGACGATAGGCTATTTCGCATGGAAGAAGTCGATCGCGGCGCCACTCATCCGCGATCAAGTCCAGACATCATGAGCGTCCAGCGCATCGCCATCCTTGGCGCCGAATCCTCGGGCAAGTCGACGCTGGCCGCAGCGCTGGCGGCGCATTATCAGACCGTCTGGGTACCGGAATACCTGCGCGAATTCGTTGAAGTACAGCAGCGCGTACCGTATGAACATGAACAGATCCACATCGGCACAACACAGGTCACGCGCGAGGACGAGGCCAGCAGCCATGTCGCCGCGCGCACCTATGTATTCTGCGACACGACCCCGTTGATGACGGCCATTTACAGTCGCTATTGTTTTGGCAAGGTGGATGCGCCGCTGGCGCAATTGGCGGCGTCGCGTCGCTATGAGGTGACCTTGGTCGCCGCACCCGACTGTCCATGGGTGGCCGATGGTCTGCAGCGCGATTCAGATGCGGCGCGCCAGGCCATTCATGCCATCGTCGTGCAGACGCTGGATGAACTGGGCGTGGCGTACTTGCTGGTGGAGGGCGCGCTGCCGCAGCGCATGGCGACGGTAACGGCACATTTGCAGCAGCAGCTCAGCTAACGCCGATCAAATCAGCCTGCCTGTTATAGTGGCAGCTCCTGTTCCCTGATCCGACCCTGGTCATTCCTACTGCCCACTATGCCCATTCCCTACCTGCGTACCCTGACCGCCGACGAACGTACACCGAAAGGCAATCGTCATCTTGCGCAGGTACTGATCTTCATCGCCGGCGCGATCAATGCTGGTGGCTTTCTCGCGGTCCAGCAGTACACCTCGCATATGTCGGGTATCGTCTCCGGCATGGCGGACAATCTGGTGCTGGGTGAAGTGCGCATCGTGCTCAGCGGCCTTGGCGCATTGCTGTCCTTTATACTCGGAGCAGCCAGCTCGGCTATCCTGATCAAGCTCGGCCAGAAGCTGGCCCTGCGCAGCCAGTATGCCTGTCCCCTGCTGTTTGAAGCTTTCCTGCTGGTCGTCTTCGGCTTACTCGGCAGCAAGGCAGGCCTGCATCAATGGCTGTTCGTACCGATCACGGTATCGCTGCTGTGCTTCGTGATGGGTTTGCAGAATGCGATGATTTCAAAGCTGTCAAAGGCCGAAATCCGTACCACCCATATCACCGGCATGGTCACCGATATCGGTATCGAACTGGGCAAACTGATGTACTTCAACATCGATAAGGAACAGCCGCAAGTCCTTGCCGACCGCACCAAGCTGGCCATGCTGGCGACGCTGGTCGGCCTGTTCTTCGCCGGCGGCGTAGCTGGCGCGCTCGGCTTCAAATATATCGGCTTCGGCTCGACCCTGCCGCTGGCGGGCATGTTGGTCGTTCTGACGATCGTGCCGGTAGTGGACGATGTCCGCTTTCATTGGCAGCGTGGCAGTAGCAATACTGCTGACTGAGCAAATGCGTGCGAGACGCGCATTAGATTGCGCGCCCCTGCTCAGATCAACCCATCAGAAGTCAAACTGCGCCGCCAGCTTGAATGTGCGCGGCGCGCCCGGAAACAGATAGCCGCCCAGCGCCGGCGTCACATCACGCCAGTAAAATGTATCGAACACATTGTCGACTGTGAAGCGCAAAGTCGTCGTCGCACCTGCAAATTTCGTGACGTAACGCGCACCGATGCTGGCGACATCATAGGACGGCACCATCACGGAATTGCTGACATCAAAGGCCTTGTCAGAGGCATGCTGCCAGGTGCCAGACAGGCGCAGGGCCGGCAGCTGCGGCAAGACGTAATCGAGTGTCACGACTGACTTCAATTCCGGCACATTGGTGACGCGTTTGCCATCCTGGTCGACGATGCCAGTGCCCTGCTGGCGCGCATTCAGTGCTGTCATACTGGCAAAGGCACTGAAGCCACCGCCGAGCTGGCCCTGTGCAGATAATTCAAGCCCACGATGAACGGCGTCGCCACGACGCACGAAAGTGGAGCTCCCGTCGGCATTTTCCTGCGCAAATTCAAGCGGCTTGGTGATCTCGAACAGCGCGGCTGTCACACTCAAATCTTGACGCACATCAGCCTTCACGCCCAATTCAAACTGACGCGATTTACTCGGATCGAGCTGGTGACCAACGTTACTCGTGCCCAGCGGTGCGATGCCGCCATGCTCAAGTCCCGCGGCATAGGCGCCATAGAAGCTGAGGTTTTTCAGCGGCGTGAAGACCAGCGCAAGATTCGGCAACAGCGCATGCTCGTCGTAAGGCACGCTCAGCTCACCGGCTGCATTGAATTGCAGGCGTTTGGTTTGCGTATAACGTGCACCGGCATGCAGGCTCAGGGCATTGGACAAAGCGACGATATCCTGCACGAACACGGCGCGCTCATCTTCACTGCGACGCAAGCTGACCGGACCGGTCTTCTCGCTCGATGGCGGTACGACCACAGGATGGAAAATATTGCTGATGAAATTCACGTCAGATCCGTAGGCGTAGACGTAATCACCGTAGCTGTCGCGGATCGAGGATATCGACACGCCGCCCGTGAACGCATGCATGATGCCGGCGAGCGCAAATTTGCCCTTGACCAGTGCCTGGCTACCCAATGGCGTTTTCTTTTCGCCCGTGCTCTGGTAATCGTAGACATCGAAGTCGCCATTGGCGCAATAGCCGGGATACAGGCCCTGATTACTGCAGCCATACGGGAAGGCGGCGAAATCGTCGCGCTTGAACACATGCTTGTTCGCCGAAACGACGGCCTGCCAGCCATTATTGAACTGGTATTCAAAACGCAGGCCGAGATTCGTGTCACGCGTGGTCACAGGTTTGCTCCATGGCTGCTGATTGAGCATGGTGTCAGCTTTGACCCCGCGCGGCAGGTCGGTGCCATTAATGAGCTGGAAGCCAGGCGCGGTCAGCTGCGCTTTGCGCTGATAATCCACATCGAGTTGCAGCAAAGCCTGTGGTGTAAGCTTCCAGTCGAATGCGCCGGAAATGAACTGGCGCTCGCCATCGGCACCCTTGACATAAGAGCGCATGGCTTCTGCCGCGGCGTTGATGCGATAGCCGAAGCGGCGATCATCAAAACGTCCACCGAGATCGACAGCACCATAGCGTGTGCCGCGTTCACTCAAGCCGACGGAGACTGAACGCAGGTTCTCATTTGTTGGTCGCTTCGTGACGTAATTGATGATGCCGCCGGGTGCTGCACTACCGGCTTGCAGACCTGCCAGCCCCTTGAGGATTTCAATTGCTTCCTTGTTCTCCAGCGGGATGGAAGCGTCGCCGGGAATGGCCAGGCCATCCTTGCGATAGCTCGTCGCATTATCGAGCGCAAATCCGCGAATCGAGAATTGCTCTGCATAGCCGATCGCGTTATAGGAATCGCTGACGCTGGCATCAAATTTCATGGCCTCAGTCGTCTGACGGATACCGAGGTCTTGCATCTGCGTGCGCGTGATGACGCTGATGCTGGCCGGAGTTTGCAGCAGCGGCGCGTCGCCGAAACCAGCGATGCTGGCGCTGTCTGCCTTGACCAGCGATGGACGAGGCGCTGATACCAGCACTTCAGGCAGTGATTGTCCGTGGGCGCTCTCGGAAAATGCGAAAGCCTGGAAGATGGCAAATGCGGTGAGGGTCAGGCGGAAATGGGGGATTTTCATGATGTCTACATTCATTGGCTTGGTGCTTTATGGATCAACGCCAGGCACGAACGAGCAATCAAAGAAATAGAGGCTTTGCGCTCCCTGCGTTGGCATTATCCAAATCAGGTTCGGAGGGTATATCTCACCCGAAATTACATTTCAGGACCCCTGGCAGAGCGGATTTTACTACGGAACATGGAATTTTATTACTCGACCTCAACAATTCATTCGAAGATGATTTTCATGCCTCCCGGCAGATGAAGACAGGAAATTCCGCTGCAGATGAGCCAAGGCGCCCCGCGCTCCTGCACTATCGGCGGTGCAGTAAGTGCCGATGCAGCTCACTCGGCCAGGCTCAATGCGCAAGACGACTGCGCCTGCGCCTGCATTCAGCAAATCATGTAACACCTTGCAACAGGCTCGCTCAATAACTCGGCATTACGGTGACAATAGCGACAGTATGTATTAATTCACTTCTGTAATAATGCCGGCCCAAACCTTCACTGCCCCTTAAATGACTGCACCCCGCCTGACCAGGTTTCTCCATCAAATTCAAGCGCTGGATAAGCGCCTGATATTTACGATCGTCTGTGTGCTGGAATTAGCTGTATTTGCCGCAGACTTGTTGACCGGCTTATACATTCCATTCGGGAGCTACTATCTGCTGCCGATTTCTTTGGCCGCATGGTGTCTCGGGATTTGGCCGACGATCTTATTTATTTTTATCTCCAGTCTCTTGCGCCATTACGCGCTGCTTGATTTGATTCCTGAAAATAGCAGCGTCAAATATTTTGCAGCGGACATTTTGACAGCGGTTTTGATCTATTCGCTGGTATCGTTTCTACTCATACAACTCAAGCGCGCTTATGAGGAACTGGCGACTTACACAGGAAAACTTGAGGGACGCGTAGAGCGTGCGGAAAAGCGCGAACGACTTGAATCAAGTATCCGCCGCGCCGTATTGTCAGATCTGGAAGCGATCATCGAATTGACCGGCATAGGCGGCGAAGATGGTGATTTCTCCAATGACGTCACCACACTGGTTCGCCAGCAAACTTTACGAACGACGTTTTCTGAGTCAATTCAAGGTGGGACTGGTTCCCGGCCGACCTGGGTAGGCGGAACTGCGACCGTGCCCATCGAATTTTGGGTAGCTGATATCGGCCACACGATTGCCGGCTATTTCATGATCATGGGGCTCGATCAGAAACAAGGCGCAGAACGGGAATTACATGCGATCGCTGTCGCCCGAGAGTATCGTGGCCAAGGCGTCGGCACGGCGATGGTCGACTTCCTGTGCGCACATTACTACGGCCGCCGGCTTTACGCGGCCTGCATGCCGAATTCCACCATGCGGCAAATGCTCAAGCGACGGGGCTTCTTTCATTACTCCGACACCAAGCAGGGCTATGTCATCGTCGAACGCGTCGAGTGGCCACAAGATAAGGGATTACTGAAGCAAGCGGAAACTTCCCAGACCTAGCTTAATGGAGCGCCACGGCAGCAAAGACACCGACATCCGCTAACGCCGACCGCCGAACTGCATCCTAACCTGCCTTTAAAAGCACGAGACGCCCAGGCGACCCTGAGGCGTCCTAAGCAGCACCCTGCAATTTCTCCCTCCACGCCGTGCGCATGTCGCAAACCGCTATACTGCGCGCTTGAGCCCCGCGGTGCCATTAATGATGGCATTTGCCGCCGCGACGCGCTACCCATCATGAAACAGAGAGCCACCATGACCCGCACTATGAAGATCGATTTTGTCTCAGACGTCTCCTGCCCCTGGTGCATCATTGGCCTGAAAGCGCTCGAAGCGGCGCTCGCCAATATCGGTGACGAACTCAAGGCGGAGATTCATTTCCAGCCTTTCGAGCTGAACCCGCACATGCCGGCCGAAGGCCAGGACATCAATGAGCACCTTGCAGAGAAATACGGCGTCAACGAAGAACAGATGGCCGCCACGCGCGAGATGATCCGTGCTCGCGGCGCAGAACTCGGCTTTGAATTTGGCAAGAATAAACGCAGCCGCATCTACAATACTTTCGACGCGCACCGCCTGCTGCACTGGGCCGGAATCGAAGGCCGCCAGTCAGCGCTCAAGCATGCGCTGTTCAGCGCCTATTTCACGCTCGGGCTAAGTCCGGGCGCACACGAGGTGCTGCTACGTGTAGCCGGCGAAGTCGGACTCGACACAGCGCGCGCGCAGCAAATTCTCGATTCGGATGAATTCACGGCCGAAGTGCGCGAGGAGCAGAACTATTACCGCGAACAAGGCATCAACGCCGTACCTGCCGTGATCATCAATGAGCGCCACCTGATTCAGGGCGGTCAACCCATCACCGCATTCGAGCAAGCCTTGCGCCAGATCGCCGCCGCCGGAGAACGGGCATGAGCGATTTCGCGCAGATCTGCTGGAGCGAAGCCGAACAAACCCACTGCGTCCGCTGGCAATCTGCCGCCGGTTTGCCGCCACCCAAAAAAGTCATGCTCGCCGATGACCGCATGACGGCCGACCAGGCCTTTCGTCTGGCCAGTGAAGGCAATGCGCTGCTCTGGCGCGGCGACTACCAGAATGCGCGCCAGCTCTTGCAGGCGATCGCCCGCAGGATAGAGCGCAAGCCGCGCAAGGCCGCGACTTCACCGACCGAAGCCTTCAATTTCCATCGCCAGTCACAGTCGCAGCGCGCGCGCACGCTGGCCATGATCCTCGTGCCGGTAAATGCCGATTACACCATCGCATTGCGGCGTGCGCCCGATGTGCAGCAGGCCTGTACTGAAGCGTACGGCGCGGCCAGTGACGCCTTTGTGGTCACGCTGCGCGAACTGATGGGCTTGATCGGCGCGCATGAATGGCGCAAAAAAGGCGTCGAGATACCGGTTCTGGCAGCACGCATCCATCCGCATTACGGCGTGTTCTCACCGGTGCGCGGTGAATATATCGGCCTCGTCGCCGACGCGCCCTTGCCTGCCACAGAACTCGCCTTCGATATCGGCACCGGTACCGGCGTGCTGGCCGCCGTACTGGCGCATCGCGGCATCAAACACATCATCGCCACCGAACAGGACCGGCGCGCGATTACCTGCGCCCGTGAAAATCTCGACCGTCTGGGCTATGCCGCGCAGGTGGAAGTGATCGACGCTGACCTGTTCCCGGACGGCCAGGCCAAACTCATCGTTTGCAATCCACCCTGGGTACCGGCGCGCCCGAGTTCACCGATTGAATACGCCGTATTCGATCCTGACAGCCGCATGCTGCGCGGCTTTTTGCAGGGACTCGCCGCGCATCTGGCGCCGGGCGGTGAAGGCTGGTTGATCCTGTCCGACTTTGCCGAGCACTTGGGTTTGCGCTCACGCGAAGAATTGCTTGCATGGATATCGGCGGCCGGCTTGCACGTACTCGGACGCAATGATGTGCGGCCGGTGCATCCGAAAGCCAGCGATGATACGGATACGCTCCATACGGCGCGCGCGGCGGAGGTGACTTCCTTATGGCGTCTGGCAGCGAACTAATCGCTGGTCAGAACCCATTAAAACTATTAGTCACACAACTTATTGTCGACTGTATAATTGCCTTAGAGAAATATTGCCTACCCCGATTAAACTCATTTCGACGGCGCGCGACCATGAATATTCAGGCCTTACTCCGCCCAGGGACGATACGTAGAAAGCTGACCCTTACTTTCTTTGCATTTGGCGTGCTTGGGAGTATCTGCGCAGGCCTCTCAATGAGTCTGGAAATGTGGTCCGCCGACGAGGCTGCCATGACCGAAGCAGAGAATGTTGCCGATTCCATTGCTAGGTCCGGTGGAAACGCCCTGTTTAACGATCGACCCGCACTTCAGGAGCGTTTGAAGGTAATTCACCAGACCTTCCATCGCGAGGTCTTCATAGTTGATCCGCAAAAGCGCATCATTGCCGATTCCGCTAACGCTGATATTGGCGAGGTCTTCCAGCATGACCCGGAATCTGACCCCGAATACGCCGTCAGCAAAACCTTAATCGATGGTAAAACTCGCAAATTTCTGAAGCGCAAAATTAATAGTAAGACGCCGATCAATTTACTCGTTGTCGACATCCGCAAAGATGGCATGGATGACAACAGCCCGATTGTCGGTGCCATGGTCATTGAATATACGGGGGTACGCGATCAATTGATGGCCAAGGCACTTGCTGCCAATAAGTTAATCTCAATACTGATTCTCGTGTTTTTAGTCGCGACATTTTTTCTGGCACGTGCCTTGGGCCTGTCGATTCTGGTACCAGTACGAAATCTGCGCCTTGCCGTCAACGACTTCGCCGCCGGCAATCGAAGTGCCCGGGTAGAAGTCACATCCGCCGATGAAATCGGCGGCCTGACATTGGCATTTAACCGCATGGCGGATGCACTCAATGCCAGCGATACACGCATGCAGGAAAACGACCGCACACTGGCGGCGACGGCGCTGCAGCTGGCGGAAATGAACGAGCAATTACAGCAGGAAATCGAGGAACACAAGCGCAGCAATGAGCAGGTTGAATACCTCGCGTATTACGACAGCCTCACAGGCCTGCCGAACCGCACGATGTTCAGCACGATCTTGACCCGCGACCTGAATCAGGCTGAACGCCATGACAAGCAGCTGGGATTACTGTTCATCGATCTTGATCAGTTCAAGCACGTCAATGATACGATCGGCCATAAAACGGGAGATGAATTGCTTGGCGAAGTCGCACAAAGACTGAAAGCCTGCCTGCGCAAAAGCGACTCCTGTGCCCGCTTGGGCGGCGACGAATTCGTCGTGTTGATTACCGAGATCGAACAAGACCATCAACTGGAATCGATCGCGCGCAAGATCAACGCGGCGCTGGCACAGCCCTTTCCCCTTGTCGGCTATGAATTTTTCGTCACCGCCAGCATCGGCATCTGCGTCTATCCTGAAGACGGCAGAGATGTTTCAAGCCTGTTGAAAAATGCCGAAATCGCGATGTATCACGCCAAAGACGAGGGAAAAAATAATTTCCAGTTTTACTCGGAAAAAATGAACAGGAATTCGCTGTTGCGCTTTGCGCTGGAAGCGAGCTTGCGTACAGCTCTGGGCAATAATGAATTCAGCTTGGCTTATCAGGCCAAGGTCGCTACGCGCGACAATCATATCAAGGGCGTTGAAGCACTGTTACGCTGGACCCATCCTGAGCTGGGGCCGATCGGACCGGCGGAATTTATTCCTCTGGCGGAAGCGACGGGCCTGATCGTGCCGATCGGGCGCTGGGTCCTGCATACCGCCTGCGTGCAACATGCGAAGTGGTGCGAGCAGGGTTTTCCGGATCTGGTCATGTCAGTCAATCTGTCTGCGCGCCAGTTATCTGACAGAAGCCTGCTGGACGATATTGCAGCGGTCCTTGATGAGACCGGCATGAATCCGGCCTTGCTCGAACTGGAGATCACGGAGAGCATCGTGATCCAGGATATGGAAAAAGCACTGATCAAGCTCAATGCGATCAAGGCGCTCGGTGTGCGTCTGGCCATGGATGATTTTGGCACCGGCTATTCTTCACTCTCAATTATCAAGCAGCTCCCACTCGACACGATCAAGATCGATCGCGCGTTCATCCGCGACATGCCCTCTGATATCGACGCCAATGCCATCACCACAGCCATCATCGCCATGTGCAGTGCACTGGGTTTGTCAGTCGTCGCGGAAGGTGTCGAAACCCGCGAGCAAGTTGACTTCCTGAAAGGTCTTGCCTGCGACGAGATCCAGGGTTTTTATTTCAGCAAGCCGGTCAATGCAGACGCGTTTTATGCCCTGCTGGCTTCACATGCATTTGAAGAAGTCGCAGCTTAGGTCGATGCTTAGCGCAGCCAGAAATTAATAGGGTCAGAGTCAAATTAACAAGTAAGTTAACATTTGTTTAATAAATAGGGTCAGAGTCAAATTAATAACGAAGTTGATGCTTTTTCATTTTATTTGACTCTGACCCTATTTAACTTGTGAAGCGGTTGCGGCTTAATTTGATGTTTTGCGCAGCCGGATCAAACCTTCTTGCGCTACGGTAGCGACCAATTCGCCTGACTGGTTGTAGACATAACAAAAATTCAACCCACGCCCACCCGATGCATTCGGGCTGTCCATTTCGAACAGCAGCCATTCATCCATGCGAAATGGTCGGTGCAGCCAGATCGTATGATCTAGACTGGCGATCTGCAGTCGCGGATTGGTCATCTGTATGCCATGCGGGCTCAGCGAAGTCGACAGCAAGCCAAAATCCGAGACATAGGCGAACAGGCTTTCATGCACGTCCGCGTCATCGGGCAGGCGCATTGGCGCTTTCATCCATACTTTCTTGCGCGCTTCTGAGGCATGGTGATACACATCGCCACCGCCATCGACACGCATGTCGACAGGCACCGGCATGAAGGGCCGGTCGGTCGCGTCGAGCCGCTGGCGCCATTGCACCAGACTCGAGGGCAGCGACTCAGGATCGGCGCTGTCGGGCGCAGGCCGCTGGTGCGACAGGCCGGCTTCGTCGCTCTGGAAAGAGGCCGACATGACGAAAATGCGCCGACCTTCCTGCAGCGCGACCACGCGCCGCGTACTGAAGCTGCCGCCATCGCGCACACGTTCAACTTCAAACGTGATCGGCAAGCGATGGTTGCCGGCGAGGATGAACAAGGCATGCAGGGAGTGCGGCCGACGCCCTGCTACCGTCTTGCTGGCGGCATGCAGAGATTGCCCCAGTACCTGACCGCCGAAGACGTTCGGGCTGCCCATGAAGTGGCTGCGTCCAGTGAATTGGTCAATGCCGCTATCATCGAGCCTGAGCAGTGCGAGGATTTCTTCAGTATTGAATAACGTGGTATCGATAGTCATGGCAAGCTCGCGCGTCGGTCTGTGAAGTGGTTCATCATTTTACCGTCTCCACCTGACATCAGGCTGCGTTTGCCGATGCTACTCTCTGCCGCTTTTTACTTAAGCTACCGAGTTATCCGCGTTACCGGCATCCCCCCTGCGCGCCACATCCCTGCTGACTTTTTAAGGGATGTGGCGCGCAG
>CANFLV010000021.1 GCA_947448025.1 Oxalobacteraceae bacterium | reverse complement strand
TGAAAGGCGCGCCGCCCGGTTACGTCGGCTACGGCGAAGGCGGTGTGCTGACCGAGGCTGTGCGACGTCGTCCTTACAGCGTGGTGCTGCTCGATGAAGTCGAGAAGGCGCATCCCGACGTGCATGAAATTTTCTTCCAGGTCTTTGACAAGGGCTGGATGGAGGATGGTGAAGGCCGGGTCATCGATTTCAAAAATACCCTGATCCTGCTGACGACCAATGCCGGTACCGACATGATCACGAACCTGTGCAAGGACCCGGAACTGATGCCCGAACCGGAAGGCATCGCCAAGGCCTTGCGCGAGCCACTGCTGAAAATATTCCCGGCCGCCTTGCTCGGGCGCGTCGTAGTGATTCCGTATTACCCGCTCAATGACGCCATGATAGGCGCGATCATCCGCCTGCAGCTTGGCCGCATCGAAAAGCGCGTGCGCTCGAATCATGCGATTCCCTTCACTTACGACGACGAGGTCGTCAAGCTCATCGCCGGTCGCTGCACCGAGCTTGAGAGTGGTGGGCGCATGATCGACGCGATCCTGACGAATTCCCTGCTGCCGGCAATCAGCGGTGAATTCCTGCGCCGGATGATGCAGGGCGAGGCGATCGAAAAGGTGCATGTGAGCGTGGTCGATGGCGAGTTTGCCTATGCGTTTGAATAAGCGTTTGAATCAGCGCCTGAATGCGCTGGATGGCCATGCCGGGAAGGGCTGCATCAGTTAGGGGAGAAGGGTATGTCGGACCAGGTATCGATGGGCGCTTTGTTGAAATGCGATCAGGGTGCAGCGCCGGCCATGTTGATCGTGACGCCTGCAAATAAAGTCATTGCGGAAGGACCACCTGCGGCCAACATCATGGATCACCTACCGATGGTAAACATCATGCCCTTTGGGATGTGTAAGTGCCCTGGCAATCCCGTGGTGGCAGCAGCGACTGCCGCCGCCATGGGGTCGCTGACACCGATGCCCTGCATTCCTTCGACGAGCAGGCCGTGGAAGCCAGGCTCGCCAACGGTGTTGATCGGCGCTCAGCCGGCATTGAACAAGTCGTCGACCTGTCTGTGCGATTACGGCGGCAAGATAAAAATAGATTTTCCGGCGACGAAAATAACAAAGATTCCCTGACCACCTTTCCCGGTAGGCGCGCCGGCAGTGCACGTCACAAGGGAATGGATGCGGCGAGAGAATTCATAAAGCGGTGAAAGGCAAGCATGGCAATCTCACAAAAAAACAGGGAAGTCGTCGTCACCAGTGCACTCGGTTCGGATGTCCTGCTGTTTCGGCGCATGACAGGCTCGGAATGCCTGTCCGGTCTCTCTGAATACGAACTCGACATGGTCAGCGAAAAGGGCGACCTCCAGATCGACCAGGTACTGGGCACCTTGCTGACCGTTTCCGTGCTTCAGCCGGGCGGCGGCACACGTTATTTCAATGGCTATGTCACGCGCTTTTCTACCGATGGCCGCTTGGGTCGCCTGTATCGTTATCGCGCAAGCGTGCGTCCCTGGTCATGGTTTCTGACCCGCGCTGCGGACTGTCGCGTGTTTCAGGAAATGAGCGTGGTGGACATTATCAAGTCCGTGTTTGGCGAGTATGGCTTTGCGGATTTTGATACGGCGTCGCTGGGCAATCATGCGGTACTGCCTTACTGTGTCCAGTATCGCGAAACCGATTTCAATTTCGTCAGCCGCCTCATGGAACGTGCCGGCATCTATTATTTTTTTCGCAGCACCTTGGGCGCGCACACGATGGTGCTCACGGATTCCTATGCGGCGCACCAGCCGATTTCCGGCTACGAGGCGATTCCCTTTCATGCTGCAGACAAGGCTGCGATCCAAACCAGTGAGGCGATACATGACTGGTCACTGGGCGGTGAAATCCAGTCTGGATCATATGCATTGAAATCCTATGATTTCGAAATGCCCGCCACTAGCAGTTCTACCAGCCTGCTCGTCAATTCTTCTCTCAAACGTGAACATCGCCAGGCGGGACTCGCCATATTCGACTATGCCAGCACCTACATTGACCGCACCGAAGGCGAGGGCTATGCCCGCAGTCGCATCGAGGCACTGCATACGCGCTATCAGGTCGGCCAGGCGAGTACGACGGCGCGCGGCATTTATCCCGGCTGCCTGTTTGACCTGACCGGCCATCCACGCGCTGACCAGAATGCCAGTTACCTGATGGTGTCGGCTCGCTATGTCCTTGCGTCCCCGGAATTTGAATCCGTCAGCGTACCCGACGGCTCAGCGCCAGAACCCGAACCGGTGCTGCGTTGCGCGTTCACCGCGCTGCATAAATCACAGACCTTCCGGCCCGATCAGTGCGCTGTCAAACCGACGGTGCAGGGGCCGCAGACCGCGATGGTCGTGGGCAAAGCCGGTGAGGAAATCTGGACCGATAAATATGGCCGCATCAAGGTGCAATTCCACTGGGACCGGCAGGGCAAGGAAGACGAGAAGAGTTCCTGCTGGGTGCGTGTGGCGCAAGGCTGGGCCGGCAAGCGTTGGGGCAGCCTGTTCACGCCGCGCGTGGGCAGTGAAGTCATCGTCAGTTTTATGGACGGCGATCCGGACCAGCCGCTGGTCACGGGCAGTGTCTATAACGCCGTCAACATGCCGCCGTATGCCTTACCCGATTACGCCACACGCTCTGTGCTCAAAACGAATTCCTCCAAGGGCGGCGGTGGCGCCAATGAGCTGCGCTTCGAAGACAAGAAAGGCAGTGAACAGATTTACATGCACGCTGAAATGGACCTCGATGTGCGCGTCAAGAATGACATCAAGACCTGGATCGGCAAGGACAGCCATGCGCTCGTGAAGGGCGATGCCTATTCTGAGGTAAGCGGTGCGCAGCACATGAAAATCGGCGCTGCGCACAACGTCAAGGTCGGCGCTGACGTCTCGCTCGACGCGGCCAGCGATATTTTCTACAAGGCGGGTGTCGCTTTTGCGGTCGATGCAGGCAAGGAAATTCATTTAAAGGCCGGCATGAATCTGGTGATTGAAGCGGGTTCCAGCATCACGCTCAAAGCCGGTGGCGGATCGATCGTGATCGGGCCCACCAGCGTGGCCGTGACCGGTAATCCGGTATTACTCAATAGCGGTGGCAAGCCCGGTAGCGGAGGCGGGTGCAAGCCAGTCGCGCCCAAGCCGCCAAAAGAAGCCGACGACGGAAAAAAATAAACCAAGCGTCAATGGAGAGTACCGACGATGAACGCCCAAGAATGTCCGATCATGACGCTGCATGTACTGACGTATCGCGATCAGCCGTCGGATCTGGCCTGCACGTTTGGTGAGGCGGGCGGCACGCTCGGGCGTTCTGCTGAATCTGACCTGGTGCTCGATGATCCTGGCAAATATATTTCGCGTATCCATGCACGCGTGCTGTGGCGCGATGGCAGTTTCGTGTTTTGCAGTCTCGGCACCAATCCGGTATTCGTCAACGATGTGCCCTTGTTGACCGGTCAGGAAGCACGCCTGCCGCATCTGGTAAAAATCCGCATCGGCGATTATTTGCTGGAAGCGATCTTGCCACATAACGCGGCCAAGTCGCCTGATCCGGTCTGGGCCGAGCCTACCCCGCCGATACATGCAATGCCAGCCAAGCTACCGGCGCGTGAGGCTGCGCCTCACCCGGCCGAATTTTTTTCCACGCCGCCGGAGACCGATCCGCTGGGTCTGGATTTGTTTGGCGGCGCAATCACCTCTGCATCCGCCACGCAAGGTCGTGCTGCGGCGGCCACAGCCTACCGTGGCGCCGAGAGTGACCATCTGCCACCGCAACATCAATCCTTCGCCAGCTTCAAGGGCGCCGCCAGCACGATGATTCCGGATGACTACGATCCGATGGCGGACCATGCCCACATAGCCGGTGCCGCACGCCAGTCTGGCGATAAAAATGCGGCAGCGGGTGAGGACAATGGCGCGGCCTTCGTGGCGGCGTTCATGAAAGGACTGGGCCAGCCCGGATTGCAAACCGAGCTCAGTCCACTGGTCTTAGCCGAACTGGCCGGCGCTATTTTGCGCGAGGCGACGACGGGCACGATGGGGGCATTGAAAGCACGTTCGCTGACCAAACGTGAGAGCCGCATCGAAGTCACCATGCTCGCCCAGCAAGCCAATAATCCACTGAAATTTTTCCCGGATGCTGACATGGCTTTGGCGCAAATGCTCGGTCGCAGCACGAATGCCTATCTGACGCCGGTGCGCGCCTTTAACAGTGCCTTCGATGACTTGAAGGCGCACGAACTCGCAGTCCTGGCCGCCATGCGCGCGGCCATGAGCGCCGTGCTGGAGCAGCTCAGTCCACAGGCGATCGAACAAAAACTGCCGACTGACACTGCCATCGACAAGATGTTCAGCGTCAATCGCAAGGCGCGCTGCTGGGACAGCCTGGTGCGCGAGTATGGTGAGATTTCTTCGTCGGCAGAGGACAAGCTCTCGCGCATTTTCAGTGAAAAATTTTCTCACGCTTATGAAGACCAGATTTCCCGCATTCGCAAGGCGAAGCGATGAAGCATTTTTTAAAACCCAATAATTAAATTGGACCACATATGAAATGGCATAGAAAAGTCATCTGGTCGGAGGGCATGCTTTTACAGCCGCAGCACCTGCAACAACACGATCGTTATCTGCAAGCGCAGCTGGAGTCACGCGTTGCATCACTGCGGCCGTATAGCTGGGGTTTTGCGCATCTCAAAATTGATGAGGCGCAGCTGGCCTTCGGAAAAATCGCGCTGCTGTCCTGTCATGGCGTCCTGCCCGACGGCACGCCTTTCCAGTTACCTGTCGATGATGTTTTGCCGCTGCCGCTGGACATCCCGGCCGACGCGCGCAATATCACGGTAATGTTGGCCTTGCCCTTGCAGCGCCCGGGTATTGCCGAGACTGGCGAGCCCGATGGACAGGAAAATTTTGCCCGGCATCGCGTCGTTGAATTTGAGGCCATGGACAGCAATGGCCTGGCCAACAGCGCCCTGATGCAAGTCGGCAGCCTGCGTCTGCGGCTGGCGCTGGAGAGCGACGTTGCCCATGCCTGGAGCACGCTCGCCGTGGCGCGCATCATCGAGCGGCGGGCCGATAACCAGCTCGTGCTGGATACGGATTTCTGTCCGCCTTGCCTGGACTTTCGTGTGGCGCAGCGGATTGGCGGCTTCGTCGATGAACTGCTCGGCATGTTGCAGCAGCGTGGCGCCGCACTCGCGGCACGACTGTCGCAGCCCGGCTCGGCGGGCGCGGCGGAAATTGTCGATTTCCTGTTCCTGCAATTGATCAACCGCGAGCAGACGCTGTTTGCGCATTTTGCGGCGATGAAGGGACTGCATCCGGAAGCGCTGTATCGCGCGATGGTACAGCTGGCTGGAGAAATGGCGACCTTCGGCACCGGCAGCAAACGCCCACCAGTTTATCCGCCTTACCTGCATCACAAATTGCGCGAAAGCTTCCTGCCGGTGATGGCGGATTTACGCAGCGCCTTGTCGATGGTGATGGACTCCCAGGCAGTTCCGATCCAGCTGGAAGAACGGCAATTTGGCCTGCGCGTGGCGGTCGTGCCCGATACCAGCCTGTTCAAGAATGCGGTCTTTGTACTGGCCGTGAATGCGGATCTGCCGGCTGAAGTGATCCGCAGCGGCTTTCCGCCCAAGGTCAAGATAGGCTCGATCGAAAAAATCCGCGATCTGGTCAATCTCCAGCTGCCCGGTATCGGCTTGCGTCCCTTGCCGGTCGCGCCGCGCCAGCTGCCGTTCTATGCCGGCTTCACGTATTTTGAACTCGATCGCAGTAGTGAGTACTGGCAGCAGCTGACGACGTCTGCAGGATTTGCCATGCATGTGGCCGGTGATTTCCCCGGCTTAAAAATGGAATTCTGGGCTATCCGAAAATAAATCAAAGGGCGCGATCACGTGATTGAAATCAAGCCAGCCTCAGCAGGTAGTGAACCGGCCGATAGTGACCGGACGGTGCTCGTGCCGCGCCCGGGCGGGCGTCGGCTGCTGCCTGATGCGGGCGCTGCGCCGGCGTCTGCAGCAGAGAATGCGGACGCGACCAGTACAGTCGCTGCTGTCACCGCAGCGGTTGGTTCAGCGGATGTCAGTTCAGCGGGTGCCGGCTCAGCGGGTGTCGACTCAGCGGGGGCCGGCTCAGCAGGCGCCAACTCAGCGGGGGCCGGCTCAGCGGGCGCCGGCTCAGCGGGCGCCGCCATCAACACGCTCAGGCGTCAGGGCGATGGCCTCAATCCGCTCGTGCGCTCGGCGAATCCCTTACTCGACCTGGTCGTACCACTGCGGTATCTGATGACCGAGACGGATGTCGATGAATTACGCCAGAATCTGGTGCGCGCGATCCGGAATTTTGAAACCGAAGCAAAGGCGCAGAATATCGAGTCGCAATCGATCGCCGTAGCGCGTTACGCGCTATGCACCTTCCTGGATGAGACGATCGCCAATACGCCCAGCGGCAGCGGCGGGGCGTGGGCCAGCAAGAGCTTGCTGGTGGCATTTCACAATGAAGCCTGGGGCGGCGAAAAGTTTTTCATCATCCTGCAGCGACTGGCGCAGGAACCGGCGCGACATCTGCATTTGCTGGAGTTGATGTACCTGTGTTTGGCGCTGGGTTTCGAAGGCCGCTACCGTGTACTCGATAGCGGTCGTGACAAACTTGAAGGCTTGCGTGAGCGGCTGCAGAAAATGATCGCGAGCCAGCGTGGTGTGCCGGCCACCGCGCTGTCGCTGCACTGGGAGCCCAGCACGGCAAAGCCGGATTCGCTGTTCAAGGACATGCCGCTATGGGGCACCGCGATCGTGGTCACCGTGCTGATGATGGCGGTGCATATTGGTCTGGGCATCACGCTTTCGCATGCGTCCGACCCTGTGCTGGACAAGCTGCAGCAGCTGCATGTTGTCAGTGCTGCGTCAGCGCCGGCAGAGGTAGCGCCATTGTCGCTGGTGGCTTTGCTGGCGCCGGAAATCGCCCATGGGCTCGTCAGCGTCAGCGACGCACCCGGCCAGGTCAAGATCACGCTGCGTGGTGATGGCGTATTCGCCTCAGGCAGTGCCGAAGTCGCCATGATCCATAAGCCGCTGCTGGACCGTATCGGCGACGCCTTGAAACAAGTCGAGGGCAATGTGCTCGTGATCGGCCACACAGATAATGTCCCTTATGCGTCGCCGCGGTTTAACTCGAACGATGAATTATCACGCGCGCGCGCAGACGCAGTGCGCACGCTCCTCGAGCAAGCCACGGGCAAGCCCCAGCGTTACAGGGTTGAGGGGCATGGCGCGAGTGATCCGCTCGTCGCCAACGATACGGCGGCGAATCGTGCGCGTAACCGGCGCGTGGATATAGTCCTGTCGACCTCGGGTAACAGCGAAAATCTCACTCAAAGCCGTCATGACAGGACACCGGCAAAATTGGAGCAGCGACCATGAAGCGCTTCTTTTCTTGGCTGCTGAGCCGTTTCGTGCTGTCAGCCCTGGGTACGATCGTATTGTCCTTGCTGGTCTGGTTTGAAGGCCCCTACGTCGCCTTCAATGACTATGTGCCGCTGGCCGCGGAAGGCGTGCGCTGGCGTTTGATCGGACTCTTGGCCTTTATCTGGTGCGCATACTGGTGCTGGCAGTGGGTCAAGGAAAAGATCGCCGCCATCAAGCTGACCAAAATCGTTTCAGGCGAAGACCAGCCTGTCGATGCCGCATTGCCAGGCAGTGTCGAGATTAGCGCTGAAATGGCGACACTTTCGGCACGCATGAAAGATGCGATCGAGACCTTGCGCAAGTCACACCTCAATGGCGCCGGCGGGCAGAAAATCTATCAGCTGCCGTGGTATATGTTCGTCGGTGCGCCCGGCAGCGGCAAGACTACGGCCTTGCTCAATTCGGGTCTCAGATTTCCGCTCGCTACTGCGCTGGGCAGTGCGCCCATCGGTGGCGTGGGCGGCACGCGCAATTGCGACTGGTGGTTCACTGACGAAGCGGTGCTGCTTGATACTGCCGGGCGCTATACGACGCAGGATAGTTATGCCGAGGTCGACAATGCGGCCTGGCATGGCTTTCTCGACATGCTGAAAAAGCACCGCCGGCGGCGTCCGATCAATGGCGTGATCGTCGTCCTCAGTGCCGCTGACCTGCTGCAAAAAAGCGCGGCTGAAAACAAGCGCCTCGCCCTCATGATTCGCGAACGGATCAAGGAATTACATGAGCGGCTCGGCATCCGTTTTCCGATCTATGTGATGGTCACGAAATGCGATCTGATGGCCGGCTTCATGGAGTTTTTCGAGACCATGTCGCGCGAGGAGCAAAGCCAGGTCTGGGGCATGACCTTCCCACTGGACGGCGCAGAACGTATCGATCAAACGCTCGAATCCTTTCCCGCTGAATTCAGGCTGCTTGAGTCACAATTGCAGGCGCGCGTCGTGGCCCGCATGCAGCAGGAGCGCGATGTCCAGCGGCGCGCACTGCTGTACGGTTTTCCGCAGCAGTTTGCCGGCATCGGCGAGGCGCTCAAGCAGGTGATCAATGACATCTTTGCCTCGACGCGCTTTGATGAGCGGGCGCTGCTGCGCGGTGTCTATTTCACCAGCGGCACGCAAGAGGGCAGTCCGATCGACCGCGTGATCGGCTCACTGGCCTCGGTCTTCGGCATTGCGCGTCAGGCCTTGCCGGCCAATGCCGCCAGCGGCCGCAGCTTTTTTGTCACGCAGCTGCTGCGCTCAGTGGTGTTTCGTGAAGCCGGACTCGCTGGCGCGAACTTGCTGCTCGAGCGTAAACGGCGCTTATTGCAGTGGGGCGCGCTGGCGACGATGGCGACCCTGCTCATCGTGACACTGGCCGGGCGCACGATGAGTTATCTGGGTAACCTCGACTATGTCAACGCGCTCGAACAGCGCACGGCAGCCGCTGAAAAGCTCAGTCTCATACCGGCGTCGAATCAGGCCATGCAGATCACGCTGCCTTTGCTCAATGCCGTGCGCGCACTACCTTCCGGCTATGCTGAACGCAATGACAGCGTGCCGCTGCAGATGCGCCTCGGACTGTATCAGGGATGGCGGCTGGGTCCGGTCGCGACCGAGGCCTACCAGCGCCTGCTGCAGGAAGCGCTGCTGCCACGTCTGACAGGACGCCTTGAAGACCAGTTACGGCGCGGCGCAGCCAACAATGTCGATTATTTGTACGAAGGTTTGCGCATGTACCTCATGCTCGGTGATGCCCGGCATTTTGATGCGAACGCGCTGCAAGCCTGGTTCGAGCTGGACTGGCAAACGAATTTGCCCGAGTTGAGCGATCTTCAGCGCCAGCAGCTCAGCGACCACGTGATGGCCTTGCTGGAAACGATCAAGGCGACAAATAAACCACTCGTTACGCCCGATGCCGCGCTGGTGAGCGCAACGCGCCTGGTGCTGGCGCAAATGCCTGTGCCGCAGCGTATCTATGCGCGCATGAAAAAGGAGTTCGCGCGGGCACCCTTGGCGGAATTTTCTGCTGCAGCAGTCAGTGGGCAGGGCGCGTCGCTGGTATTGATGCGCTACAGTGGCGAGCCCCTCACGCGTGGCATACCCGGCATGTACACTCTGGCCGGATACCGGCGCTTTCTGGAGCAGACGGACCAGGCAATTACCGATGTGGCGCAAGACGGCTGGGTACTCGGCAAGCAGGAAGCGATCGCCAGTCTTGATGCCATTGCCGAGACCAGAGCCGCCGTCAGGCAACTTTATTACAACGATTACATCCGCCTGTGGGATCAGTACCTTGACGATATCGGCGTGCTGCCGTTTGTCAGTCTTGAGGAGGGAGCCAAGCTCGCTACAATACTCTCAGGGTCTGAATCGCCGCTGCGAAAATTCATGCAGGCGGCTGCCGCCGAGACCACCCTTGAACACGCCTCGGTCGTGACGCAATTGACCGACTCGGTCCTGAATGGTGTCAAGGGCAAGCTGAACGCCTACAAGGATAAACTCGCGCTCGCGCTGGGTACGGACGTGCCGCTGCCGGCACCGGTCAAGGCGCTCAATCCGGTCGATGAACATTTCACGCCCCTGCATAAGCTGGTCGGTGCGCCAGCCGTTCCCGGGGCGCCACCGGCGCCGCCTGCGCCTATCGAGAAGTTGCTTGAGCAGCTGAAGGACGTCGCACTGTATTTTGATGCGGCCGCTCAGGCCAAACGCGCCGGCGCGCCCCTGCCGCCGGCAGAGGCTTTGGCCAAGATCAAGCGCGAGGCGCAGGACAAGCCGGAACCCTTCGCGACAATGCTGCAAAATATCGACAGCATCGGTGGCGGGATTGCGCTCAACAGTGACCGTGCCCGGCTCAATGCAGCCTGGTCCGTGAGTGCAGGATTTTTCTGCCGCCAGGCGATCGCCGGACGCTATCCGCTGGTGCGCGCCAGCAGCAGTGAAGTCACCGCCGATGACTTTGGCCGCTTCTTCGGACCGGGCGGCGTGATGGATGATTTTTTTCAGAAAAATCTGCTGCCCTATGTCGACATGAGCGAGGTGCACTGGCGCTGGCGTCCCGGCGCTGCAGCGACGCTGGGCATTCCACTGGAGGTGCTGGCTGAATTTGAGCGGGCGGCGACAATACGCGACATGTTTTTCAGCAGTGGCAGCAAACTGGCCTCCATGCGTTTTGAATTGAAACCACTGACGGCCGACACCAGCTTCGGCAATATCCTGCTCGACATTGATGGCCAGGCGCTGAACTATGTACCCAATGGCATGGTCACACCGGCTCTGTTCCAGATACCCAGCGGCAAGCGTACAGGCCTGGTCCGTTTCGAAACCACGCCCGAGGGCAAGCAGCCCGACCCGAAGACCGAAGGCGCCTGGGCCTGGCTACGCATGATCGATCGCGGCACGCTGGAGCCTACGGCACAGAACGAACGATACAAGCTCAGCTTCAACCTTGAAGGACGCAAGGTGAGCTACGAGCTGACCGCCAGCAGCGTGATCAATCCCTTCCGGCGTGATGCGCTTGAACAGTTCCATTGCCCGGATCAGCTGTGATGGGATATGCGCAGGCGCCCGGATTTTTTGGCAAGCTCATGTCACATGCGGACTTCGTCTCGCGGCGCATACCGCCAGGCTTCCTGCAACGCTGGGATGGCTGGCTGCAAGCCGCCTTGCATGCCTCACGTCAGCGTCTCGGTCCGCATTGGCTGGCGACTTACTTGCACAGTCCCATCTGGCGCTTCGCGCTGGCAGCTGGCGCCTGTGATGCACATGCATGGGCCGGCATCATGATGCCCAGCGTTGACAGCGTTGGCCGTCAATTTCCCTTGACGATCGTCGTCAAGCTGCCGCAGGGCGTTGATATCCTTGATTGCCTGTGTGACGGGCAAGGCTGGTACACCGCGCTGGAAACCCTGGCCTTGTCATCATTGAGCGATCAATTCGTGCTCGCTGATTTTGATCTTGCGCTGTCAGCGCTGCCGGCGATCTTTGCCAGAGGCGGCGTCTGCGATCCAGGCGCGCCGGGTGGCCTGCGTTTGTCGCTCGAAGGGATAGATCAGATGCGTTCGTCATTGCCGGCGATCGCTACTTCACTGACGCGCCTGAGCCTGCATGGTCATAGTTTATGGTGGTCCGATGGTGCCGAAAAAATCGCACCCTCGCTCTTGTGTTGCAAGGGATTGCCGCCGCCGGCATCGATGGCGGCGATGCTTGATGGCGACTGGGAGCTGGCCGGCTGGCAGTCAGGCTCAACAGATTAATCGTCGCATTGAATCAGCACAGCGGTGATGTTGTCCCTGCTGCCATAGGCCTTGGCCAGCGAGATAAGATGAGTGCATGCCTGCTCGAGGCTATTTTGTGCGGTGTTGCGCATGATGCTGGCAATCGCCTGATGCGGTACGCTGCCATGCAAGCCGTCCGAGCATAGCAGGTAGACGTCACCTGCCTCGATCATGTGCGTGCGGATTTCAGGTTCGATCACACCGTACGGACCGACCGCTTGCCAGAGCAAATTTTGTGGCGGCAGATTTGATTTGATGCCGGCATCCAGTGCGCGTTGATACAGTGTCTGGTCACGCGTGAGCGCAACGAGGTCGTCAGCGCGATAACGGTACAGGCGGCTATCGCCGACATGGAACACGGTTAGCGGCCCGCCAGCATGACATTGCCAGATGCCGGTCACGGTCGTGCCCATGCCCTGGCCCTCAGGTTTGTCGCTGGCGAGATTATGTGCAAACAGTCGCTCGTTAGCAAATGTCATCGCATTGAACAAGGTATGCCGGACCTCGGCTCGAATGTCGCCTTCCGCGGAGCCCCCCACGCGCCGCTCTTCAAAATCTTGATGCGACATGCGGTCCTGCCGAAGCGTGCGTTCTGTTTGCGCGTCGAGAACCGTCCTGCGTGACGCGTACACAAAATCACGCAAAGCGAGGATCGCTTCAGCACTGGCCCGGGCGCCAGATTCATGACCACCCATGCCGTCAGCGACGATCGCCAGCGACAGGTCTTCATCGATGAGGAAATTATCTTCGTTTGTATGGCGAACCAGGCCTGTATCAGTAGCGCCATAAGCGATTCCCATACGCAGACGCTGATACGCACTGATCGACAATGGATGTGGAATGGCTGCGGAAATTCGGCTTTGCGTCATGAATTTTCTGGAGCAATCAGTCGCTGGTTTAGTTCGGCAGTAAATTTATCGTAGCATGCACAGCCTTTGTTTTTGTCGCGACGCGTCGACACCTGTCGCATTTCCGGTGGACTTTTCATGTGCTTGATCCGCATGATGAAGTCGTCACGGTGCAATGGACATGGCGCAACGAATATAGGCGAACCTACCAAATTATGAGCCCGATTTCGCAAACAAAAGTTGAGCATGGCGGTGCCGATCTGGCCACGGCTGATGATGCTGTCAGCAGTTCGAATGCGCTCCAGCAGCGACTTCAGGCGCTTGAAAATATCGTCACCATCGAGCGTCAATTACGCCGCTCGAATGAGCGGCTTGCACGTGACTTGCGACAGCGCCTTGCTGCCAAAAATGTGTCAACGAGGCCGGTCGTCGGCCATGATGTTTTGGGCCTCGGCATAGACAATCATCGTAGCGACGACATGACGACGCTGGCGCCCTCGCATCGTGCGCCACAGAAGCCGGCTGCGCCCAGGATAGATGCGTCGGCGCCTTTGGTGGCCGCCGCAGCCAGGACAAGGCGCACAGGTACGCAGACCGCACCGCCGCAGGCTTTGGTGACAGGTTCGATGCTGTTCGAATACCGCATTGATGGTGTACTGGGGCAGGGCGGATTCGGCATCACTTATCTGGCTACCGACGTCAACCTCAATGCGCGCGTGGCGATCAAGGAGTATTTGCCCTCAGATTTTGCGCATCGCTCCGCCGATCAGTCTGTTTTTCCGCTCTGGCCTGAAGACCGTACTTTGTACCAGGAAGGTCTCGACAGCTTTCTCGTGGAAGCACGTACGCTGGCGACTTTTCGGCACGCCAATATCGTGCGCGTGGCGCGTTTTTTTGAAGCGAACCATACGGCCTATGCGGTCCTCGAATACGAAAAGGGAAAGTCGCTCAAGCAGTGGTGGGTCAAGCAGAGCAATTTGCCCGAGCAGGAAATATTGACACTGCTGCTGCCGCTGCTTGACGGTTTGGCGATCGTGCATGAAAGTGGCTTCCTGCATCGTGACATCAAGCCTGACAATATTTATGTGCGCGAAGAAAACGGCAGTCTGGTGCTGCTCGATTTTGGTTCGGCGCGTGAAACCGCCTGCCAGGATCCCGCGGTCCTGTCGAACGTGGTCACCCCCGGCTATGCGCCTGCAGAACAATATGTCGGCGGCGAGCAGGGACCATGGACAGATATCTATGCGTTCGGTGCGACCCTGTACTGGATGATTTCCGGTGCGAAGCCGCCACCTGCGCCAACGCGCCTGGATGAATGTGACCCGATGGAGCCGGCCATACAGGCAGGCAAAGGGCGTTACAGTGAAGATTTTTTACGCGCTATCGATTGGGCGCTGAAGCCACAGGCCAAAGACCGGCCACAAAATGTCGAGTCATTTGCGCGCGCTTTGTTCGCGGCACATGCTGCCAGTCTCGGTTTGCAGGAAGCCTTGCATATTGGCGATGTAGAGGTCACGACTGAAAGCTGGCGCATGCTCTTGAGTTCACCGCGCAGGCTGCAGCGTGGCCTGCTGCGCTTTGGTCGCGCGCTGATCCGTCCTGCCTCCTGGTCCATGGTGTTGAAGATGTCGATTGCGATGCTGCTGACTTCGCTGCTGCCGATGATCCTGACGTCTTACTATAATTTGCAAGGCAGCGTCGCCAGCATGACGCAATCCGAAAAAGATAATCTCGTGCGCATCGCCAATAGCGCTAGCGGACGGGTTTCGCAATTGCTCAATGATAGTCGCAGTCTGGCCAGCTATCTCAGTACTGACCCCGAATTCACTGACATGCTCAGTCATCCGACCGAGTCGCGCAAGGCGTCGATACAGGCCAATCTCGACAGTCTCGTTAAAACCATTCCTTATGTTCATCCGATCGTGCTGATTGATGCGAAGGGCGAGGTGATCGTGTCGAGCGGTCGCGGTATCGCCGGACTCAATGTCAGCTTCCGCGATTATTTCAAGGAAGCGATGCAGGGACGACCCTACATGACCGGCGTTGTGGTCGGTGCGACGGAAGGCTTACCTGGCGTGTATTACTCGAACCCGGTACGGGACGCGAGCGGAACCGTGATTGGCGTCGTGGCTGTACGGATCAGGGGTTCGAAATTCGCCGATATTCTCAATGATGTGACGAAAGATTCGAATCGCCGTCCAGTCCTCATCGATGGCGATGGCGTTCTCATTTACTATCCTGATAGAGCCTACCTCTATAGCAGCTTGACGCCGCTCAGCGCAGAGAAGATCAATGAAATCCGCGCGGACCAGCGCTTCCGCAAAAACAGTATTACCAGTCTCAATATGCCAGAACTGGCGCAGGCGATGATCGGCGCGAAGACGCCCGGCGCGATCAGCTTTCATTCGCCCCTGTCCGGCGTGGATGAAGTTGCCGCTTACGCACCGGTGCTGGCGCATAACTGGGTCGTCGGCATCAGTGAATCGCGCAGTGAATTCGAGGAGCCGGCGCAGCGGCTGTTTATCCATGTGCTCTATAGCGTGATCGTCGTTGGTGCCCTGTTCATTGTGCTGGCGCTGCTGTTCGCGCGCAGCATCGTACGGCCGATCGAGCGGCTGACACAAGCTGCGCACGCGCTCAAACGCGGTGATTATGAACAGGCCAATATCAAGGTGACGTCCGACGACGAGATCGGCCGGCTGGCGCGCACCTTCAATGTGATGATTGATGTCTTGCGCCAGCGCGATCGCGAGCGTGGACGCATGCGCGCACGCCGTACCGAAAAAGCGGAACCGGCCTCGCCGGAAAAGTAATCAGTGGCAGTGTACAGGCCTGCCGTATTGGACCTGCCATTGTCCGCTGCCCGTTTCATTGCATGCATAGCCTAGCAAGCCGCTGGCAAGGGCTGCCTCATGCGCGGCGATGTCGTCTGAAGCAAGGCTATAGGCGGGCGTCCATACGACATCATCAATTTCAAGATTACGCATCAGCAGCAGTCGATCCAAGCCACCGTAGACGACCGCAAAGCCGCTCACAGTGAAACCCGCCTCAAGCAGGCCGCGCAAGCTGAACCAATTATTCGGTGACACGGTCGCTGCCAGCAAAGTACGTTGTATCGTGCGGGCATGACTGATGCGCTCCATGATGGAGGCTTGATGCAGGTGAAATCCTCGCCACGCCGGTCGCGTTGCAACGCCATCGAGGATGGCGAACTTTGCGCGCTCCGCGCTGCTGATGTCCATCAGCCCGGCGAGATGCTCGGCGTTATGCGAATGCGTTCCAAGGATCGCGTATGCGACCATTTCCAGTGAAGTGGATCTGCAGCAGACCATCACGCCATCAGCGCCGGTATGCCGTTCGAAGTGCGCAAGTCCGTCGGCGCGCACAAGGCCTTGGGCAGATCCCTGCAGAGCCTCGCAATGGATCTTGTGCGCATCTCGCGCATCGCCCAAGTCAGCGACATGCCAGTGAAATTGAGGGAGGGCGGGTAAGTCAGCATGCACCGTGGTGTTCATGATTGAATTCTCCGGGAGCCTGGCGTTTGTACTGGTGAGTGAAGCAAGGCGCATCCCTGTGCCTCGTTGGCGAATCACAGGAACCATTTCAGATTAGCATAGGCAAATTCATACGAAATCTATTGCAGGCTCGGGTGTCGTATTCCATTGAATGTGTGTGCGTAATACTAGCGCCGCAGCCGCAATGGGCATCGTCGATTGGGAAAGCTTGGTAGGGAGTCTGTGATTGGACGAAGAAATTTTCCACATCGGGAAACGCGTGATGGGAAAATATAAAACGCAGCGCAAAACAAAAAGGGCTCTCAGTGATGAGGGCCCTGCATGCTTGCTACTTATTCGTGGTAGGCCGTGCGGGATTCGAACCTGCGACCAACGGATTAAAAGTCCGCTGCTCTACCAGCTGAGCTAACGACCCGAAAAAGGTAATGCAAATAAACCGAGAAACTTTTCGTTTTCCGCAAAAAATTCCGGAGAATAAAAAAGGGTGCTGCAAAACAAAAATGGCTCACATTAATGGGAGCCATTTCTGTTCACTACGTATTCGTGGTAGGCCGTGCGGGATTCGAACCTGCGACCAACGGATTAAAAGTCCGCTGCTCTACCAGCTGAGCTAACGACCCGAAGAAAGCTATTATAAGAAGGTCGGTTGTTCCTGTCAAACGAGAAATAGAAGATATTTCAAATAGTTTGCTGCATACGCCATTTTCAAATGGACTGTTCCATGCGCCATGTCTGATATTTCAAAGCCGCGACCGCACCGCAAATAATCGCGCCAAAAGTCATGAAGGAACCGAGCGCGAGCGTCGACAAACCCGACAGGCCCTGGCCTATCGTGCAGCCCAGCGCAGTGACGCCACCGAAGCCCATCATGACCGCGCCGATCAGATGATTCGCCGTGTCTTCGATCGAGCCGAATCCTTCCCAGCGAAATGTACGCATCGCCAGTGCGACCAGCATCGACCCTGTGATGACGCCCAGCGCAGCGGCGATGCCGAACGAGACTGTCTTGCTGGTATCGGTCCACATCATCAGCAGGTCCAGTGTATTGGCATAGGGCGCGACAAAACTGAAGGACTCCATCTTGCCGGAGTTGGTCGCGATGAAGGCTTCCTGCAAGGTATTTGGATCTTCCGCGATGTAGCCAATGTGGCCGGAGACGTACCAGGCCGCGACGATGATGAGTCCGACCGTAATACCGGCGAACAGGTTTTCGGCCGTACGGAAAGAACGGCTGGCGAGAACGAACAGGGCGAGCAGCAAACTGATCACGCCGGCGACGACGATCTGCAGCAGCGATTTGTCGCCGAATTTTCCCGCGATGATCGATGGCAGGTCTTGCGCGGTCGGCAAAGTCGTCGAGAAGGCTTCGATGACATTCACGCGCGGCAGGGCGAGGATGCCACGCAGGGTCATGAAGGCGGACAGACCGAGCACGATGAACACGACCAGTGATTTCAGATTGCCGCTGCCGATGCGGACCAGCGTCTTGCTGCCGCAGCCGCTGGCCAGCACCATGCCGAAGCCGAACAGGCAGCCGCCCACGAGATAGGCCAGCCACATCAGGCGCGGCGCCGTATAGAGTGATTTTGACAGGTCGATCAGGCCCGCATACGCCAGCAGGTTCGTGCCGATAATCGCCACGGCGATCGCCAGCAGCCATTGGCGCATCCGGTCCCAGGCGCCGTAATTGACGATGTCGCCGATCGCGCCCATGGTGCAAAAATGCGTGCGCTGTGCGACCGCACCAAACACAATGCCGAGGCCAAAAGCCAGCCACGCGACCTGGCTTGCGATGGCCGCCACGTTAATTTCATTCATGGGTTTTCAGTTATTTCAGATTGGCGAGTCGCTCTTTGGCAGTTTGTGCTGCCGGCGCATCAGGGTATTGAGTGATGAGGGCTTCGAGCGCCTTGCGGGCCGTGGCTTTTTCCTTGATCTCGACAAAGCAGCTGGCCATGTTCAGCAGCGCATCGGCGGCTTTCGGGCTGTCAGGATAATTCTTGACGACGGCTTGCTGGGCGATGATCGCATTGCGGTAGTCGCGCTGCGCATAAAAGGTGTTGCCTAGCCAGTACTGTGCTGCCGCGGCATAGCCGGAACTCGGATAGCGCCGCAGGAAGTCGGCAAACGAGAGGCCCGCAGTTTTGTAGTCGCCCGCCTTGAATTGCGAGAGTGCCAGATCATAGGTCTTCTGTTCGCTTGGCTCGACTTCAGCTTCTTTGCCATCGACGTTCATCTTTTGCGGCTCGACCTTGCGCAGGCGATTATCGAGGTCGACATAAAAATCTTTTTGGCGCTGCTGTGCTGTTGAAATTTCATTGGTCAGAACTTCGACCTGACCGCGCAGCTTCGCGATCTCCTGCAGCAGCTGTTCGTTTTGCGACAGCAGGTCCAGCGTGCTGGTCTTGTCTGCCTTGAGCTCAACGCGGGCTTCCATATCCTTGCGCAGATTATCTATCCTGGCGCGGATATCGAGGATGGCCTTGCGCGCTTCATCGTCATCGAACAGTCCGGCGTGGGCCTGCAGCGGTACGAACGAGCAGGCAGCCAGCACGGCTGCCGCAATGGCGGACTTGAATGAATGATCCATGTTCGTACCGATGCAAGTTTGATTAATCAATAGACGATGTCAGCGCGGCGATTTTCAGCCCATGCAGCTTCGTCGCTGCCAGTAGCTTTTGGCTTTTCCTTGCCCAGCGAGACGGCTTCCATCTGGTTCTCTGACACGCCGACAGCGGCCAGGGATTTACGCAGGGCTTCAGCACGCTTCTGACCGAGGGCCAG
The DNA here is from genome assembly GCA_947448025.1 of Oxalobacteraceae bacterium. GTDB lineage: Bacteria > Pseudomonadota > Gammaproteobacteria > Burkholderiales > Burkholderiaceae_D > CANFLV01. The sequence continues at coordinate 48,271 of CANFLV010000021.1, read as the reverse complement.
ATTGTACTCACGGCCACCGCGTTCGTCGGTATTACCCTGGATGATGATCTTGCGATCCTTGTTCTTGCTCAGGAACGCGCCGTGGGCTGTGACGACTGGCTTGGCATCTTCACGCAGTGAATTGCTGTCATAGTCGAAATACACGCTGCGTTTGGCGAGTACGCCATTCTTGTCCATCAGCGGATCGCTCGAGCCGGTCGTGACTGGCTGAACGCTGCGCGAGTCTGCTGCTGCATTGGTATTCGCTGAACGGTCTTCGACGACCGGTTTCGCTTCCAGATTGACTGGCGTCGACGAGCAAGCGCTCAGCAGTGCGGCTCCAGCGATCAGAAGGGCGAATGATTGGGCAGTACGCATTTGAATCTCCTTATTGGTAATCCCGATATTATTTCATATAAGGGCCCCAAGTGGGCTCCCTAATCTCGCCGGCCTTGATCGACAGGCTGTATTTGACACGGCCATCGATCGAAACGACGGCCAGTGAACCACGCTTGCCACCATCGGGCGCGTACATCAGGTATTTTCCATTGGGCGAAAAACTCGGCGATTCGTCATTGCTGCCATCGGTCAGGCGCTGTTCCTGGTTCGTCGCCAGATCGATGGCATAGAGCTGGAAGCGACCACCGCGACGCGAGATGTAGGCCAGCGTTTTGCCATCGGAGGACAGGCGCGGGCTGATGTTGTAATCGCCCGCAAAGGTGACGCGCTGCGCATCGCCACCACCGACCGGCATGCGATAAATCTGCGGACCGCCACTGCGATCACTCGTGAAATACACCGTCTGGCCATCGGCGGAAAACTTCGGTTCCGTATCAATACCCGAGGTATTGGTCAGGCGGCGCAAATTGCTGCCATCCGCATCCAGCACATAGACCTGTGCCAGCGCACCGCCGCGCGTCAGGGCTACGGCGAGTTTGCTGCCATCGGGTGACCAGGCCGGTGCCGAGTTTGTGCCCTTGTAATTCGCCACGACCGTGCGCTGGCTGTTGACCAGGTTCTGCACGATCACGACCGCCTTCTTGTTTTCAAAGGAAACGTAGGCAATCTTGGTGCCGTCGGGCGACCAGGCCGGTGAAATGATCGGCTCATTGGAGGTCAGTGCGACCCGAGTGTCTTCGCCGTCGGCATCGGCGACTTCCAGGCGGTACTGGTTCGCGCCGGATTTGGCGACATAGGAAATGCGCGTCGCAAAGGCGCCGCGCGCGCCGATCAGTTTTTCGTAGATATCGTCGGCGATCTGATGGCCGGAGACACGCGTGCGTTGCGCCGTATTGACGATCGACAGTGCCGACAGCTGGCCTGACTTGACGGTGTCGAGCAATTTGTAGCGTACGTCGATGCGACCATCTGCGAGGCGCTGCAGGCTGCCCACGACGAGCGCGTCGGCGCCGCGCGCTTTCCAGCTGTCGAGATTGATGGCGCTGGTTTCGCTGATGACGGTGCCGGTATCGATAATCTTGAAATAGCCGCTACGTGCAAGATCGGCCTTGATGATCGCGCTGACTTGCGCCGACGAGATGGATTCGTCGGCGAAGGTGGCAATGGCGATCGGCAGCTGGTTACTGCCGACGCCGGAAATTTCGACGCGAAGCTGGGCCTGCGCGCTTAATGAAAGAGACAGGCCGAGCAGGGCTGCAGCACGTGTAAGGGTAAGCGCAATCGGGCTCTTGTTCATGTTCATTGGTCCTTTGGACTATAGGCGATGGTGATTTCATCCTTCGGCACGCTGCCGGATTTATCGGGCGGGAAGGGCTGTGATTTTTCGATGCCCTTCAATACCGCTTCGTCAAAACCCGGAATGCCGGATGATTTTACTTTACGAATCTTCCGTATTGAACCGTCCGGTAACAGATCGACAGCGTACTCGACGGAATGACTGCCTGCCAAATTAGTTGGCACATTAAAAATCGTGTTCGAACGTATCTTCGACCGGATCTTGTCGCCATAACCGGGATCGCCGCGCTGGCCCTGCGACTTGGGCGCATCGCCGCTGCTGCCGCTGCCGGCTTGCGCCATCATGCGCTTCATGTCTTCGCCGCGGGCCTTGTCGCGCAGGGCTTGTTCACCGCGCTCCTTGTCCTTTTGTGCTTGCTCGGCGCGTTCCTGCTTGCGCTGCTTTTCGTCGGCGAGTTTTTTCTGCTCTTCGAGGGCGCGCTTCTTGGCGTCGGCCTTTTCTTTTTCCTTCTGTTTCTCTTTTTCTTTTTCTTTTTCTTTCTCGAGACGCTTTTTCTCGAGCAAGTCTTTTTCGACGCGTTTTTTCTCAGCCAGATCTTTTTCGAAGCGTGCGCGCTCTTCCTTCTCCTGCAGTTCCTTCTTCAGCTTTTCCTTGCGCTTTTTTTCCTGCGCCAGCGCGATATCGGGTTTGGCCACGGGCGGCTCGACGACGACGGGCTTAGGCAGTGGCGCAGGAACAGACCGCGCTACCGGCACAGGTGGCGGCTTCACGATCGGTTCTGGTTCTGGCTCAGGCTCCGGTGCAGGCGGAGGCAATGGCGCGGCTTCTTTCGCTACCGGGCTCCAGACTTCCGCCTCGATGGCCACCGGTGTCTCGCTTTGCCAGCGCACACTGAACCAAAGCAGGCCGACGAGCGCGCCATGGATCAGTATGGCCAGCGCTAAGGCGCGCCAGCGGCCTGGTTCCTTTGGTATCGAATACGGTGTCGCGTCTGTCATGGTGCCGTCATTGTTTGGTCGCGAGCCCCACACGATTGATACCGAATTTCTTCGCTTCGGAAATCACCTGGATGACTTCATCGTAGCGGATTTCCTTGTCGGCGGAAATCATCACCGGCAGTTCCGGACTCTGCTCATGCATGCTGCGCAGCTGCTGGATCAGCGCGCGCCGGTCGGGCATGCTTTGCGGCTTGCTCTCGGCATCTTTTTGGCCATTGATGCCGATCGTCGCCGCCTCATCTGGTTTGAGGATGATCTGGATGTATTCAGTCGGCGGCAGGGCAGATTTGTCAGCGCTGGGCAAATTGATCACGCCAGGATTGGCCACGGGTGTAGCGACCATGAAGATCACCAGCAGCACCAGCATCACGTCGATGTAAGGCACGACATTGATGTCAGCCTTGAGTTTGCGGCCACGCCCGCCGCGCATAGGGGTCGACATTGCGTTGCTCCTTACCGTGCCTGCCGCTGCAGGATATTCGAGAACTCTTCAATGAAGCTTTCGAAGCGGATTGCGATGCGGTCGATATCGTGTGAATAGCGGTTATAGGCGACGACGGCCGGAATCGCCGCAAACAGGCCGATGGCTGTCGCCACCAGCGCCTCGGCAATACCTGGCGCGACTGCGGCCAGCGTCGCCTGCTGCACATTGGCCAGGCCCCGGAACGCATTCATGATGCCCCACACGGTACCAAACAAACCGACATAGGGCGAGACCGATCCGACCGAGGCGAGGAAGGCCAAGTGCAATTCCAGTGCATCCATTTCACGCTGGTAGGCTGCGCGCATGGCGCGCCGTGCGCCATCGACCATCTGCGACGTGTCGCTTTGGCCGCGGCTGGCGTTGGCGGTCTTGACCTTAGTGAATTCATTCATGCCTGCTTCGAAAATCCGCTCCAGCGCGCCGGTCTTGCCACCATGGCGACGATTCGCGGCGGCGTCTTGCAGAAGCGTGTTGAGATCGCCGCCGGACCAGAAGCTGCGCTCGAATTCTTCCGTTTGACGATTGGCGCTGCTGATGGCGAACATCTTGCGGATGATGTAGGTCCAGCTCATCAGCGATACGGCCAGCAAAAGCGCCATGACCAGTTGCACGATCACCGAGGCGTTGGCGATCAGGGTAATAAAGGACAGGTCTTGTGTGGCATTCATGAATGGTGCTTTATTGTCAGTAAATTGGATTGAATTCGTCCGGATGGATTATTTTTCCTCACGCCTGACTCGATTCAGGTCAATGCAGGAAGTGCGACCACTTTATCCTGCTACCGCAGGCAACGCGATGCTGGCTAATACCTCTGCCGGGATCGCCTCTGGTCGCAATGTGCTGGTATTCACGCAGCCCACCTTGATCTTGCCCGTCGCCAGCAACTCCGGCCCTTGCGCTGTCATGCGCCAGGCCGACTGGCTAAATTGCACTGAGGCACGCCCGAGCTTTTCGACGACGACGGAGACTTTAAGTTCATCATCCAGCTTCGCAGGCGCATGATAATCGACGGCCGTGCTTTTGACCACGAACATGAGGGCATGGGTTTCCGTCAAGGCTTGCTGGCTGATGCCGCAGGCGCGCAGCCATTCGGTACGCGCGCGCTCGAAAAACTTCAGGTAATTGGCGTAAAAGACAATGCCACCGGCATCGGTGTCCTCGTAATACACGCGCAATTGCCATGTAAATGCATCGGCCATGGCGACAGGCTTAAGTACGTTTAACGGCAAACGGCGCGAAGCCCTGGCAGGTCGGCATCATTTCGATGTAATTGATGTTGACATGCGCGGGCAGGGTAGCGATCCAGTAAGCGGTCTCGGCGATATCGTGCGCGGTCAGCGGCACTGTGCCTTCATAGACCTTGCCGGCGGCCGCATCGTCGCCCTTGAAGCGCACATTCGAAAATTCCGTCCCGCCGCACAGGCCCGGTGCAATGTTGGTCGCGCGTACACCGGTACCAACGAGGTCGGCGCGTAGGTTCAGCGTAAATTGGTCGACGAAGGCCTTGGTTGCACCATAGACATTGCCGCCCGGGTAAGGATAGGCGCCCGCGACCGAGCCGAGATTGATGACCAGACCCGAGCCGCGCTCGACCATGCCTGGCAAGACCATGCGCGTCATGGTGACCAGACCCTTGCAATTTGTCTCGATCATGGTTTCCCAGTCTTCCAGCGAAGCCTTGTGCGCCGGCTCGATCCCCAGCGCGAGGCCAGCGTTATTCACCAGCACATCGATATTTTTCCAGGCGTCAGGCAAGCCCGCCAGCATGGCCGTGATCGAATCCTTGCTCGTCACGTCCAGTTCGACCGCCAGCAAAGCTGCGCCAAGCTCAGCGGAGAGCGCGTCAAGGCGTTCCTTGCGGCGACCGGCAGCGATGACTTGATGACCTTCTTGGACGAATTTGCGGGCAATTTGTGCGCCGAAGCCAGCTGTTGCGCCGGTGACGAGGACGATCATGGTGTGTTCCTTTTATGCGAAAGGTGATTGAGCGCAAAATTGTAGCCGAAACTCGCGCGCCTGCCCGGAATGCTTTGTGCACGCGCTGTCGGCGCTGACTTGCTGAATCGCCCCTCATGTCGTAAAATTTGGCACCATTTCGTCTCACGTGACTGGCGAAAAAACCGGATTGTGTCCGGCCATAGGTGGGTTTCCACCGGGGAGCGTGAGATTTCAACAAGCCGTGCGCCTGGGCAGCCAAGATGGACAGAACGATTGAGGCTGCTGATAGCACCTCGTCAGAATAAACAGTGCCTGTCTGCGACCCGGATAGCTCACCGTTGACTTTGCCGAGGCACTGATTCCCATTTTTCGGCCCTCAGTCGGTATCGCAAAGTCATTTTGTGCCTCATCTATCGATTGGAGTATTCATGTTTTCAAAAGACCATACCCTGGCCAAGGTTGACCCTGAATTGTGGGCCGCCATCGAGCTGGAAACGACCCGTCAGCAAGATCACATCGAACTGATCGCTTCCGAGAACTACACTTCGCCGGCCGTCATGGAAGCGCAAGGCTCGCAGCTGACCAATAAATACGCCGAAGGTTATCCGGGCAAGCGCTACTACGGTGGCTGTGAATATGTCGACATGGCCGAGACCCTGGCGATCAATCGGGTCAAGGAGTTGTTTGGTGCTGAGGCAGCAAACGTTCAGCCGAATTCGGGTTCGCAAGCGAACCAGGCCGTATTCTTCGCCGTGCTCAAGCCGGGCGACACGATCATGGGCATGTCGCTGGCCGAAGGCGGTCACCTGACCCACGGCATGGCGCTGAACATGTCGGGTAAATGGTTCAATGTCGTGTCTTATGGCCTCGATGCCAACGAAGACATCGACTACGACGCCATGGAGCGCCTCGCGCGCGAGCACAAGCCGAAGCTGATCATCGCCGGCGCGTCGGCGTTTTCATTGCGCATCGATTTCGAACGCTTCAGCAAGATCGCCAAGGAAGTCGGCGCCTACTTTTTGGTCGATATGGCCCATTATTCCGGCCTGATTGCCGCCGGCGTTTATCCGAATCCAGTGCCGTTTGCTGATTTCGTGACGTCGACGACGCATAAATCCCTGCGCGGTCCGCGCGGCGGCATCATCCTGATGAAGGCGGAATTCGAGAAAGTCATCAATTCCGCGATTTTCCCTGGTATCCAGGGCGGCCCGCTGATGCATGTCATCGCTGGCAAGGCAGTAGCATTCAAGGAAGCGCTGGAGCCGGAATTCAAGACTTACCAGCAGCAAGTCCTGAAAAACGCCGATGCACTGGCAAAAGCCCTGATCGAGCGCGGCTTGCGCATCGTTTCCGGTCGCACGGAATCGCATGTGATGCTGGTCGACCTGCGCGCCAAGAACATCACCGGCAAGTTAGCCGAAGCGATCCTTGGCACAGCCCACATCACCTGCAACAAGAACGCGATCCCGAACGATCCCGAGAAGCCATTCGTGACCTCCGGTATCCGTCTGGGCAGCCCGGCCATGACGACGCGCGGTTTCACCGAAGTCGAAGCGGCGAAGGTCGGCCATCTGATTGCCGACGTACTCGACAATCCGCATGACGCGGCCACGATCGAGCGCGTGAAAGCGGAAGTTGGCAAATTGACTGCTGCCTTCCCGGTCTACGAGAAGTAATTTGGTCGGAGGCGAAGCTGGCATGTTTGTCGTCAGCTTCGCCGAGGTTTGCCTTTTTGTAAAAGCATTGCCAGTGCCTTGCCCATGCCGGCGCGGCATTTCTCAACGGACGTACTCGACCATTGTGTGCATTATTTTCCGCGCTGTCGACTTGATAAATATCACAGGTACGACGCATCCCAAGTTTTGCTATAACTACGGTCATCAAAGACTTCTGCCCCTATGAAATGTCCGTTCTGCCAAAGCGAAGAAACCCAGGTCGTCGATACCCGTGCCACGGAAGAGGCGGATGCGATTCGTCGTCGGCGTCGTTGTCTGCAGTGCGAAAAACGCTTTACGACTTACGAGCGGGTCGAGCTGGCCATGCCGGTCGTGGTCAAGAAAAATGGCAGTCGCACCGAATTCGATCCTGCCAAATTGCGCTCCAGCCTGATGCTGGCGCTACGCAAACGGCCGGTGTCGGCGCAGGCCGTGGATGGGGCGATACATCGTATCGAAGAGAAATTACTGTCAAGTGGTGAACGTGAAGTCATTTCAGGACACATTGGCGAACTGGTCATGCGCGAGCTCAAGCGGCTCGACAAGATCGCCTATATCCGTTTCGCGTCAGTCTATAAAAGCTTCGAAGATATCGCTGAGTTTCAGGATGCCATCGCTGAAATTGTTCAGGAGCCCAAGCCGCCGGCAAAATGAGCTTGTTTCGAATTTGAACGCAGTAAAAATGCAGCCGGTGAGGGCTGCATTTTTTTGCGCTAAATATTGCCAATTAACCAATTTTTTATCCGATTACTCGCCTCCCGTAAAAACAGAAAAGGATGTTTTTCGTTCTTGGAGTGGACGCGGCGAGCGCCTGCGCTCACAGCGTGGGGCGGGTGGCTTCACGCTCTTCGAGGTGCTCGTCTCCATACTCGTGCTCGCTCTGGGCATGCTCGCGGCGGCAGGTTTGCAGCTCAGCGCCGTGCGCAGCTCGCAGCAATCCTCGATACATACACTGGCCATGTCGCTGGCGTCTGACATGGCGGACCGCATGCGCAGCAATGATGTCGAGATGAATAAGGAAGATTCAGATAATCCATTTTTGGCGGTCAACTTCCAGGCGGATCAAGCCCTCACTGAACCTGCGGCTTATTGCAATGGTTCGACGACGGACTGCACTACTGAGCAATTGGCGACCTTTGAAATCTACGAATGGGAAAAGCGGCTCAAGGAAGTAATGCCAACGGCGCGTGCCGTTATCTGCCGTGATTCGACGCCCTATGATGCGACCACGAATAGTTTCAAGTGGTCTTGCGCCGTCGGCAGCACAGTGGGTAACAAAGCGCCCGTCACCATCAAAATCGGCTGGCAAGGAAAAACTGCCAGTGGAAAACTCGAAAAGCTTGCTGATGGCAGCTTCTCCCCCCAAATCGCGCTGATCGTTGCGCCGTATTCGCGATGAGCCCGGTCAGACATCGCAGCATCAGCATGCCATCGCGCTCGACACTGCGGCCAGTAAAAGGCTTGACGCTGGTGGAATTGATGGTGTCGATGACGCTCAGTATGTTTGTGGTGCTCGCTGCAACAGTGGTGCTCTTTTCCAGTAAAGCCGGCTATCTCACCGTTGATGATGGCACGCGATTGCAAGAGTCCGGCCGCTACGCCATGGAACTCATCAGCCGCAATATCCGCCAGACCGCTTTTGAGAACTGGGATAAGGACGATGCGCCTATCGTTCTTGCTGACTCCATCACTGCCAGTATTGCAGGGCTGGATAATAAGACCACTGATGAAACCCAGGCCTTCATCAGTCCAGCCAGCAATGGTGCTGCGGGCGCCAAGAATGATGTACTCGGTTTAAAATTTTATGGCAGCGGCGCAGGTACTTCGGGCGACGGCACGGTGCTCAATTGTGCGGGCTTCGGCGTTTCCGCGCCAAGCTCGGCAGCGAGTGCAGACACGGATCGTGGTGCGAGCGTTTTCTACGTCGCCAGGAGTAGTAGAGGCGATATGGAATTGCGTTGCAAATACGCTTCAGATTCTGGCTGGAACTCGGAGGCCATTATTTCTGGTGTGGATTCATTTCAAGTTTTGTATGGACTCGACACGACCGGAAACGGCATTCCGTCGAAGTATGTAAGCGCAAGCACGATTAATTATCTTGATCAAATCCAGTTTTTCAAAATACCGTACACAATAAAATCATCCGAAGCAAGGAACGCCGAAAAAAATAAAATTACTAACTGGAAAAAAGTCGTGGCAATCAAGATTGCCTTGCTGATTTCAGGCAGTCAGAAAGGCCGGGTCGACCAACAGACTGCCGTCTATGATTTATACGGCGAAAAATATAGCGCGGAAAATGCCGCGAGCGATCCCGGTACCCAAGTCAGGGAAGAAAATTTGCCGGCGGATAGTCGCAACCGACTGCGTCAGCTGTTCACAGCGACGATCCTGATCCGTAACCGGAGTGCCAATTGAGCACCGCCGCGAAATCAGTCGCTGGCGCCGCCCGGCATGTCTCAGGACTTTCATCAAGGCTTGCCGTGACCTGCGCTCATCCAGGTCTTCGGATGGCTGTGGCGCTGCGATGGCAAGAGGGCGCATCGTTAATCATCACTTTGCTGATGCTGATGGCGGTCATGTTGCTGGGCCTGTCAGCAGCACAGATTGCGCTGTCGAGTGAAAAAGCCTCGCGTAATGATCGTGACCGCAAGGTCGCCTTTCAGGCCGCTGAGGCGGCATTGATCGACGCCGAAATTGATATTCAAAATTCGACCTCCCGCAGCAGCATTTTTTCCAAGAACAGTGCGCTGTATTTTCCCGCTGCGACGGATTCAAATTGTGGCGTGGAAGCTAGCAACAACCTGGGGCTGTGTAGCCGCAGGTCCGTCGACACGACGCCACTGTGGAAAGCCGTCGATTTTTCCAATGCCAACGTAAATTCAACCCAGTCAGTGCCTTACGGCAAATTTACCGGTCAACTTTTCACGACTACCCTTGGTTCGTCATTCAAAGTGCCTCGCTATGTCATTGAATTAATGGTGTTCAATCAAGCCGGTGAAAGCGCCGAGACAGTCAGCTATTTTTATCGGATTACTGCAATGGGTTTCGGTATCCGCGAATCGACCCAAGTCGTATTGCAGACTTTTTATCGGAAGGAGACATGATGCGCTACGCGTTTAAATCAGTCTTGAGTCTCATAATTGCGTTGTGGATAATCGCAGATTTACTGCCGCCAGCGCATGCCGGTACGCCCGAAGTACGGATTGCGACTGAAGCCCTGTTTGACAACACTGCTGTCGTGCCGCCTAATCTTTTATTAAGTTTATCAATCGATAAATATACGGTGGGAGCAGTTTACCGCACGCTTAATTACGATAGCAGCAAAGAATATCAGGGTTACTTCAATCCGCTCAAATGCTATTCCTATTCGACAACCAACCGATACTTTGAAATTGCATCTGCGGTCACAGACTCTAATCTTCACGAATGTGATGGCAGTACCTTCAGCGGTAATTTCATGAATTGGGCCAGCATGTCCACGATCGATCTTCTGCGCTATGGCCTAACTGGCGGCGATCGCGTCGACGATACCGCGAGTTTGACGACATTACAGCGCGCCTATTTGCCCTACGATTTTATTAAAAATGCAAGTTGGTTCCCAGAGCGTAATTTTGGCTCCGCCAATACTGGTGGCAGTACCAATTTGCCATCGAAAGTGACACCATTTACACAGTCGAATATCAAACTAGTCTCTTGTAATAATAAGATCATCATTGCAGATTCGGGGACCTCAATTAATAGCTGTGCTGCGCCAAACGCGGCTAGCGGGGGCGCAGCAGCGGAATATCTGTTGGTCGTGAAAGTGTGCGATGCGGTGGAGGGGCCGGAAAGGACTGCGCTTTGTCAAAAATTTGGCACAAATTACAAACCAGTCGGGACATTGCAACGCAATGCAGACAAGATGCGCGTAGGTCTGATGACTTATCTTGCCTCCACCAACGAAGACAATCGTTATGGCGGCGTGCTTCGCTCGCCAATGAAATTCCTGGGTCCAAAGAAATTTGATGGCACTGGTTATTCAGAATCGGCGAATGACAAGCAGGAATGGGATGACAGCACCGGCATCCTCAAAACCAATCCCGATAGTGCATCTGCGAGTGACACTGGCGGTACGACCGCCAGGAGTGGCCTGATCAACTACGTCAACCAATTTGGTCGTAGCGGAAATTATCGATCGCATGATCCTGTCAGTGAATTATTTTACGAAGGGATACGTTACTTGCAAGGAAAACAGCCGACGTCGGATGCAATGAGTTCCATCACCGATGCCATGAAGGATAACTATCCGGCGATCAGCACCTGGACCGATCCAGTGATCGCGTCCTGTCAGCGAAATCAGATCGCGGTGGTCGCTGATGCTTTTACTAATTATGATTTTTATGTTCCCGGTAGTCCGAGAACGATCTGGCATGATTCGACGCGCATGGGTGAAGCTGCGGTCGCCAATCAAACACCCACGCTCAATGCTTATTCCTGGACCAAAACACTTGGTGAAATGGAGGCGGATAAGAGCACCCCAAGGGTCGGCAATCCAAATAAAGATCCGGATCTGGCCGGTCTTGAAGATAGGCAGACCGGCGTGCTTAAGTACGGCAGCTATTACATCAGCGGGCTTGCCTACTGGGCCAATACGAACAATATCCGTGTGGACAAACCCGTGCGCGTGAAGACCTTCATGATAGATCTTGATCAAGACGGTAACGGTCTGGTAGACAATACTAACCGTCAGCCAGATAGGCCGCGCAAAAGCCAACTTTATCTGGCCGCAAAATACGGCGGCTTTGATGATGTGAGCGGCGAGGCACCAGCGAATCCCTTCGTGTCCCTAGCTGCGGATGGTGTGACGAAAGTTAGAAGCAGTTCTTTGGCTTGGGATGCCAATCGCGATGGGATTCCTGACAATTATTTTCTTGCCAGCCAGCCAGGGACGCTGGTGAAAGCACTAAAGAAAATTAGTCCGGGCATCGCCGCTTTCAGCAGCATGAGCCTCTCCGCACCCGCCGTGGACAGCACTAGGCTGGAACCTGATAGCAGCTTCCTTTACCAGGCCGGCTTTCGCGCCCCGCAATGGATAGGCAACCTGAAAAAAATGAAGATCAGCGCGGCAGAACCGACTAATGCCGCAAGTAACTTGAATCTTGCTACCACGCCTGAATGGGAGGCCGGCAATTTGCTCACTGACACCGACTCAACTGCGGCATCGCCTAACCCAGCGTCACGCAACATTTATACAGCCAAGTTGGAGCTTGATAGTTCATGGTTGAAGTCTTCATTAAAATTGATCGAGTTCAAATGGGACAAGTTGAATGCAAATCAGCAGGCCTTACTGAACACTTCGCCAATTGATGGTTCGAGCGATAGCTTGGGCGAAAAACGGCTTAATTATTTACGCGGTGTCCGCACTGACGAGCTCGGCAATCCGAGTGGATTTTTGCGCTATCGCATCTCCCTGCTTGGCGATATCATCAATAGCAATGTTGTTCTTGTTGGCGCCCCCAGCAGGGCGATCCAGGGCGCGGAGTATAAGACATTTTACGACGCAAAAGTCAGCCGCAAGCCAACTGTCTATGTCGGTGCCAATGATGGCATGCTGCACGCATTTGATGCGGCAGACGGTTCTGAAACATTCGCCTATATCCCCCAGCTGTTATTGTCAAAGCTGAACCAGCTGACTTCACCGGAATATGTGCACAGGCCCTATCTTGATGGCCAGATCGCGGTCACGGAGGCAATGGTCGGCAGTAACTGGAAGACCGTCCTTGCAGCCGGCTTTGGTGGCGGTGCGAAAGGCGTGTTCGCGCTGGATGTTTCTGATCCCGCCAATTTCTCCACGGGCGGCGGTGTGCTCTTCGAATTCAGCAACGCCGACGATGCCGATATGGGCAACCTGATGGGCGCACCTGCCATAGCAAAATTCAAAACAGGGGTGAATGCGAATGGCATCGCCGAATATAAATACTATGTCGTCGTGCCTAGCGGCTTGAATAATTATAGTAGCGACAGTACGACGGCGGCCTCCGGCGCCTTGTTTTTACTCTCGCTCGATAAAGCTGCGAACGCCGCATGGTCACTTGGCGTCAATTACTACAAAATCGTCCTGAGTAACCTGAATTCGTCCGCACAATATGGTGTAAGCCCGCCGGCGCTTGCGATCGGTGCTGATGGCGCCGTGCAATTTGCTTATCTGGGTGATTTACAGGGGAAATTGTGGCGTTTGAATTTCAAGGGCTCGCCGCCCTGGAGTAGCGCTCTCGGTACCAATTCCAGCACCCCGCTATTTTCCGCTGTCGATGGGGGTAACCCGGCAGTTGCCCAGCCGATCACCATGCAGCCAAAAATTGTCTTTGCCCCTGGCGGCGGTTATGTCGTCCTGTTCGGTACCGGAAAATTTGTCGAGAAGGCCGATCTGGTTCCCGGTAATTTTAAGAAGCAATCATTTTATGCAATTTATGACAGTACCGCAGACGGCTATCAAGTTAGCTCACGCAATGATTTGAAGCAGCGTTCGCTCTCCCTGAACAACCTGGAAAACGCCTATACGATTACCGGTGAAAAATTCATTTATACGGCAACACCGGGATTTGAATCGCTCACAAAAAAAGGCTGGTATTTCGATTTCGTCGACTCCAATGTCACAGGCGAGCGTGCCGTGGCCAATCCACTCCTCGTCGACGCTCAGCTGTATTTCAATACGATTATGCCCGGCAACGATCCCTGTGCTGCTGCTGGCGGGCGTGCCTATTCAATGAATGCTTTGAATGGACTCAGCAGCGATTTGACCGGCTTTTCCTCCACGGTTGGCTTGCTCAGCGCACCCGTCGTCTTTCAAATGGGTAATGCGACGGCTGGACATCGGAATGCCGTAGGCAAGCGCACCGCTAGTAAAAGCATGCGCGTATTGAATGTCGGCGCTGGTGCCAGCGGCAATACACAACAGAGCATTGCTGAATCCGCCAGCGTCACAGTCAATATGCCGGCAGGGCGCTTCAGCTGGCGTGAAATCACTAACTGGCAAGAATTACGGGATGCTGCAACGACTAGTACGTCAAGCCAGCCCTGACAGGACATTCGGTTTGCCCGGTAAAGTGAAATGGTACTCGACAGGATGAATATGGTGCGTTCAATCAACATCGAAAAAGAGTGGGTGGGAAATGCTTTGTCGGTACAGGGGCAAATACGCGGTCAATTCTTCAGCCCTCTGAGGCTGCAACGAGCAAGGGCAGGACGCGCAAGCAAAGCGCCTGAACTTCAATTGAAATCACGATACAGTCGTGGTTTTACGCTGGTTGACCTGATGATCGCCGTGGTCATCATTGCGCTCTTGTCGGCCATTGCCTTTCCCTCTTATCAAGAAGCCTTGCGCAAAGTCCGTCGCGCAGAAGCCCGCGCGGCCTTGCTGCAATTGATGCAGGAGCAGGAGCGGTATTATTCGCAAAAGGGCCAGTACATACCTTTCGACTTCGGCAGCGCTAATGGCGATAATGCCGAAGCGAAAAAATTCAAGGCGTTTTCCGGCGTCACTGCCAGCAGCAGCGCCTATGAAATTTCGGGCGTTAAATGTGCCAACGAAACATCGACGCGTTCCTGCCTCACTCTGGTCGCAACGCCCGGCACCAGCAATGTCAACAAGAACTATTCTGATCCGGTATGTGGCAAGCTCACCTTGAGTACGAATGGCACCAAGGCGACGGAACCCGAAACAAAGGCGGGAATATGCTGGTGAGGCAGACAAAATTTTGCCCTTTGCAATGCCGACAGTGTTGCAAGGGCTTCACCAGTATTGAATTACTGTTCGTGCTGGTCATCGCGGCGATCATGGTGACCTTGGCGGCGCCCTCATTTCGGGACATGCTCCGCAAACAGCGCCTCACGAGCAGCGTCAATGATTTTTTCGCCTCTGTGAACCTCACCCGTGCCGAAGCCATCGGGCGCGGCCGACGCGTCGACATGGCGCCCACCGACGGGAGTGACTGGAAAAAAGGCTGGACTGTGTTTGTGGATGAGAACGGTAATCAAATACCGGACTCCACAGAGACAATTATTTTCGTTCACGGACCCTTGCCAAACGACATGACGGTCACCTCGAACTTTACCGCCGCCAAGCCACCTTATCTCGCTTACAACGCCAGCGGTGGCACACGATCAAATGCGAGTGCCCAGGCATCCCGTTCCGGTAGCTGGATTTTGACGATGGGTGGGGAAAGCCGAAAAATCGTGATCAATTTTATTGGTCGCCCGCGCGTTTGCAATCCGGCAGTCGATACGGGCTGCGACAGTTAGGCTCAGAAACTTTGCTGCTCATTCCATGGATTTTTGCGGCGACGCCTATGCAAGGCAATAGCGCGCCGGCTAGCGCCGCAGACAATCGCCGTTTTATTTGATCGGGTACTTAGGTTTGTGCCGGCTTCAATTCAGAATTTTCTGGCAAGCTGCACGCTGACTGTCACCACTCGGCAGTTTGCCGCAAATGCCATCGAGCTGTGCCTGTAGTCGACCGTATGCCCCGGCATGTTTGCCATCGCGATTCCAGCCTGCCAATTTGGCACCCATGCGTTCCAGCGCACGCTGGTTACCATCGTAAAACGCGTCCGGCGTGGCGGCAACTTCGGCCAGGATCTGGGTCACCAGCTTTTCAATGCGCGACTCCTGCTCGGGTGCTAGGTCAATCAGGTTATTGGTATAGCCGCTACCCCAACGGATGCGCGTGGCGGGTCCTTTTGAGGCCAGATAAGCCTGCTCGTACCAATCGATGGCAGCGGCTTTGTCGCCGCGCTTCTTGGCATTGGCGGCGAGGCCAGACATGAAATAGTAGGGCGCATGGGAGCGCTGCAATTCCGCTTTCAGCAAGGCATCGGATTCGTCCAGCAAACCTGCCTCGCCCAAGGTGCCGGCGGCGGCATGGATGACCGACTGGCGCTCATAGATATCGGTGGTGGCGCGCTCGGTCTTGCTGATGCCCTCGCGGACAGAGCTGATCAGGTCGGCATCGAGCGCGCCGATGGGTGTGTCCAGCCGGGCGATCGCCACCTGCGCCGACAGCGCGCCGATACGATCCGTGCGCGAAATCGTCAGGTCGGCTGCCAGTTTTTGCATCGCGCCGAGATAGGCCTTGGTCAGTGCCGCGCTTTCCGGCGTATCGCCAGTGCTGAGAAATTTCATCAGGTCACCGGCATAATTGGTGAAGATGTCGGCATAGGCTTTGGTCGTGGCGGGGGCCGACAGCAGCCCGGACAGGCGTGCGACCGCCGCAGCTTTGTCGATGTCGGCAGCGTCCCCGGCTTTGGCGGTGGATGAGACGACCAGGGCCGTCAGTGCCAGGCGCGTGGCGCTGTCGCCGGCCGGGGCGCTTTGCGCGAGGCCTTGCAGTGTGCGCGGCAAATCCTGTGCGGCTATGAGTTGTTGATCGCCACCTTCCCAGGAATGAAATGCCAGCAGGCGCCATTCATTCGGCGTCAAGCTTGCCGGCTGGGTCAGGGCGGCCTGCAATGTTTCATTGAGTGGTCGCTTTGCGCTCATGCCGGCGTTAAGCACCTGCAGGTAGCGCTCGCTGTCGACTTCGCCAGGCAGCCGCACGATTTCACTGCCGTCGGGTTTGAACAAAATCATGGTCGGATAGCCGCGCACCTTGAAGCGCGCGCCGATCTTTTGCGCACTGGGCAAGTCAGCATCCATGTAGACCGGCACGAACTGGCGTGAGCGTTCAATGAAGGCCTGGCGATTGAAAATGGTGGCCTTGACCTGATTGCAGTACGGGCACCATGTCGCGCCCCAATACAGGAACAGTGGTTTGTTGCTCGCCTTGGCCTTGGCAAACGCTGCCTCCACGTCGCCCTGATGCCAGGCAATGCCATCGACGGACTTGGTGGCTTGCGGCGTTTCTGCCAGCGCAGAAAAGGGCAGGGTCATACAGATGGCGACCAAAAGCGCAAAAGTGAGTTTTTTCATGGACATTTACTGTTGAATGTTGATCCGGCAGACTAAGCCGCGCATACCCGCGCCGGCTGTGATGATGAGCGCAACAATAACGGGTTGGGTGCCCGTTTAGCAACTGAAAGATACAACCCAGACTATTTTCCGCAGCAGGCTGCATTCCCAAACATTGGCCAGTCACGGCAGTACTGGCTAATCCGCGGTAAAGTACCGGCCTGTTCAATCAAATTCAAATAATTACGTGGATATCCATAGTGATGAACAAGGCATGGCGATCGCGCTTGAGTGGGCCGCCAAAGGCATGTACACGACCACGCCGAATCCGCGTGTGGGCTGCATTCTGGTACAGCATGGTCAGGTCATCGGCGCGGGACACACGCAGCCGGCTGGACAGGCGCATGCCGAAATCCAGGCGCTCAACGATGCCGCGCGCCGCGGCATTGACGTCAGGGGCGCGACCGCTTATGTCACCCTCGAACCCTGCAGCCATTTCGGTCGCACGCCGCCTTGTGCCGATGCCCTCGTCAAGGCAGGTGTGGCGCGCGTGGTCGGCGCCATGGCAGACCCGAATCCGCTCGTTGCTGGGCAGGGCTACGAGCGGCTGCGTGCGGCCGGCATCGCCGTCACCAGCGGTGTGCTGGAAGATGCCGCGCGCGAACTGAACATCGGCTTTTTCGCGCGCATGCAGCGCGGCCGGCCGTGGGTACGCATGAAAGCGGCGGCCAGTCTCGATGGCAAGACGGCACTGCACAACGGCCAGAGCCAGTGGATCACCAGCCAGACTGCGCGCGACGACGGTCATCAGTGGCGCGCGCGCGCCTGTGCCATCGTCACTGGTATCGGCACCGTAATCGAAGACGATCCGCAAATGACGGTGCGCGCCGTGGCGACACCACGCCAGCCGCAGCGCATCATCGTCGACAGCCGCCTGCAAATCCATCCGGATGCGCGCATCCTCAGTGGCGGCGGTAGCCTCGTGGTGGCGGCACACGGCGACACTGAAAAAATTGCGCGTCTCGCGGACACCGGCACGGAAGTCATCGTCCTGCCGAATCGCGATGGCAAAGTCGATTTGCCGGCCATGATCGATGAACTCGGCCGACGCCAGTGCAATGAGCTGCATGTCGAAGCCGGCTTCAAGCTCAACGGTTCACTGATACGCGAAGGCTGTGTCGACGAGCTCTTGCTTTATCTGGCGCCGACCTTGCTCGGCGATGCGCTGGGCTTGTATGATCTTGGCGTGCTCGACAATCTCGAACAAAAGCGCAATCTCACCTTTCACGAAGTCCGGCAGATCGGCGCAGATTTGCGCATTCTGGCGCGCTTCTCCCCCATTCATCCCTAGACTAAAAGCTCCCAACATGTTTACTGGAATCGTCGCCGCTGTCGGCAAAATTACGCATATCACACCCTTGGGCACACAAGCTGACGCTGGCCTGCGCCTGACGATCGACGCCGGTGGTCTGGCCATGGACGATGTCGGGCTGGGCGACTCGATTGCGCTCAATGGCGCCTGCATGACGGTGGTTGAAAAGACCGCAGACGGTTTCATCATCGACATCTCGCGCGAAAGCCTTAATTGCACCGCCGGTCTCGACGCACTCAGTGAAGTCAATCTCGAAAAGGCGCTGACCCTGGCCGAGCGACTCGGTGGCCATCTGGTGTCCGGCCATGTCGACGGACTCGGCACTGTAGAAAAATTCGAAGCCGTCGGCGAATCCTGGGAACTCGTCATCGAAGCGCCTCGCTCCTTGGCCAAATATCTGGCCTACAAGGGTTCAGTCGTCGTCAATGGCGTCTCGCTGACGGTCAATCGCGTCACTGACCTCGAGTCAGGCTGCCAGTTCTCGATCAACCTGATTCCGCATACCATTGAAGTCACGACGCTGAAGCATTTGCATCGCGGCGCGAAGGTCAATCTGGAGATCGACCTGATCGCGCGCTACGTTGAGCGCATGCTGTCGGCCACGGCCATCTGATCAGACTTGTTCCGGCTTCGACAAAGTCGTCGCCAGCACGACCATCATGTCAAGGTCGGGCATGCTGCCCAGCAGTGACAGGGAATGGATTGCCAGATCGCGCGGGACTTGACCAGTTAAATGCTGGACGCGCGCACTCTTGTCCGGAAATACGCTGAAACTGCCATAGCTGCCGTCGTCGAGCAGCAGTGCAAACCAGGCGCTGGTGCGTACTTCCTGCGTGACTGTGGCTTTGGAATCGCGCAGGAATTGTTCAACTTCGAGGGTATGGCCGGCTTTCGCCTTGAAGCTGAGCAGCAGTGCTTTTTTCGGTAATTCAGCAAACGCTGCGCCGGGCAATTTGTTGACCAGCACCGCGCAACGGCGAAAGTGCGGCTGACCTTCCAGCAAAAAATCGGCCTGACCGCGCATGCTGCGTACTGCCGCACCAGCCATGTGATGGTCGCGTGCATCGACGCTGGCAAACGCCGCAAACACCCCATAGTCGCCACGCCCGAAACGCAATGCAAACCAGGCGCGCATGTGTGTCTCTTGCTGCACCAGCACAGGCAAGGATTGCAGATATCGTTCAAGCTCGTCCTCGCGACCATGCCGCGCTTTCAGTCGCACCAGCAATGCCTGAGTGATCATGATCGCTCCCGGGACTATGGGTATCGCCTATTTGGTAGATGGTTACGCCCGAATTTGGTTCTGGAAGATGGTAAAACTGCCATCCCTGATCTGGCGCGCCTGGGTGCATGAAGGCAAACAGACAAAAATTGTCGTCGCCGAATTGATTTAAGCCCGCATTTGCGTGCATTTGCTCCAGAGGAAAGGGTAGGGGCAGCGTAAATCCTTTAAAATAGCGGGCTGATAAGGATCATCGAATGTCAATTTCAACTACCCAAGAAATCATCACTGAATTGCGCGCCGGCCGCATGGTCGTACTCGTTGACGAAGAGGACCGCGAAAACGAAGGCGATCTGGTGCTGGCAGCCGAATTCGTCACGCCCGAGGCGATCAATTTCATGGCGAAATTCGGCCGCGGCCTGATTTGCCTCACGCTCACGGAAGAACGCTGCGAGCAGCTGAACCTGGCGATGATGACGACCCGTAACGGCACCTCCTATGGCACCAATTTCACGGTCTCGATCGAAGCTGCTGAAGGCGTCACGACCGGCATTTCCGCCGCCGACCGCGCCAAGACCATCGAAGTCGCCGTCGCCAAACATGCGAAGGCAATCGATATCGTCCAGCCCGGCCACATCTTCCCGCTCAAGGCGCAAAAAGGCGGCGTGCTCATGCGCGCAGGCCATACCGAAGCCGGCTGTGACTTCGCTGAACTGGCTGGCTTGACGCCGGCTGCGGTGATCTGCGAAATCATGAAGGACGACGGCAGCATGGCGCGCTTGCCGGACCTGATTGAATTCGCCAAAGAACATAAGCTCAAAATCGGTACGATCGCGGACCTGATCCACTATCGCAGCCAGCATGAAAGCATCGTCGAGCGTATCGCCGAGCGCACGATGAACACCGCCTACGGCAGCTTCAAGGCGATCGCCTATCGCGACAAGCCCAGCGGCTGCGCGCATCTGGCGCTGGTGCATGGCGATATCGCCGCCGATCTCGAGACCCTGGTGCGCGTGCATCAGCCGGTATCGATCCTGGATTTGCTGGAAACCGAAGCGACCACGCATTCATGGAACATGGCCGCAGCGATGGCCGCGATTAAGGCGTCCGAGCGTGGCGTAATGGTGCTGCTTAACTGCGAAGAGTCGGCCGAGCAGATGTTTGCCCAGTTCGCCGCCTTGAACAGCCCGCAAGACCAGCCTAAGCCGCGTGCAGCCCGCATGGATTTGCGTACCTACGGTATCGGCGCGCAAATTCTGAAAGACCTCTCTGTTGGCAAGATGAAGCTGCTGGCCAGCCCGCGCAAAATGCCATCGATGACCGGCTTCGATCTCGAAGTGACCGGTTATCAGGACAAGCCAGGCAAATAATTCACACGCCAGATTTCGCGGTCTGGCGCAAACAAGGAAAAATCATGAGTGTAGGAACCTATCAAATTAATCTCGATGGCGTCGGTTTGCGTATCGGCATCGTCCAGGCGCGCTTCAATGAAGACGTCTGTCATGGCTTGCTGTCGGCTTGTCTGGCCGAGCTCAAGCACCTCAATGTCGACGATGAAGACATCCTGCATGTCACTGTGCCGGGCGCCCTGGAAATTCCGCTAGCGCTGCGCAAGATGGCTGAGACCATGCAGTTCGATGCCTTGATCGCCATCGGTGCGGTGATTCGCGGTGAAACTTATCACTTCGAACTGGTCTCGAACGAATCCGGCGCCGGCATCACGCGCGTCGGCCTCGACTTCGGCATCCCGATTGCCAATGCAGTGCTGACCACAGAAACAGATGAGCAAGCTGAAGTTCGCATGGCAGAGAAGGGCACCGATGCTGCGCGCGTAGCCGTTGAAATGGCGAACCTCACCATTGCGCTCGACGACCTCGCTGAAACCACACGCCTCGAAGTCGAAGGCTGATTTTATTTTTTAACCCATTTGCCGTCAGGTCGTCAGGCCGACGCGGCGCAGTTTGTGAGCCATGACCGAAAAGAACCTCCACGCCAATCCGAGCAAGAACCGCACGCCACGCCACCGTTCGCGTGAATTCGCGCTGCAGGGTTTGTACCAGTGGCTGCTCAACAATGAAGATGCCGGCGCCATCGATGCGCATATCCGTGAAGCCCATGGTTTCGAGAAGGCCGACAAGGACCATTTCAACGCGCTCTTGCATGGCGCGATACGTGACGTCGTCAGCTTGCGTGCCGGCCTGGCACCCTTGATCGACCGCGAAATTGCGCAGCTGTCGCCGATTGAACATGCGGTGCTGCTGATCGGCGCCTATGAATTAAGCAATCACATCGAAATTCCTTACAAGGTCGTCATCAATGAAGCCGTCGAACTGGCGAAATCATTCGGCGGTATCGACGGACACAAATACGTCAATGGCGTGCTCGATAAATTCGCGGCCCGCGTGCGCGATGCCGAGACCGGCAAAAAAGCCTGATGTCTGATTGAAGCAAGCATAAGTCGCGCCGCCGCCATGGGCACTGTGCAGTTACCCACTGCATGGCGCCCATGGCGGTTTTTTTTGAATAAATTTTGCCCCTCAGGGAACCATGAACCTCAGTAATCTGGCAGCGCGTCTCGATCACATCGATCCCTTCCACGTCATGGAGCTTGCAAAGACCGCCGTGGCGCTCGAACAGCAAGGCCGCCACATCATCCACATGGGCATAGGTGAGCCGGATTTCACTGCTGCGCCGGCCGTGATCGCCGCGGCCACGCAGGCCATGGTCGACGGCCGCACGCAATACACTTCGGCGATGGGTTTGCCGGCATTGCGTGAGGCGATTTCAGCGCACTACCGTGATGTATTCGGTCTTGAGATTGCGCCTGCGCGCATCATCGTCACCGCCGGCGCTTCGGCCGCGTTGGTACTGGCCTGTGCGGCGCTCGTGGATGCGGGTACCGAAGTGCTCATGCCCGATCCGTCCTATCCCTGTAACCGGCATTTCGTGGCGGCCTTCAATGGCACGGCGCGCATGATAGTGAGTGGGCCGGCACAGCGCTTCCAGCTGTCCGACGCAATGGTGCGCGAACACTGGAACGAGAACACCGGCGGCATCCTGCTGGCCTCGCCGTCGAACCCGACTGGCACCTCGATCGCCGAGGATGAACTGGCGAAGATCGTTGCGACCGTGCGCGAGAAAGGCGGCTTCACGATCGTCGATGAGATTTACCAGAACCTGAGGTATGACGCTGCGCCATTTTCAGCTTTGGCGCTGGGCGACGACATTGTCGTCATCAACAGCTTTTCGAAATATTTCAACATGACCGGCTGGCGTCTCGGCTGGATGGTCGTGCCGGAAGCGCTCGTGCCGCACATCGAAAAGCTCGCGCAAAACCTGTTCATTTGTCCGTCTACAGTCGCGCAACATGCGGCAGTGGCGTGTTTTCTACCGGAGTCGATTGCGCTGTTCGAGGCGCGCAAAGCGGAGTTCAAGCGGCGCCGCGACTACATCGTTCCCGCGCTGGAAGCACTGGGCTTCAAGGTGCCGGTCATGCCGGACGGCGCCTTCTATGTCTATGCCGACTGTTCGGCGCTGTCCGATGATGCCGACCGATTGACGCTCGACATATTGAATGAAGTGGGCGTGGGACTGGTGCCGGGCATGGATTTCGGACCTTCAACGGCGCATAGCCACATCCGCCTGTCCTATGCGACCTCATTCGAAAATTTGCAGGAGGCAGTCGCGCGTTTGCAGCGCTACTTCGCGGCGCGCAAATAAAATCAAGCGGCTCTGGACGTAAAAAAACCAACGCATGCGTTGGTTTTTTCTTTCAGTCCCGGACAGATTACAGTGCAGCGACCTGGCGGTTACTGCCAGCGACTGCGCCCAGGCTGGCTTGCAAGCGAGCTTTGGCAGGCGGCTTCGTGTCGCTGGCGGCGGTCATCAGTGGCACGTTCTTGCCGACGGCGACATCCTTCAAGCGGTGGTATTCAGCGAGCACCTTGTGACCGTAGCCTGAATCATCGTCAAACGCCGCGGCGCCGACATACATCTTCAAGCCGGCTTCGACCGATCCGCCACGGGTAACGTAGTCTTTCAGGATCAGCGAGCCAACGCGGATATTGGCGATCGGATTCAAGGCTGCCTTCATGCCGCCGACTTCGACGAATTTTTCTGAGTGGACCTTTGACATTACCTGCATCAGGCCCTGCGCGCCCAGCGGGCTCTCGGCAAAAGGATTGAAGCCGGATTCAATCGCCACGACCGCCAGGATCAAGAGCGGATCGAGGCGGATATTGCGCGCTGTATCGTAGGCTGCGGAGACCAGCATGTCGGTCGCATCACCCGAGACGCGGTAACGCTTGGAGAGCCAGTAAGTCACACGCTTTTGCTGTGGTGCTGTGGTGGCCGTAGCAGGTTTGAGTTCCTGATCCAGTTCATTGAGGGCCGCAGTACCCATCAGGTTCGACAGCGCCGGGATCGGTGCCTGGGCAAACGTCGGCTGGAACGGTGATAATGCTTTCAGGTGATCGACGAGCTCAGGATTAACGAACATCAGGCCAAGTGCAGCAATGGCGGTGACGCCTAAAACCATGAGTGTGTGATGCGCTGTCGTGACAAAGCCGTTAAATGTGTCGCGGGTGAACACGAGCAGGGCAGCAGTCTGGTGCGCGCGGGCGCTGGCAAAGGCAAGCGTGGCTCTGGTAAATCGATTAAACAATTTCAAGCTCCTGAATTTTTCGCTGACCATGGTTTTCCTGTGCCAGTACCAGATGTACTGGCACAGGAAAACCATGGCTCACTAATCAGATCTTCGTCTGTCGTCGCAGTGCGAGCGACAAACGCCGTAGTGTTTGCGCAAGACTGACAGCGGGCATTTGGGCGCATGTTCAGTCGCAAACAACTTTTTTCCGGGAGTAAGGCAGACGCCTTGGGAAACAATCCTTAAAATGTCAGGTGGGACCCGGATCCCATGGATTGAATGAGTACTTCTTTGCGCGGTTACACTTTAGCGATGCTAGTGAGTGCCGGCTTCCTCTTCAAGTGGGCGAATTGTAGGAGGCTGTTTATATCGAGTCAATACTATAAAACAGAAAAGCTATAACTTATGAGTCTGTAGTAAATTTCTACTCACAACTGAATTTCAATAAAATCAACGACTTGCTGAAAAATGCAAGGAAACTGAGCTCTCCCTCTGAAAACCTGAAAAAACATGAAATATTCGGATCTACGTGATTTTATTGCTCAATTAGAAAGTACTGGCGAGCTCAAGCGCATTGCCGTGCCCGTTTCACCCTACCTTGAAATGACAGAAATCGCCGATCGCACGCTACGCGCTGCAGGACCGGCCCTGCTTTTCGACCGTCCAGTCGGCCACAAGATCCCGGTGCTGTGTAATTTATTCGGCACGCCCAAACGCGTCGCGCTCGGCATGGGCGCCGATGATGTCAGCGAGTTGCGCAAGATCGGCCACGTGCTTGCGCGTCTGAAGGAACCGGAACCACCGAAAGGCTTCAAGGATTTGCTCGGCCTGGGCTCGCTCGTGAAGTCGCTGTGGGACATGGCGCCTAACGAATTGCGCGGCGCGAAATGCCATGACATCGTCTGGGAAGGCAACGACGTAGACCTCGCCCGGCTGCCGATCCAGCATTGCTGGCCCGGTGATATCGCACCACTGATTACCTGGGGTTTGGTGATTACTAAAGGCCCGTTCAAGAAGCGCCAGAATCTCGGCATCTATCGCCAGCAAGTCATAGGCCGCAACAAGGTCATCATGCGCTGGCTCGCCCATCGCGGCGGCGCGCTCGATTTCCGTGAGCACTGCATTCGCAATCCCGGTCAGCCTTATCCGATTGCCGTTGCGCTCGGCGCAGATCCGGCGACCATCCTCGGCGCGGTCACGCCCGTGCCTGACAGTTTGTCGGAATACCAGTTCGCTGGCTTATTGCGCGGCAGTCGGACTGAACTCGTGAAAGCGATCGGCAGCGAATTGCGCGTCCCGGCCTCCGCCGAAATCGTCCTCGAAGGCCATATCTATCCCGACGCCTCCCATGCCAGCGGCTATGAGCATGCGCTCGAGGGACCCTTTGGCGACCATACCGGTTACTACAATGAGCAGGACATGTTCCCGGTCTTTACGATCGACCGCATCACAATGCGTCGTGAGCCGATCTACCATTCGACTTATACCGGCAAGCCACCCGACGAGCCGGCGATTCTTGGCGTGGCACTCAATGAAGTCTTCATTCCGCTATTACAGAAGCAGTTTTCGGAAATTATCGATTTCTACCTGCCACCAGAAGGCTGCAGTTATCGTATGGCGGTAGTGCAGATCAAGAAGTCCTATGCCGGCCACGCCAAGCGTGTCATGTTCGGCGTGTGGAGTTTCCTGCGCCAGTTCATGTACACGAAGTTCATCATCGTCGTCGATGAAGACGTCAATATCCGCGACTGGCAAGAAGTTATCTGGGCCATCACCACGCGTGTCGATCCGACGCGGGACACGACGCTGGTCGACAATACGCCGATCGATTACCTCGATTTCGCCTCGCCGGTGAGCGGACTGGGTAGCAAGATGGGCATCGATGCGACCAATAAGTGGCCGGGTGAGACCAGTCGCGAGTGGGGCACGACGATCAGCATGAGTGATGCGGTGAAAACGAAGGTCGACCAGATCTGGCAAGAGCTGGGCCTGTAAGAAAAATTCAGTAGTCAGGAGTACAGGGGGCACTTTGCTGGTAAAATTCGCGGTGGCGGGCCCCTGCGCATTGTGGCATGGCCAATCTGGTCAGGTCGGGAACGAAGCAGCCACAGCTATTACCCGCAAGTGCCGCAGACAAGGCTCGCCTCTTTATTCTGTCTGAATGCATCGGATTATTCCGGTGCATTTTTTTTTGCCTGTGCTGACAGCGCAGTCTGCTGCAGGCGCCATGCGGTGCGTCGACTGTCAGCATGGTCTTCCTTCTCATTATGCAAACTGCATCAGTACAGCGTTCCGTATAGCGAATCTGCGTTCTGATAATAAATCTGCAGTTCACAATTCAGATACAAAAATCGGTTACAGTTGTGCCCTCGATGGCAGACTGACACACGCTCGCCACAAAATTCCAATAACAATTTTCATCATTTCCGAGTATTCAACATGCGCGTAATTCCGAAGCTGATCCTTACAGGCGTAGTACTGGCTGCCGCAGGCGGTGGTGCCTATCTTTACTGGAACAAGCAGGCACAGCCGGTCGTCGAAAAATCCGGTCGCGGAGGGGTACAGACCGTCAGGACCGCCGTCGCTGAAAAAAAATCCATTCCCGTCACGGTGCAGGCCAATGGTTATGTGATGTCCATCGACACGGTCGACGTGCGCCCACAGGTGCAAAACGTCGTGCGTACGGTGCATGTGAAGGAAGGGCAGGATGTCGTTGCCGGTCAATTATTGTTCACGCTCGATGAGCGCAGTGATTCCGCCAACGTCGACAAGACACGCGCCCAGGTCGAGCGTGACCGCGCTGATCTCGCTGATGCTGAAGCCGCTCTTAAGCGTAATGAAGAATTATTTGCGAAAAAATTCGTTGCCCAGGCTGTAGTCGATAGCGCTCGCAATAAAGCCGATTCGCTGCGCGCGACGCTGCGGGCTGACACCGCCGGCGCCCAGGTCACGCAAGTCTCGTTGGGTTTCAACCGCATCAGCGCAGGCATCGCTGGCCGACTTGGCATGATCAATGTCCATCCCGGCAGTCTCGCCCAGCCCGGTGGCGCGCCCATGGTGACGATTGCACGACTTGATCCGATTTCCGTCAGTTTCGCGGTGCCGGAAAATCAATTGACCTTTATCCGCACGACTTATCCCAAGGGCGATGCGCCGGTCACGGTCAGTCTTCCCGGCGGCAAGGAATTAAGCGGCAAGCTCAGCTTCATCGATAACGCCGTCGACGTGGCCAGCGGCTCGATCCGCATGAAGGCTGAGTTTGCCAATCCCGATAAATTACTGTGGCCCGGTGCCTTCGTTTCGGTCAGCATGATCTCGCATACGATCGCTGACGTCATCGGTGTGCCGCCGCAAGCCATCGTGATCGGACCGACCGATAAATTCGTCTATCTGGTCCAGGCCGATGGGTCGGTCAAGCGCCAGAAAGTCGACGTCGGCGCCGTTGAAAACGGCATCGCCGCCGTCAGCGGTGTCGCGGCCGGCGAGCGCGTCGTGATTGAAGGCGCACAAAACCTGCGGCCCAACAGCAAAGTGAAAGAACAGCAGGATGGGCCGAAAAAAGAGGGCCGCGGCGGCAAGGATAGCAAGGACGGCAAAGGCGACAAAGGCGACAAAGGCGGTAAAGAAAGCAAGGGCGAGTCTGAACAAAAAGCCTCAGCCCCAAAAACGCCGGCGTGATGCCAGCGCAAACTTGCGCTCGCCAATGAATCAAGAATAGAGATTGAGCATGAATATTTCGGAACTTTGCATTCGTCGTCCGGTGATGACCGTCCTGCTGTCGGTCGCCATCGTCGTCATCGGTATTTTCGCCTACGGCAAATTGCCGATCGCGGCGCTCCCAAGCTATAACACGCCGGTCATCAACGTCACTGGTAACTTGCCGGGTGCCAGCGCAGAAATCATGGCGGCCTCGGTAGCCACGCCGCTGGAGAAGCAATTCTCGACAATTTCAGGGCTGGCTGTCATTAGTTCCAGCAATACTCAGGGCAATACCTCAATCACGCTGGAATTCACGCCCGACCGCGACATCGACGCGGCCGCAGTCGATGTCCAGGCCGCCTTGTTGCGCGCCCAGCGCAGCCTGCCCGTCGAGATGACGTCGCTGCCGGCTTACCGCAAAGTTAATCCGGCCGATGCGCCGGTGCTGCTGCTGGCCCTGACGTCGCCGTCGATCTCACTTTCTGACCTTAATGATTATGCCGAAAACCTGATTTCGCCCTCGCTGTCGACGATTAATGGCGTGGCGCAAGTACAGTTATACGGTCAACGACGTTACGCCGTACGTATCAAGGTGCGTCCCGACCAGCTTGCCGCGCGCAACATGACGCTCGATGAATTGGCCAACGCCATGCGAACTTCGAACGCGAATACGCCAGTGGGCGTACTCGACGGCCCGCGCCAGAGCATGACCCTGGAAGCGAACAAGCAGTTACCCGATGCCGCCGCGTTTTCCGAGCTGATCATCAGCAGTCGTGATGGCTTGACGGTGCGTCTGAAAGATGTCGCTGTCGTTGAAGACAGCGTCGAGTCGATCAAGAATGGCGGCTGGGCCAATGGCGAACCGGCGATCGTTCTGGCCGTGCAGCGCCAGCCGAATGCCAATACCGTGGAAGTAGTCGATGCCGTCAAGGCGACCCTGCCGAAGTTCAAGGCGCAAATGCCGGCCTCGATCGAAGTGCGTGAATTGAACGACCGCTCGGTGTCGATTCGCGACGCGATCGCCGACGTCAAGCACACCTTGCTGCTGACGATCGCGCTGGTGATCATGGTGATTTTCCTGTTCTTGAAGCGCCTCACGGCGACCGTGATTCCGGTCCTGTCGCTGCCAATTTCCCTGATCGGCTGCTTTGCGCTGATGCTCTGGCTAGGCTACAGCCTCGATAATATTTCGCTGCTCGGTATTACGATTGCCGTGGGTCTGGTCGTCGATGACGCGATCGTGATGCTGGAAAATATCGTGCGTTACGTCGAGCAGGGCATGGACCCGATGACGGCGGCACTGAAAGGCTCGCGCGAAGTCGGGTTTACGATTATCTCCATTTCGATTTCGCTGGTGGCCGTATTCATCCCGATTTTCTTCATGCCGGGCGTGATCGGCCTGATGTTCCGCGAATTCGCGGCGGTCGTCTCATTGTCCATTCTGGTGTCCGCTGCCGTGTCCCTGTCGCTGGTGCCAATGCTGTGCAGCCGCTACCTCAAGCACGATAACCATGAACACGACAGCTGGCTCGGACGCGGCTTCGAGCGCGGCTTCAATGCCACGCTGGCAGGCTATGCGCGCGGACTCGACTGGTGCCTGCAGCATCGCAAAATTGTCTTGCTTGGTGCGCTGTCGACCTTTGCCTTGACGGCAGTACTGTTCTCGATCATTCCCAAGGGCTTTTTCCCGACTGAAGATATCGGCCAGATCCGCGTCACGCTCGAAGGTCCGCAAGATGTGTCGTATCCGACGATGGCGGCGATGGTCACGAAGACCGCCGACATCATCCGCAATGACCCGAACGTGATGACCGTGATGGCGCGCGCGCAGAGCGGCAATAGCGGCAATATGTTCATCGGCCTGAAACCGCGCAATGAACGCGAGTCGATGGACAAGGTGCTGGAACAGCTGCGCCGCAAAGTCTCGGGCACGGCGGGTTTGCAAGTCTTCTTTTCCCCGGTGCAGAATTTGCAGCTGGGCGGACGCCAGAGCAAGAGCCGTTATCAGTACGTGCTGCAAAGCGTCAGCGCCGGTGAATTGACGAATTGGTCGGAACAGATGCAGGCCAAGCTGCGCGCCGATCCGATTTTCCGTGATATCACCAGCGACTCTCAGCTCAAGGGTTTGCAGGCTGTGGTCGACATCAATCGTGACCGTGCCAACGCGGCCGGCGTGCAGGTTCAGGACGTACGCACAGCCTTGTACAGCGCTTTTGGCGACCGTCAGGTATCGACCATTTTCACCAGCAGTAACAGCTTCCAGGTGATCATGCAGGATGCTGATTCGGGCAAGCAGGATGAAACCGACCTCAACAAGATTTATGTGCGCAGCAAGAGCGGCAGTCTCGTGCCTTTGATGAGCGTGGCGACGGTGCGCCGTGCGGCCGGGCCGATCTCTGTCAATCACCAGGGTCAGCTGCAGGCGGTGACGATTTCATTCAATCTCGCGCCGGATGTGCCGCTGGGCGACGCCAGCAGCAAGATCGACGCCTACAAGGCGGCGCTGAACATGCCGGCCAGCGTGATCACGTCCTATGCGGGTGACGCGGCCGTGTTCCAGTCCTCGCAGGGTAGCCAGATGGTCTTGCTGATTCTGGCGATTGCCGTGATTTACATCCTGCTCGGCGTGCTATATGAAAGTTACATCCATCCATTGACGATTCTGGCGGGGTTGCCGTCGGCGGCGGTGGGCGCCTTGCTGACCTTGTATGTGTTCGGCTTTGAATTGACCCTGATCGCGACGATCGGCATCCTGATGCTGATCGGTATCGTCAAAAAGAACGCGATCATGATGATCGACTTCGCGCTCGATGCGCAGCGTAATCAGGGCATGTCGCCGGGCGAAGCAATCCGCAGCGCCTGCCTGCTGCGTTTTCGGCCAATCATGATGACGACGCTGGCCGCCTTGATGGGCGCGATTCCGGTCGCGCTGGGTCTGGGTGCTGGTGCTGAGCTGCGCCAGCCGCTGGGACTGGCGATCGTTGGCGGACTCGTGGTGTCACAGGGCATCACGCTGTTCATCACGCCGGTGATTTACCTCACGCTGGATCGCTTCAGCGGCAAGGGACCGCTGCAGATCGATGCCAGGATGGCGGCCGAAGCCGGTGTCACTGCCGGTTAAAAATCCTGGAAGTAGGTCGACATGATCCAGGTCAGCACCATGCAAAAAATCACGGCGCTGACTAATACGATCAACAGCAAGCCGAAACGCGGGCTGGCTGCTTTGTTTTCATTTTCCATGGTGTTCCTTAAGTTATTTTGTGCTCAGCCTGGCCAGGCGCGCATCCTGCACCGCCGCGGCCGTCAGTGTGCCATAGACGCGGCCACATTGGCCATCGTCACGACTGCCGGAATCGGCGACTGTGGTCGGCTGTCGGGTAAAATGCAGCATGAATTAACGCTGAATAAAAATCAGCGGCGCGATGCTGCATTAAAATCCCGCTCGAGTATCTGTACCGGATGCTTGAACACAGTCCAATGAACACTGCTCAATACTGGCGACCCTATGTCCTACCAAGTCCTGGCCCGTAAATACCGTCCGAAAAGCTTTGACACGCTGGTCGGCCAAGAGCACGTCGTGCGCGCGCTGTCGCATGCGCTCGATCATCAGCGTTTGCATCATGCGTATCTGTTCACCGGCACGCGTGGCGTCGGCAAGACCACCTTGTCGCGCATCCTCGCGAAGTCCTTCAACTGCGAGACCGGCATCAGCGCGCATGCCTGCGGTATCTGTGATGCCTGTACCGCGATTGATGCCGGACGCTTCGTCGATTACATTGAAATGGATGCCGCCTCGAACCGTGGCGTGGACGAAATGGCGCAATTGCTGGAACAGGCAGTCTACGCACCATCGAACGCACGCTTCAAGGTCTACATGATCGATGAGGTGCACATGCTCACGAATCATGCCTTCAATTCCATGCTCAAGACGCTGGAAGAACCGCCGGATCATGTGAAGTTCATCCTCGCCACGACCGATCCGCAAAAAATCCCGGTGACCGTGCTGTCGCGTTGCCTGCAATTTAATCTCAAGCAAATGCCGCCCGGGCACATCGTCAGCCATCTCGACAATATTCTCGGCCAGGAAGGCATCAGCTTTGAAGCGCCAGCCTTGCGCCTGCTCGCGCAAGGCGCGCATGGTTCGATGCGCGACGCCTTGTCGCTGACCGACCAGGCCATCGCCTATGCTGCCGGCACGGTGACGCTGGATGCGGTGCAGGGCATGCTCGGCGCGCTCGACCAGTCTTTCCTGATCCGCCTGCTCGATGCGCTCGCCAGCAAGGATGGCGCCGGCTTGCTGGCTGTCGCCGATGAAATGGCCACGCGCAGCCTGTCGTACAACGCGGCCTTGCAAGACCTTGGCACTTTATTGCACAAGATTGCTCTGGCGCAGACAGTTCCAGCTGCGATCGCTGACGACATGCCCGAGCGCGAGCATATCGTGCGTCTGGCTGGGCTGTTCGATGCGGAAGAAGTCCAGCTGTTTTACCAGATCGCCGTGCACGGACGCAATGAGCTGGGCCTGGCGCCGGATGAATACGCGGGCTTCAGCATGACGCTGCTGCGCATGCTGGCTTTCCGCCCTGAAGCTGGTGGTAACGTCGCGAAGACTGCGCCGGTAGTCGCAGCGCCTGTGCCGGCGCGTCTGCACATCGCCAGTCCCGCCGCCGCTGCGTATAGTGCGCCACCAACAAGGCAGGTAGCCCCGCCGACAGCGCAGATAGTGACGCCCACAGCCGCGCCTGTCGCGGTGGCTGCGCCTGTAGCGCCGGCTCCCGCTCCAGCTGCTGCTCGTTCTGCTGTCATGAGTCCCGGGCGCGCGGCCTTTGAAGCGGCGCGCAATGGCGGAAAATTACCAGCAGCACCTCGGGCAGCAGTCGCGCCAGCAGCGCTAACGCCAGTCGCACCTGTCATCGCCGAAGCCGCGCCGGTGATGCGTACGCCGACGACAGTGGCGCCGGCGCCACCATGGGACGAGGGCGAACAGCCACCGATGTTTGGCGACATCATGTCGACGCCTTACGAGCCCGAGCCAAAAACAGAAATGAAAGTAGCGCCCGCAGTGGCTGCGACTATGGCAACACCAGAGCCACCAGCGGCGCGCATTGTGCCACCAGCTTTGGTGCCGATCGCGGCCCTCGATTGGGAGGGTAACTGGCCCGCACTGGCGGCGGCCTTGCCGGTGCGCGGCGTGGCCCAGCAATTGGCGCAGCAAAGTGAATTGCTGACAGCCGAGCAGGGTAATGGCGGCTTGCAATTGCATTTTCGCCTGGCCATGGAGACCCTGCTGTCAGCCGGCAGTGTCGATAAACTCAGCGTCGCGCTGGGCGAACATTTCGGCCAGACCGTGCGCATCAGCACGGAAATTGGCCCGGTCAGCCATACCGCGCATGCGCAGGCAAACGCCGATCGTGCCGAGCGTCAGCGCGAGGCGGAACAATTGATGCAAAATGATCCCTTCGTGAAGACCATGATGCGCGAATTTGATGCCGTCATCGTTGCGGGATCGATCAAACCGATTTGACTCAGTTTCATTTAATTTAATGCGTTTTAAAGGACACACACCATGATGAAGAACCAACTCGCCGGCCTGATGAAGCAAGCCCAGGCCATGCAGGACAACATGAAGAAGACGCAGGATCAATTGGCCTTGATCGATGTCGAAGGACAGTCGGGCGCCGGTCTGGTCAAGGTCGTCATGAGCTGCAAGAATGACGTCAAGCGCGTCACGATCGACCCCTCGCTGCTGGGCGAAGACAAGGACATGCTGGAAGACCTCGTTGCCGCTGCCTTCAACGATGCCGTGCGCAAGGCCGAAGCGACCTCCGCCGAAAAAATGGCGGGCGTGACCGCCGGCATGCCAATGCCCCCGGGATTCAAGCTGCCTTTTTAAATGAAGACACCCTCCAGTCTCGATTTCCTGACCGAAGCCTTGCGCCGCTTGCCCGGCATCGGTCCGAAGTCGGCGCAGCGTATGGCTTACCATTTGATGCAGCATGACCGTGACGGTGCGGCCATGTTGGGTCGCGCCTTGACGCAGGCTGTCGAGCAAATTCATCACTGCGCCAAATGCAATACCTTCACCGAAAACGAGCTCTGCGAAACCTGCCTCGATACCGACCGTGATACCGCCATGCTGTGCGTGGTCGAAACACCGGCCGACCAGCTGATGATCGAGCAAACGATGACCTACAAGGGGCTGTATTTTGTGCTGATGGGGCGGCTCTCGCCGCTTGACGGCATCGGACCGCGCGACATCCATCTCGAGCGGCTGATCGCGCGCGCGACAGATGGCGTGGTCACTGAAATCGTGCTGGCGACAAATTTCACGAATGAAGGCGAAGCGACCGCGCATTACATCAGCGAGACGCTGAAATCGCGTTCCCTCAAGGTCAGTCGTCTCGCGCGCGGCGTACCCGTCGGTGGCGAGCTGGAATATGTCGATGCCGGCACGATTGCACGCGCCATGCTTGACCGTCGGCCTACCTGAAATCCGTTTTGACTGGAGTCCCATGACAGAAGCCAAGCCAGCTGTTCCCGCCGCGTTCGGCCCACTGGCCGGCATCAAGGTGCTCGAGCTCGGTACGCTGATCGCCGGACCTTTCTGCTCGCGCATGCTGGCCGAATTCGGCGCCGATGTGATCAAGATCGAGTCGCCCGATGGCGGCGATCCACTGCGTCACTGGCGCGTCCTCAAAGACGGCACCTCGCTATGGTGGTCGGTCCAGTCACGTAACAAGAAAAGCCTGACGCTGAACTTGAAGGACCAACGTGCGCAGGACATCGCGCGTCGCCTCGCGCTCGACGCTGACATCATCATCGAGAATTATCGACCCGGCGTGCTCGAAAAATGGCAGCTTGGTTATGAGCAGCTCAAGGCACTTAACCCTGCCCTGATCATGGTGCGTCTGTCCGGTTATGGCCAGACCGGGCCGCAAAGGGATATGCCCGGCTTTGGCGCGATCGCGGAATCGATGGGCGGCTTGCGCTATGTCTCGGGTCACGCTGACCGTCCACCGGTGCGCGTCGGTATCTCCATCGGCGATTCGGTCGCAGCGCTGCATGGCGCCATGGGAGCGATGATGGCTCTGCGCCATCGCGATGCAACCGGTGGCAAGACTGCAGGGCAGGGTCAGATGGTCGATGTCGCCCTGTATGAGGCGATGTTCAACATGATGGAGTCGCTGGTCCCTGAATTCGACCACGCGGGCGTGGTGCGTGAGCGCACCGGCGGCGCCTTGCCCGGCATCGTGCCATCCAATACCTACACCACCGGCGACGGTGAAAACATCGTCATCGCCGGCAATGGCGACGCGATCTTCAAACGCCTGATGCTGGCCATGGAACGCGATGACCTGGCCAATGATCCCGGCATCGCGCGCAACGACGGCCGTGTGCCGCGCACAGCCGAAATTGACGCCGCCATCCAGGCCTGGTGCAGTGGCCAGACCGTCGACAGCGCATTGGAAAAATTGCAGGCGGCCGATGTCCCGGTCGGAAAAATCTATTCGGTGCGCGACATGATGAGCGACCCGCAATTCCTTGCGCGGCACATGTTCGAGCAACACCAGTTCGCCGACGGTACACCGATCAAGATGCCGGCGATTACGCCGAAAATGTCGGCGACGCCGGGGCAGACGCGCTGGTTAGGGCCGACCCTTGGTGAGCATAACGAGGAGGTGTTAGCTGGTCTCGGCTATGACGGTGAGGCGATTGCGCTCTTGCGGCGTGAGGGCGTCATCTGATTCCCTGGCCGACCGGCAGACTCGGTTATGATGTGATTCACTTTATTGCCTGACCCCGGAGACATTCCATGACCGATCTCGACACAGATCAAAAAGCCGCGCGCCGCAAAAAAATGCTGAAGGAATTCGTCATCGCCCTCGGCCTGTTCCTGCTCGGTTATTACACCTTCAGTTAAGCGACCTTGCGACTATGTACCAGCCGGCCCATTTTGAAGAGAAACGATCCGAACAGCTGCAGGCGCTGATGCATGCACATCCCTTCGCCACGCTCGTCACGCTCACCGATGGCGTGCCGTATGCGAACCATCTGCCGTTTGAATTCGATCCTGAACCGGCGCCCTTCGGCACCCTGCGCGCGCATGTGGCCAGAGCCAATCCGCTGTGGCAGGATTTGCAACAGGACGCGCAGGCGCTGGTGATTTTTCAGGGCGCGCATGGCTATGTCACGCCATCCTGGTATGCCAGCAAGGCGGAGACGCACAAGGTCGTGCCGACTTATAACTACATGGTGGTGCAGGCGCGTGGACCGCTGCAGGTGATTGAGGACAGACTGTGGCTGCGCAATTTTGTCGGGCGACTCACACAGCGTTTTGAAGCGCCGCGCGCGCAGCCGTGGGCGGTCGACGATGCACCGCCGGCGTATATCGAGGCGATGCTGAATGCGATCATCGGCATCGAAATCCCGCTCACGCACTGCATCGGTAAATGGAAAGTCAGCCAGAACCGCTCACGCGCCGACCAGCAAGGCGTGGTCGACGGGTTTCAGGCGGCAGGGCAGGATGCGCTGGCCGATGCCCTGGCCATGCGCATGCAGTCACCATAATCAGCGCAGGCCGTCGACGAGTTTATCGAGCTTGACTGAATCGACGCAGAACTGGCGTATGCCTTCGGATAATTTCTCGGTACCCATCGCATCGTCATTGAGCATCAGGCGGAAGGATTTTTCATCGAGCGTGATCTTGTCCAGCGCCGCTGTCTGTGCCTGCTCAACGCTCAATTTGCGCGTCAAGGGGGCGTCGGTATCGGCCAGCTTTTGCAGCAGATCGGGACTGATGGTCAGCAGATCGCAGCCGGCCAGTTCCGTGATTTGCGAAGTATTGCGAAAGCTCGCGCCCATGACTTCGGTCTTGTAGCCGAACTTGCGATAGTAAGTGTAGATGCGCTGCACCGACTGCACGCCGGGATCATCGGCGCCCGTGTACTCGAGTCCGGTGGACTTCTTGTACCAGTCATAGATGCGGCCCACGAACGGTGAAATCAATTGCGCGCCAGCCTCGGCGCAGGCCACGGCTTGCGGCAGGGCGAACAGCAGCGTCATGTTGCAGCGTATGCCTTCCTTCTCCAGCACTTCGGCGGCGCGTATGCCTTCCCAGGTCGAGGCGATCTTGATGAGTACCCGTTCGCGCGCAATGCCGGCGGCTTCATACATGGCGATCAGTTTGCGGCCCTTGGCGATGGTGCCGGCGGTGTCGAAGGATAAGCGCGCATCGGTCTCGGTCGAGACGCGACCCGGGATGATGTTCAGGATTTCCCGGCCGAAGGCGACCAGCAAATGATCCGTGACTTCGACCGTCGATTTGCTGCCATGGTCGTGCACGGCTTTTTCCAGCAGCGGCTTGTACTCATCCTTTTGTACGGCTTTCAGGATCAGTGAAGGATTTGTCGTCGCGTCTTGCGGTGCGAAGGCCTTGATGCTCTGGAAGTCGCCGGTGTCAGCGACGATCGTGGTGTACTGTTTTAATTGTTCAAGCTGGTTCATGATCGGTGCCTTCGGAAAAGGTTAAACGACTGGTTATTGTACGCAATTCTGATACCAAGTTGTCACTGTGCCTGATCTCTTAGTCAAGAATCAAGCGGTGCGATCAGCGAAAGAATGAATCGAACTGCAGGTCGTATTTTTGCAGCGCCTTTTGTGCATTCTGCATTTTGCTGCGAAACTCAGGCCCGCGCTTCAGTGCCAGGCCGACCGCGAGTATATCAATGACGACCAGATGCGCCAGACGCGCCGAGATTGGCGTGTACGGGTCTGTGTTAAAGCTGAGGTCGATCGGTACCAATACTGTAGCCATTTCTGCCAGCGGGCTGCCGCTGGGCGTGAGCGCGATCACGTCCGCCTGCATCCTGCGCGCGAGCTGAACGCTGCGCAGCAGGGCGGCGCTGTTACCGCGCTGGGAGATGGCGACGACGGTATCGCCCTTTTGCAGCAGGGTGGCGGAAATGCTGTGGATGTGCGGATCGCTGTAGGCGACAGTGGGCACGCCCGAGCGGAAAAATTTGTGCTGCGCATCGGCGGCGACCATGCCAGAACTGCCTTGGCCATAAAACTCTATCTTGTTTGACACCGCGAGAATATCCAGCGCGCGCTGGATCGCTTCCGATGGCAGGTTATTGCGTAAGTCGAGCAGGGTGTTGATGGAGCGGCTGCAGATCTTGTTGACGAGGTCGGCGGCCAGATCATCCTGCGCCGGCGATTCATTCGCGCCGGGCAGTGCCAGCGCCAGGGCTTGCGCCAGTTTCAGCTTGAATTCCTGCCAGCCGTCATAGCCGATAGTGCGGCAAAAACGCACCACGGTCGGCTCCGATACCTGCGCATTGCGCGCCAGCGCCGTGATGTTTTCGGCGACGGCGAGCTTGGGGTTTTTCAGAACTGCGAGCGCGACTTTGCGTTCCGATTTGGACAGCGAGTCGAGCTGTGTGCGCAGGGAGTCCAATAACATCGATTACTCCGGTAAGGCTTCTTCACGCCACTGCAAACCGTCGCGACCGATCAATGCGCTCGCCGCCGCAGGTCCCCAGGTGCCCGCAGTATAGGGTATCGGGTCGGCATCGTCCTGCTCCCAAAAATCGAGAATGGGTTCGACCCAGGCCCAGGCCGCTTCGAGCTCATCGCTGCGCATGAACAGGGTCAGCTGACCGCGCAAGACATCCAGCAGCAGACGCTCGTAGGCATCCATGCGTGGCGCCTTGAAGGATTCGCGGAAATCGAGTTCAAGTTCGGCTGGCTTGAGGCGCATGCCGTCGCCCGGCGTCTTGGCCATCAGATTCAGTTGCAAACCTTCATCGGGCTGCAGGCGGATGACCAGGCAATTCGGCTGGAAACTGTTCGTATTCTGCGTAAAAATCGAATGCGGAATCGACTTGAAGCGCACCACGATTTCCGCTAATGAATCGGCCATGCGTTTGCCGGTGCGCAGGAAGAAGGGTACACCGGCCCAACGCCAGGTATCGATCTCGGCCTTCAGGGCGACGAAGGTTTCGGTGCGCGAATCCGGGTCGGCGCCTTCTTCTTTGCGGTAGCCGGGTACTTCCGCGCCTTTGACATGGCCGCCGCGATACTGGCCACGGATGACGTCTTGCGCCAGCGTGGTTTGCGTGAAGGGTTTCAGCGAGCGTAAGACCTTGAGTTTTTCATCACGCACGGCGTCGGCCGAAATCGACACAGGCGACTCCATGGCCACGATGCACAGCAGCTGCAGCAAATGATTTTGCAGCATGTCGCGCAGCGCACCCGACGTATCGTAATAGCCGGTGCGACCGCCGCAGCCTAGCTCTTCAGCGATCGTGATCTGTACATCGGAAATCCATTCGCGACGCCATAGCGGTTCGAACAGCACATTGCCGAAGCGCAGCGCCAGCAGGTTTTGCACCGCTTCCTTGCCGAGGTAATGGTCAATACGGAAAATCTGCGATTCGGTGAAGACCTGACCGACTTCGGCATTGATCAGCTTTGCGCTTTCGAGATCGCGGCCGAGCGGCTTTTCAAGTACGACGCGCGAGTACGAGGTGGCCAGTCCGTTTTTTGCGAGGTTTTTGCAAATCTCGGCAAACAGGCTCGGCGGTGTGGCGAGGTAAAACACGCGCGTCAGGGCCGGGTCATTGCGCAGCTGCGCTGTCAGGTCGCCATAGCTGGTGTCATCGCTCGCATTGAGCGTGACGTAGGTGATGCGGTCGCAAAATGTTTGCCACAACGTCGCATCGAAGTGTTCGTCGCTGATGTGCGGCCGTGAATTCGTCTCGACCATGTCGAGATATTCCTGCTGGCTGGACTCATGGCGACCGACGCAGATGATGCGCGCCGTCGGCGGAAGGTCTTTGGCGCGATGGCGTGCATACATTGCCGGCAAGAGCTTACGCATTGCCAGATCGCCGCTACCGCCGAAAAAAACCAGGTCGAAATCTGAAAGAGCCATGATGATGGTGTTCGTTGAATGTAAAAGTCAAAACTGTTGAAATGAAAGCCGTCTGCTGCTGCGACCGGGGATATTTCAGAGCCGCTGACGCGCCAGTGCGATCAGGCCGCGTGTGGAACTGTCGTGCTCGCCTGCCGGCTTGCCCTGCAATTCGCCGAGGATAGACTGTGCCAGTACTTTGCCCAGTTCGACACCCCACTGATCGTAACTATTGATATCCCAGATGACGCCCTGAACGAAGACCTTGTGTTCATAAAGCGCGATCAGCGCGCCCAGCATCGAGGGCGTGAGTGCGGGCAGCAGGATGGTATTGCTCGGCCGGTTTCCGGCAAATACCTTGTGCGGCACCAGCGCATCGATCTGCGCTGCGGGCATGGCCTGTGCCTGTAATTCAGCGCGCACTTCGGCAGCGGTCTTGCCGCGCATGAAGGCTTCTGACTGTGCGAAGCAATTCGCCAGCAGGGACGCCTGGTGACCGGGTAAATCGTGGGTAGGCTGGAGGCTGGCAATGAAATCGACTGGCACCAGGTCGGTACCCTGATGCAG
Source organism: Oxalobacteraceae bacterium (assembly GCA_947448025.1). Classification (GTDB taxonomy): domain Bacteria; phylum Pseudomonadota; class Gammaproteobacteria; order Burkholderiales; family Burkholderiaceae_D; genus CANFLV01. The sequence continues at coordinate 8,118 of CANFLV010000021.1, read as the reverse complement.
CAGCTGGAAATACGCATGCTGGGAATTCGTGCCGATCTCGCCCCAGACGACCGGGCCGGTCGCAGCCGTTACGGGTGCGCCCTCGCGCGTGACCGACTTGCCATTGCTTTCCATGTCGAGCTGCTGCAGGTATGCGGCGAAGCGGCGCAAGTCATGATGATAAGGCGCGATCGTCAACGAGCCGCTATCGAGGAAATTACGATTCCAGACACCGACCAAGGCCAGCAGCACCGGCATGTTTTTTTCCAGCGGAGCCGTGCGGAAATGTTTATCCATGCCATGCGCGCCATCGAGGAAAGCGCGGAAGCCTTCGTAGCCAATCGCCAGCATCACCGGTAAGCCGATCGCGGACCAGATCGAATAGCGTCCACCAACCCAGTCCCAGAAGCGGAACATATTGGCAGGGTCAATGCCGAATGCGGTCACGCCTGCCGTATTGGTCGAGACAGCCACAAAATGGCGCGCTAAATCTTTTTCGCTGCCGTGGCGCAAGAACCAGCTGCGCGCCGAATGCGCATTGAGCATGGTCTCGGCCGTGGTAAAGGTCTTGGAGGCGACGATGAATAGCGTCGTTTCCGGATCGACCGCCGCGAGCACTGCATCAAGATCGTGTCCATCGACATTGGCAACGAAATGCATCGTCAGACGCGCGTGCCGATAGCTGCGCAATGCGCCGCAGACCATGGCCGGCCCGAGGTCCGAGCCGCCGATGCCGATATTGACGATGTCAGTGATGGCGCGCCCGGTATGGCCAGTCCATTCGCCGTTGCGCACGCGCTCGCTAAAACCTTGCATCTGCGCCAGCACCGCATGAACGTCGGCGCTTACATCCTGTCCATCGACATGGAGCTGCGCATCATGCGGCGCGCGCAGGGCCGTGTGCAATACCGCACGGCCTTCCGTGATATTGATTTTTTCGCCGGCAAACATCGCTGTGCGCTGTGCTTCGACGCCGCGTTCGCGCGCCAGTGCCAGCAGCAAGGTGAGCGTGTTTTGCTTGAAGCGGTTTTTGGAGAAATCGAGGAACAGGCCGGCGGCATCGAGTGAATATTTTTCGAAGCGCTGCGGGTCTTGTGCAAACAGTTCGCGCATATGCCAGTCTTTTGCCTCTGTGGCATGGGACGCGAGTGCGAGGAATGAGGGGCTAAGGTTCAGGGCGGTCGGCTTCATGGTCGATGGCGATTGCGCGAAGTTGGAATTGATTTAACTATACATTAAATTTAAGTAATTTCACTACAAAAAAATTGCAATCAGATTGTTTTTTGTGAATTTCCCGGCCTTGATTTCAGCGCTCTGCAGGTTCGGCTTCATCCCTGGCAGCCCTGTACGAGTATCGAATTTTTACAGGGGCGCAAAGGCTGCTTGCGCTGCCAGCAATATTTTGTAGTAAAATTTCAATTATCGAAAAGCACCAGGACTTAATCATGCCCGTTCAAGCCATCATCTCTGCCGTCACCGAACGTATCATCGCCCGTAGTTCCGCCTCGCGCAGCGCTTATCTTGCCCGACTCGATCTCGCTCTTGAGCAAGGCGTCCATCGCGGCGCGCTCAGCTGTACGAATCTCGCGCACGGCTTCGCTGCCTTTCCCGCCAATGACAAGCTCAAGCTCAAACAGCAAAAAGCGCCCTCAGTGGCGATTGTCTCTTCCTACAACGACATGCTCTCGGCACATCAGCCGTTTGAACAGTTCCCGCAGGTGATCCGCGATGCAGTGCGTAGCGTAGGCGGCGTCGCGCAGTTTGCCGGTGCCACGCCGGCCATGTGCGACGGCATTACCCAAGGCCAGCCGGGCATGGAGCTGTCGCTGTTTTCACGCGACGCGATCGCCATGGCGACAGCTGTGGCGCTGTCCCACAATATGTTCGACAGCGCCGTCTATCTTGGTGTTTGCGACAAGATCGTGCCGGGCCTCTTGATCGGCGCGCTGCATTTCGGTCATTTGCCGGCGCTGTTCATTCCTGCCGGGCCGATGACGACCGGCATGTCGAATAGCGAAAAGGCGCGTGTGCGCCAGCTCTACGCACAGGGCAAACTCAGCCGTGAAGAATTGCTCGAAGCCGAGTCGCAGTCCTATCATGGTGCCGGTACCTGCACCTTTTACGGCACGGCCAACAGTAATCAGATGCTCATGGAAGTAATGGGTCTGCATTTGCCCGGCGCCGCCTTTATTACGCCGAACACACCGCTGCGCACGGCATTGACCGCTGCGGCAGCCAGGCAAGCTGTCGCGATCAGCGCGCAAGGCAATGCCTTCATGCCGGTCGGTCGCCTCGTCGATGAAAAAGTCATCGTCAATGCCATCGTCGCCTTGCTCGCCACGGGCGGCTCGACCAACCATACGCTGCATCTGATCGCCATTGCCAAAGCAGCCGGCATCGTGACTGACTGGGATGACTTTGACAGACTGTCGTCGGTCGTGCCACTGGTGGCGCGCATCTATCCGAATGGTGAAGCCGACGTGAATCATTTCCATGCCGCCGGCGGTACCGGCTTCGTGATTCGCACGCTGCTCGATGCCGGACTCTTGCATGAGGATGTCAACACCGTGCTCGGCCACGGCTTGCGCGCGCATTGTGTCGAGCCCTTCCTCGACGGTGAGGGCGTACGCTGGCAGCCGGTGCCGGAAAAGAGCGCCGATGAGTCGGTGCTGCGCACCGCGGACGCGCCGTTTTCCAATGATGGCGGCATGCGTCTGTTGGCTGGCAATCTCGGCCGCGCCGTGGTCAAGGTCTCCGCCGTCAAGCCGCAGCATCGCATCGTCGAAGCACCGGCTATTCTTTTCAATTCACAGGAAGCCTTCATGCAAGCCTACAAGGCGGGCGAACTCGATCGTGACTTCGTCGCGGTCGTACGCTTCCAGGGGCCGCGTGCCAATGGCATGCCGGAATTGCACGCCTTGACACCGGCACTGGCCAATCTCCAGGATGCCGGTCGCCGTGTAGCACTGGTGACAGACGGGCGCATGTCCGGCGCCTCGGGCAAGGTGCCGGCAGCGATTCATGTGTCACCGGAAGTGCTGGCTGATGGACCACTGGGTCGCGTACGTGATGGCGACATGATTCGCCTTGATGCCGAGGCGGGTGTCTTGCAGGCGCTGGTACCGGCTGATGTGTGGAATACGCGCAGTATGGCCAGCGCAGATTTATCGGCGAATCAGGTCGGCATGGGACGCGAATTGTTTGCCATGTTCCGTAAAGTCGTCAGTGCCGCAGAAGAGGGCGCGACGACTTTCGATTTGCCGGCGCCGCTGCACCTGCCGCAAGAGCATGTGAATCAATTGGCGGTGCCTGAAGCCCAGTCGGCATCCGACGAAGACGCGCTGAACCGTTAATCAATCAACACAACAAAGGAACAAGACCATGCAACTTATCGACATCATGCGCACCTCGGCCGTCATCCCGGTCATCGCGATCGACGACATCAATCACGCCGTTCCACTGGCGCGCGCACTCGTGGCCGGCGGTATCCGCGTGCTCGAAGTGACGCTGCGTACTTCCCACGGCCTGGCAGCGATCCGCATGATCGCTGAACAGGTACCTGAGGCGATCGTCGGCGTAGGCACGCTGACCCGCCCTGAAGAATTCGTCGCCGCGCGCGACGCCGGTGCGGTCTTTGGTGTATCACCGGGACTGACTGCGACCCTGATCGCGGCTGCGAAATCGAGCGGCCTGCCGTTGCTGCCGGGGGTGATGACGCCGTCTGAGGTGATGGCTGCGCGCGAACATGGTTTTCGCCAGTTGAAGCTGTTTCCTGCGATGCAGGCAGGCGGTGTCGGCATGTTGAACGCGATCAGCGGTCCATTGGGTGACATCATGTTTTGTCCGACCGGCGGCATTTCCGTCGAGACGGCACCGCAATTCCTGGCGCTGAAAAATGTTGCCTGCGTCGGCGGATCATGGCTCACGCCAAAGGATGCGATGCTGGCTGGCGACTGGGCGCGCATCACGGCACTGGCGACGGCGGCGAGTGCTTTGAAGTGACGGAGGATTGAAGTATTAGCCTCAGGTAAAAATCACGTTATGTCCTTATAAGTATCTTTTTGCTTGCCATTGCTACCGTATTTAGATACCTTTAAATATCTATATAGGGAGCCGCACCATGGAATGCCACATCCAGACCTGGTTCAATGAGCGCTGGCAAGACAGTGCAGTCATTACCTGCCCTGATGTGTCCCGCGGTGGGGTGAAGGCGAACACTTTTTTCGAATACACGCTCGATTACGCCTTCGCAGCTGATGGGCAAGCCGTCTCGTTGAATTTTCCGCTAGACGCGAACCTGCATCAATTGTCGTATTGGCCGGCGTTTCTCTACGATTTGATTCCGCAAGGTGCAGGGCGCAACTATCTGCTGGGACAGCTCGGACTGGCAGATGGTCCCGGCGCTGACTTCGCCTTGATTTGTGCTGGCGCCTTCAATCCCATTGGTCGCCTGCGCATAGGCGAGGCGGTCGACTACTATCAACATCACATCGGCCGGCATGACCCGGCGCGCGCCGCTGGCGGCCTGCTGCTTGAGCAATTCATTGCGCGCGATGATGCATTTGCCGAACGCATGCTGGTACACGGTATGCTGGCCGCCGGCACGACCGGTGTGCAGGGCGCTGCACCCAAATATCTGCTCACGCGCGACCGCAGGGGACTCTGGCATGCTGACGGCGCACTTCTGGACGCCGATGCGGCTGATCACTGTATCGTCAAACTCCCGCGCGGCAAGGCCGAAGTTGATAAAAAAATCCTGCGCAATGAAGCTGCCTACATGCGCGTAGCGCAATCCATGGGCCTGTTCGTCCATGGTCCGCTCGCGCACCACAATGACATGTTGTTTATTCCCCGTTTTGACCGCACGGTGCAGCAGGGCAGGGTGCTGCGTCACCATCAGGAAAGTGCTGCGGCCATCGCTGGCATTGTCGGTTTTGATGCGCGCCCCTCACAGTTCGTGCTCTTGCGCGCCTTGCGCCGTGTGCTTACCGACAAGGCTGCCGGGACGCTCGAATTTCTGCTGCGCGATGTCTTGAACCTGGCCATGCGGAATACTGATAATCATGCGCGCAATACCGCCGTTCAAGTCATCTCTGGCGAAGTCAGGCTCACGCCGCTGTACGATTTTGCGCCTATGTACCTGGATCCGGAAGCGATCGCCCGTGCGGCGCGCTGGTATCACCCGCATACGGGGATTGAGCTCAATAATTGGCACGATGTCATTGTGGCGCTCGAGTTGGTGCCAGACGAAGAGCACTTCCTGCGCGAAAATATGGTCGCCTTTGGTTTCAGATTAGCGGGTCTTGCGGACTGCATGCGCGACAATGGCGTCGATGACGACATCACTTCCCACCTCAATGCCGGCATCGCCGAACAGTGCCGGCAGTTGCGCGAACTCAAGGGGCATTGCGCATATGGATAAACGTAAAAAACCTGCCGATCCGGAGGCCTTGCGCGCCCGGCGCGTAGCGCTGTTTGACGCCATCGAGCGCGGCGATATTTCCTTGCGCGATGCGGCCAAAGAGATGCGCGCCCTTTCGCGCCTGACCCAGCCAGAATTTGCCGCCCACCGTGGCGTCAGCGTCAAGGTCATCAAGGAGCTTGAGCGCGGCACTGGTAACCCGACACTGAATAGCCTGAACCAGATAGGCAGCATCTTTGGACTCGAAGTGGGCTGGTTGCGCAAGGAAAAATTGAAGTGAGTTCAGCGGCGATGGTCAGGCTCTGAACGTGATGTCCTTCAGTTGTTGACTTGCGCGGGCGCCGGTAAAATACGCGTCTCCTCTCATTTCTAATTCCCTCCATGACCCAAGACGAACTCAAGCAAGCCGTAGCCCGCGCCGCTATCGATTACATCGTAGACGGTGAAATCATCGGCGTCGGTACCGGTTCGACCGCGAATTTTTTCATTGAAGAACTTGGCAAGGTCAAGCACCGCATCAAGGGCGCTGTCGCGTCATCCGAAGCGACCGCCGAGCGCCTGCGCGGCCACGGCATCACCGTCTATGACCTTAACGATGTCGAATCCATGGCGGTGTACATTGACGGCGCCGATGAAATCACCTCAACGGGCGCGATGATCAAGGGCGGTGGCGCGGCATTGACGCGCGAAAAGATCGTCGCCTCGGTCGCGCAGAAGTTCGTCTGCATTGCCGATGGCTCGAAGCTCGTGCCGCTGCTCGGCAAATTTCCGCTGCCAGTGGAAGTAATCCCGATGGCGCGTGCCGTGGTCGCGCGCAATCTCATCGCGCTCGGCGGCGAGCCGCGCCTGCGCATCAAGGATGGCAAGCCGGTGCTGACCGATAACGGCTGTGAATTGCTGGATGTGCATGGCTGGCAGATCGCCGAACCGAAGCTGCTCGAGGCGCAAATCAACGCCATCGTCGGCGTGGTCGCCGTCGGCTTGTTTGCCCAGCGTGGTGCGGATGTGGCCTTGCTGGGGACGGCGGAGGGTGTGCAGAAATTTACGTTCTGAGCGATTGCGCGTCCTCTGAGGCGCGCATTTGTTCGAGCACCTTGCCCTCATTTCGCTCAGACCGACGATGAATTGATGGAATAGTCCTGATCCCTTGCGTCTGCCGCCGGCGAGGCTGCTCTGCACAATTCCACGCGCTGGGTGGCACATGCGCTGGCCAGGAGGCTGTCAACTGGCGGAATGCCTTTCTTGTGACGCTGGACATCGGTCCTTGCGCGATCTTTACGGCGATAAAAATCTGTTTTATCTGGCAAGCTGTCAGATCAAAGCCCTCCTTGGCTGCGTCGTTACGGCTGTAAAAATAAGCGTCACCTTCTTTGCTCGGGATACCGTAATTTTGTGAACTTCCCAAGTATCAAGGGTTATCATACAACTTGACCTGAACGTACAATTACCCGCGCTCGGAATGTCTTATCTTTTCTTCATTTACTTTGCCGGAAGTCCGCGCTTGCCATGATCGATTCCACCCCACGCGGCATGATGCCTGCACCCAGAAAAAAATATCGCAATCTCGCGCAGGGCGTGATTGAGCAGATCACGCACAGCATCCACAACGGGGTGTTGAAGCCTGGCGAAAAACTACCCACGGAATCCGCCATTATGGAGATTCACGGCGTCAGTCGCACCGTGGTTCGCGAAGCCATTTCGCATCTGCAAGCAGCTGGGCTGGTACAGACACGACACGGCATTGGCACCTTCGTGCTGGAACCGGCACCCGCCACTCTCGGCTTACCGAGTGATGCCATCGTGACAGTACGCGATGTCCTGGCCATCCTGGAATTGCGTATCAGTCTTGAGACTGAGGCGGCCTGGCTGGCGGCCTCCCGCAGAACCGATGCGCAGGCAGAAGAATTGGCGGTGTTGATTGATGCCATGCAAAAGGAACGCAAGCAGGGCGCCGGGTCGGTCAGTGATGATGTGCAGTTCCACCTGTTGATTGCCCAGGCGACCGGGAATCGCTATTTCGTTGAATTCCTCAGCTATCTGGGCGCCACCATTATTCCACGTGCACGCCTCAATACGCCGCAAATCGGGCAAGACGATCCGGCAATCTATCTTGAACGGGTCAATCGCGAGCACGATGATATTTTCCAGGCGATCTTGCGCAAGGATCCCGAGGCGGCCCGTGCTGCAATGCGTACCCACCTCAGCAACAGCCGCGAGCGCTTGCGTCGCACGCAGGAAATGATCACCAGCGCTCAATCCTGAAACGCTGGATCGCAGGACGTTTACCTATCCCTTGCTTCAATTCATTTATAGTTGTACGATAACGTATAACAAGTGAGGAGGCGATGCATGGATTTTTCAGAAGTAGAGCGTAGTCCCGGCAAACGTTTTGGCGGGCTCGCATTTGTCATTCTTTTACACATTTTCATCGTGTACGCGCTCGTCAGTGGCCTGGCGCGTAATGTCGTCGAAATCATCAAGGCGCCGATCGAGACCAAGCTGATTGAAGAAATCAAGCCACCGCCACCACCCGACAAAACACCGCCTCCACCGCCGCCAAAAATGACCGCGCCGCCACCACCATTCGTGCCGCCGCCGGAAATTTCAGTGCAGCAGCCGGTGACACAAAATACGATTTCCGCTGTCTCGCGCGAGACGCCGCCGACGAATGTGCTGGCGCCTATCCAGCGTGCGCCGGCTGCCGATACTGGCCCGGT
>CANFLV010000020.1 GCA_947448025.1 Oxalobacteraceae bacterium | reverse complement strand
CGCCTATCCTCGAAGAAGTCGCCAAGGAATATGATGGCAAACTGACGATCGCGAAAATGGACGTTGACGCGAACCAGGCAGTGCCCGCAAAATTCGGCATCCGCGGTATCCCGACACTGATCCTGTTCAAGAACGGTGTCCCGGCAGCGCAAAAAGTCGGCGCAATGGCGAAAGGTCAACTGATCGCCTTCATCGACAGCAATATCTAAGAGTAAAAGTCAACACAACAGCGGTAAACGACGGTGCACACGCACCGTCGTCAATGATTAAATTTATTACACCACGCAGTTCCCACCCCCACCTCTAAAGCGCCCATCCCGGGACACTCACACATATGCATTTATCTGAATTAAAGGCCATGCACGTTTCGGCACTGCTCGAAATGGCAATTGGTCTCGAAATTGACAACGCAGCACGGCTGCGCAAACAGGAGCTGATGTTCGCGATCCTGAAAAAACGCGCGAAGACCGGCGAACAAATTTTCGGCGACGGTGCCCTTGAAGTCCTGCCTGACGGCTTTGGCTTCCTCCGCTCGCCTGACGCCAGCTACATGGCGTCCACCGACGACATTTATATTTCCCCTTCGCAGATCCGCCGTTTCAACCTGCACACAGGTGATTCGATCGAAGGCGAAGTCCGTACCCCGAAAGACGGCGAGCGCTACTTTGCGCTGGTCAAGGTCGACAAGGTCAACGGCGACGCGCCAGAAGCGTCGAAACACAAGATCCTGTTCGAAAACCTGACGCCGCTGCACCCGAACAAGCCGCTCTTGCTTGAACGTGAGATGCGCGGCGAAGAAAACATCACCGGCCGCATCATCGACATGATCGCGCCTATCGGCAAAGGCCAGCGCGGCTTGCTCGTCGCTTCGCCAAAATCCGGTAAATCCGTGATGCTGCAAACGATCGCGCATGCGATCACCGCGAATCACCCTGACATCACCTTAATCGTGCTGCTGATCGACGAGCGCCCGGAAGAAGTGACTGAAATGCAGCGCTCCGTGCGCGGCGAAGTGGTCGCCTCAACCTTTGACGAACCGGCAACGCGCCACGTGCAAGTCGCTGAAATGGTGCTCGAAAAAGCCAAGCGCCTGGTCGAAATGAAAAAAGACGTGGTCATTCTGCTGGACTCGATCACGCGTCTGGCGCGCGCCTACAATACCGTCATCCCTGCTTCCGGCAAGGTCCTGACCGGTGGTGTCGATGCGAATGCGCTGCAGCGTCCGAAGCGATTCTTTGGCGCCGCGCGCAACATCGAAGAAGGCGGATCGCTGACCATCATCGCCACCGCCCTGATCGAAACCGGCAGCCGCATGGATGACGTGATCTACGAAGAATTCAAGGGTACCGGCAACATGGAAGTCCATCTCGAGCGCCGTCTGGCCGAGAAACGCGTCTACCCGTCGATCAACCTGAACAAATCTGGCACACGTCGCGAAGAATTGCTGATCAAGGCCGACCAGCTGCAAAAAATCTGGATCCTGCGCAAACTTTTGTACAGCATGGACGAGATCGAAGCGATGGAGTTCATCCTCGACAAGATGAAGTCGACGAAGAACAACGCAGAATTCTTTGAAATGATGCGAAGGGGCGGGTAATTCGCCATTGATACGGAGCCGAGTGTATAATCTCGGCTTTTCCAAACCGGCAAGTGATCATCAATCGGGTCAAGAAGCAAGTCGACCGCCGAAGTGAAGATTGGCTACCAAACTACCGAGGACTTACCCATGAAGCCAGGCATCCACCCAAATTATCGCGAAGTTCTGTTCCACGACATGTCTAACGATTTCAAATTCGTGACACGTTCGACGATCAACACCCGCGAGACAACAGAATTCGAAGGCAAGACATATCCACTCGTGAAGATCGAGGTGTCTGCTGAATCACATCCGTTCTACACTGGTAAGCACAAGATCGTCGATACAGCCGGTCGCGTCGAGAAATTCCGCCAGAAGTTCGGCACAGTCGGTTCGAAAACATCAGTGGCCAACACCTGATCATTCGCACCGCATCGAAAAAGGCAGCTACGGCTGCCTTTTTTGTTGCTCCTTTTTTGTTTCCTTTTTGGACGATTGAGTCAAGACTAGCCGTCGATTCCGCATTGATTACGCGCGCTTTACGCTATGGCGGATTTTTTCCGGCACAATAGCGCCGAATCACACAATAACAATTCCAGACTGCTCCCGCCCCCATGAAGCCAGTTCGCCTTCCCGCTTCTGCCACGCACGCCTTGCCCCGCTGGGCATTGCTCGCTCTTTGCCTGCTCTACATTGTTCCTGGGCTGATTGGTCGCGACCCATGGAAGAATGAAGACGCGGCCGGCTTCGGCATCATGTGGACCATGGCGCATGGCGGCATCAGCGACTGGCTGTGGCCCAATATCGCCGGCTTGCAGCGCGCACAGGAAGGTCCGCTGGCATTCTGGATCGGCGGCTTGACGATCAAGCTGTTCGGCTGGCTGCTCGGCGACGCGCTCGCCGCGCGCGTCGCCACGGCATTGTTCTTCGTGCTCGGCTCGATCTCGGTCTGGAACGCGACTTACCTGCTCGGCCGCCGTAACGATGCCCAGCCTTTGCGACTGGCATTCGGCGGCCAGCCCGAACCGGCCGATTACGGTCGCACACTAGCCGACGGCGCCTTGCTGATTTATCTCGGCTGTCTTGGCCTGCTGTTCCATAGCCATTCCACCAGCGCCAATGCCCTCGAAGTTTCGCTGGTCTCATGCTCACTCTACCTTGCGGTGCGTTTCCTCGAAGCCGCGTCGATACGCACCGCTGCTGAACTTGGCGCAGTGCTGGGTTTATTGGCATTGACGCGCGGCTGGGTCGTGCCGCTGGCTCTGTATTCGGGCATGTTCACGCTGACAGCGTTTCGCTACAAGCGCAATGCCTGGCGCTTGCTGCTGGCAGGCGTACCGGTCACGCTGCTGCTCATCGCCAGCTGGGTCCTGCTGTGCGATCGCGTACAGCCATTCAATGGTTCGCCCTTTGAATCCTGGATGTTGTGGAATATCCAGCGCATCAACCCGCCTTCCTGGGGCGCATTGCAATACCTGCTCAAGGACAGCATGTGGTTCGCCTGGCCGGCATGGCCGTTCGCTGGCTGGGCCGTGTATGCGTGGCGCCGTCAAGGCTGGCCTTTGCATATCATCTTGCCGAGCACCTTTGTCATCGCCGTGGCCGCACTGGCGCTGCTGGACCCGCAGTCGGAACAAGGCATATTGCTGCCGCTGCTGCCGCCGCTAGCTGTACTTGCCGCATTCGGTTTGCCGACCATGAAACGCAGCGCGATCAATGCAGTCGACTGGTTCTCGGTAATGACGCTGACCTTTGTCGCCAGCGCCTTGTGGCTGTACTGGATTGCGAAACAGACTGGCTGGCCACCGACGCTGGCCAAGAGCGCACTGCGGCTGGTGCCGGGCTTTAAACCGGAACTCAATGTCATTGCCGTGTTCGTGGCGATTTGCGCCTCGGTATTCTGGATCATGCTGGTTCACTGGCGCATTTCACGCCGGCCGTCGGTGCTGTGGCGTGCGGTCGTGCTGTCGTCGGGTGGCGGGATTTTATGCTGGGTCTTGCTGATGACGCTGTGGATGCCGCCGATTAATTACAGCAAGAGCTACGCGCTGGTCGCCGCACAAATCGCCGAGAAATTACCACCGGTGGGCAAATGCGTAGCGACCAATGTCGGTCCGGCGCAACGCGCCTCATTCGCCTATTTCGGCGCAATTCCATTTGCCGACGTGAATGAAATCCAATGTGATTTCTTGCTGCTGCAAGATAACCGTCCGAAGAATGGCGAGATCGGCACCATCAACCGCGATGGCGCGCCATGGCAATTAATCTGGCAAGGCCGCCGGCCGTCTGACAGGGATGAACGTTTCCGGCTTTACCGGCGTGGCCAGGATGCTGATTCGCCAGCCAGCGTATCGCAAAAGCAAAACTAGTCAAACAGGCGCCTACCCCGACGCTCGCCATCTTACAGTTCAATCAATGAACGGCAAATCCGGGTCTTGCGGTGACATTTATTACTGCGCTCCCAGCACCATGGCTCACACAGGCGCCTGGCTTGTTCGCATTTACGCAATCATTGCCAAGTGTCGTGCAAAATGGCAATTCCATGCCAAACCTCGCCTGCTTCGCTTAAATTGCTTAACCATCAAAAATTTCTAGCGTAATCTCATTCAAAAGGGAAACTCACCAGCAGCCCATCCCACCCATGATCGCGGTAACGGGAAGGGCCATTAAAGAGGATATCCATATGGGCACTCTTGTATTGTATCTTCGTGGTACCGACATCCGTGACGCGCAGGGTACGGAAGTGTTGGGGGTGGGTTCGTGGGGGGTGGGTTCGCCGGACGATTCTTTCTGTGAAATAACAGAAGGGTGGGATTGGTCAACGACGCCGCACCTGCATTACCGCGTCGGTGTCGTCGCTCATCCATCGGGGTCATATTGGGTGCCAACGTCCACGCACCCACCAACCCTTAATAAAAAATCGTGGGTGCGCGTGACGACTACTTATCCGCATGGTAACGATCCGATCCCTCTTAATCGCCCGGTATATCGTCCAGAGTACATGTTCATCTGGATACCCGCCTCATTTTTCCAGCATGAAAACAGTCCGGTGCCTGGGGGGTGCTCCAACTACATCATTTGCGAGGAATCCGTACCAGATACTTATCCGCCGAAAAAGCGTGCCATCGCAGGCTACGCCAAGGATAAGAAAGAATCGAAATCAAAAACCGCTAAAGTGAAATTCTCACCGCCATCGCTGACCCAATCAATCACATCGGCAAGTTCCAGCCCCTCAAACAGCCCCGATGACCGATCCACATCAATGGACCTATCCGACTGAAGAACCGGATCCGGCCACGCAGGATGCTTACACCTTCATCGGCAGAATCACCATCTGCAAGCCATCCAGATGCAAACGCCGCTGGATCGCCAGCGCCGCCTGATTATGCAGCAAGCGCGAGAACCAGTGATCGTGTTCAAAGATCAGTTTGCTGGTGAAGAAAATCCCGTTCGGATAATCTTGATTGATCACGCTGCACAAACGCGTGACTTCCTTGACCACGTCGGTGCCGAAGCCGATATACGCGGCCGAGGCCATATTGTGGCTATGACAAAAGTCGACGAAGTATTTCAGCGTCGCATTCGCCTCCGCGCGCATTTGCTCAACCGCGCCCTCGCCGCCATAGGCATGCGTATCCACGGTACGTGCATTCACAAAAATGAAGTTCTTGAAGTGCCCCGGAAACATGCGCTGCACCCACAGCAAGGCATGCAAGCCACCGCCGCGCGAGGTGCCGACAATGAAGATCGCCGTCTGGTCATCAGGAGAAGGGTCGACGGTGCCCACATGCGCGCCGAATGGCTGATTTGCAAATACCTGATCCACGGTCGCGATGGCCGTCTTCGTGTCGCGATAATGATTACGAATATAGATGCACAATGCCGCGATGGCCGCGATGATGACGGCAGCGGCCCAGCCGCCTTCGGTGAATTTTTCGACCAGCAGCACGCACAGAATGCCGGCGCAAATCACGAAACCCGTCAGCGACAGTGCGAAGCGGCTCTTCCAGTAATCGAGTTCCTTACGATGCTGCCACCAGTACAGGCACAGCCCGAACAGTGAAATCGCGAAAGTCAGGAACACCGACACCGAATACAGCACGACCAGCAAGGTCACGCTACCGCGCGTCCAGAACAGGATCGCCAGCGCCGCAATGCCAAGCACAAGGATGCCGTTCTGCGTCACCAGGCGCGTCGACAGGTAACGGAATTTATGCGGCACCCAGGAGTCGGACGCCATGTTCGACAGCACTGACGGGCCGCCGAGAAAGCCGGTATTGGCGGCCACGAACAGCAAGCCGGCTTCGAATGCGAGCACGATACTGAGCACGACCTGATTGGCCAGCTCACTGCCAAAGCCAATGCTCTCGACGATGGCGCGGAAGGTCGTGGCATTCAAGGTCTCGCCTTGCACCGGCACCGCATCCCACAGCAGGTACAGCAGGATGATGCCGCTGGCGGTGAAGGCCAGCGACAGGGCCATGTAGAACATCGTCATCTTGCCGGTATGGACGCGCGGCTCGGCAAGGATATTGACGTTATTCGATACCGCTTCAAGTCCGGTGTAAGTACCGCCGCCCTGCGAATACGCCAGCAGCAGCATGCCCGACACGCCAATCCAGCCGATGTGACCGGCCAGCTCACTGGTCTCCGCCAGCGTATTGGGCAGCAGCGCCGGCAGGTTCGACGCATGCGCGAAAATGCCATAGACGATCAACACGAAATGCGTGACGACAAAGCCAAGGAAAATCGGCAGCAAAATCTTGATCGCTTCTTTCATGCCGCGCAAATTCAGCACGATCAGTATGCCAATGAAAAAAACCTCGGCCCCCAGTTTGTAATCCTGGAACCCTAGCGGCAAAAGCGAAGCCAATGCTTCCACGCCGGCCGCGACTGAAATGGCGATCGTCAGCACATAATCGAGCACCAATGCGCAGCCAGCGATCAAGCCCATGTAAGGCCCGACGAGTTTGGTCGCGACGCGGTAACCGCCGCCGCCAGTCGGAAATAATTCGATGACCTGGTTATAGGCGATGGCGATGATGAACACGGTGACGGCCGTGGCCAGCGCCATGTACAGGCCCAGATGCGTATGCTGACCCAGCGCGCGGAAGGTTTCTTCGGGACCGTAGGCGGACGAGGACAAGCCATCGGCGCCCAGACCGACCCAAGCCAGGAAGGCTACCAGCGCGAGCGAATGGCGGGTCTCGCCTTTCAATGGGTCGAGGTCCTTGCCGAGAACGATCTCGCGGATTTTCTGGGGTTTCATGCGTTTTTTTCAGAAGCGATTCTGTGAATCCAAGCCGGCGATGATACGCCTTTAAATTGCTGCATGTCATTAAGTACGATCGTATCGCTTGCCCCCGCAACTTAAAGAGCGCATAATGTTGCCTGCGTTGCCGGGATGGCGGAACAGGTAGACGCACGGGACTCAAAATCCCGCGCCGCAAGGCGTTCCGGTTCGATTCCGGATCCCGGCACCACCCAAACATGAACGGCCCTCAGCGATGAGGGCCGTTTTTTTGTGCGGCAAACTCGTTACCTCAGCTTATCTGAGGACGCTTACAAGCGCAGCGCTATTTCTCCGGACTCAACAACACACCCGCATCGATCATGAGTGAATAATAGGCACGCACCGCTGCATGTTGCGTAGCCAATGAATTTTGCGCGGCCGCAGTGGCCTGACGTCGGGCAGTCAACATTGACTGTATGTCGGCCTCTCCCAGAATGTAGGCGCGCTGCAAAAGACGCGCATTTTCCTGCATCGCCGCAGCACCGCCCTGCGCTATTTTCCAGCTCTCGTAGGCACCTTTCACGCTCGCGATGGCGACGGCGATGTCGCCGTCCAGCGCGCGCTTTTTCAATTCACTTTCATGGCGTGCCATTTCCGCCGAAAAGGCTGCGGAGACAGCCCGACCATCACGCAAAGTGCCCGGGATCGGAATGCTGAGGCTCACGCCAATGATGCGTTCACGTCCGCTGCCTTCGGACGCGCTAAACACACCCACGGTAGGATCGGGGAACCTGTCGGCATGCAGGCGAGCCGCCTGGGCCTTGGCGCGACGCTGCTGAGAATCCGCGACCTTCATTACGGCACTCGTGTTGCGTAGCCGCTCTGCCAGACTGACGTCATCTTGTTCTAGCGGCATTGGCGTCGGCAGCGCTGTGCGTACTTCGGGCAAGGAAGGAAAGCGCGCATTTATTCTTGCTCGGGCGACGGCGGCAGATGTCTTCGCTTCATTCGCCACTCCCTCCTGTTCGGCGCGTTCAGCACGCGCGAGGCTGGCATCGAGCTTCGACGCATCACCAGAACGAACGCGTTTTTCGACGACAGCAAGGCTCTCCTCAGCCGAGGAAAAATTACCCGTCGCCAGTGTCAGACCCTGCTCCGCTGCGAGCCAGGCTAGCCAAAGGTTAACTAGTTCTCTGGAGGTATCACGCCAGGCCTGCTGATACTGTGCCAGCCCCTCATCAGCCATGGCCTCACTGACCTGGTGATCCGCATTTGCCTTTGCGGGTAAGCGGAAGCTACGCTCCAATCCAGCGTTCCATTCTTTGCCGCTGGCGCCCGAGTCTATCGATCTGCGCTGTGAGATTGCCTTAACGGTCCATTCGTAGGGCGAGGACTTGACCAGCTGCGCATCCTCCCGGACTGCGTTCAAGGTGGCACGGGCACTCGCGATAGCCGGATCTTGTTCTATCAAGGCGCCGAGCATCGTTGCAGGAAAAGGGACTGCAAGGGGTGGCAGCGTTGCCGCCTGCGCAATGCCCGTAGCAAAGGCCATCGCAATGAGGAATTTCACAAAAATTCTCCTGTTTCGATCACGGGTGTCAGCCAATAGCGCAATCCGGTTCCGGCAAAATTTTTCCGCAACGTCGCCAGAACGACAGCCTTATGTTCGCTGTCAAGCAGCGCCTCAACCTGCGTCATGCGTGCAAGGCCCAGTACCAGTTCGCTGTCATTCAGACCCGCGTGATGCAGGCCATGCACCGCGGAATCGGCGCTCGTAAATAAAGCGATTTCCTCTTGCATCAACAGCATGTCGAGAAGGCGCTCCGTAACTGGCGGCGGGCATAGTAAAGTCAGGCAGAGGTCAGACATGTGCGAGCTCCTTCGGTCCTTTTTGCGCAGCGAATGCGAAGCGCAAATACAGAATAGGCAACAACATCAGGGTCAATGCAGTAGCAGAGATGAGTCCGCCGATCACCACAATAGCCAAGGGGCGCTGGATTTCCGAACCGGGACCAGAGGCGAACAGCAAGGGAACCAGTCCGAAAGCCGTAATCGACGCCGTCATCATGACCGGGCGCAGGCGCCGGCGCGCGCCCTGCACCACGACGGCGGCCAGCGGCATGCCTTCACACCGTAATTGATTGAAGTAACTCACCAGGACGACGCCGTTCAATACGGTGATGCCGAGCAGGGCGATGAACCCGACCGAGGCAGGTACCGACAAATACTCGCCACTGATCCATAGAGCGATTATTCCGCCGACCAAGGCGAAGGGGATAATGCTGAGGATCAGTAGCGCTTGCCGAACCGAACGGAAGGTCGAAAACAGCACGAGAAAGATCAGCCCTAATGCGACAGGCACGACGATACTCAGGCGACTCGCTGCACGTTGCTGGTTTTCAAACTGGCCACCCCAGGTCGTACGGTAGCCGGTCGGCAAAACCAGTTTTTTAGCAACAGCGACCTGCGCTTCTTTGACAAAACTTACCAGATCGCGTCCGCCAACGTTGGCAATCACAACGCTGTAGCGACTGCCCATTTCACGGTCGATTTTGACCGGGCCTTCAGCACGTTCGAGTCGCGCCACCTTGGTCAAGGCGATCGGTATGCCATCGCGGCCGGTGATGCGCATCGCGCCAAATTGCGCGGGCGACAGTCGAACTGCCTCACCAGCGCGCAGCACAATGGGCGTGCGGCGATTGCCTTCAATGGCATAACCAGCCTGCTGCCCTTCGATCTGGATACGCAGCGCATCTTGAATTTCATCGACCGATAAACCGAGGCGGCCAGCCTGCAGCCGATCCACCACCACCTGCAAATACTGCACCCCGTCATTTTGCACGGTGTAGACATCCTTATTGCCGGGAATGGTTTTGAGGACGCCTTCGATGTCTGATGCAAAACGGTTCAATTGCGCCAGATCAGGACCAAAGATTTTCACGGCGATATCGCCGCGTACGCCAATGATCATTTCGTCGACGCGCATTTCGATGGGCTGGGTGAAGCTGTATTTGATTCCGGGCAGCGCATCGAGCACTTTGCGTATCGCCTCAATCAGCGCGTCCTTGCTGTGCATACGCCACTGACTGCGCGGCTTGAGCAATAAATACGTGTCGGTCTGATTCAGGCCCATGGGATCGAGTCCGATCTCATCGGACCCGGCGCGTGCCACCACGCCGGTTATTTCAGGAATAGCCGTCATCAAGGCTTGCTGAATCTTCAAATCCAGGGCGGCGCTTTCTTCCAGGCTGACGGTGGGGAGCTTTTCGATGCCGACGATCAGATCGCCTTCATCCATGGTCGGCATAAACGTCTTGCCGACTTGCATGTACAGCCCAGCCGCAATAGTGAGCATGATCAAGGCGCCTATGACCACCACTTTCTGGCGCTGCATCGTCCACGCCAAAATCGGGTCATACCAATCCAACAGCTTGCGCGGCAGCCACGGTTCGTCGTGCCCGACCTTGCGCAATAAAAAAGACGCCAATACCGGTATCGCGGTGAACGATAACACCAGCGATCCGGCAAGTGCGAACACGATCGTGAGCGCCACGGGCGCAAAAAACTTCCCTTCCAGATCTTGCAAGGTCAGCAAGGGCAAGAACACCGTGATGATGATCAACATCCCGGCGCTGACCGGCATGGCGACCTCGCGCACGGCGCGATAAATCGTATGCAAGCGCGGCAGCTTACCGCCGGTCGGATCATGCGCCAGACGCTGGACGATGTTTTCCACCACCACGACCGCCGCATCAACCAGCATGCCGATCGCAATCGCCAGTCCGCCCAGGCTCATTAAATTGGCCGACATGTCAAAGCCGCGCATGAGGATGAAGGTAATCAGCGCGGCCAGCGGCAACACCAGCGCCACCGTCAGTGCGGCACGCACATTTCCCAGAAACAGGCCGAGCAAAACCATCACAATGAGCGTCGCCTCCAGCAATGCGGAGGATACTGCGCCCACCGCTTTTTTGACCAAGGCCGCGCGATCGTAAAAGACCTTGATCGACACCCCCTTGGGCAAGGCGGACTGGAGTTCGTCGAGCCGCTTGCGCACGCCCTGTACCACCTGCTGGGCGTTGGCTCCGGCCAGACCGAGCACCAGGCCCTGCACTGCTTCACCACGCCCGCTTTGCGTCACGACGCCGTTGCGCGTGAGGGTGCCGATACGCACCTCCGCCAAGTCTGCCAGACGGATCGGCACGCCCTCCTTCACTGCAACAACGATTCCGCGCAGATCATCGATGCCAGCGATACTGCCTTCAGAACGCACCAGGATGACTTCGCCCCCCTCCGTGAGTCGGCCGGCACCATCATTACGATTATTGGCTTTAACGGCATCGCGCAGCTGCGCCAAACTGACGCCGCTGGCTGACATCGCGAGCTCATTCGGAATCACTTCGAATGCACGAACGGCACCGCCCAGCGAATTCACGTCGGCCACACCCGGCACGGTGCGCAGCGCCGGACGGATCACCCAGTCAAGCAGGCTGCGGCGTTCTGCCAGCGAGAGGGATTCGCCTTCAATGGTGAACATGAACATCTCGCCCAGCGGTGTCGTGATGGGCGCCATCCCGCCGCTGATCCCGGTCGGTAAGTTCTCCGTAATTCCGCCTAGCCGTTCACTGACCTGCTGCCGCGCCCAGTAGATATCGGTGCCATCCTGGAAGTCGATCGTGACATCTGCGAGGCCATATTTAGTCACAGAGCGCAAAATGCGCGTCTTCGGAATCCCCAGCATTTCAACTTCAATCGGTACGGCGATGCGACTTTCCACTTCTTCGGGTGTCATGCCAGGCGCCTTCATGATGATTTTTACCTGCGTGCTGGAGACATCGGGAAATGCGTCTATGGGCAGCTGAATGAACGCATACCATCCTGCCGCGCCGACCAGTAGCGTCGTGAGCAAGACAAACAGGCGCTGCGAGAGGCAAAATTGTATCAATCGGTACAACATCAGCTGCCCCCCTTTTCGCCTAACCAGGAGCCCTTCAAGGCGACGACACCGGTCACGGCGATCTTGTCACCTGCTTTGAGTTCACCC
The DNA here is from genome assembly GCA_947448025.1 of Oxalobacteraceae bacterium. Taxonomy (GTDB): domain Bacteria; phylum Pseudomonadota; class Gammaproteobacteria; order Burkholderiales; family Burkholderiaceae_D; genus CANFLV01. The sequence continues at coordinate 61,598 of CANFLV010000020.1, read as the reverse complement.
TGAATGCGCACGCGCTGACCGGCACTCTCCAGCACCTTGACCTGACGCGCCTCGACATTGCCGCCATTGCGAACGAAGACGAAGGTGTCACTGCCATGGTGTACCAGGGCACCCAGCGCAATATCCCAGCTGATGCTGGACGCGGGTAACTGCAAGCGCACGGTGACAAATTCACCTGGACGCAAATCGCTGCCGCCCTCCACAGCGGCGCGGATTGCGACGGTCTGGCTGCCGCCAGTCACCACCGGACTGACGCTCGTAATACGGGCGCTGCCAGCGCGTCCCTGTACACTTAATGGGCTACCGACGCGCCACATTGAGGCGTTGCTGCCGGGTGCTTGAATTTCCAGCAACAGCCGATCAGTTTGCACCAGATGCGCCAGGACGGTCGTCGGCTCCACACGTTGACCGACTTTGATGTCGATGCTGGCGACCAGACCTGCGACCGGCGCTGCCAGGGTGATGCTGTCCTTGAGCTTGCCAGTAACCGCAATGCTGTCGATGTCGTTGGTGCTCAAGCCAGCAAGTTGCAGCGCCGATCTTGCCTGCTGCAATGCCGCTTCGGCATCACCCAATGCGGCCTCTGCTTCGTGGAGGCGACGCCTGGCTATGATGCCCTCGTCGAAAAGGCTTTGCTCACGCTGCTGTGCTTGCCGCGCAAGCTTGGCGCGGCTGTGCGCCTGCATGAACTGCAATTGCAAAGTCCCGAGTTCGGTGCTGATGATTTTTGCCACTGGCGCGCCTTGCTTGAGCGCCTGGTTCGTTTGTATGAACAGCTGGCTGAGCAGTCCGGTAATGGGCGAGCTGACAATTTGTTCACCATTGGCGGGAATGAGCACTTGCGCAGGCAGGTTCAAGACGACGGGTTCCGCATTCTTTTGCAGCACCGAAGTCTGAATGCCCATGGCTTGCAACTGCGCGTCTGTCACGGCAAAAACCGACTGGCGTTCACCCGCGCTTGCACTGCCGCACAGGAGGGCTGCGCCCACTAAAATCGGCAGGGTAACTCGATAAATTTTCATGATGTTCGGTTCGCCACGATGGAGAGGAATGGGTGGTCGCACATAGATCGACCTAGCGCATGAATGAACGATCAGGTACCCGCCCGGCAGGGGAAAGTACTTGCGTGAACCCGGCAAAACGACAATGACGATTTCGCTTGCGAATCAACGCATCCAATCTTTGCAAAACATGCAGAAACGAGGCGAGACGAGTATCTGCTCAGCCTCGGCGGTATGGACCAAATATGTAAGGTCTGGTCGACTTAGAGGATAGTTTGACGGTCGGGGCGAGATGGCCCGTCGGGGATATACGAGGTGTATTTTGGTGAGGATGCAGCAATGTAGACACGCGTTGCGGCAAGCACAGCGGTGTCGGCGATCACCACAGGAATGGCATTCACGGCGCCGTGACAACTGCTGCAATCTTTGTGAATTTTTCCGGACGTACCATGGCTGTCGGGCTTGTCCGCTTTCGCCAAATGCTGGTGGCTATGGTGGCCAAAATGTTGCGCCGCGCTACCTTGCTCATGTGCGCAATACACCCCCACCGCAGCCCACGAAAGCTGGAGCGGCAGTATAGTCAGCAGTAATATTGCAAGCCATTTTTTCACAACTGGATCATACCATAGCGTCAGTTCAAGGCCGCTTCCGGGGCTTGCATGTTGACTACGGCAATGGCATCAATATCGGCCTGGTGCGCCACATCCTTGCCCGAGCCTGAACGTTTGACGCCGTCCAGCAGGGTCAGCAAAGACGCGACGATGGAAGCATTTTTATGGACTGACCTTGTAATCAAGGTGTCATTTACAGACATGACATCACTTCAATTCATAAGCCAGACTGCCGGCCGGATGTTTGTACCAACCGGGATCACTATAATCGCCGGGCTTTTGTTCCTTGCGTACCTTGACGGTGGTGAACATGCCGCCCATTTCAATCGGACCAAACGGGCCGGTACCCGACATCATCGGCAGCGTATTATCGGGTAGCGGCATTTCCATCGCCCCCATGTCGGCCATACCGCGCTCGCCCATCACCATGTAATCCGGGATGATCTTGATAATCTTGCTGGCGACCTGGCGATGATCGACACCTATCATGGTCGGTACGCCGTGACCCATGGCGTTCATGGTGTGATGGCCTTTGTGGCAATGCAGGGACCAGTCGCCAGGATCAGTGGCGACGAACTCAAATGCGCGCATCTGGCCCACGCCGATGTCGACCGTGACTTCCGGCCAGCGCGCGCTCTTGGGCACCCAGCCGCCATCAGTGCCAGTGACTTCGAATGTATGGCCGTGCATGTGAATCGGATGATTCGTCATTGACAGGTTACCGACGCGGATGCGTACCCGGTCGCCCTGGCGGCAGGCCAGCGTATCAATGCCGGGGAAGACGCGGCTGTTCCAGGTCCACAGATTAAAATCGAGCATCGTATTGACCTTGGGCGTATAGCTGCCGGGGTCGATGTCATAGGCATTGAGCAGAAATACGAAATCGCGATCAACGCGATGTTCGGCCGGATTCTTTGGATGCGTGATCCAAGAACCCATCATGCCCATGGCCATTTGCGTGACTTCATCGGCATGCGGGTGATACATGAAGGTGCCGGGGCGGCGCGCGACAAATTCATAGACAAAGGTTTTGCCGACCGGGATTTGCGGCTGGGTCAGCCCGCCGACGCCATCCATGCCATTCGGCAGAGGCTGGCCATGCCAGTGGATACTGGTATGTTCGGGCAGCTTGTTGGTCACGAAAATGCGTACCTTGTCACCTTCGACGACTTCGATGGTCGGACCGGGGCTGCTGCCGTTATAACCCCACAGAGTCGCCTTCATGCCCGGCGCCAGCTCGCGCACGACCGGTTCAGCGATCAGGTGGAACTCCTTGAAGTCGTCTTTCATACGCCAGGGCGCACTCCAGCCGTTAAGGGTTATGACCGGATTGAATGGTCGGCCGTTCGGTGGCAGTGGTGGCGGCAGGGTCGTCGCATGCGTGATAATCTGCGCTTCGGGAATGTTCGCCGCGCCTGCCTTGCTGACCATGCCGGCACCCAGCATCGTGGCCGCGCCGGTGAGAAAATTTCTGCGAGTGAGCATGGAAAATCCTGATTAATGTGCTTTGCGTTGCGCGGGTGCTTCGGCTTGTAATTGAAGTGAGCCGCCGCTGCCCTGAATGGCCATTTGCAAATCGGTCTCGGCCAGCCAGTAATCGCGCTGCGCTTCAATCAAGGTATTTACGGCGAGTACCTGATCGCGCGCATCGGCCAATAATTCGAACACACTGGCCAGCATGCCGTTATAGCGCAGCAGCGTTTCGTCGGAAATCCGTTTGCGCAGCGGGACGATTTCATCTTGATAGTGACGTGCGAGATCGTAGCTGGTGCGGTAGGCGGAATACGCTACCCGCACTTCGGAACGCGCCTGGATCGCCGTGGCGGCGGTGCGATGCACGGCCTGCATGTAAATGGCTTCGGCCCTGACGACATTCGCGCCACTCCAGTCGAACAGCGGCAGCTCTAGCGAAATTTCATAGCCATTCGCGCGTGGTGCGCCGGTCTGGCTCTTGTTCGTATAACCGAGATTGAGCACATTGATGAAGCTGCTGGCTTTGGTGAGGCCGAGCGCGCTGGCGGTAGCCTGTGCATCGCGGCGGGCGATCTGCACATCGAGACGCTGCTGCATGGCCTGCGTTTCGATGTCGTGCATCGTCGCTGCTGCGCCCGGCAGCGCCGGCAAACGCTCGGGCAAAACATAGTCCGCTTGTGCGCCCCAGAGCCCCATGGCGCGTGTCAGCTGTTCACGCGTGGCGACCGCATTATGGCGTGCTCGCGCCAATTGCGCGGTGCTCTCGGCATAGAACAGCTGCTCGCGCGCGGCATCGAGCTTGCTCCAGTTACCGACGCGCGCCATGCGCTGCGCCAGTTCCGCCGAGGCGTCCGCCGACTCGCGCACCGTCCCCATGAAGCTGTCAGTTTGTGCGGCGGCGACGGCATTAAAATAGGCGCGACGCGTCTCGGCAGCGAGCTTGACTGCTGCCGCGGCTGCCTGCAACTTGGCTTGCTCGAAACGGCCGGCTTCAATCTTGCTGCGCATGGGCATACTCAATATGCCGAGCAGGTCAAACATCACGCTGCGATCAATTTCCACCTCTGCGCCGCCATGCAGGCGACCGAAGCTGATGGCGGGATTGCGCAGGCGTCCAGCTTGCACCAGATCGGCTTCGGCGATACCGAGCTCAGCGAGCGCAGCTTGTAATTCACGGTTATTCAACAAGGCGACTTGCACTGCGGCGCCCACGCTCAAAGGCCGGGCCAGCAAATCCGCGATATCTGTCTTGTCCGGCGAAGTCGATGCGCCAGTACGTTCAAGGGTCATGGCGGCGACGGCGTTACGTCCGCCATCGCTGGAAAAACTGGCGCAGCCGCCCAGCATCAGCGTGGCGATCAGCGCGCCACAGAAGAGCATGCGCGGGCTCATTTTGTGTCTTTACTCGCGGAAGAATGATGGCCGCTGTGCGCATCCGGACTTGCCGCTGGCGGTGTCTCCCTGATCTGGCCGGCATGGCCTTTCAGACGCCCCATCTCGTCATTGGCCGAACGCCATAACTGCACCGGCGTTTGCTTCTCGTCGGCGGCAGAACGGTAATCGGTAAAGGCCGATTTGTAAGTTGGCGTTGCCTGTTTCTGTGACGGGTCATCGGGCGCGCCAATATCAGCGGCCGAGGCGAGCGCGGCGCATGCCATCATGACAGTCGCAGTCGCCGCGTATCGCCATTTTTTCTGCGCTGTATTTCGCCGCATGACGCTCAGTTCTCCTGCTCGATACGCAGGACGGTATAGGCGCCGTTGATTTTTTCAGCTTCGAAGCGGATGCTGTCGTTCACCTTGGCTTGTGTCAGTAATTTGGGATCAACGACGCGAAAAACCATCGTCATGGCTGGCATATCAAGATTGGCCAGCGGGCCGTGGCTGATGGTGATCTTGCCAAGTTCCAGATCAATTTTTTTAACCACACCTATCGACAATGTGTTCGCCGGTGGCGTCTCGGCCATGGCGGAGGAGACCAGCATGAGCGCCAGCGCCATGCTGGCTGACAGGGATTTGACGAGAGATGAAAAAAATGACAAGTCGATTGCTCCTCGATGAAAAATGCAAACCTTTGGCTCGATCATAGCGCAAAGCATCCTCACCCACGCCGGCGGTGCAATTTTACATTTCGGTGCCAGCATCTGGCACTGTCACAATTTTAATCCCACGACCAACGCCAGCAAGACTGGCCACACTCAAAATTGATGCGCAAGCGTCAGCCGTAGGGAGCGCGGTTCGACCGGATGAAAATGATGGTCACTGACGCCTTCGGCTGGTTCGCCTTTGATGCGCGAGGCGTAGTAATAATCGATATCGCTGGCCTGTTTATTGAACAGGTTGAAAACATCCAGGCTTAACCTGGTTTTGCCGCTGAACTTGTAACCCAGGCGACCATAGGCCAATGCAGTCGACACGGAGCGCACAGCATTATCCTCAACCAGCGGGCGCGGGCCGAAGTAACGCAGCTGGAATGCGCCGAACCAGCGACCGCGATCGGTGACCGTGACGCCAAAGGAGGCGACCTTGTCGATTGAGCCGGGAATGTAATTTCCAATCGGGTCGTCTTGCGTATAGCGCGAGCGCGACGCGGCAAGATCCAGATCGAACAGCAGCCAGGGCGCGGCGATATAGTGGTTATTCCATTCAATCCCGGTGCGTCGGCTCGCACGACTTGGTTCAGTCTCGCCGGCGTCGCCGACAAACAGCAGTTCCGAATTGATATCCAGACGCCACAATGCAAGCGAGCTTTGCAGTCCCGGAATGATTTCCGTACGCAGGCCGAGTTCCGCGCCTTTGGTCGGCACCAGCGGCGTCACTGGCGCCGACGGGCTGCCATCGGCCAGACGGGTTTGCGTCGTGCCGCGCGCATCGTTGCTGTGGAAGCCGGAACCAAGATTGGCGAAGTATTCGGTCTTTTCCCAAGGCCCAAAAATCAGCGAGAGCTTGGGCGAGACGATATGGTCAGTGGCCCTGCCGGAATTGCCGACCACGCTGCTGGCGACATTGAAGCGATAGGCATCAAAACGCACGCCGACGATGCTGCGAAATTCGGGCAGCCATTGCGCGGTGTTTTCAGCATACAGGCCAGCACTGGCTTCCCTGACCTCATCTTCGCGGATGGTCGATGTCCGCACGCCGGCGATGGTGTTGTAGATGCCGACCGGCGCCAAGTGATCGTAACGTGTCTGCGCGCCGATCTTGTTGCGGACCTCGATGCCACTGATCGAATTGACCCAGGCCTGGCTCAGGTTCATGCCCAGCATGTGGCGATTTTCGCTCTGGCGAAACTGGTCGCCATCGACAGGATTGTTGAGGAAATAGGTAAAATTACTGGTCAAATCGAGTGCCGACTGCACCGCAAACACATTCATTTCAAACAGGCTGGACTCGCTGCGTTTGCGCATCGCGTACGACAGGCTGGCGCGCGACGTCGTGCCGCCATCAGTCGCATCGAAGGTGCCAAAGCGGTCGATGTCGCCAGACTGCACAGCGCGCTGCGGAATCTGGTCGGTCGCGTTCCAGGTATTTTTATAGGCCATCGCAGTGAGGCTGAAACCATCGTTCGCGTTACCCTGGCTGTAGCGCAAGGTCGCGCTGTATTTGCGCACATTTTCGGGCGCAGCCCAGGGGCCGTTATTGCGGCTCACTTCCAGCCCATACAACACACTGCCATCATGCGCCGCGAATGAATCCGCAAAGACGCTGCGCAAGTAGCCATGGCTTCCAGCCGTCATGCTCGCCAAACCCTGCGGCAAGCGGTCTGCCAGACGCAGATGCGCCGCACCGGCCGAGGAAAAATCGCCTTCGTCGGCGAAATACGGTCCCTTCTTGTAATCGATGCGCTGCACCAGTTCCGGTAACAGGAAATTCAGGTCGGAATAGCCCTGGCCATGCGCATGACTGCGCATATTGACCGGCATGCCATCGATGGTCGTCGCGAAATCGGTGCCATGATCGAGATTGAAGCCCCGCAGGAAATACTGGTTCGCCTTGCCGTCGCCGCTATGCTGGGTCACGATCATGCCGGGCACGAATTCAAGCAATTCACCCGTGCGCAAAGCGGGACGATTCTTGATCAATTCGGCCGTCACCGTGCCCTGGCTGGCAGCATCGGAACTGCCGACCGCATTGTTGTAGTGCGCTTCAACGACGATGGTGTCGAGTTTAGCTTCGTCGAGCGCCCAGCATGGCTGAATACCGAGCATGACCATGCCTGCCGCCAGTGCCGATGTCCTGTGCTTCAAATGCATGAGGGATATCCTTAATATGATGAGCGCAGCCGTGATCTGCGCTGCATGTACAGCACCGCAATTTTTTAGATGCACAGTGTTATGAGGTTTTTTTTAATTATCACACGACTTATTCTGACGAGCAATGCAAAGTTCTTTTATACGGAACATTGTTCCAAAATACTCTGCAATTGCGTAACTGCCGCTTTATCTGGGCAATTCCGCCGCAACGCAGCGCCAGCTCATCGCGCAGCCAGAAATGCATCTACCATCGCACTGGTCACCACTCCGGAGGTCGCTCTGCCGGTTCCCGCTCCATCGAACCAGTAACTACGCGGCATCTCGCCATGCCATTTTTGATCAATTGCATAACGTAGCTGTTCCGGCGGCGCGGCGCCAAAGGCCCAGGCATCATTGCGCAGGTCGAGCGTTCCCAGGGATTTACGGATCAAGGCCGCCGCTTGGGGGTCGGCGAGGGGGTCGGTCGCCAGGGTGACTACCCGCAAATCCTTACGCGAGCGCTTTTTCTGCGACAGGAGATTCAGGCTGGCGCGGCAGAATTCGCAATCGAGCGACCAGACTACCAGCACGAACGGCTGCCCCTTCTGGCTGCTGATAATGCGCGGGAGGCTGTCCGGATTGAATTCATGCAGGACATCGGCGGCGCTGGTTGCGGCGCTGAGCAGCAAGAGGCAGCAGCCCAGCAGCATGCGCGCGAATGTAATGATGGTCTGTTGCATGCCTAACTCCCTGAATCCATGGAAATGATTTGCACGCCGTCCTGCTGCGTGCGCCATAGCAGTGCTATGCCGGTGGGCGTGTGCAGCAGATGCGGTTGATCCGAGTTGCCTGCGGTGCGAGCGAGGTCCCGCTCTTGCCAAGTCAGACCACCATCGCCTGAGACCTTGCCCATGATACTGGTCACCGTGCCATTAAACTGCTTCCACACCAGCACCACCGTGCGCCCGCTCACCATGACATCCGCATGTTCGGCCTGTGCATTGCCCAGTCTGAGCGGCTTGCCCGACACGCCAGCGGCCGTGACAGCCGCATAAAATACACCGCCCTCCTCGCCTTTGACGTTGAACCAGGTTTGATGGCGTGTGCCATCGTGCGCATAAGCCAGAGAAGGACCATGGTGTGGGCAGGCATCTGCCCGCCAGTCGTCGAAGGAAGCCCGCGTCAACGACTGCGGTGCGCCGTCAGCCGTCAACTCCGCCAGCGCGTGATCGCGCGCATTCGGCTCAAATACATGGCGCCACAATGCCATTGGATGGCCTTGCGGGTTCAACGCCAGAGCGATACGGCAGCATTCGCAGCTGTGCTCAGCCAAGCGATAATCGCCTCGAAAACTCACGCCGGCATCGTCCGAGACGGCATAGTAAATTGCCGCGCCCTGGTAGGCTTGCTTGCGTGCCCGGGCAAGCTCGGCATCGCGCTTATCGATCCAGGCTATATAAATTCGACCGGTCTGATCGACGATCATGGATTCGAAGCGATGCGTAATTTGATCCCGGTTCGCATGTACCGTCTGCGGCGCAGAAAAACTCAGCCCGCCGTCAACCGAACGGACAAAGCGGATTTCACCGGTGTAGGGCTTGGCCAAAGGCTTGGTATAGGCGACATATATCTCACCCTTGGCGCCGAATGCCAGCTTCGGCCGGTTCTCACCATCGGCTGAGATCGCCTCCGGCAGTGCCTGTATGCGCCGCGGCGCCGTCCAGTTTTTACCCATGTCCCGCGACATCTGCAATACGACATAGTCACCCTTCTGCTCGCCACCGCCGGCCTCCTTGCTGGCGATCCACAGCCGCCCCTCGGCATCCATGGCGGCCGAGGTACCAAGTTCTATTTTGGCCGGCTTGTGCTTCGTGTGGTCCATTTGCGCAGACACGCCAAAACTGAGCGCGCTGCACCCCAATAGCAAAAAAATCCGGATCATCGTGGCGAGTTTCATAAGTGTCAGTAGTCGTATTTCAAGTTAGCGAACAGCGTGCGTTGAGGATAGGGATTCGGATTCACGTAGTACTTGAAGTTAGCCAGGTTATTGATGCCAAGCGCGGCACTCCACTGCTGCGTGACACGATAAAGCAGCTTGGCATCCAGCACGCTGTAATGACTAACCCCACCGTAGACATTGGGATTAAGGTCGTTATATGCATGCGTGGTCGTATTGTAGAGGGCATTATGTTGCCGCCCGCTGTAGCGGTAGCTCAAACTGTAAGACAGGCTGTCCGACGCGTGATATGTGCCCACCAGCGTCGCGCGCCAATCGGGAATGCGCGGCTGGTCGGTGCCGGCCAGGCCAGGATTACGGCTGTCGCTGACGATGGTCGACTTGGCATAAGTAAGGCTGCCGTTCAGGCTAAAGCCTTGCGCCACAAAGTCGCTCAGTTCAAACGCTGATTCCAGGCCCCAGGTGCGGACTTTGTCGACGTTCTGAATGCTTGAGATATTCGGCGTCACGGTCGTGTCCGACTGCGAAATCAGGGCATTACGCTTGTCTTCCCAGAACAGCGAAGTACGTACCGTACCGTTGGCGAGCTCCCGTTGCGCGACCAGTTCGCCGGAATGCACTTTCTCCGGCTTCAAATTGGGGTCATTCTGCTTCACATTGTTGGGCAGGCTTATGACCTGAAAAATCTCGGCCACGGTCGGATAACGCACCGCTGTGCCGAGCGCACCACGCAGGGTCCAATCCGGGGAAGCCTGGAACGATAGCGACAGCTTGGGCGAGAAGTCGGTGCTACTGCGGCTGGCGTAATTGAGTTGGCGGAATTGCGCGATGTTGGCGGCGTTAAAGTTACTGCCATCAAAGGCGCGCCAATGTTCCACGCGGCCACCGGCGATCAATTTCCAGTCCGTCTGGAATTGCCAGGCATCTTGCAAATAAAGCGCCTGCGTTTCCGTCTTGCCATAGGAATTGCTGCTCGGCGTCGCCGCTGCGCCGCCGATCAACCAATCCGGCGCCACCGCGGACGTGACCGACGCCAGCGTATAGCGATCAGTGTGATAGCCGAAGCTGACTTTATGCGCGCTGTTGCTGTCACCATCCGCTCGCCAGTCGCCACGCAAGTCGAGATTGACCCAGCCCGTGCCGTCACCGACGGTCATATTGCCGGCCGGTCGGACAGCGTTTGTGCCCGAGTCATACAGGCTGCCGGTATTGCTGGCGGTGCGCGAAATATCTTTACTCTCGTTGTACAGGCTGGCTACCGCCTCCCAGTTCCAGCTGCCGCGCGTGGCGCTCTTGATCGACAGGCCGTGCAGGTAATGCTCGCTCTCGCTGACACCGGGGGCGGTGCCGGCCAGCGTGTAGTAATTAGTGTCGCCGGCGAATTTGACAAAGCGCCCCGCGCCCGCGCTGGTGGTGTTGTAGACGGCATTGCCGCTGCCATCCTGCAGATAATTGCTTACGCTGGTCGTGGATTTGTTTTGCCACACGCCTAACGTGTAAATGGCGCGCACGCCCGGCGCAAAATCATACGCCAGCTTGAGCTTGCTGATGTCCTGCACCGACTGGTCGGCGCCGATGGCGCTGGTAATGATGCGCGCATTGCCGCTGGTGTCGATGTCACGAAGCTCGCCGCTGACGCCGGTAAAAGCCGGCGCGCCGGTGACCGTGGCGCGGGTCGCCGCGCCAAAGGTTTGCGGGTGACCGTTATTGTCCAGATGATCGGCAGTGATCCAGTATGACCACGCGCCGGCCTTGTTACCAAGCGCAAGGCTGCCGTGAGTTCCGTTAAAGCTTTGGTCGGTGCCATACAGCTTGAAATTCTGCCCGAACCAGTCGGCTTTGAGGTGGAATTCGAATTTGTCCGGCATGTGGGTGCGCATCAGCACCACGCCACCCGCCGAGTTACCCGGGTACAGCGCGGAAAACGGACCATACAGGACATCGACCTGTTCAATCTCTTCCGGCGCCACCAAGCCCCATCGTGGCGCTGTGCTGAAGCTATTGTTGAGGAAATTCGACAGCAATAAATTGTCGGCATAGACCGTGGTTTGCGCACTGGAGGTTGAACTGTTGACGCGCATGACCAGGATGCCATTGCGGTCGCCGATATAGCGTTCCCGCACGTGCGTGCTGGGCAGGTAGTTCAACGTTGCAGCCGCCGTCACCGCATTCATGCTTTCGGCGATCTGCCGGGCGCTCACCGATTCGGTCGTCGTTGGCAGGTTAGCGGGCAATGCTGATTTACTTCCTTCAACGAGGATGGTCGGCAATTCCGTGTCGCTTGCGGCTAGGGCAAACGATGTGTGCGCAAAGGCCGCGAGTAGCGCCAGGCTGAGTCGGCTTTTGTGGAAAAATTGTGGGCACATAAGATACATTCGAATTGGAGTGATTTTTCCCGTCAATTGATCTCCACGGCCATGCTTATGAAGGCAATGTCATGCTCGAATCAGGACGGAAGCGTGATGAATTCCAATCGGCACGACAAAGCCGGGACCGCAATTGGAACGAACCGAATGCGCACCGGGGTGCGGCACATCAGCTCAGAGCGCTCATCAGGAAGCGAAAGGCGGGGCGCGAGATTGCGCTGCGGCCCACAGGAACAGTGGACGCGGCGATTGATAGAACAGGAAAGGAAAGGCGGGCGCATCGGCATTGAGCGGCAAAGCGACGCCGACTGGATGCGGCAAAACGGGAACATCCGCATGCAGCAGGCAGTATGGGCAATCCGCAAAATGCAGCATGGTCTCAGCCGGTACCGCTGCACCAGGCGCCGTTCTGTCGACGACCTTGACGGCCTTGATGCCCGTAGTCGAACAGATCTCAACCCAGCTTGTGCCACTACCATTAGTGGCCGCAAGCGCATGAGAAATCGATGGCGCAAGCGCTGCCATCAGGATCGCAAAACAAGCGAACCAGGTGGACAGGCGCAGGATTTTTGTTTTCATTCTCATGGCCGCCAAGTGTAGCATGAGCACCATTAAAGTCGATTTAACTACGTCAATCAGCCGCGCTTCCCCTGCGAGGCAACATCACCTTATTCGGCGATAAACGATACGAACGTGTCATCGGTGAGGATGGGTATGCAAATGCCCTGTCTGGCCGTGCTTTTCGTAACGCATGTCGACCGGCACGACATGCACATGACCATGACGCACGCCCGTTTGTGAAATGATGCCATCGGCACAGGCACGAACCTCAGCCATCTTCCCCTTCAATATGACCGTCTCCAGACAGTGATCGTGATCCAGATGGATGTGTTGCGAGGTGACGGTCAGATCGTGATGATCATGCTGGATCTTGGCCAGCCGGTTCGATAACTGACGTTCATGATGGTCATAGACATAGCTGACAGTGGCCACGCACCATTGGACATGTCCGACGACGAGCTCGGCTTCATCGAGCGCTTTGCGCACCAGATCACGAAAAGCTTCGGAACGATTGAGATAGCCCTTGCGCGTCACCAGCGCATCAAAGGAATCGGCCAGTTCTTCGTCTACGGAAATCGTCAAGCGCCGCATGGCATGCCCTGTGTCAAGATTCAATGCGTGAATCATGACATAAACGAAGCCGCCTATCTAAAATGGATGCACTTGCATGCGCTAGGGTAAGCGGTTCGGCCGGATGCTTACGTCAGCAAGGCCGTGTTCGCCAATAACCTTTGCTGCATGAGACGTTTCAAGTCATCGCTGAACAATGGCGCAATGTCGATAAAACTCGCGCTAATTTTTTCAAGCAATTCGTCCAAATGCGCCGCCGCATCCTGATGTGACGCGAAGCCAAAACGCTGGAAATCGGCCAGCAAGTTTGCGCGCGAAATTTCTCGGCGCCCGGCAGAAACCTGCATGAATAAGCGCAACGCGTTTTCTTCAGGATTGGGCACCACATCGAAGGCCGGCGCGAGCCGCCAGCGACGCTCTTCATGCGCATACACCACCGCGTGATTGCGTGGATGATCATCATCATTACCCACGACGGCATTGAACACCATACGACCGAACAGGCATTTCCAGTCTTCGGCAGGCACGCCAATACGGCGCAGCTCTTCAGCAAGGCGCGCATAACTGGCGCCGGTATAGTCGGCCTCGTGCAAAGGCGGATACGCGACCTGCAACAAGCTTGCCGCACTGATGGTCATGAATCGACGAGATCCATGTCGATCAAAGCGGAGAATACGCACGGCACTTCGACCAGACATGATGGGATGGTGCACCGACTGCGCAAAATGCAGCCCGGCTGCCTGCCCCCACTGCTGGGTCACGTGTTCGAGCAAGGCCAAGTCGACGGTATCGGTCGCGAGTCCGGGCTTGACCAGCCAGAAGCTGTCAGCGTCCGAAACGGTGGCCTTGGGTCGAGCGCCGCCCATGCTCGGCGTGGCAAATAAGCGCTTGCGCAAGCTCGCATTGAGCGCCGGCCGGTTCTCTGAAATCGCGCTGAGTTCTGCAATCAAGGCGGACAGCTGCTCTAGCCGCGGGCTGGCTAATTTTGCCACGCCGGGAGCCGGCGAATTGCCAATTGCCAGGGCGCCCCAACGATCGCCATTGCCGGACAGCGCGAGATAGCGCAGCGGCGTGCACCCTTCCGGCAAATTGTGCACACGTCGCAATAACGCCTGACCCCAGGCATCCGGGCTGGCGTCACGCAAGATATCGTGCAACCCGGCATAACGCACCGCTTGCAGGAACTCGCCCTTGCGTAGCGGAAGACTTACAGGGTCGATGCTCCATTTATGCCCGGCATCGAGATAACTATCGGCATATCTGAACATGCCAATATTGCTGAAAGGGTCGTGCTTGTAGCGACCAACGACGACCCAGTCGCCGTTATCGGGTCGCTGCAAATAGACAAACAGGGGCTTGGCCGAATTAGAAATACTCATCATCACACTTCGCCGGCCTTGCCCTGCGCAGGGTGACATGTCGAGCAGGATGCAGTGATATGAACGGTGATGCGGCAGGCGGCTTCTGGTAAGTAGCCTCACTGTCGAAGGCAGGCGCTGCATTGTCCAGCAGCCCGAGGATATGCAAGGCCGTAAGATAGACGTTGGCGGAGACCGAAGGCTCGCCGCGTTCGGCGCGCATCAAGGTCGGATGTGAAATACCCATGCGCGCGCATAAATCCACGGCGCGCAAGCCTTGCGCCACGCGCTGATGGCGAATCGCCGCGCCCCAGGCACGCATGCGCTCCAGCACGAGAGTCGGGACCGGCATGAGGTCGGAAGCTATCCTTGGCATAAGGTTTCCCTGCAGATTAAGGGAATATTTTATGCCTTTAGCTTACGGAATGGGCTTTTTCATGAAAAAAATTAAACATAAAACTTAGTTTATGCAACGTAAAATCAATTTTATGTTCATGTTTATATTTCACTTATTTAAAAAAATGCATCGCGCAGACGCACTACACGCCTGCGCCACCGAGCCAGTTCATCCTGCGTTTCGCTTTAAACCCGCTCAATAATCAGCGCAATCCCCTGCCCGACACCAATGCACATCGTGCACAGCGCATACCGTCCACCAGTACGATGCAATTGATACATCGCTGTCGTTACCAGCCGCGCACCACTCATGCCCAGCGGATGACCCAGGGCGATCGCGCCGCCGTTTGGATTTACGCGCGGATCGTTGTCAGCGATGCCGAGTTCGCGCAAGACCGCCAGGCCCTGTGAAGCAAACGCCTCGTTGAGTTCGATCACATCCATCTGGTCCAGCGTCAAGCCGGTCTGCTGCAAGACTTTCAAGGTCGCCGGTGCCGGGCCGATGCCCATCACGCGCGGTGCCACGCCGGCGGTCGCCATGCCGACGATGCGCGCTTTTGGCGTCAAGCCATACTGCTTGGCCGCGGCCGCATTCGCGAGCAGGAGTGCGCAGGCGCCATCATTCACGCCGGAGGCATTACCAGCCGTGACGGTGCCATCGGGACGCACGACCGGCTTCAATTTGGCGAGTGCTTCGACGCTGGTTTCGCGCGGGTGCTCGTCATTGCTGACAACGATGGGATCACCCTTCTTTGGCGTGATCGTGACCGGCACGATTTCCTGCGCCAGCACGCCATTCTTTTGTGCCTGGGCCGCCTTCATCTGACTGGCGACCGCAAACGCATCCTGATCGGCGCGATTGATGTTGTAGTCGGTGGCGACGTTTTCTGCCGTCTCCGGCATGCTGTCGACGCCGTGCAATTTTTTCATCATCGGATTGACGAAACGCCAGCCGATAGTCGTGTCAAAAATACCGGCATTGCGCGAAAACGCGCTGTCGGCCTTGCCCATCACGAACGGCGCACGCGTCATCGATTCCACGCCACCGGCGATCATCAGGCTCGCTTCACCCGACTTGATCGCGCGCGCAGCGGTACCGACGGCATCCATGCCGGAGCCGCACAGGCGATTGATGGTCGCGCCACCGAGTTCTTGCGGCAGGCCGGCCAATAGCGCCGACATGCGCGCGACGTTGCGGTTATCTTCACCCGCCTGGTTCGCGCAGCCGTAGATCACATCGGCGACCGCGGTCCAGTCCACCGATGGATTACGTTCCATCAGTGCGCGCAAGGGAATCGCGCCGAGGTCGTCGGGACGTACATCCTTGAACACGCCACCGTAGCGGCCGATAGGAGTACGAATAGCGTCACAAATAAAAGCGTCGATCATGATCAATCCTGTAATAAGTTAAGCGTCATAGTGATACCCGTCAGTTCTTGCAGCGCCTCGAAGGACAGGCCCTCGACCATCTCGCGCACCTGCAAGCCTTGCGGCGTCACATCGATCACGGCCAGATCCGTGTAAATGCGGTTCACGCAGCCGATACCGGTCAGCGGATAGCTGCAGGCGGCAACGATCTTGCTCTCGCCGCTCTTGGTCTGATGCTCCATCATGACGAAGACTTGCTTCGCGCCGACGGCAAGATCCATCGCACCGCCCACTGCCGGAATCGCGTCCGGCGCGCCGGTATGCCAGTTCGCCAGATCGCCTGTGGCCGACACCTGAAAAGCGCCGAGCACACAAATGTCGAGGTGGCCGCCGCGCATCATCGCGAACGAATCGGCATGATGGAAATATGCGCCGCCGGCCAGTAATGTCACCGGCTGTTTACCGGCATTGATCAAGTCTTCATCTTCTTCGCCGGGTGCTGGCGCCGGTCCCATGCCGAGCAGGCCATTCTCACTATGCAGGAAAATTTCACGTTCGCGCGGCAGGTGATTACCGACCATGGTCGGCAAGCCGATACCGAGGTTCACATAGGCGCCTTCATGGATGTCGCGCGCCACGCGGGCGGCCATCTGATCGCGGGTCATTCGTTTCATGATGCTTTCTCCTCGCGTACGACGCGCTGTACAAAGATGCCGGGCGTGACGATCGCTTCCGGGTCGAGCTCGCCGAGTTCGACGATCTCACTGACCTGCACGATCGCGCACTTCGCCGCCATCGCCATGATCGGGCCGAAATTGCGCGCCGTCTTGCGATACACGAGATTGCCCCAGCGGTCTGCGCGCAAGGCCTTGATCAATGCAAAGTCGGCATGGATCGGCGACTCGAACACGTAATTGCGGCCATTGATGACGCGCGTTTCCTTGCCTTCAGCGAGCAGCGTACCGAAGCCGGTCGGCGAAAAGAAGCCGCCGATGCCGGCGCCTGCAGCGCGGATGCGCTCGGCGAGATTGCCTTGCGGTGTCAGTTCAAGTTCGATTTCACCGGCGCGATACAGCGCATCGAAAACCTGCGAATCGGCTTGGCGTGGAAAGGAACAGATGATCTTGCGTACGCGCTTGGCTTTCAATAGCGCCGCCAGGCCAGTCTCGCCATTGCCGGCATTGTTATTGACGATGGTCAGGTCGCGCGCGCCCTGCTGTATCAGCGTATCGATCAGCGCGGCGGGCATGCCGGCATTACCGAAGCCGCCGATCATGATGGTCGCGCCATCGTGGATGTCGGCCAAAGCGGCTTGCTGCGATTCAAATATTTTATTGATCACGTTATGTCTTCTCTTTCGTGAAGCTGCATGTGGCCGGCGCCTTTTCACGCTGCGGCCCCCTCTTCCATTATTCGTGCTTTGCCGGTACATTGGCGACGTTCGATAATCGCACCACTGTCTGACAGAAGAACCGCACAAGTGTAGCTAGGCGAGGAAGCGCCAGTCAACGCAGGAAGTACAAATGTGGGCGATAGCCGAACATCATTCAGAGTAACATTTTAAGAAATAGCAACCATGCCACCAGCAATAAAAAAAAGCCGCGCGAAGGCGGCATCCGATACGCCTGAAACTGGCCATACAGGGAAGCCGATCAAGCGTAGCCTGACCATCGCCGAAGAAATCGACGCCCTCACCGACCCGAGCTTCATGACGTCGCTGGCGCGCGGGCTGGCCGTGATCCGCGCCTTCAGCGACCAGCGCCGCAGCCTGACCATCGCGCAGATCAGCCACAAGACCGGTATCCCGCGCGCGGCCGTGCGGCGCTGCCTGATCACGCTGCGCCAGCTCGGTTACGCCGAGGCCGAGGCGAACAATTTTTCGCTCAAGCCCAAGGTGCTCACGCTCGGCTATTCCTACCTGTCGTCGACACCGCTGACCGTGTCGGCCCTGCCCACCCTGAATCAGGTCAGCCGCAGCCTCAATGAGTCCTGCTCGCTGGCGGTGCTCGATGAAAACGAGATCCTGTATGTCGCCCGCTCGGCCACGTCGCGCATCATGTCGGTGGCGCTCAATACCGGCAGCCGCCTGCCCGCGTACTGCACCTCGCTCGGGCGCGCGATCCTGGCCTTTCTGCCGCCGGATGAACTCGATCATTATCTGGCCACGGTCGAACTCAAGGCCTACACCGAGCGCACGATCGTCTCCACCAAGGGACTCGCGGAAGTGCTCGCGGGCGTGCGCGAACATGGCTATGCCTTGATTGATGAAGAACTGGAAGTCGGCCTGCGCTCAATCGCCGTGCCGGTGCGCGGCGCGTCCGGCGCGGTGGTCGCGGCGCTCAATGTCGGGGCGCAGACCACGCGCGTGACGGCGCGACAGATGAAGGAAGAATTTTTGCCGGTGCTCTTGCGCGGCGCGCAAGAGCTGGCGGTGTTGCTGCCCTAGGCGATCAAACCGCCAGGCGGCGCGCCATATGCTTGCCGACGAAGACCACGACTCCTGCGCCCATCGCCGCAGTCACATAATGCAGGAAAGGGGGCATCCCCTTGAGAGTGGACGCGAGCGCGACATCATCCACCAGCATGTCACCGGCGATCCATCCCAGTAGCGCGGCACCGAGGGTAATGACAACAGGAAAACGCTCCATCAGTTTCAATACCAGTTTGCTGCCAAAGACGATGATCGGAATGCTGACCACGATGCCGAACACGACCAGCCACAGATTACCCTTGGCTGCGCCCGCCACGGCAATGACGTTGTCGACGCTCATGACGGCATCGGCGACGATGATGGTCTTGATCGCGCCGAGCAAATGCGAGACGCCATCGACTTCCGGCTCTTCATCGTCGGCATTCAGCAGCTTCACCCCTATCCACAGCAAGAGCAGCGCGCCAATGATTTTGACAAACGGTAAAGCGAACAGCTGCAGCGCGAAAGAGATCAGCAGGATGCGCAAAACGATCGCACCGACGACGCCCCAGGCGATGCCTTTATTGCGCTGCGACTCAGGCAACTTCCTGCAGGCGAGCGCAACGACGACGGCATTGTCACCACCGAGCAGGATGTCGATGGCAATGATTTGCAAGACCGAGAGCCAGAACGTGGATTGAAATAAAAATTCCGGTAAATTGTCCATTTTTTAATCGTTTTTTTGGATGAGACAAAAATCAGATGGCGTGCCGGCTGCCGCAGGCAGCCGGAACAAGAGCAGAAGCTATGCAAGCTGTTTGGCTAAAGCGGCAAGGCGTGCCGGATAATCCACGAGCGCCAGATCTTCGCGCGCGATGCCACTCTCCCAGGCGGCGGCGGCAATTTTCGGCGTGACTTCGACCAGCAGGCGCGGATCAAGCAAGGTCGGCAGCAGATAATCACGGCCAAAGTTACTTTCAAGTCGCGCCATTTCCGCCAATGCGTGCACAAAAGCGCGTTTCATTGCCTGATTGATGCCGCTCGCGCCACAGTCCAGCGCGGCACGGAACAGATAGGGAAAACACAGCGCGTTATTAACCTGATTCGGGTAATCCGAACGTCCGGTGGCTATGATCGCTTCCGGCGCCGCTTCGCGCACGCGTTCAGGCCGCAATTCCGGCTCGGGATTGGCCAGCGCAAACACGATAGGCTTGGCCGACATCTTGCGCACGTCATCTTGCGTCAGCAAACCCGGACCGGACAAACCGAGGAATACATCGGCATCCTGCATCACATCCGACATCTTGACAGCGGAAGTTGCCTGCGCCCACTCCAGCTTTTCGCCGGTCAAGTCACGCGAGGTCGTCAGTACGCCCTTGCTGTCGCAGACAAAAATATTTTGTCGCTGCATGCCGATGTCGACCAGCATATCGAGGCAGGCAATCGCTGCGGCGCCGGCGCCGGAACACACGAGCTTTGCTTTCGTGATGTCGCGTCCGGTCAGATGCATCGCATTGAAGATACCGGCAGCGACGACAATGGCCGTACCATGCTGGTCGTCATGAAATACCGGAATCGAGAGGCGTTCGCGCAGCGTGCGTTCAATGTAAAAACATTCCGGCGCCTTGATGTCTTCAAGGTTGATGCCGCCAAACGTCGGATGCAGGGCTGCGATCATTTCCACGAGCTTTTCGGGATCGCGTTCATCGATTTCAATATCGAAGGCATCGATGCCGGCAAATTTCTTGAACAAGGCGACCTTGCCTTCCATGACCGGCTTGCTGGCCAGTGCGCCGATGTCGCCCAGGCCGAGCACGGCAGTGCCATTCGTGATTACGCCGACCAGATTGCCCTTGGCTGTGTATTGATAGGCGTCGCGCGGATTGGCATGGATCGCCATACAAGGCACGGCCACGCCCGGCGAATACGCCAGCGCGAGGTCCGCCTGGTTTGCCACGCTCTTGGTGACTTGGATGGCGATTTTTCCGGCTTGGCCTACACGGTGATAATCGAGGGCTTGTTGGTCTAAAGGGTTCATGTTTTCCGTCTCTGATTTGAATTCAATATTTTTTGCAGCGCAGTTCAGCGCACCTGCACAATGGGCGACATTGTAACTGCTGCCTTCAATCATCGCTGTGCTGGCCATTTTTGTATGCCTCGGGATGCAAACTAGGTTCCGGCGCTGCGGCGGAAATGCAGCGGGGATACGCCGACTTCGCGCTTGAAGAAACGCGTGAAATACGCCGGATCGACAAAGCCGAGACGATCCGCCACGAGCGCGATACTCATCGAGGAATAAACGAGATTGCGTTTCGCTTCAAGGATCAAGCGCTCATGCACGAGCGAGAGCGCGGTCTTGCCCACGACCTGACGGCACAGCAAATTCAGGTGCGGCGGCGAGATGTCGAGCTGCGAGGCGTACCAGTCCAGCGATTGATGCGCCGTGAAATGCTGTTCGAGTAATTGCGCGAACTTATTGTAATGCTGATTTCCGCGGCGCTCTTGCGTCAATGGCATGACATTCTGACTCGTCTGATCCGACGCCTGGCGCCCGAGGAGAAGCAGGATCACGGCAAGCAGGTTTTCCAGCAGCAGCTGGCGGCCGGGTGCGCTGCTCTTGTATTCCTGGTCGAGCGCGGCAAAGCTCGCACGCAGGTAATCCTCGCTGGCGCTGCGGCCGAGGCGATGGATCACCGGGCTAGTCAGTGCCAGCCATCCACCCGCAGCCTGCTGCACCAGCTTGTGCAATAAAGGATAGGCGACCATGACGACATGGCCGCGCGCATCCTGGGCGAAACGAAACCCGTGTATGCACAGCTGCGGTATGAGCAGGATGCTACCCGCCTCAAGCATCTGGTCGGCCCCATCAAGCTCGATTTCAGCGCTGCCTTCACGCAGAAACAATAGTTGGAACAAGCCATGGTGCTGATGCGGTTTGATCTGCCAATTGTGCAAGCGACTACGTTCTGCGATGGATTCGCAATGCAGCAAGTCAGGCGTTGGCCACTGCTCTGTTTCGCCATAAAGCTGAAAGACCGGAATAGCTGCAGGCACATTGTCTGTGAGCGGATGTTTTGGTTTGAATTTGGCAGGCATTGCCGCAGATTACGCAAAATACGCGAAAAGTACAATTTATTGCCTGAAAAATCCCTTACAAAGCGGGGACTGAAAAGCGATCATCCCTGCATTCAAATAAATCAATGTCGCCGGCACAGCGTGCCCGCCACCACAGGAGAGACACATGAAAACGCAAGTCGCGATCATCGGCGCCGGCCCTTCCGGTCTTTTGCTCGGCCAGCTATTGGCGCACAAGGGCATAGCTACCGTCATCCTGGAAGCAAAATCGCCTGACTATGTATTGAGCCGCATCCGTGCCGGCGTGCTGGAACAGGGCATGACCGACCTGCTGCGCGAAGCCGGCGCCGGCGCGCGCATGGAACGCGAAGGCCATGTCCATCACGGCTTCGCGCTGACCTTCGCAGGCCGCCAGGAACGCATCGATATCAGTGGTCCGACTGGCGGCCGTTCGGTGACCGTGTATGGCCAGACCGAAGTCACGCGTGACCTGATGGACGCGCGCACAGCCGAAGGCGGCATCACGATCTACGATGCGCAAGATGTCGAACTGCATGACCTTTACACCGACAAACCCAGCGTCACCTTCGTCAAGGATGGCGAAAAGATCACGCTGGAATGCGATTACATCGCCGGCTGCGACGGCTTCCATGGCGTCTCGCGCAAGTCGGTGCCGAAAGAGGCGATCAAGACCTTCGAGCGCGTCTACCCCTTCGGCTGGCTCGGCATTCTGTCGCATGTGCCGCCGGTCTCGGAAGAACTGATCTACGCGAACCATGAGCGCGGCTTTGCACTGTGCAGCATGCGCTCAGCAACGTTGTCGCGCTATTACGTGCAATGCGCCGTGGATGAAAAAATCGAGGACTGGAGCGACGAGCGCTTCTGGACCGAACTGAAGTCGCGTCTGCCGGAAGAGACTGCCGCGAAAATGGTCACCGGCCCATCAATTGAAAAAAGCATCGCGCCGCTGCGCAGCTTCGTCGCCGAACCGATGAAATTCGGCCAGCTCTTTCTCGTCGGCGACGCCGCGCATATCGTGCCACCGACCGGCGCCAAGGGTCTGAACCTGGCCGCCAGCGATGTCTCTACGCTCTATCATGTGCTGACCAAGCGCTACCATGACGGCCGCATCGACCTGCTCGACCAGTATTCGGATATCGCCCTGCGCCGCATCTGGAAAGCCGAGCGCTTCTCGTGGTGGATGACCTCGATCCTGCACAAGTTTTCGGACGATCCGTTCGCACAGCGCATGCAGCTGGCGGAGCTGGATTATTACACCAGCTCGGCAGCGGGTCGCATGACGATCGCGGAAAATTATGTCGGCTTGCCGTACGAAGCGGTGATTTAAGTCCGCAACAGGGCGCGCCACATTGCGCCCTGCAAAATCTGCTTGCTGAGGTCTTATAATGGATGCGACTCCACTGGCAGACCCACATGACCTATTCACTCGATAAACTGCTCGTCGTCGGCATCTCCTCGCGCGCACTGTTCGACCTCGAAGCCGAGGAAGCGATTTTCCAGCAGCAGGGACTGGCGGCTTACCGAGCGCATCAGCTAGCCAACGAGAACGCCATCCTCATGCCCGGCGCCGGCTTCGCGCTCGCACGCTCGCTGCTGAAGCTGAACCAGCTACAGCCCGATCAGCGTCTGGTCGAAGTAGTCATCATGTCGCGCAATTCGTCTGAGACATCTCTACGTATCTTCAATTCGATCCAGCATTACGGGCTCGACATCACGCGCGCCGTGCTGGCAGGCGGCGCGCCCTTGGCGCCGTATCTGCATGCCTTCAATGTCAGCCTGTTCCTGTCGCTGCATGAGGACGATGTGCAGGCGGCCATCAATGCCGGCACGGCTGCGGCGCTGCTCTATCAGAAGCCGGCCAATGCGCTGGCCGAGCTGGAGCAGATCCGCATTGCCTTCGATGGTGACGCCGTGATTTTTTCGGATGAGTCGGAACGGATCTACCAGACGCAAGGTATCGAGGCATTCGAGCAGCATGAACGCGAAAACGCCTTGAAGCCGCTGCCGGAAGGTCCCTTTGCGCGCCTGCTGAAAGCACTGTCCTTCATCCAGAATGCCAACGCAAACGCGACGCCGCGCCCGATCCGCACTGCATTGGTCACGGCGCGCTCCTCACCTTCGCATGAGCGCGTCATTCGCACCCTGCGCGCCTGGGATGTCGCCATCGACGAAACCTTCTTCATGGGCGGCGTGGCCAAGTCCGATGTGCTGGCCGCATTCAAGCCGCATATGTTTTTCGATGATCAGCACGGTCATTGCGACCGTGCGGCGCCTTTGGTGCAGACCGGCAGGGTACCGCTAAAAGCCGGCACGACTTGAGAGCACATGGCGGCATACGGCCTATCAGTAGATCGGGCCCGTCGTTACGAAAGCGCCACCCTGGAAAATCGTGGTCGCATCATCGGCCGCCGGAAACTCGGCCGTATCCGGAAAATTCGCACTGAACTGCTGTGCGCTGTCCTTGGGCTGATAGCCAAGGTGGGCGGCCTTGCTGTTATCCCACCACGAGGTTGCATTGGCGGAGGTGCCGAAGCTGATGGTGTGGCCCACCCGCGGCGTAAAAAGCGACGCGCGAATCAGATCGAGCAAATCGTTATAACTGAGGTAAGTCACCATCATGCGCGGTGTGCGCGGTTCAGGGAAACTCGAGCCTATGCGCAGGCATACCGTCTCGATGCCGAAGCGATCGAAGTAATACCGCGAAAGCGCCTCGCCAAAACATTTCGATAGCCCGTAAAAACCATCGGGGCGCAAAGGCATTTCGGCATCGACCCGGTCGGTCGTGCGGTAAAAGCCGACTGTGTGGCTGGAGCTGGCGAAGACCACGCGCTTGACGCCGTGCTGGTGAATGGCGGCGTACAAATTATAGGCACCAAGAATATTCGCCTGCATGATCGGATCGAAAGGCCCTTCCACTGACACGCCGCCAAAATGCAGCACGGCGTCGCAGTCCTTGACCAGCGCATTGACGCCTTCGCGATCGGCCAGGTCGCAGTGCACGACTTCCTCACCTTCGCCGGCTTCGCCCAGACCGGCGAGGTCCGAGACACGAACAATATTCGCCCATGGCTTGATTTTTTCGCGCAGGACGCGACCCAGACCGCCGGCTGCGCCAGTGAGGAGAAGTCGATTGAATTTTTTTACAGGAGTGGCAGAGGTCATGGGATTCGGCTCAAAGCTAGGGATAAATTAAACACGCTGCCATTGAGGTTCAGCTGGCAGCAATACAAAGCGAGATAAATAACAGCAGGGGATCAGGTCACAGGCGCCGGATTGAACAGCACCAGCGCGTTATGCAGCTTCCAGTGCTCGGCCCAGGTCTTTTTGCCAGAGGCGACATCGAGCATCAGGTGGAACAATTCCCAACCCATTTCTTCTATCGTTGCTTCGCCGGTAGCGATGCGACCCGCGTTCAGGTCCATAAGGTCGTGCCAGCGCTTTGCCAGATCATTGCGCGTGGCGACCTTGATGACAGGCACAGGCGCCAGTCCATAGGGGGTGCCGCGGCCGGTCGTGAAGATGTGCAGGTTCATGCCGGCGGCAATCTGCAAGGTGCCACAAATGAAATCAGAGGCTGGCGTGGCGGCGTAGATCAAGCCCTTGGTGCTGAGTTTTTCACCCGGCGCGAGCACGCCGGAAATCGGACTCGAGCCCGACTTGACGATGGAGCCCATGGCTTTTTCAACGATGTTCGACAGCCCACCTTTCTTGTTGCCGGGCGTCGTATTGGCACTGCGGTCAACGCCGCCTTGCGTGAGGTAATTGTCATACCAGGCCATCTCGCGCACCATTGCCTCAGCCACTTCGGCATTCACGGCGCGCGCCGTGAGTTGGTCGATCGCATCGCGGACTTCCGTCACTTCGGAAAACATCACGGTCGCCCCCGCGCGCACGAGCAGGTCGGACGCAAAGCCGACCGCTGGATTGGCGGTCACGCCGGAGAAGGCATCAGAGCCGCCGCACTGCACGCCGACCACAAGCTCGGCAGCCGGGCAAGTCTCGCGCTGGCGCTTGTTCAATTCACTCAGATGGCGCTCGGCCGTTTGCATGATCGACGCGATCATCGACATGAAGCCGACATGCTCCTGGTCTTGCAGGCAGACGTGCGAAGGCTCGGCATCGCGCAGGATAGGAATCGAGCCTTTCGGGAACAGCCGGGCAGGCTGCAGCTTTTCGCAGCCTAGCGACACCATCATGACCTGACCGCCAAAGTTCGGATTCTGGCTGATGTTACGCAGCGTACGGATCGGCACGATGGCGTTCGGCGCATCAATGGCGACACCGCAGCCATAGCTGTGTTCGAGTCCGACGACATCGTCGACATTGGGAAATTTTGGCAGCAGCTCGGCCTTGATGCGCGCGACGGCATGATCGACGACACCGGCCACGCATTGCACGGTGGTGGTGATGGCGAGGATATTGCGCGTGCCGACTGAACCATCGGCATTGCGATAGCCTTCGAAGGTATAGCCTTCCAGAGGGGGCGCAGCGGGCGGCTTGATCGTGGCGATCGGCAGGTTCAGCAACTCACGCGCTTCCGGCATGCGCGTCAGCGCTTCCGAGACCCAGGCGCCGGCAGGAATATCGCGCACAGCGTAACCAATGGCGACGTTGTAGCGCACGATAGGCGCGCCTTCAGCGATCGCGCTCAAGGCGACCTTGTGACCTTGCGGAATCGCCTCCACCAGCGCCAGGCCATCGGCAAAAACGGCACCGGCAGGCAGGCCGCCGTCATTGGCAATGATGGCGACATTGTCGTTCGCATGCATGCGGATGTGCAGGGGCTTTGAGGATGGCGCTTTCGTCATTATTGCTTCCTAGTAGACTCGCGGAAATCGCCGCAAGACCATATATTCTGATGCGGACCGACCAAAATTTTATTTGGCCTGACCATCGTTTTACACCGTCACCATGCGCTGTCAGTGGCACATAAATTCTAAGTTTTAGCTATGGAAACCGATGAATTTTTCAAACCACGATGATGAAATTCTGTGGCAAGTATGCCACCGAATAAAATATCTGGCTAGTCCAGATTGCAAAATTGGTCTAACCACATTAAAATGGCCTGACCAAATAAAGACGAGCACCTTGCATGCTGCATGCAAGGTAAATTTCGCAGGAGAGCCGCACAGATGCAAAAGAAAATCACCACGCCGCAGGACACCGCGAGCCACCATGAGCCGAGGCTGTACCGGGTCGTGGCCGAACGCATCCATGAACTGATTCGCGTGGAGAAGATCGGTGCCGGTGAGCGCCTGCCGTCCGAGCGCGACCTGGCCACGAAACTGGCGGTCAGCCGCGCCTCATTGCGCGAAGCCTTGCTGGCGCTTGAACTCGGCGGTGTCATTGAAGTGCGCGGTGGCTCGGGCGTCTATGTCTGCGAAACAGCGACGCCGGAACCGGAACTGACGGAAGCGGGTCCGGGCCCGTTTGAAGTTTTGTCGGCGCGGCGCATGATCGAATCCGAGGTAGCCGCCATCGCCGCGCGTGTGGCCACGGACAGTGCGATCGACGCGATCCTGACCGCTGTTCTGGAGATGGAAAAAAATCACGCGAATTATTCAAGTAACGAGCAGGCTGACCGTAATTTCCATTTGTCGATCGCGCGCGCCACTGGCAACAGCGCACTGGTCGGCACTGTCGATTATTTGTGGAATCAACGCGGCCGGCTATGGAACAAGTTAAAGGAACATTTCCAGACAGAAGAGCTACGCCAGGAAACCCTGACCGACCATCGCAAGATTCTTGCAGCGATTGCCGGTCATGATCCGGCCGAAGCCCGGCGCGCCATGCGCGCCCACCTGGAACGCGTTACCCGCACGTTTTCACGCGGATAAAAAATAAAAAATACGCCGTGACAGAACGGCGCGCGCAGTCATCATTTTTTGACCGTCTGAACCTCGGCCAAGGCATCGCCTGGCCCTCGTTGCAGTGGCAGGGAACACGCGAGGTGTTCCCAATTAACGAAGCCAAATAACGGTGGAAATTTTTCCGCAATTGAGGAGACAATTAATGAATACCCGCGATAGCCTGCGCCCAGGATTAGTCCTGTCATCCATTACCCTGGCGGTGCTGAGTCTGTTGAATCAGGCTCACGCGCAAACCGCTGAAACCGCTCGCATTGAAGTGACCGGTTCATCCATCAAACGCCTGGCGACGGAAGAAGCCCTTCCGGTGACGGTGCTGACCGCTGCCGAGCTGACCCAGCGCGGCATGACCACGCTGGCTGACGTCATGATGGCGCTGCCACAGTCGGTGTCGCTGGCGCCATCGAATGCCGGCTCCGGCACGAACATCAATTTGCGCGGTCTCGGTGTCAATCGCACGCTGGTGCTGCTCAATGGCCGGCGCATGGCCAATGAGGCGATCGCTGACGGCTACGCCAACCTTGACGTGATTCCAATGAGCGCCCTCGCCCGCGTTGAAATCCTGCGTGACGGCGCCTCGGCCATCTACGGTTCGGACGCCATTGGCGGCGTGGTCAACTTCATCACCAAACGTGAATTCCAGGGCGCCAGTGCCACGGTACAGGCCGTGAAACCACAGGAAAATGGCGGTGCTGACGAAAAGCGTGTCTCCTTCACTGTCGGCAAGGGTGACTTGAACACCGACGGCTGGAACGTCTACGCGACCTTCGACGGCCACCAGCGCAGCCGCCTGCTGCAAGCCGATCGCGCCTGGATGAATTCGCCGGAGCTGCTGACATCAATCGGTCGCGCACCGACCCTGGGCAGCGGTGGCTATGCAATGCCAGCGAACTTCACCACGGCCACGAACAAGACCGCACAGAATCCTTACTACAGCGCCGGCTGCCTGTTGCCATCGTCAATCCAGGGCGCCAAGAACACCTGCATCCTGAATACGAATACCTACGCCACCGCGCTCTACGAAAATCAGCAAACGACTTTCTATAGCAAGGGTACGCTGAAGATCAATGAAGACCATACCCTGATCGTCGACTACAGCCGCGGCCAGGAATACATCCTCGGCACGAAAAATCCGACCACTTCGCTGGCCGCCAATGGCGTGACGGCGACTCTGCCATCGACATCGAAATGGTATCCGGGCGCGAGTGGCGGCGTTCCTGCTGTCGCCGGCCTGAAAGGCGAACCCCTGAACGTGACCTGGAGCGTGGCCGATCTCGGTGCAGCGACGACCAAGGACGTGCAGCTGAATCAACGTCTGGCCTTCAGTGAAGAAGGACAGTATGCCGGTTGGGACTACAAGGCCGGTCTTGTGTTTGGCCTATCCAATCGCGAAAATTATTATGAATCCGGCTACGTCAGCGGCGCCGGCCTGATCACTGGCCTGGCAAACGGCTCACTGAATCCTTTCGGCCTGCAGGATACAGTTGGCAAGGCCTATCTCGCCAGCATTTCGGCGGATGGTCAGTTGGCACGCACATCGAAGTCGACTTATACCGGCGTCGATCTGACGGCTTCGCGCGAAATCATGCAGCTCGGCGGCGGCTCGATGATGCTGGCGCTGGGTGGCGATTTCCATCGCGACACGACGCAAGATATCAAGACGGACATTACCTCCATCGTGACCTATGCAGGTTCAAGCCCGTCCAAGGGAGAGGGCGCGCGCAATGTCGCAGCAGCCTATGCCGAGCTGGACGCGCCGGTGACGAAGGAATTGAACCTCAACTTCGCCGTGCGTGACGACCATTACAGCGACTTTGGTAACACCATCAATCCAAAGGCCAGCTTCAAGTACACCTTCTCGCCGCAAATCATGTTCCGCGGCTCGGCCAACACCGGTTTCCGCGCACCGACACTGTTTGACCGTTACGGCTATCGCCTGCCTGGCGCGACCACCACAACTTCGGCAAAATGGGATGATCCGGTATTGTGCCCAGGTGGCACACCGGGCGT
This sequence comes from Oxalobacteraceae bacterium, assembly GCA_947448025.1. GTDB lineage: Bacteria > Pseudomonadota > Gammaproteobacteria > Burkholderiales > Burkholderiaceae_D > CANFLV01. Next base: position 32,323 of record CANFLV010000020.1, on the reverse strand, counting down.
TGCCGGCAGCGGCAAGGCAGTGGCGGGCTTTGTCGCCTCGACCGTATGTAATGCGACCTTCCCGAAACAGACCGGCAGCAATGCCGAGCTGACGCCTGAAACATCGAAGGGCGGCACACTTGGCGTGGTCATCGAGCCGATGAAGTCACTGACGGTATCGGTCGATTACTGGAAGATCAGCATGGAAAACATGCTGGCCAGCCTGCCTGAGCAAGTCTACTTCCTCAACCCGAGCAAGTACGCCAGCCTGTTCGTACGCAATGCAGACGGCACCATCGCCTTCATCAAGAACACCACGATGAATCTGGGCGGCCAGCGCACCTCCGGCTTTGATATCGCCGCGGCTTACCAGCTGCCGAAATCCGAGTACGGCGACTTCCGCGTGAACCTCAGCGGTACTTACCTGACGCAGTTCGAGAACCAGCTTGAGTCGGGTGGCGAATGGATTCCTAACGTCGGCCGCTTTGGCGCCGCCAATAACGGCACGACCAGCTCGTATCCGATCATCAGCTTCCGCTGGAAGCATACTCTGGCACTGAACTGGAACAGCAAGGACTGGGGTAGCCAGCTGACGCAGAACTACAATACCGGTTACCACGACCAGAACCTGGTCGCGCAAGATTACTGGCGCGATATCAAGCCTTACCAATCGTGGAACTGGACCGGCGTCTATCGTGGCATCAAGAACACCGACATCACTATTGGCGTGACGAACCTGTTCAATGCGGATCCGCCAGTGACGAACCACAGTGGCTATACCTATAGCTATCTGAGCAGCGCAGCCAGCCCGATCGGCCGTGCGTTCAATGTCAGCGCTTCCTACAAATTCTTCTAAAGAGGAGATTGCCCCCCGCGGTCCAGGCCGTGGGGGGCTTTTTTTTATGCCTAGCAAACCGATCAGCCACGAACTCAACAGCACTTCACGCCGTCACTTCCTGCAGGCGGCGTCCAGCACAGGACTGCTGGCAGCCAGCGGCTTGAGCCTCGCTGCGACGCCCGATCCATGGGCCGATGCGCAAGCCATCATCGATCGCTTTGCGACACCACTGAACTTCCGCAAGGAAGATTTCCCGATTACGGCGTTTGGCGCCAAACCGTGCCAGACGCGCAAGACGACAGCCTGGGTATCCTTTGTTGATGAGCATACCGTCACGACGCCGGTCGCGGACGCGAGCGACTGCTATGCGGCCATTGCCGCCGCCATCACCGCCTGCCACAAGGCCGGTGGCGGCCGGGTGCTGATCCCGGCCGGCAGCTGGTATGTCTGCGGCCCGATCGTGCTGCTGTCGAATGTCAATGTGCATCTGGCTGCCGGCGCGCACGTCTATTTCAGCAATAAGCCGGCCGACTACGCAAAATACGGCGCCTACGACTGCGGCCAGCACGGCCGCCTGTCGATCACGCGCTGGGAAGGCAACGACTGCCTGAATTATTCTTCGATGGTCTACGCTTACGGGCAAAATAATATTGCCCTTACTGGCGATGACTGGACCGCTATCATCGATGGCCAGGCCGGCCTGCCCTTCGCTAACGAGAAGGACTGCTGGTGGTCATGGAAGGGGCGCGAAAAACCGAACTGGGCGGGCGACATCGCAGCCGGTACTGGACGCTACATTCCGCACACCAAAGGCCAGACCGAAGTGCACGTCAACCCGGCCAACCCGGTCTCGCTGCGTCAGATCGCGCCGCATCTCTCCGAAGAAGAAGCACGCTTCATCCAGGGCGACGGCGAACGCTGGCGTTGCGATTCGAACTACCTGCGCGTGCTGGCCGAAGCGCGCGTGCCGCTCGATAAACGCGTCTTCGGCATCGGCCACTATTTGCGCCCGCACATGGTGCAATTCATCAGCTGCACGAATGTGCTGTTCGCCGGCTACCAGCTTAACAATGCCCCGTTCTGGCAGCACAATCCGGTCAACTGCCGCAATCTGCAGGTCAGGAAAATCTATGCCAACAGCATGGGCCCGAACAGCGATGGCTTCGATCCGGAATCCTGCCAGACCGTGCTGATCGAAGACTCGCATTTCAATACCGGTGACGACTGTATCGCCATCGATTCGGGCAAAGGACCCGATATCCAGTTTGGTCCCTGCAAGGACATCGTGATCCAGAACTGCCGCATGCAAAGCGGCCATGGCGCGCTGACCCTGGGCAGCATCATGTCGGGCGGGATCGAAAACGTCTACGCGCAAAACCTGGTCTTTGAAAATGCGAACTGGAAGACCGACCCGCTCAATATTGCCATCCGCCTGAAAACCAATCTCAGCCGCGGCGGTTATCTGCGCAATCTGCATGTGCGCAATATCGATATCCCGAACGGCATCCGCACCACGCCGGCGTTCTACAACAGCATGCCCGGCTCACTGATTCCGACCAAGAGCGTGGCGACTTCGGCGGGCGGCATCGTCACCATCGACTGCGATTACGATCCGGTCAATGACACTGTGCGCACGCGCCTGCCGACCGTCTCCGGCGTACATATCTCCAACGTCAGGGTCGGCAATGCGGCAATCCGTGATGGTCGCTATTCGAGCTACCAAGCCATCGTCATCCTCGGCCCGGTCGCGTCGGACTACAACGGCGCGCAAAATCCGCCACCAGAGGTCACGCCCGTGAGCGATGTGAACATCACGGACTGCGATTTCGGCACACCCTACAACAGCGCGCAGCCGATTTATCTGTACAAGGTCAAGGGTTTGAAACTGAAGAACGTCAAGATCGGCGACAAGACCTACAACGAAACATTTTCCGCATGAGGCAGACGATGAAAAAACGGCACCTGACGATCGCGCTGTGCGCGCTTGGACTGGCCGGCAGCGTCGCTGCCGCCGATCTCAAACCGGTACGCGTGATCCTGGTCGGCGACTCGACCATGGCCACGCGCAGCGGCTATGGCGATGCGCTGTGCAGCCGCTTCGTGGCACCTGTGAGCTGCATCAACCTCGCGCGTGGCGGCCGCAGCACCAGCAGCTTCCGCGCCGAAGGACTGTGGTCGCATGTGCAGGGATTACTGAAGGAAGGCAGCGCCTTCGAACAGACTTATGTGCTGATCCAGTTCGGCCATAACGACCAGCCGGGCAAGCCGGGCCGCTCGACCGACTTTGCCACTGAATTCGGACCGAATATGGCGCGCTATGTCAGCGAAGTTCAGGCTGCCGGCGCAATGCCCGTTTTGCTTTCACCGCTGTCGCGGCGCAGCTTCAAGCAAGGCCTGCTGCAAAACGACCTGCGCCCGTGGGCGGAAGTCAGCTTGAATACGGCAGCTGCCGCGCGCGTGCCGGGTCTCGATCTGAATGCCGAAAGCTTTCTCGCCGTGCAGCTCATGGGCGAAGCCGAAGCCGACACCCTCGCGATGGAACCGCCACCAGTCAAAGGCGGCGCTGCCGATACCACCAGCGCCGAGCGCGCCGGCGCCGCCAAGAGCAGTTTCGACCGCACCCATGTCGGTGCAAAGGGGGCGAACTTTTTCGCGCGCATGGTGCAGCGTGAATTGACGCTGGCCATTCCTGTGCTCGGCAATTACTTCAAGTTAGAACAATGATGCAAACTCTCCAGATACTCGTGTTAATGGCGCTGGGCGCCGTCGCCGGCGGCGCGCAGGCGCAAGACAGCCGCAAAGTCGTCGAGCCCGTCATGCCGCCCTCCTGCGCCGTGCTCACTGCCGTGCCCGATAGCGCGACACTCGATGATACGCTGCGCATCCAGCAAGCTATCGACCAATGCGCGGCCGGCTATTCCGTGCGGCTCTCGCCTTACAACGAAAAGAAGCGCTTCCGCTCAGGGCCGCTGGTCTTGCGCAGCGGCGTCACGCTCGTCATCGAGGGCGGTGCGACACTGCTGGCCAGCACGAATCCGCAAGCCTATGATCGTGGCACCGGCAGCTGCGGCAAAATCGACCAGTCCGGCAAGGGCTGCCGTCCTTTCATCAGCCTCGAAGACGGCAAGGATAGCGGCATCATGGGCCAGGGCAGCATTGATGGCCAGGGTGGCCAGCTGATGGACGGTCAAAAGGAGTCGTGGTGGCAGCTCGCTCGCCGCGCGCAACGCGAAGACGCGCACCAGAACGTGCCGCGCCTGATTGAAGTCCAGCGCTCGAGTAATTTCACCATGCATGGCATCACGCTGCGCAATGCGGCAAACTTCCATGTCACGCTCAATCGCGTCGATGGTTACACCGCATGGGGCGTGCGCATCGATACGCCCGCCGATGCGCGCAACACCGATGGCATAGACCCGATTTCTTCGCGCAATATCACCATTGCCCATAGCTTTATCCGTACCGGCGACGACAATATCGCCATCAAGTCGGGCACGAACGGCCCCAGCGAAAACATCTCGGTGCTGCATAACCATTTCTATAGCGGTCATGGCATGTCGATCGGCAGCGAAACCATTTCCGGCGTACGTAACATCCTCGTCGATGACCTGACAATGGACGGAACGACCTCGGGGCTGCGCATCAAGAGCGATATTTCGCGCGGCGGACTCGTCGAGAATGTCCGGTACAACAATGTCTGCCTGCGCGATGTCCGCGCGCCGATCGACATCAATACGCACTACACAAAACATGCGAGCGGTAGCTTATTACCGGTCTATCGCAATATTCAATTCACGCATGTGCGCAGCCTAAGCCCCGGCAACATCATCCTGCGCGGACTCGATGATGCGCATCCGCTGCGCGCGTCCTTCGACGATGTCGCCGTCCATGCCGGCTCGAAGCGCGATGTCCAGCATGCACTGTTCGGCGCGAATGGTACCGATACGCTCAATCTGTCGGGTAGCGCCGGCATCGACTGCGACAGTCGCTTTGCCGCCTTTCCTCAGTCGCCCGAAAAAATCACCCGACCACAGCTCACCGCTGCGCAGGCGCAGGAATATGGCATCACTGAAGTATTAAAGTACGTGGGTCCTGCAGGCAGGGAAGCGATCGATCCATGGGATCCGCTCGCTGATCCGCTCGCTACCGGCGCAGCGTTCAAGGCCGATTATCTGGTCGACCTGAACGCCAAGGCGGATGGCATCCACGTCTTCAATAGCGTCCAGCAAGCGGTAAACCGAGCTGTCATCGACAGTGCACTGACATCGAGCAAACGCTTCTATATCCAGATCAAGCCCGGCACCTACAAGGAATTGCTGTACGTGCCAGCCTCGCCAGTGCCGCTCACGCTGTATAGCGAAGAAGCCGATGCCGGCAAGACCAAGATCAGCACCCGGATCGACGCGGCATTGAGCAGCGCCGAGTATGTTGCCCGTTTCGGCGCTCAGTTTGAAAACTTGGACCCGTCGATTCTCGCGATGCATGAACAGATTCGCGCCCGGCCGACGATTTCCACCAGTGGCGCAATGGTGGTCTGGGTGCGTAACAATGGTTTTCAGGTGCGCAATATCACCTTTGAAAATTCATACAACAAGGATGCCGGTAATACGCGCAATGAATGCGGCGAACGCGATTGCGGCAAGGACAGCGTCTATGCGCAAATGAACATCGTGCATCACCAGGCTGTCGCACTGCAGGTCGAAGGCGCTGACCGCGCGCAGTTCGAGAACCTGCGCCTGATCGGCTTCCAGGACACGCTATTTTTGAAGTCCGCGACACCGGGCTATACCGTACGCAGCTTTTTCCATCGCTCGTATGTGGAAGGCGACGTCGATTATATTTTTGGCGATACGACGGCGTATTTCTACCGCACCGAGATCCGCTCGCTCGGCGATCGCTCGACTTCGTATGTGGGCGCGCCGAATACAAATTTCCGTACCAAATACGGATTCGTTTTCAACGACTGTCGTTTCACGAATGACGGCAAAAAATATGCGCTGGACGGTAAATTTTATCTGGCGCGCCAGTGGTTTTTCAATCAGCGTTGCACACCGTTTGGCAGCGTGCCAGTACCCGGCTATTCCTGCACCGTCGGCGACACCAGCGTGTTTGAATCTCCCAAAGGCATCATCACGAAAGCCGTCCTCGAAACCGTGGGCAAGATGGTGATCCTGAATTCGCACATCGGTGCGCACATCCAGAAAGGCCACCCGTGGGCTGACTGGAATCGCAATGGCACTCTGCCCTTCCGTCCGGCGCAATACAGCTCGAATGATTTCTGGAATAACCTGCGCGCCGCTGGAATCGATCCGGTCGCGCAGCTAGGCTATGGCGAGCAGCCGGCAGCGGCCGACATCTACCTCGGCGAGTACAACAATACCCATGAATAAGCACTTCGGAGATTCCATGACTTTTACCGCCATCCCCAATCCGGCACGCCGGACTTTCATGCAGGCGGTATCGGCTGGCGGTGTGACTTTGGCCAGCGGCGCAGCCACCGCGGCAGAGCCGGGAGACCCCTGGCTGCAGGCCGCCGCAATCGTCGAGAAATTGAAGAAGGCGCCGGTGTTTCGCAAGGAGGATTTCAGCATTACGCGATACGGCGCGGCGCCCTGCAAGCTCGTCAAGGTTCAGGCCGCCATCAGTCATCACGAACAGGGAGAGATCCTGACGCAGGCACCCGGCGCGAAAGACTGCTATCCCGCCATCACCGCCGCCATCGCCGCCTGCCACAAAGCCGGTGGCGGGCGGGTACTGATCCCAAGTGGCGACTGGTATTGCGCCGGCCCGATCGTGCTGCTCTCTAACGTCAACGTGCACCTGCAAACAGGCGCGCACATCTATTTCAGCAGCAATCCCGCCGATTACGCCAAACACGGCGACTTCGACTGCGGCGCGAATGGCAAGCTCGTCATCTCGCGCTGGCAAAGCAATGACTGCCTGAACTATGCGTCCATGGTGTATGCCTATGGCCAAGACAATATCGCGCTCACCGCCGATGACTGGAGCTGCATCCTGAATGGCCAGGGCGGCGTCGCTTACGATGCAACTGGCGATCATTGGTGGCGCTGGAAAGGCCGGAACCGCGCCTTCCTGCCAGACGGTCATGCGATGGCCGAAAGCATGCTCGCCAAATCGGAAATAACACCCAATCCGAACAATGCCACATCACTGGAAAAAATCGCACCGATGCTGCCGGAGTCCCAGCGCACGCTGATACAGGGCGAAGGCGATCGCTGGCGCGCAGACAGCCAATACCTGCCGGCCTTGTCGGAAGCGGGCGTGCCGCTCGCCCGTCGCGTCTTCGGCATCGGCCATTACCTGCGCGCGCCGATGATCCAGCTGATCGGCTGCACGAACGTGCTGCTGAAGGGCTATCAGGTCAATCACGCGCCCTTCTGGCAACATCATCCGGTCCATTGCCGCAATCTCGTGATCCGCAATGTCCATGCCAATAGCATGGGGCCCAACAGCGATGGCTTCGATCCGGAAGCCTGCGACCATGTGCTCGTTGAAGGCTGCACCTTCAATACCGGCGACGACTGCATTGCCATCAAGGCCGGCAAGAACACCGATACGCAATACGGGCCTTCACAAAATATCGTCATCCAGGACTGCATCATGCAAAGCGGCCATGGCGCCGTCACGCTGGGCAGCGAAATGGCCGGCGGTATACAGAATGTCTTTGCGCAGAACCTCGTATTCCGTAATGTCTACTGGAATACCGACCCGCTCAACATCGCCATCCGCCTGAAGACGAACATGAATCGTGGCGGCTACCTGCGCAATTTTTACGTGCGCAATATCGAGATTCCGAACGGTGTCCAGACGACCCCGGGCTTTTATGCGTCGCTGCCGGGCTCGCCGATCAAGTCGCGCAGCGTGGCCACCGCCGGCGGTGGCATCGTTACCTTCGACTGTGATTACGCGCCCCTGAACGACAATGTGCGCACGCGCGCGCCGGTCGTCGCCAACATCCATATTTCTGGCGTCAAGGTCGGCAATGTGAGCAAGAATGGCCAGCAGGTCTCGTGCTATCAAGCCATCGTGATTCTGGGTCCCGTCGCCTCCGACTATAACGGCGGCGAACCGGCGCCGCTGGTCTTGCCGGTCATCGATGTCACCATCACGTATTGCAATTTCGGCACGCCCGCGAATGCTGCTCAGCCCTGGTACCTCTACAACGTCAAGGGCTTGCAGCTCAAGAATGTGACAATAGGCGGCGTCGTGCACAACACGACGCTATCGACCTGAGGCAGGAACCGCTGCACGGCGGTCGCCATTTTTGATCTGGAGATGAAAAAAATCCCCTGTCCTAACCCGGCACAGGGGATTTATCAGCCAGCCTCGTGAATCGGATCAGCGATCCGAATTCGCATCCACCACGCACAGCGCCGTCATGTTGACGATACGACGCACCGTTGCCGATGGCGTCAGGATATGCACAGGCTTGGCGCAGCCGAGCAGGATAGGCCCGATCGCAATGCCCGAGCCCGACGCGGTCTTCAACAAATTGTAAGAAATGTTGGCCGAATCAAGATTCGGCATGACCAGCAGGTTCGCATCACCCTTGAGCTTGGAGTCCGGGATCGCTTTCTTCAGCAAGGTGCTGTCAAGCGCGGTATCGCCATGCATTTCACCATCGCATTCCAGTTCAGGCGCATCGCGCTGGATGATCGCCAAGGCGGCGCGCATCTTTTGCGCAGAGGCGCTATTGCTGGTGCCGAAATTCGAATGCGACAGCAAGGCCGCGCGCGGCAGCAAACCAAAGCGGCGCATTTCTTCCGCCGCCAGGATCGTAAATTCAGCGATCTGTTCCGCGGTCGGATTTTCATTGACGTGGGTATCGACGATGACGACCTGGCGATCCGGCAGGATCAGGCCATTCATGGCGGCGTAGACGTTGACGCCCTTACGTTTGCCCAGCACGAGGTCGATGTAATTGAGGTGTAGCGCCGTCGTGCCATAAGTCCCGCAGATCATACCGTCGGCATCACCCTTGTGGATGGCCATGGCGCCGATGAGCGTATGACGACGACGCATTTCCAGCTTCGCGTACTGCTCGGTGACGCCTTTACGCGCAGTCATGGACAAGTAGGTCTGCCAGAAATCGCGATAACGCTCGTCATATTCGGGATTGATGACTTCGAAGTCGACATCGAGCTTCAGGCGCAGACCGAATTTTTCAATGCGCTGCTCGAGGATGTGCGGACGGCCGATGAGGATAGGCTTGGCCAGTTTTTCATCGATCACGATTTGCACGGCGCGCAGAACGCGCTCTTCTTCGCCCTCGGCAAAGACGATGCGCTTCTTGGCCGCAGGAGCCTTCTTCGCCGCCTGGAAGATCGGCTTCATGAAGGTACCGCTGTGATACACGAACTGCTGCAGGCGATCGATATAGGCCTGCATGTCCTTGATCGGCCGCAGTGCCACGCCCGACGTTTCAGCAGCTTTCGCCACGGCCGGCGCGATCTTGATCATCAGGCGCGGATCGAAGGGTTTCGGGATCAGGTATTCCGGACCGAAGGCGAGATTGCTGATGCCATAGGCTGAAGCGACCACGTCGGACTGCTCGGCTTGCGCCAGTTCAGCGATTGCATACACGGCCGCGACTTCCATCTCGCGCGTGATCGTGGTCGCGCCGGAATCGAGCGCACCGCGGAAAATATACGGGAAACACAGAACGTTATTGACCTGGTTCGGGAAGTCCGAACGGCCAGTAGCGATGATCGCGTCATCACGCACCGCCTTGACTTCTTCCGGCAGGATTTCCGGGGTCGGATTAGCCAGCGCGAGGATCAGCGGATGCGGCGCCATCGTGGCGACCATGGCCGGCTTCAAAACGCCGCCGGCGGACAGACCGAGGAAAATGTCCGCATCAGGTATGACTTCAGCCAGCGTGCGTGCGCTGGTCTCTTGCGCGAAACGCTCCTTGTCCGGGTCCATCAGTTCAGCGCGACCTTTGTAGACCACGCCAGCGAGATCGGTGACAAAAATATTTTTTAGCGGGAAGCCGAGATCGACGATCAGGTCGAGGCAAGCCAGCGCCGCAGCACCCGCACCGGAGACCACGAGCTTGCTCTGCTCCATGGTCTTGCCCACGACTTTCAAGCCATTCAGGATGGCCGCACCGACGATGATGGCCGTGCCGTGCTGGTCGTCATGGAAGACCGGAATCTTCATGCGGTCGCGCAGTTTGCGCTCGATGTAGAAACACTCCGGCGCCTTGATGTCTTCCAGGTTGATGCCGCCAAAGGTCGGCTCAAGTGAAGCGATGATGTCGCACAGCTTGTCCGGATCGGACTCGTTGATTTCGATATCGAAGACGTCGATGCCGGCGAACTTCTTGAACAGCACGCCCTTGCCTTCCATGACCGGCTTTGAGGCCAGCGGGCCGATATTGCCCAGGCCAAGCACGGCCGTGCCGTTCGTGATGACGGCGACCAGATTGCCGCGCGCCGTGTATTTGAATGCGTTTGCCGGGTCCGCGACAATTTCTTCACAGGCCGCTGCAACACCGGGCGAATACGCCAGTGCCAGGTCGCGCTGATTGGTTAATTGTTTGGTGGGGGTAACGCTGATCTTGCCGGGAGTAGGAAATTCGTGATACTCAAGTGCTGCCAGGCGCAATTGCTGGCGAACTTGCTCTTTTTGCGAAATCATTTCATCCATGTTGGGCGGCTTTCTTTATGTTGCGGACCGAAAGCGACCTAGTTTAGCAGAGCACTAGTTCAGATTAACTAGGTATTTTTACCAATAGCAGCACTGGCTTAGCCCCCAATTGCAAAAACTATCCATTCCATAAATTTAATTGCCTTTGTTAATTACGTAGGCTTAGCTATTATTCTTCCCAAGCCGATTAAATTCCTTAATCGATTAAGCACACAGGAGCCCATCATGGCAAACACTACTCAATCCGTTACGATCGCAAACCTCGAATCGGCCTTTGCCGGAGAATCGATGGCCCACATTAAATACCGTTATTTCGCCAAGCTGGCGCGCGCTGCCGGCGCACCGGACGTGGCCAAGATTTTTGAAGACACCGCCGAGCAGGAAATCCTGCACGCCTTCGGCCACCTCGATCTGCTGTATCCGAAAGCACAAATGACGCCGGCAAAATCGTTGGAAATCGCGATTGAAGGCGAGACTTACGAATACACCGAGATGTACCCGAAATTCCGCCACCTCGCCGTAGAAGAAGGCAATGCCGCTGCGGTCGCCGAATTCGATGAGCAGATCGCCGAATCGAAAGAACACGCTGCTGCCTTCCTGCGCACGCTGGAAATGGCCGCCAAACGTTTCGCAGCACTGGCCAAGGTCGAAGAGCGTCACGCCAATCACTATCGCGCCGCTCTCGAAGCCGTCAAGCAAGGCGCCTGAAGCGCGACACTGCCCAATTCACTAATTATTAAAGGATCATCATGAACACTTACCAATGTATCGTTTGCGGCTTTATCTATGACGAAGCGCTCGGTATGCCTGACCACGGCATCGCTGCAGGGACCAAATGGGATGATGTCCCGGCGGACTGGGAATGCCCGGACTGCGGCGTGGCCAAGGCCGACTTCGAAATGGTCGTACTGTAATTTTGCACTTCGCCGTCACTGCGCCGGTTACTGATATCAAAGGAAATTCATGAAACCGATCATCATCATCGGCGCCGGCATGGCCGGCTACACAGTGGCGCGCGAATTTCGCAAGCTCGACAAGACCAGCGCGCTGATCGTCATCACCGGCGACAGCGGCGGATCCTACGCCAAGCCCATGCTCTCGAACGCGATCGCCCAGCGCAAGCAAGCCGCACAGCTCGTGAACCAGAGTGCGACGCAAATGGCCGAGCAGCTCAACGCCACTATCCTGCCGCGCACGCGCGTGGATAACATCGACAGCGCCGCCAAAACGGTCACGACCAGCGCCGGAACTTTTGACTATGAAAAGCTGGTGCTCGCAGTCGGTGCACAGGCAATCCGCCTGACGATCGCCGGCGACGCTGCGCAAGACGTCCTGTCAGTAAATCATGTGGATGATTACGCCATCTTCCGCGACAAAATCAGCTCTCCCGAAGGCCAGCCAGCCGCGCATGTCACCATCCTCGGCGCCGGCCTGATCGGCTGCGAATTTGCTGATGATCTCGCCGGTGGCGGCCACGCCGTGACACTCATCGATCCGAGTCTGTTGCCGTTGGCTGCTTTGGCGGCACCAGCATTGAGCACCGGCCTGAAAAGCGCGCTCGAAAACCGTGGCGTCAAACTCGAGCTCGGCACTACTGCAGCCAGCATCGATCACGACGGCGCGCGCTTGAAAGTAACACTGGCCAATGGCGCAAGCTTCCACACCGACCTCGTCCTGTCGGCTGTCGGCCTGCGTCCCGACCTGCGACTGGCACAGGCGGCGCAATTGACTTGCGCGCGCGGCATTGTCATCGACACCTTTGGCCAGACCAGCGCCACCGATGTATTTGCCTTGGGCGACTGCGCCGAATACACGCTGCCCGATAATGGCGGCTCGCAGCCCATGCCTTACATCGCGCCGCTGATGAGCGCCGCGCGGGCGATTGCCCGCACCATGACTGGCGAACCGACCGCGATCGACCTGAAACCGGCGCCGGTAATCGTGAAGACGCCGAGCTTTCCGCTGGCCTTGCTGCCGCCACCGATAAACGTGGCCAAGACCGGCAGCTGGCATGCGCAGGAAGATGGCGCCAAAATCATTTGCCGCTATTACGATGAGCAAGGCCTGATGTGCGGCTTTGGCGTGGCGCCGCAAGACGCGGCTTCGCGACAGTTATTGATCGCTGAACTCGGGTCCTTGCGTTGAAGCGCGACTAATTCAAAACCCCATCCGGCTGGGTCGTTGACAATGCCACGCTGGCCCCTCAGAGGCATCCGCCCTGCGCGCCACATCCCTTAAAAAGTCAGCAGGGATGTGGCGCGCAGGGCGGGTGCCGGTCATAGAGCATGCTGCCTTGGTACAATCGCGGCATGCTCTCTGAATTCGACCTGATCAAGCAGTATTTCACCCGCCCCGCGCGGCCCGGTAGTCGCGCGGCGCTCGGCATCGGCGACGACTGTGCGCTAATGAACACGACGCCCGGCCTTCAGCTGGCCGTGTCTTCCGACATGCTCGTCGAAGGCCGTCATTTCCTGCCGCAGGCAGATCCCTTCAAACTCGCGCATAAATGCCTGGCCGTGAATCTCTCCGACCTCGCGGCGATGGGCGCAAAGCCGCTCGCGTTCACGCTGGCGTTTTCACTACCCGAGGCGCGCGCCGAATGGCTGGCGCCGTTTTCCGCAGGCTTGTTTGCGCTGGCGGACCGGCATGGCTGCGAACTGATCGGCGGCGACACCACCAAGGGGCCGCTCAACATCTGCATCACCATCTTTGGCGAAATTATGCCCAGTCGCCCCTTGCGCCGTGATGCTGCCCGCATTGGCGACGACATCTGGGTCTCCGGCACGCTAGGGGATGCACGTCTCGCACTGGCTGGCTATCGTCAGGAAATCGCGCTCGCCCCCGAGGTATTGAACGCCGCCGCCGAACGCATGCATACGCCGACACCGCGCGTCGAACTCGGCATGGCGCTGTGCGGTATCGCGCATGCGGCGATCGATATTTCCGATGGCCTCGCCGGCGACCTTGGCCACATATTGGCGCGCTCGAAGGTCGGCGCGACGCTGGACATCGATGCGCTGCCAAGCGGATTCATGCTGGCGCGGCAAGACCGTGCATTGCAAAGGGCATATACGCTCACCGGCGGCGATGATTACGAATTGTGTTTCACTGCACCTGCCGACCGGCGCGAGGCGGTCATGGCCGCTGCGGCGAGCGCGGCCACTGCGGTCACGCGCATCGGCTGCATCGATGCCGGCGATGGCCTGCGTCTCGTGGATACAGCAGGCGCACCGGTGCAGCTGGCGCTCGCCACCTTCGACCATTTCAGGACACCATGACCACTTTAGAGCCGGGCCAGACCGCTTACATACGCAAACCTGATGCGCGCTTCATGCGCGCTCATCCGGCCCATGTGCTGGCGCAAGGTTTTGGCAGCGGCCTCTCGCCGATCATGCCGGGCACCTCGGGCACGCTGTTCGCGTGGCTGGCCTACACTGTGCTGAGCGCGCGCTGGCCGACAGTATTCACGCCGCTGAACTGGGGCATCATCATTTTCCTGGGATTTTTTGTCGGCGTTTGGGCTTGCGGGCGCACCGGCCGCGACCTGGGTATTGCTGACCATGGCAGCATGGTTTGGGATGAGATCATTGCCTTCTGGCTCGTGCTGGTGGTGTTGGCGCCGCCCGACTTCAAGACCGAGCTGTGGGCTTTCGTGTGGTTCCGCTTTTTCGACATGGTCAAGCCACCGCCGATCGGCTATTTCGACCGTCGCATGAAAGGTGGTTTTGGCGTGATGTGGGATGATATTCTTGCGGCGTTTTTTACCTTGCTCGTGTTTGCCTTGTGGCGCACAATTTAAACGCGACTTTGCATAGCGCCAGGGGCGCACCATTTTCATTGCCGACCCACAAAACAGGAGTGCAACATGAATGACATCATGGACTTGGCCGAACGCGTCGGCCGCGCCTTGCAAACCCGGGGTTTATTGCTGGCCACTGCAGAGTCATGTACGGGCGGCGGCGTGGCGCAGGCCATCACCGAAATCGCCGGTTCCTCTGAATGGTTTGAATGCGGCTTCGTGACTTATTCCAATGCATCGAAGACCGAATTGCTCGACGTCCCTGCGGCATTGATTGCACAACACGGCACCGTCAGCGAAGAAATCGCTGCGGCCATGGCTGAAGGCTGCCTGGCTAACAGCAACGCGCATGTCGTGCTGTCGACGACCGGCATTGCCGGCCCGGGCGGCGCGGTGCCAGGCAAACCGGTCGGCACTGTGTGTTTTGGCTGGGCAATGAATGAGCGGGATACGCATAGCGAACGCCTGGTGTTTGCGGGCGACCGGCATGCAGTGCGTACGCAAACTGTCATGCATGCGCTAAAGGGATTGTTGCGCTATCTTGAAGGTGTCTGACAGTAATGCCGTTAAGTTAAGGCAAATCAGTTTAATTTGGCCCTGTTAAACTCAAGAATGCATCGACCTTCTTGCCCGGCACCCGCCCTGCGCGCCACATCCCTGCTGACTTTTTAAGGGATGTGGCGCGCAGGGCGGATGCCTCTGCCAGTCCAGCGTGGCACTGCCGGCGACCCAGCCGGATGAGGTTTTAAAATTAGTCGCGCTTCAACGCAGGTCCCAGAGTCAGGGCTATCGGGCGCCGCCAGGCTTAACAAGTCACCAGTCTGGCGGCGCCCGATAGCCCTGTCTCGATCTGGTGCGGTGGCAAACCTTCACGCAATCTGCGTCCGATCTGCCACCATTCTATTCAAGCAGCGTTTCCCAAAGCGGCGCCTGCGAAAACCACTCACTTAACGGCATTAGTGTCTGACAGCGAATACCCAGGTATCCCGCTCAGCCCGCACGACAGACATTGATCGCATCGCGCGTTTCCAGCGCCACGCGTCGTGCCGCCTGCGCAAAATCTTCATCCGCCTTGGGCGCCGCGTACAGGATCGCGCGCGAGGAATTGATCATCATGCCGGTCGCATCTGCCGTGCCGCCTGCCGCCATCGTCGCGGCTATATCGCCACCCTGCGCACCGATGCCCGGCACCAGCAGGGGCATGTCGCCGACGATCTTGCGCACCGCTGCCAGCTCAGCCGGAAAAGTCGCGCCGACTACCAGACCGCACTGCCCGTTCGTATTCCATTTTTCCGCGACCATACGCGCCACATGCTGGTACAAGGGAGCACCGTCGACCTGCATGAACTGCAAATCCGAGCCGCCCGGATTGGACGTACGGCACAGCACGATCGCACCACGGTCGCGCCACTCGAGATAAGGCGCGACGGAATCAAAACCCATGTAAGGATTCACGGTCACGGCATCGGCACCATAGCGCTCAAAAGCTTCACGCGCATATTGTTCGGCGGTCGCGCCAATGTCGCCGCGCTTGGCATCGAGTACCACAGGAATGTGCGGATACTGCACGCGGATATACTCACACAAGGCTTCGAGCTGATCTTCGGCGCGGGCGGCGGCGAAATAGGCGATTTGCGGCTTGAAGGAACAGGCAGCATCGGCAGTGGCATCAATGATCGCCTTGCAGAAGGTAAAAATTGCCTCGGGCTGGCCCTGCAAATGCGCAGGAAATTTCGCCACATCGGGATCCAGGCCGACGCACAGCAAGGAATTGTTGGATTGCCAGGCGGCCGATAATTTCTCAATAAATGTCATTATTTTTCTCGTTCTTGCGAGTCCCGCTAGCCGTTCCTCACGCAGCCAGCATTGTAGCGTGCCATACCTGTTTCCTGCCATGAACGCACTTTAAGCGACAGGAACGCCGTCCAGGGAATGGCGATCAGAATACTTGGCGCGCACTCAGGCAGAACTCAACAAGACCCAGCGCCATGCATTGCGTCGGAGCTAGCCAGCACTGTCTGGAATAGTGGCATAACTATGTCTGCAGCGAACGCTAGCGTATCCAGGATTCGCGAGATTTATCGAATTCGCTGAGCGATTCACATTCGAGTACGATGCCGGAGAATTCAGCCATCGCTTGCTCCAGACTGAGCGTGACCAAGCCCCTCGCCGGATCATGAAAAGAGAGCTCTCGATCCTGCACCCGCTTCAAGATGACATAGTGATCATCCGGCCATTGCAAAATCACGGGCGCCCGTAACTCAATCAGGCGCGCAGGATTGATGCGTCGCGGGCGGCAGCTCATGGACATTTTCCCGGCCACACGCACGAGCTGCGCCAGATTCAAATCTTGCGCTGGCAAGGCCAGCCGCCGGCGCACCGTAGGCAAATCGACGCTGCATTGATGGTAGGCTGCCATCATCGCCATGCAGGTCCAGCCACTCTCACCTGCCTGCGCCTGATGCAGTAAAGGCAGGTGCTTGGCCATACCGGGCAAGAGCGCGTTAAGGATGCCGCCAAAACACGTGAATACGCCCTGCGCAATACGAGTCATCTCAGCATGACCGAGCTGGGTTGCTCGTGCCAGATACTGCATATGGCTACCGAATACTGCCTTGGCAAACAGGCCCGTCATTTTCGCTCCATAAAAAGTCGACATAAAGTTTGCGCCAGCGCATATCCACAGCATCCGGCATTGATTTTTGTCGAACTATCCATCAAAAAAACGCCAGGAGTAACTGTGAAATTTAACAGGCGTCAGCGTGTAATGCCGTTAAGTTAGTGGCTTTCGCGGGCGCCGCTCCGGGAAACACTATTTAAATAGAGTGGGGGGAGATTGCGTGACGGCTTGCAAGCGCATCAGATCGAGACAGGGGTATCGGATGCCTTTGTTGAAGCGCGACCAATTTAAAACCCCATCCGGATGGGTCGCTGGCCGCACCACGCTGGACTGTCAGAGGCATCCGCCCTGCGCGCCACATCCCTTAAAAGTCAACAGGGCTGTGGCGCGCAGGGCGGGTGCCGGGCATACAGGTCGATGCATTCTTAAGTTTAATGGCGCTAACTTAAACTTATTTGCCTTAACTTAAGGACATTAGCGTCAGCGTGGCGCCCCGCTGGGGTGAGCGACAGTTGATTTACAGAAATAACAGGAAGAAATAAATTCAAAGCGAACCGGGTGATTTCATCATTGGAATATGCGCCGGCATGAGAATAAAAAAACAGGAGATGCAGCATGCAACAAGGAATTCGTCCGTCGGCCACTGCCGAGAGCCTGTCCATCGGCATCGTCGGCTGCGGCGTCATGGGACGCGGGATCGCGCAGATTGCCGCCCTGGCCGGCGCCGAAGTTTATCTGTGCGACAGTCGCGCCGGCGCCTCACCGGCAGCGCAAGAAGAATTACGCACGACCTTTGCGCGTCTGGCCGAGAAAGGTAAGCTTAGTTACGCACAATGCGACACCGCCGGTGCGCGCCTGCACGCCGTGAGTGATCTCGCGCAGCTGGCCGACTGCGAGGTGATCATCGAAGCCATCGTCGAAGACCTGCAGGCAAAAAAATCCCTGTTCCGCGCGCTCGAAGAAATCGTCGACGCTGACGTCATCCTCGCCACCAATACCTCGTCCCTGCCAGTCACCGCGATCGCGGCCGGCCTGCACAGCCCCGAGCGTGTCGTCGGCTTCCATTTCTTTAATCCGGTGCCGCTAATGCGCATCGTGGAAGTCATCGGCGGCGCCTTGACCACGCCGGCGATCTGCGACTTCATGCTGGCGCTCGGGCGCCATTGGGGCCATACCGCCGTGTTAGCAAAGGATACGCCGGGCTTCATCGTCAATCATGCGGGACGCGGCTTTGGCACCGAGGGCATGCGCCTGCTGGCGGAAGGCTGCTGCGACGTGAGCACGCTGGACACGATCCTGCGCGAGTCGGCCGGCTTTCGCCTCGGGCCCTGCGAGCTGATGGACATGACCGGGCTGGATGTCTCGCATCCGGTGATGGAATCGATTTATCACCAGTATTACGAAGAGCCGCGCTTCCGTCCGCAAACGCAGACACGGCAAATGCTGACGGCCGGCCTGCTGGGCAAAAAGACGCGCCATGGTTTTTAT
Source organism: Oxalobacteraceae bacterium (assembly GCA_947448025.1). Classification (GTDB taxonomy): domain Bacteria; phylum Pseudomonadota; class Gammaproteobacteria; order Burkholderiales; family Burkholderiaceae_D; genus CANFLV01. The sequence goes on along the minus strand of CANFLV010000020.1, from coordinate 13,927 downwards.
CGCTACGACGATGAAGGCAAAAAGATCGCTGCGGCCATCGCCGCCCTGCCCGTCGAGCGACCAAACGCGATCTGGCTCAGTCGCGCGCGCCCGGCCTTGGCGCAGCGCATTGAAGAGCTCATCATCCATGCCGGCTTCACGCTCGAATCCGGCGCGCGTCCGAGCGACGGCGCCTTGTGCATCGTCACTCCCCTGGGCGACGATGCCAGCAGCTGCTGCATCGCTGAAGACCTCGATCCACAGCGCACGGTCGGTATCGACGGCCTGTTCGACCTCAGCCGCCGGCGCGTCATCATGACTACCCCGGCCACCACTGCCGCAACGCGCGCCATGGCCTGCGGCCTGTTTGGTGCCGATGGCGCCGCTGTCAGCGTGATTCGCGACAGCTATGGACTGGTCAGCCAGCGCGTCGTCGCGCACATCATCAACATCGCCTGCGAAATTGCCCAGCAAGGCATCGCCGAGCCGCTCGACATCGACCGCGCCGTCACGCTTGGCCTCGGCTATCCGCAAGGCCCGCTGGCCTGGGGCGACCTGCTCGGTAGCAGCACGGTTCTGACGATCCTGAAAAATCTCGAACGCCTGACTGGCGATCCGCGCTACCGTCCGAGCCCATGGCTGCAGCGGCGTGCAATGCTCGGCCTGTCGCTGCATCAGCAGGAACTGTAAGCGCACAGATCGACAAGCACACTTCCGTTCTGAAACCAATAACAAGTACAAAAAACGCCCACCATGAATCTCAATTTCACCGCCCAGGAAGCAGAATTTCGCGACGAAGTCCGGCACTTCCTCGCGCAGCAGCTGCCGCCCGAAATCAGCCACAAGGTCTTGCACGGACTGATCCTCGAACCGGCGGATTACCTGCGCTGGCAAAAAATCCTGCATGCGCGCGGCTGGGGTGCGCCGGCATGGCCCACTGAGCATGGCGGCACCGGCTGGGACTCGGTGCGGCAGTTTATTTTTGAAGAAGAGTGCGCCGCGGCCGGTGCACCGCGCACGGTACCGTTCGGGCTGAAAATGGTCGCCCCGGTGATCATGGCCTTCGGCTCAAATGAACAAAAGCGGCGCTATCTGCCGAAGATCATCGCCGCCGAAGAATGGTGGTGCCAGGGTTATTCCGAGCCCGGCGCCGGCTCCGATCTCGCTTCGTTGAAGTGCAGCGCCGTGCGCCACGATGATCATTATGTCGTCAATGGCCAGAAGACCTGGACCACGCTGGGCCAGTATGCCGACTGGATTTTCTGCCTCGTGCGCACGGACACGGAAGCCAAACCACAGCGCGGCATTTCCTTCCTGCTCATCGACATGACAACGCCCGGCATCACAGTGCGGCCGATCATCACCATGGATGGCGCTCATGAAGTCAATGAAGTATGGTTCGAGGATGTCAAGGTGCCGCTGCAAAATCTCGTCGGCGAAGAAAACCAAGGCTGGACCTACGCCAAATTCCTGCTCGGTCATGAACGCACGAACATCGCCGGCATCGGCATCGCCAAGCGCGAACTGGCTCGCCTGAAACGCATCGCCGCGCGGGAAATCAAGCACGGCCAGCCGCTGCTGAAAGACCCTGCATTCGCCGCGCGCATCGCGCAAATCGAGATCGACCTGATGGCACTCGAGATCACGAATCTGCGCGTGCTGGCCGCAGAAGCCGAACGCCGCACGCCAGGCCCGGAAGCATCCATCCTGAAAATCAAGGGCACAGAAATCCAGCAGGCGATCACGGAGCTGCTGACCCAGGCCGTCGGTGCCTATGCCCTGCCCCTGCGCCGTGACGCGATGGCCGCCGACTACACAGGCGAAGTCGCCGGCCCCGATTACGCCGTGTCACTGGCGGCGAATTACCTGAACATGCGCAAGCTGTCGATTTATGGCGGCTCGAATGAAATTCAAAAGAACATCATCTCCCAGATGATCCTCGGCCTCTAGGAGCAGCAAGATGGATTTTACGTTCACCGAAGAACAGCAGATGCTGCAGGAAACTGCGCGTCGCTTCATCGCCAAAGATTACAGCTTCGCCCGCCGCCAGCAAATCAGGCACGGTGAGGCGGATGGCTTCAGTCGCACCGTCTGGCAGGCGTTCGCCGACCTTGGTTTGCTCGCCTTGCAGGTACCGGAGGCCGATGGTGGTCTGGGCGGCAGCTCGGTCGATACCTTGCTGATGATGGGCGTGATGGGCGAAGGCCTCGTGCTGGAACCCTATCTTGCCAGCGCCGTCATCGCGACCAGGGCAATCGCAACAATGGGCAATGCGGCACAACGCGCCGAATGGCTGCCAGCGATGGCGAGCGGCGAATTGATCGCCGTGCTGGCTCATGATGAAGCCGCGGCGCGTTACGACTGGCAGGCAATCACGACGCGCGCCACAGCTTGCGCCGATGGCTATTTGCTACAAGGCGGAAAGCAAGTCATCGCGCACGGCAGCTCCGCGAATCTGCTGCTCGTCAGCGCTCGCATCGCAGAAGAAAACAATGCCCTGGCGCTGTTCGCCGTCCCACGCGCGAGCCACGGTTTGCGCGAAATCCGTTATACCTTGATTGATGATGTGCCGGCCTGCGACCTTTTCTTCGACCAGCTCATCGTGCCGGCGAGTGCGCGCCTCGACGGTGCGAACGTCGAACGCCTTGAAGACGTACTGGATTGCGCCCTCGCCGCCCTGTGCGCCGAAGCCGTCGGTGCGCTCGATAAACTGCTGGCGGCGACGACTGACTACGCGCGCCAGCGCAAACAATTCAACCAGCCCATCGGCAAATTCCAGGCACTGCAGCATCGCATGGCCGATATGGTTTTACATATCGAGCAAGCACGCTCCATGAGCTACCTCGCGGCCGTGCGCTGCGCTGATGCTGAGCCCCAGGCACGTCGACGCGCTCTGTCGGCGGCCAAGGTCGTGGTCGGCCAGGCTTGCCGCTTCGTCGGCCAGCAAGCCGTGCAATTACATGGCGGAATGGGCGTCACGGATGAACTCGATGTCAGCCATTATTTTCGACGCCTGATGGCCATCGAACTGCAATCAGGCAGCACTTCCGAGCATCTGGAAGCCTTCGCCCTGCAGCTTGCCGAGGCTTGATCGCGACACTTCACGACCACCTGACACAAAATTCCATGATCCGCATCCGCTTGCTGAAAGGCTTGCTGATAGTCACGCCTATACTTTAGCGAAAGGAAATAAGGCCCCTCAATAAAGTGGATCATTATGCAGATTGCCGGACCCAGTCTAGGAATCAACGCACCCATCATCCTGATTGCCGTCATGGCGATCAGCCTGACGACCTTCCTGCACAACGGTAAATTTGCCGCGAACTACGATGATCTCGAAAACGCCCGCATCGCACTCGTTGTCGATGATCTGAAGGCGACTCTGGAAACAGGACTCGATCTCGGCCTGCCACTCGAAGGCCTGGGCAATGCGCAGGCGGCGATCAATTTCGAAGCGGGAGCCGACCGGGCGATCATTTCCATCAGCCTGTACGACGAAGCCGGCAATGTCGTATTTCATACCGGCCGCGCACTGAGCGTACAAAGCATTCCGCCACATTGGAAATTGCAGGGACAGTCGGTCTGGCGCATCCACGATGGCGATACACTCATCGTCGGTAACAGCTTGAGTACTGCCGGTGGCGCCCATGCAGGCGACATGATTTTGCGCTATTCGAGACAGGGACGTGATGCCGCCATAGACACTTTCATGGCGTCCCTGAGGATGGCGTCGGCTGTAGTCATTGTGCTCACGGCACTGATCGCGTTTGCTACCGTTAGCGCCATCATGCGGCAAACGAATCGCAGCATTACGCACATCGACGCTGCCGGCATGCGCCGACTCCATCAACGCACGACGCGCCGCCTGTTTGCCGCCGCACTACTGATGCTGCTGGTTTCGCAATTGGTCATAGCACTGTACTCCTGGTCGCTCGCAGAGAAAAATATTCGCCCCCAACTTGAACAAAAGGCAGCTACCGTCGCCCGTCTGTCGGCGCACGAAATTGGCCATGCACTGGATGCAGGCGTACCACTGGCACGGCTCGACGGCGTGAGCTTCAGGCTCGATGAAATCCGCAAGGGAAATACGGATATTGGATTCGTGCGTATCGTCGACGTGAATGAGCGGCCACTGTTCTCCAGTGGCGTTGCCAGCGCCGATCCGATGGCCTTGTCGCCTAATCTCAAGGTACCCGTCCTGTTTGAAACCGCCAAGGTCGCCACACTTCAGATCGGCATTGACCAGCAAGCGATCACGAAAAAAAATAATGCGCTTTTGTATGACATGGCGATTGTGCTGCTCACCAGCATGCTGATCGCATTCGAAGTGCTGCTATTTGTCATCGCTCGCAATGTTTCGCAGCCGATGCTGAATCATCTCGATGCGCCCAGCCTCGACAGCGTCGAACTTTCCAGCGACCGCGAAGCACACCTGCATGCGCAAAGCCAGAGTCGCATCATCACCGTGCGCCTGCTGACCTTCCTGTTCCTGTTCGCGGAAATCCTGTCGCGGCCCTTCATGCCTTTGTATGCGCAGACCTTTCAGGATACGCCGCATCTCGTCCACAGCAGTTTGATTGCCAGCTTGCCGGTCAGTGTATTCCTTCTCAGTGCGGCTCTGACCATGCCGCTTGCCGGCCGTTGGTCGGACCGGGTCGGCCGCAGGCGCAGTTACATCGCCGGCGCGCTCGTCATGGCACTCGGTTTACTGCTGACCGCGACTGCGCCTTTGTTCATTTTTCTGCTGATCGGCAGGCTGCAGACCGGCATCGGCTTCGGCCTGTTGTTCATGTCCTGTCAGGGATATATCGCCGACAACACACTCTCGAACCGACGCGGCCAGGGCGCGACCATGTTCGTCAGCGCCATCATGGTCGCTGAAGTCTGCGGCCCCGCTGTCGGCGGATTGCTGGCGGAACGGATCGGCTTCCGCCCGGTCTTTTTTGCCGGGGCATGCGTCGCTTTGCTCGCCGCCTTCGTCGGCGCGCGCGTCCTTGAAATCCAGGGCAGCCATGTCGTAAAAGTCATGAAGTCCGAGCCACTGCATCTGCGGGAACTCTTGCTCGACAAACGCTTTGCCGCGCTATGCATGCTCTCTGGCATACCGGCGAAAATGATGTATGCCGGCTTCCTCGTCTATCTGGTGCCTGTCGTGCTCACGGAATTCGGTAATTCCGAGGCAGAAGTCGGTCGCTTTGTCATGGTCTACGGCATTCTGATCCTGGCACTGGCCCCCGTATTCTCACGCCTCGCGGATCGCTACGCAATTCACGCGCGTCTGGTCGGACTGGGCGGCTTGCTGACCTCGTTCGGACTACTGATGCTCGCCATTCATCCAAGTGATTCGACGGTCCTGCTCGGAATAGCTGCGCTCGGTATCGGCCAATCCATGAGTCTCACCGCACAATTTTCCTTGGTCACGCAACTTTCAACAGCAAAGGCAGCGCGAACCGGCGCAGACGCCAGCGGCATCAATGGCGTCTTCCGCATGCTCGAGCGCATCGGCTCGGCTGCGGGCGCCGCACTGGCCGGCGCCATGATGGCGATCATGGGCAGCATAGGCGCCACACTGATATTGGGCACGATAGGTTTGTTCAGCTCAGTGTGGTTCCTGCTGGTATTTTCCCTACAACGACAAAGGAAATCGACATGAATCGTCGGCGTGATCTGATCCTGTGCACACTGCTCTGTCCAGCACTGCCCGCAATGGCCCAAACCAGACCATTTCGTATTTACATGATTTTGTATCGCGGCGAAACGGCCGTGGAAAAAGGCTTTCGGGATTATCTGGCCCAGCACAAGCTGCCAGTAGAGCTCATCGTGCGCAATATCGCCCAGGACACGCAGCAGATTCCCAAGCTGGTCGATGAAGCGCGTTCGATGAACGTAGACCTGATTTATACCTGGGGCACGCCAATCACGCTGGCCGTTGTGGGCAATTACAAGGAGCGTAGCGCGCAGCAGCATGTCACCGATATCCCTATCCTGTTCACGATGGTCTCGTCACCGGAGGCGTCGGGTCTGGTCATCTCACGTAATGCGCCCGGACGCAATTTCACCGGTGTGGTGCATGTCGTGCCGCTTGAGCAGCAATTGGGCGCCATCCGCGCCTATCTGCCGCTACGACGCATGGCCGTTATCTACAATCCGGCCGAGATCAATTCGCGCCTCAATGTCAATGAGTTACACCGGGCTGCCGCGCATGACAAATTTGAACTGATCGAACTGGCCATTCCGCTCGACAGTCACGGCAAGCCCATTGCCGCGACGCTACCCGCGCTGGTGAACGAAATTGCCAGGCAAAAGCCTGATGTGCTTTACCTCAGGCCAGATACCTTCATCGCCGCGAATCGCAAGGTCTTCACCGCAGCAGCGCTTGAAGCACGGCTGCCGATCTTTGCCGCGACCGAAGTAGCGCTGCGCGATGGTCTGGCATTGTTCGGTCTGGTATCGCGGTATGAGAATGTCGGCCAGTTAGCAGGACGCAAAGCGGAACAGATATTGATTGAAAAACGCGCGCCGCAAGACCTGCCTATCGATACGCTGGTACGTTTTTCTTATGTCGTGAATATGACGGTAGCAAAGAAGCTCGATCTTTATCCGCCATTAAAGGTAGCCAATTACGCCGAGATCATTCACTGAATCAGGAACCTGATTCGGGCTCCGGCAAGAGGCAGGCATCGACGACCTGCAAGTCGTTATCCTTGGCGAAGTTCAACACAAAGTGGTAGGCCATCGGCTCGATTTCGCGCAGCGCTTCGCTGACAGCGACGGATTTTATTTTGCCAAGGTTAACCATGCGGACATACGGGGATTGCTGCAACCGGGCATTGCGCCCGCCTGAACCCTCAGGCTGAAAGCACGCCATCACACCGCACAAACGTTCCGCCCAATCGCTCGGACGAAATTGCTTTCCATCGCTGGTAATGCCCTGAATGAAAAATTCACGGGGCTGCGGTTTACGTTTGATTACTGGTTCGGCCATGTGCGCGGCTTTAACTTTCGCGGCAAAAGTACCTGATTCGGGAATGCTCGTGCGTCAGTATCACCAAGATGCTGAACAACAGACCATCCAAAAGCAGGGTCTGCCTGTCTGGATTAATGAAACCCCATTGTGTGAGGTTTCATGTTCGGGTTAAGCAGTATTATATCTTATAGAAGACTTGATCCAATACAATTCCCCAGCCCACATCGTCAACCATGCGATCAAGGGCTTCAGCCGACCCACACCGCCATTGACAGCAGCAGCAGCAGCAGCATCCATAAAAGCAAGGCACGCCAGACCAGGCCGACCGTGCTTTGCAGCGTGCGCACGCTGGACTCTTCTCCGGGCAACACCTCTGCATCACTGGCCAGCGCTGCCGCGGCACCTTCAGCGACCATGCCGGCCGCCTGCTCAACACCGCCGAGACGCACGCCCATTGCACCGCCACCGACTGACAAAATGATGCCGATCGATTCATCATGCCAGCGCCCGGCAAAATTACGCCAGGCGTAAATTGCATCTTCAAAATTACCCACCACGGCAAATGCGACCGCAGTCAGACGCACCGGTACCCAGTCGAGCCAATAAAATGCCTTGCTTGCGTATTTGCCGAAGGCTTCATTTTGCATGTGCTCCGGTTCATTCCAGGCGCGCGCGAGGTATTCCGAGACCCGGTACATCACCGCGCAAGCCGGCCCCAGGGGCAGCAAAAACCAGAAAAACACACCGAATACATTGCGGTGTGTACTGACCAGCGCCCGCTCGACAGCGATACGTGAAATCTCGCTGGGATCGAGTCCGACCGTGTCCTGTTTCGTCCACTCCGCCAGCAAGGTACGGGCCGTTGCTTCATCACCGGCATTCAGGGCCAGCTGGATAGAGGTGAAATAGTGGCTGTAATGCCGAAATCCCAGCGTGAGGTAGACGATCAAGACGTTCCAGGCCAACGCCAGCAAGGGCGAGACACGTAAGCACACCCAGTACACGATGGCGGTTGGCAGCGTCAGACCGACGATAACGAGATACCAGGCCAGCCTGCCGTTTTTTGACTGGCCGGCATTAAACCAGGCTTCCATGCGCGCAGCCAGTGCACGGACCGCTTCGTACACCGGATTATCGGCGCGCAGCGGTTTGAGTTGTTCGAATAACAGCGCAAACAGGATAGAGAGGAAAGTCATCAAACTGCTTTCAATTGATCAGCTAGCCAACACAATAACGCAGCAACCGGCGGGAATCAAACTGGCAAGGTTTTTTATTATCAGGCACGCAGGAAATGAAACAGATTGCGCAGCATGCCGGCAGTTGCGCCCCAAATAAAATGTCGTTCATAGGGCATCGCATAAAAGGTCCGCAGTCCCGCCGGTTCCGGCAAATTGACGCTGCGGCGCTGGTGATTTGCACCATTCATGAGGAAGGCAAACGGCACTTCAAAAATTTCTGCGACCTCGTGCGGATCGGGACTGAGTTCGAACGGCGGCAGGATCAATCCGACCACGGGCGTGACGCGATAGCCAGTGCCCGTAAAGTAATCGGGCAGATGGCCGAGCACCTCGACATGGCGACGGTGCAGGCCGACTTCTTCTTCGGTTTCACGCAAGGCTGTTTCGATACTGGAGGCATCATCAAGTTCAAGCCGCCCACCTGGAAAACTGATTTGGCCTGCGTGATCCGTCAGATGCGCGGTGCGCTGGGTCAGCAGCAAGGTCAAGCCATTTTCGCGCACAACGATCGGTATCAGCACGGAGGCTGCCATGGGCGCTGCATTGTTACGGCGCAGCAAATGTTCGTCCGTCATTTCGGGCAGCCATTGCGGCGGATGGGTAAAACGCTCACGCAGCCAGCCAGGTGCCAGGCGCTCAGCTCCAAGCGCAGCTTCGCCCGCGAGATTATCGACAGGGAGCGCTTGGGGATCGAAAGTAAGCTTTGCCAAAATGGATTCCTTAATTGAAAAAGGGACACCCTGAGGTGTCCCCTTTACTGCCCAAAGCGTCTGAAAGATTAGACTGCTGCTGGCTTCGCACCGCGTGCGCGGCGATTTGGCAGCTTTTCTTTGATACGTGCCGACTTGCCCGAACGCTCGCGCAGGTAGTACAGCTTGGCGCGACGGACATCGCCGCGACGTTTGACTTCGATCGATGCGATCAGCGGGGAATACAGCTGAAACGTACGCTCGACACCTTCACCGGACGAAATTTTACGCACGATGAAGTTGGAATTCAGACCACGGTTACGACGTGAAATCACGACGCCTTCGTATGCCTGGGCGCGCTTGCGCGTACCTTCGACAACGTTGACGCTAACGATCACGGTATCGCCTGGCGCAAAGTCAGGGATATTCTTGCCCAGACGGGCGATTTCTTCTTGCTCAAGTTGCTGAATCAAGTTCATTTTTAGCTCCAGATACCATCATGCCGGCGCGTATGAAACTCTGCCCGGTAGAGGATGGGGTTAAACATGCGGACAAACTGCCCGCTCGGTACTACAAACTGCTTAAAAACTTTTCATCGGCCCGCGTCAGCAAACCTGCTTCGCGCGCCTTGACGATTAAATCAGGACGCTTTTTTGCAGTTGCCTCGAGTGCACGCTGACGTCGCCATTTTTCGATTTCAGCGTGATGCCCGCCCATTAATACTGGCGGCACCGCGACGCCTTCATCGACTTCCGGCCGCGTGTAATGCGGACAGTCGAGCAAGCCATTCACGAAGCTGTCTTCGACCGCCGACGCATCGGTATGCAAGACACCCGGCAGCTGCCGAATGACCGCATCCATCAAAGCCATTGCCGGCAATTCACCCCCCGACAAGACGAAATCGCCGAGGCTGATTTCTTCGTCGATGCAGCGATCCAGCAAACGCTGGTCCACTGCTTCGTAGCGGCCGCATAACAGCACCAGACCAGGCTCGGTCGTGAGTTGCATGACGCGCGCATGCGTCAAAGGCCGACCTTGCGGCGACAGGTAGATCACGCGCGGCGCCGGCAAATCCAGTGTTGACTGGCGTGCCTTGCCTGCATTGATCGCCGCTTCGAGCGGCTTACCCATCATCACCATGCCGGGACCGCCGCCATAGGGCCGGTCATCCACAGTACGGTGCCTGTCAGTCGCGAAATCACGCGGATTCCATAAACCCAGACCGCATTTTTTTTCTTCAAACGCGCGCCGGGTAATGCCCGACTGCGTCAGTGCCGCAAACATTTCAGGAAACAGCGTGACGACATCAAATTGCATCTCGCGCCTCCATCATGGTGCCGCACCTGGCGAAACCAAGCGTTTAATAATCAAGCGCCCAGTCCACCGTAATTTTTTTAAGCTGTTGATCCACCGTCTTGACGAAGTGTTCGACAAAAGGAATCAATATTTCCGCCTGCGCGGATTCGGCCTCGGCGACTTCAGCTGGAGCGATACGCAAAATAGGATGCGCACCGTTATCCATCATGTCGACAACGCGCCCCACCAGTTCACCCTGCAAATTCTCGACATTGAGACCGATCAGATCGACCCAATAAAATTCGCCATCGGCCAAAGCCGGAAAGTGACTGCGCGGGATTTGTACCGTCGTGCCCTTGAGGGCTTCTGCTGCATCACGCCCGGAAACACCCATCAGGCTGGCGACGACGTCACCGCTGTGGATCTTTGCCTGCAACATCGACACATCGCGCAGTTCTGGCTTGTCCAGCCACCAGACCTTGGCATGTAAAAGCGCATCACCATCCGCCGAGAAAGGTTTGATCCTGACCCAGCCGTTGAGGCCGTACGCACCGGAGACATAACCGACTGTCACCAGGTCGTCGGGAATGACGACGCCTGCAGCTGTTTTACGCGACAAAATAACGACTTAAACCGCTTTCTTGCCAGCGACCAGACGGGCCACTGTTGGCGACAATTGCGCGCCTACACCTTGCCAGTAAGCCAGACGATCCTGGACGATACGGAAGCCTTCTTCGGCGCCCGATGCGACTGGATTGTAGAAGCCAATACGCTCGATGAAACGACCATCGCGGCGATTGCGCGAATCTGTAGCAACGATGTTAAAGAATGGGCGCTTTTTTGCACCACCACGAGCTAAACGAATAACGACCATAGTAATTCCAATAAGTATGCATACACGGAAAGAGCCGGCGATTATAGCCCACTTTACGTGCGAACGGCAAGATTGATGCGTAGCGCCTGACGCGATCACCTTGAGGCTGTTACACTGCGGCTCGAAGGCGGCGTTCTGCCCCTATGAAAAACCCACCCTGAAGAGTATTCCAGCATGGCCCGCGCCCACAAAAATAAAGCTTTTGCCACCTTCCTCGCGAGCGTCTTTGGCGGCCTCGGTGTCCACCGTTTCTATTTGTACGGCAAAAAAGATCTATGGGCCTGGATTCACTTCGCGACCCTGCCACTGTCCTTGCTGGCACTCGTCCTGGGACGCGGCCAGCAGTCGCTGCTGCTGGTCGTATTGTTAGTCCTGTCGGTATTGAGCGGCTTTCTTGAGGCGCTCGTCATGGGCGTCATCCCCGATGACAAATGGGATGCGCGCCACAATCCCGACAGCGGCAAGGAATCTGACTCTGGCTGGCCGGTCGCGATGATCCTCGTATTGACGCTGGGCGTTGGCGCCACAGCCATGATCGCGGCCATGGCGCGGGCGTTTGACCTGTTCTTCACCGGCGGCGCCTACGGCTGATCACACCGACACGACCGAGGTCTGGAGTAACTGACAGCCGTCGATTTTCCAGTTACCGGTCATATCGCGCTGCATGTTGTAAATCGCCAGCCAGACGCGGCTCTCGCGATCGGTCAGGCGCACGATCTGGATGATCGCGTCACCCAGGGTCTGCGGCGCCGAAAAGATCACCATCAGATGGCGGTAAATCGGCGCGTACTCTTCCTTGATGATGCGTAAAAAATTTTCAGGACTGCCGATTTGCGAGCGGATGGAGGGCGAAGTCAGTTCAAATGCGCTATCGGCGTCATCCTCCGACAAGGCATGCAGCTGACCGCGAATCGCCTCCTGAATCATGAGGACATCGTCAGGCGGCAGAGGCGCGGCAATGCTGTGCACCGTGGAAAACGGCATCGCGATGATCGCGAGCAGGCTGGCCAAGATGATCAAGCGCCGCACCATACGATTCTCCTTCAACTACCCCGGCACCATGTTCGAGCCGAGATACCCGACTTATGCTTCAGTATAGGTAAGCTGCCGCTGAATGCAGGTCTTGGCGCAGCACGAACTGCGTTTTCGCAAACGATCATGAAAAAGGCAAGCCTAAGCTTGCCTTTATTTGAAACCGGCGTAGTGGCCGCCTGGGAGCCGTTGAGTTAGAACTGCTCTTCCGACAAGGCCATCACACCTGCATGGCCATCCACGATCGCCGCACGATAAGCGCTCGCCTGGCTCAGCAAATGGTCGGCAAAGAAGCGTGCCGTGCCGATCTTGGCCGTGTAAAAGCCGGTATCGCCACCGCCCTGCTTGAGCTTGTCATCAGCGATCAATGCCGCGCGCGCCATTTGCCAGCCGCTGAGCACAATGCCGCCGAGCTTCAGGTAAGGCACGCTGCCAGCGAAGACGCCTTTGATGTCAGCCTTGATATTCTCAAGTACAAAGGCGACCACCTGCTCCAGCGCTGTTGACGCCGCCGCCAGCTGTTTGCCGATCGCCTGCAAATCAGCGGAGTCATGATGAGCCAGCGCCGCTTCGGTTGCCCGCACCTGCGCCAGAATTGCATGGATCGTCGCGCCGCCATCACGCACGGTTTTACGGCCGATCAGGTCATTGGCCTGGATCGCCGTCGTACCTTCGTAAATCGTCAGGATGCGTGCATCGCGATAATGCTGGGCGGCGCCCGTCTCTTCAATGAAACCCATGCCGCCATGGATCTGCACGCCCGTCGAGGCGACATCGATCGACATCTCGGTCGACCATCCTTTCACGAGCGGCACCATGTATTCGTAAAACTTCATGTTGGCCTTGCGAACTTCTGGATCGGCATCGTGATGCGCGGCGTCGAAGGCCGCAGCCGTGACGTAAGCCATCGCGCGCGCACCTTCGATCTGGGCACGCATCGACATCAGCATGCGGCGAACATCGGGATGATGAATGATCGCTACGGGACCGGCCGAACCTGCCAGGTCGCGCGACTGCACGCGATCACGCGCATAGCCGACTGCTTTCTGATAAGCGCGCTCGGCGACGGCGACGCCCTGCATCCCGACGCCAAAACGCGCCGAATTCATCATGATGAACATGTACTCGAGGCCGCGATTTTCTTCGCCGATCAGTGTGCCGATCGCGCCGCCATGGTCACCGAATTGCAGCACCGCTGTCGGGCTCGCCTTGATGCCGAGCTTGTGTTCAATCGAGATGCAATGCGCATCGTTGCGCGCACCGAGCGAACCGTCGGCATTGATGAGGAACTTCGGCACGAGGAACAGCGAGATACCCTTCACGCCTTCCGGTGCGTCGGGCGTACGCGCGAGCACCAGATGAATGATATTCTCGGCCATGTCGTGCTCGCCGTAGGTAATGTAGATCTTGGTGCCGAACACCTTGTACGTGCCATCGCCCTGTGGCACGGCGCGCGTGCGCACGGCAGCGAGATCGGAACCGGCTTGCGGCTCGGTCAGGTTCATCGTGCCTGTCCATTTGCCGGAGATCAGATTTGGCAGGATCGTTTGCTTTTGCGCGTCCGAGCCGGCAGTCATCAGGGCTTCAATCGCGCCATCGGTCAGCATTGGGCACAAGCCGAACGAGAGACTCGCTGCATGCAGCATTTCGATGCAAGGCGTAGCGACCAATTTAGGCAAGCCCTGGCCGCCGAACTCGGCCGGATGCTGAATGCCCTGCCAGCCGGCATCGCTGAAGGCCTTGAAGGCTTCCTTGAAGCCCTTGGTCGTAGTGACCTGGCCATCGTGCCAGTAACTTGGCTGCTGATCACCAGGCCAGTTCAGCGGTGCGACGACTTCGGCGCAGAATTTCG
>CANFLV010000019.1 GCA_947448025.1 Oxalobacteraceae bacterium | reverse complement strand
TCAAATCCCGCGCCACTCGCGCCCGCACCTGAAACTAACGCAACCCAAGGCATGCTGCCTGACGGCCCCTGCACTGTAGAGTTTCAACCTGTTGTAGCCGAGCCTGTGCCTGTTCCAGAAAATAGCGATGTCCAGGGCGTGCTGCCTGACGGCCCCTGCACAGCTTATGTTCCGATTAGCGAGGCAGCGCCAGTGCCAGTACCTGTAGAAGATCCAATCCAGGGCATGCTGCCAGATACTCCTTGCAGTGTGGAGCTCCCAGCAGATGAATTGCTCGCCGTACACGCCGGCACGGACAGTTCGACGCCGCCGCAAGGCTATGACGCTTTGACTCGTTTCCCTTGCAACGTTGTTGAGGTCGGTGCCGGCACTGACAGGTCAACGCCGCAGGAAGGACTTTATGTGGGGCCAATGTCAGCAGAGCCGAATCCAGGGCCCTTACCCGGTGCCGATGCTGAGGCCGGCGATCCGGCGCAAGGCTATGATGCACTGACCCGTTTTCCCTACAGCGTTGTTGACGTCGGCGGCGGCACGGATAGCTCGACACCGTCGACGTTGGCCGAACTTCCTGTGGCTCCAGATGAGCCCGGCACCATACCCGCCACGCCATCCACGCAATCCGACGATGATGATGAGCTGCCAATCGCTGCGGCCAGCGGCGCCGGCGGGATTGAATTAACGATAAAGTTGGCCGAGCCGACAGCGCGCGAATTCAGCAATCTGATAGGTGTTCGCCAAAACGCGCTTGACGCCAGCCATGGTGATATCTTCGATAACCCGGCGTTGAATTTACCTGAACAGGTCAGCGACGTGGATGAGGAAATTTCCATAAGCCGCACAGATCCTGTCATGGAAGCGATGGATCAGCGAGTTGCAGAAATGGAGCGGCAGAGCGAGTTAAGTAGCAATGGGGTCGACCTGCCAGTGATGAGATCGGTCGTTGTTAATGATGTCGATATCCGCAATTCTGGTCATGGCGTGATTAACGTTTCCGGACCCGGCTCTAATTTTCAAGTCAGGCTCGGCGGCTTCGGCGGTGGGGGCGGTGGCGGTGCGAGTGCGGTAACGAAAGTACTGGCGGGAATAGGCGCTGGCGCCGTCGCAGGCGGTATCGGGCTGGGCATCTGGGCTGCGGCCGACACGGACGGGTTCCGGGATGCATTTACGCGGGATAGCAATTCATCTGCCGCACCTGACCCGCACGACCCGCCGGCAACACTGGTGGCAACACCGTACACAAGTGCCGTTGATTCTTTAGCCCCAGTCGCCCTTGATCCGGAGCTGATGCCTTTACCGCTTACGAACGTGAATGCGCCTGCTGCAAACCTTGGCGCCCCAGCCCCAGCTGAAATGCCCCCAGCGACAACCCCGCCGTCGCCATTAGCGGTCACGCCATCTGACTATCCACCGCCGACTCAACCGTTTGCGGGCCCCGATCGTGGCGCTTCATCGGCCATCGCGGATACGCCAGTGACGCTAATGGTGGCGCTGAGCGAGCATGGCGGTATCAGCTTTGCCGACGTCGCCGGCGATATCTCGACGATCCAGGCGATTCTCGCGCAATGGATCAGCAACGCGGCGCCCGATTGCCCCTTGGCGCTGCAAGGCTTGGACATCGCTGATTTCGGTGATGGCTCGGGCTTGAGCCTGATGGTGTACCTGAACGCCTACGTCGATCCATCGACCGGCTTCAATAGCGCGCTCACGGCCGATTCGATAAACACGCTGCAGTTTGCCGTGCAGCATCATGTGGATGGCTGGCTGCATGGCACGGCGCCGGATATTGGCTTGATCGGTACGAGCACGACGCCCATCGCGCATTGATCGTTCACTCTTCCTGATCGCCCCTCCCCTACAAGCTTGAGGAGAGGGGCATTTTTTCGTCAATACGCCTCATCCCACGAAATGCTCAAGCGTGCCGCACACTGGATCAGCCCTACCATGCTGTAGGTCTGCGGAAAATTTCCCCACAGCTCACCCGTCTCGGGCGCGACGTCTTCTGACAACAGGCCGAGATGATTCCGTTTTGCAAGCACGCCTTCGAATAATTCCCGCGCCCTGTCCTTTTCGCCGATCTGCGCAAGCGCGATGATCCACCACATGGTGCAGACCATGAAAGCGGTTTCGGGCCGACCGAAATCATCTTCCTCGTCATAGCGCAGCAGGAATTCGCCGCGACGCAAATGCTTTTCCGTCACATGGACTGTACTCGCGAAGCGCGGGTCATCGGCTTTCAGAAACTGCAGTTCGCACATCAGCAAGAGGCTGGCATCGAGCTGATCGCCGCCGAAAGTCGAGGCAAAGCTGTTGAGATCCTTGTTCCAGGCTTGCGCGCAAATCGTTTCATGCAGGGTTGTGGCTTGCGTGGCCCAGTAGTCGGCGCGTTCGCTGCGATGCAGGCGGCGGGCGATATTGGCCAGGCGATCGCAGGCGGCCCAGCACATCACGCTGGAAAACGTATGGATGCGCCGCGCACCGCGCAATTCCCAGATGCCGGCGTCAGGTATGAGGTAATTCAGCACAGCCTGTTCGCCGAGACGCTCAAGCTCGGCAAACATCGCGCCATCGGCCGGACGCTCAAGACGCATGTCAAAAAAGGCATGCGTGGCTGCGAGAATCGCCGAACCGAAGACATCGTTCTGCACCTGGTAATACGCAAGGTTCCCGACTCGCACCGGCCCCATGCCGCGATAACCGCTCAATGCCGGCGCGTTGCGCTCATCGAGTACCGCTTCACGGCGAATACCGTAGACCGGCTGCAGCGGCACATCGCGTGAATCGGCGACGATGTTGAGGATGTAATCGAGGTAACGCTCCATGGTCGTGGTCGCACCCAAACTATTCAGTGCATTCACCACAAAGTAGGCGTCGCGCAGCCAGCAGAAACGGTAATCCCAGTTTCGCGAGCTGCCCGGCGCTTCAGGGATTGAGGTCGTCACAGCCGCGATGATGGCGCCGGTGTCGTCAAAGGCATTCATCTTTAACGTGATGGCCGAGCGGATCACAACTTCCTGCCATTCGAAGGGAATGGCGAGATTGCGCACCCAGTTCTGCCAGTAAGCCAGCGTCTGCTCATGAAACGAGCGGCCGATTTCGTGCGGCGCGCCGTTCACGGTTTCATCCGAGCCCATCAGCATCGTCACGCTGTCATGCAGGTAAAACGCCTGCTCGTCGCAGATCGCCGCGATCGAACTGTCCGTGGTCAGGCGCATGGTCTGTTCAGCGCCGGCATAGGAAATGTGATGCGCGCCATAGCGCACCGTCGCCGGTGCAGCGCCGTACTCCATGCTGGGACGCACCCGCAAGGCGATGCGCGGCCGTCCGGAAAGCCGACGAATGATCCGCACCAGCATGGACGGAACGAACAGTCGCCCATGCATGCGAAAGCGCGGCGCGAAGTCGATCACTTCGATGGCATTGCCCAGCTCATCGGCGAAGTGGCTTTGCAGGATCGCCGAATTGCGCTGGTAGCGCTGCTCAGTGAGGTGCGCGCCTTCAAAGTTCAGGCCGATGATCCCTGACTGAAGATTGGCCTGATCCTTTTGCAGCAGCGAGCAGCAAATCGGATCACTGTCGAAATGCGGATAGCACCACCAGACAATGGCCGCATTGCGGTCGATCAGTGCGCTGGTGTGCGAGTTCCCAATCAGGCCAAGATTCAGGTTTTGTTCAACGGGGGTTGTTTGTGTCGGATTCATGATGCATTGAAAATTTTATTGGCGGACGTGCAGGCGAATTCTGCTTGGCGTCGGTAATGGCGCAGCGCAGTTCATCGAGCAGGCGTGGCATTTCGAGCTGGTTAGTGAGAAAAAATCCGGCGGCGCTGTAGGCTTCGTATTCCGTGCGCACGCTGAGGATGTCATCGCGCTGCAGGCGAAACACGTCTTCATCGGTGACGTCGTCGCCGACATAAATCGCGCCCTGTGCATGGGTGGCGGTCATCAGCTGTAGCAGCGCACTACCCTTGTCGGCGGCGCCTTGCGGCAGCAGGTTGAAGACGCATTTACCGGCCATGATGCGCGGCGCCGGCTGCAAATGTTCGAAGAGATCCAGCAGTTGCCTGGCACTTGCGACCGGATCGCGCGCGAGCCGGTAATGCACCGACAGCGAAAAATTCTTGTCTTCGAGCTGGATGCCGGGATCGTCCTGCGTCAGCAGCAGGCTACTCAATTGCACGCGCCATTGGCGGCTCAGGTCGGCATAGGCGGCACTACGGTCTTCCCAGCCTGGCACGCCTTCGATGCCATGATTGCCCATGATGTAGTGCGGTGTAAAACCGAGGCGCGGCTGCACATCCGCCAACGAGCGACCGGTCAGGATGCCGACGGTCGCGACTTCAGTGAGCTGTTGCAGCTGACTGCGCACCTCGGCTGGTACGGACGCCTGTTCCGGACGCGCGACGATGGGTGCCAGCGTGCCGTCGAAATCGAACACGCACAGCAGGCGCGAGCCGGCCATCTGCACCAGCCGTTGCTGGCCGGCGGCGGAAAAGAAATAACTCATGCTTGAATACTCTACTCAAATCACCCGGCGCAAGGGCGCATGGCTGTGATGGCGGATCTTGCTCATGATGCGTTCACGTTTGCGCAGCTCTGCCGCATCGCGCAACATGCGCCCTGCCCAGCGGTAGATATTGAAATTCTTGACCCGTGAACGCATGCTGCGCATACGCTCGCGCTGTTCCGCGTCGGGCATGGTCAAGGCGCGATACAGCGCATCGGCGCTATGTTCGACGTGGTAAGGGTTGACGATCAGCGCTTCCGGAAGTTCCCGCGCCGCGCCGGTGAACTGGCTCAGCACAAGTACACCACGCTCATCGTCGCGCGCAGCAATGAATTCCTTGGCCACGAGATTCATCCCGTCATGCAGGCTGGTGACGACACAGATATCGGCGGCGCGGTAATAGCGGTTCAGCTGGGCAGCGTCGTGGTGATGCGTGCGCAGGATGATGGGCTGGTAATCCTCGGTCGCGAAGCGTTCATTGATGCGCGCGGCCAGCGCCCTGACCCGCGCTTCGAAATTCTGGTATTCATCGAGCGATGAGCGGCTCAGCGCGGCGATTTGCAGCAGCGTGAAGCGCCCGATCAGCGCCGGATGCAGCTCGAACATTTTTTCCATGGCTTGAAAACGCTCGATGATGCCCTTGGTGTAATCGAGCCGGTCGACGCCAATGCCCAGCAGATGATCGGGCGGCAGGCTCAGCTCTTGCCGGACTTCGGCGCGGCACAGCAGCACATTCGGCGTATCGTTCGCGTCAGGCCAGGCAATCGAGATCGGATAGGTCTCGACCTGCGTCAGTGCGCCGCCGTAGGACACTGTCGAAGCTTCGTGTTCAATGCGCGCTTCAAGATAACGGTCGACGGTCTCGAGAAAATTCTTGCAATGAAAACTTGTATGAAAGCCGAGGATGGTGCTACCGAGCAGGCCTTCGAGCAATTCCTCGCGCCAGGGGCAGATGCCGAAGGACTCCGGGTTCGGCCAGGGAATGTGCCAGAAGGTGATGATGGTCGCCTTCGGTAGCAGCTCGCGCACCATTTGCGGCAGCAGCGCAAAATGATAGTCCTGCACTAATACGACCGGATTATCGGTATGCGCTTCGGCCACCACGGCGTCGGCAAAGCGCTGGTTCACGGCGACATACTGTTCCCAGTCGGTGGAGCGGAACACCGGGCGCACATGGGCGATATGGCATAGCGGCCACAGGCCTTCATTCGAGAAGCCGTAGTAATAGCCCTGCTCTTCCTCGGGTGAAAGCCAGACACGGCGCAAAGTGTAGCTCGGTTGGCCGGGTGGCACCTGAATACGATCCTCGTCGTCGACCGTAGCCTCGTCGGCGGAACCGCCGCCGTGCGCAATCCAGGTGCCGGAACAGGCGCGCATGACCGGCTCGACCGCCGTGACAAGGCCGCTGGCGGGACGCTGGATTTCGATGCCGTGCGGCGTTTCCACGTGGATGTAGGGTTCGCGGTTCGAGACGACCAGGACTTCATCGCCGGCCAGCTGTTCGTGCAGCAAAGTGCGCAATTTTTCCGGCGTCCAGACTTCGGGTGAACTGTCCTGACCGCGCCGCTCGACATTAAATTCGCGCAGCAAGGCGCGCAAGTCACCCACGAGCGGCTGGTTATCGTTGGCGCGGCGTTGTGCGGGCGGATGGACTGCGGGGCGTTCGTGGTGCTGGAGTCGCTGGAGTCGCACACGCAGGCGATCGAACCAGCTGAAATAGGAGGGACGAGCCGCTGGTACGGCGATGTCCGAGGCGGTTTTATTGCTGCGGATCGTGGACATGGGCGCGGGTACAGAGTTTCGGAGTCAAATCAAGATCCCTCATCGTCAAAGGAGGTCGTACTTAACTCTGATGCTGATCAGCGATGAAGGTTCCGATGACCACGCCAGCGCGCCGTGGATTACGTCGAAGCTTTACTTGTCCGGCACCAGCAAGTCCAGCTGTTCTGCCTCCAGAAAACACCATTCCCCCAGCTCAAGATCGAGCGCCTCGAGCGTCAAGCCGCCGACTGCAACCCGGCGCAAGGCCGAGCAATGATTACCAGCAGCAGCCAGCATGCGCTTGACCTGATGGTATTTGCCCTGTTCGAGCACGATTTCCAGTTCATGCTCGGCCAGTTTGCGGCAAGTCTGGGCTGCCAGCGGCGCCGGTTCGTCATTGAGTTGCACGCCGGCCAATAGCGTCGCCACCAGTTCATCGGTCACGGCTTCATGGGTCGTGGCGACATAGACTTTTTTGATATGCCGCTTCGGGGACGACTGCGCATGGATGAAGGCGCCGTCGTCCGACAGCAGCAACATGCCGGTGGTATCGTGATCGAGACGGCCGACCGGCTGCACGTCGCGCCAGGTGAATTGCTCCGGCAACAGCGTCAAAATGCCCGGATGATGGCTGGGTCGGCGCGAACATTCGAAGTCGGACGGTTTGTTGATCGCAATATAGACATGCTCGCGGTAGATCCAGTCTTCGTCGAAGAGATGGAAGACCAGGCCGTCGGTCTCAAGGCGCGCGCTGTAATCGGTGAAGGGCTCGCCGTTGATGCGGACTTCGCCATCGCTGATCAAGTCGCGGCAGTATTTACGTGAACCGAAGCCTTGCGACTGGAGGATGCGATCGAATGTTTGCTTGCTCATGGAGTATTGGGTTCGACAAAAGCTGGTTTTATACCACGTCCGCTTGTGTGTCGAGTCATCAAATGTGCTTGCTTGATTACTTTAATGAACGCTACTGAATTGTCGCCAGATATTCTTGTAATTGATTCAGGAATAGGCGTTCGCCATCATTGACGGCGCTCGACCATTCTGTTCCGGAGGCTTCATTGGCATCATCGGAAATGAATTTATACGCAGTCCATTTCACGCCAAGTTCTTGCGCCACCGTGGCAATCGCAAACAGTTCCATGTCGACGACGTCAACGCCATTGTCTGATAACCAGGCATCGTATTGCGTCACAAAGCTGTCACCGGTGCCGCAGGTATAGCCTTCTGTGGCCGCGGAATAGGTATTCGGGCGCGCGCAAAATGGCACGATGCCGCGTGGTGCCAGCGGTTCGGTCTGCATGTCGCGCTGGATGACTTTGCCGATTTGAATCAGGCCGGACAGCAGCGGGTTGATTTTACCGACCGTGCCGAAATTGAGGATCATGGCTGGATTGAAGGTCTGGATCGCTTTATAGGTGGCGATGGCGGCATTGATTTTACCGACGCCGGAATAGATCACGGGTATGCCAGCAGGGATTTGATGTGAGGCCAGTTCGGCTTCGAGGGCGACGATGATGATCAGGGGCTGTTTCATGATTTGCGGGCTTGTCCAGTATTGATTGGCCGTTACCGATTTTTCTAATTTGGGGCGGGATTTATTGCGCGGATTGACTTGTCGGCTGAAGATAAGCGA
The DNA here is from genome assembly GCA_947448025.1 of Oxalobacteraceae bacterium. Lineage (GTDB taxonomy): Bacteria > Pseudomonadota > Gammaproteobacteria > Burkholderiales > Burkholderiaceae_D > CANFLV01. Next base: position 67,701 of record CANFLV010000019.1, on the reverse strand, counting down.
ATGAAATTGTATATTCGATTCGTGGCGGCATCATTACTAAATACCCCACAGAGAAGCTAATGGCGCAGCCCAGATGCCATCTCCAAGAGGCATCGTCTCGTGCCCATCGTAAAGAAGCACTCCCATCTTGAATTGATCGCCAGCAATACTGGCGAGTTTTTTCAAACCACGCAGATCGCTCTGCTTGACGCTCGCACTGGCTTTCACTTCTACGCCGACCAATTGTCCAGCGGCGTTTTCGATCACAATATCGACCTCAAATTTGTCCGTATCCCGGTAGTACATTAAACGGTACTCATCATCAGCCGTGGTGGCGTGCTTGAGCAGCTCTGCAAAAACGAAGCTTTCCAGCACGTTGCCAAACCGTGTGCGATCTTGTTTAACCTCCTTGCTGCCCAAAGAGATCAATGCTGCGAGCAAGCCGGAATCGATGAACTGCAGCTTGGGCGTCTTGATCACGCGATTGAGCCTATTACGCGCCCAGACGTCGATGCGCTTGATCAGGTACATTTGCTCGAAGACGCTGACATAGCGTGCGGCAGTTTTACTATCGAGGCCGACCTGAGCCCCTAAATGTGTGTAATTGCACATCTGTCCGGCAACCTGGGCCAAGGCTCGCAGGAATCGTGACAATTGATCCAGCTTGTCGATGCTGGCGACGTCGCGGACGTCTCGTTGAATGATGGCGTCAATATACTGCCGAGCCCACGTCACGCGGCGCCTACTTGAAGCGCGCGAAATCGCCTCCGGATAGCCGCCACGCAGAACCCGTTCAAGTAGATTATCGCCAGTTGCAGAAACATCAGCTTTCGGAATCTGGCCCAAGAACAGGCTGTCTATCCAGTTCGTCGAGCGCGCCTCGATTTCAGTCTGAGACAAGGGCAACAGTGTCAGGGTCTCCATGCGACCTGCCAAGGAATCTGCCACTGTGGGTAAGGCCATCAGGTTGGCAGAACCTGTCAGCAGGAAGCGTCCGGGACGGCGGTCTTCATCCACGCTTTTCTTGATCGCTAGCAGCAACTGTGGTGCACGCTGGATTTCATCAATCACCGCACGATCAAGACTGCGAATCAGTCCGACAGGATCTTTGTGCGCCGACAACAATGTCAGTTCATCGTCCAGGGTCAGGTAGCGCCGCCCCTGCCCGGCGATCTGGCGCACAAGTGTCGTCTTTCCAGCTTGGCGCGGCCCCGCTAGCAAGACAACCGGCGTGTCCAGTAAGGCTTCGACTATGCGCGCTTCGATCTGACGCGGGTAAAGATTAGGCGTGTTCATGCGTTCATATTATCGTTAATCCCGGAATATCATACCGTGAATCTCGGAATCTGAGGCCGGGAATCTCGGAATCTAAGGCCGGGAATCTCGGAATCTGAGGCCGGGAATCTCGGAATCTGAGGCCGGGAATCTAGGAATGAAGTGCAGCCCTAATGAAAATTCCGGCTCGCCACGGCCAGCTCTCCCAGCATCGGCGTATGGTCGACCACGCGTTTGGCGATCAGATGCGTGACCTGGCCTTGCCGCTGCCAGATGCCATACACCGTCAGCAATCTGGCATTGAGCAATTCCTTGCGCTGCTTGTCGACGAGGTCGGGCCAGACGATGACGTTGGTCACGCCAGTTTCATCTTCAAGCGTGACGAACAAGGTGCCCTTGGCCGTCGATGGCCGCTGGCGCATGACGACAATGCCGCTGGTGCGCGCGAGTTTGCCGTCGGCGAAGACTGCCATTTCCTGTGCCGTCGACAGATTCATGGCGCGCAGTTTGTCGCGCAGCAGCGCCAACGGATGGCGGTTCAGCGTTAGACCCATGCTGCGGTAATCGGCGAGGATTTCCTGCCCTTCGGGCGCTGCCGGCAAACGCAATGGCACTTCCTCGATAGGCGCGTCTCTTAATAACTGCGGCATGCGCCGGATCGCCGCGACTTCCCAGGCGGCTTCGCGTCTATGCCCGGCCAGGCACAGCAAGGCGTTCGCGTGGGCGAGCGACTGCATATCCTGAGCCGTCAATTCGGCGCGGCGGGTCAGGTCATCGATACTGGCAAACGGTTTGATCGCGCGCGTTTCCACCAGTCGCGCCGCCGCTTCTGCCGACAAACCCTTGACGCGCGACAGGCCAAGCCGCACCGCTGGCTGCGCCGCACCGGGAATTTCTTCGAGCGTCGATTCCCAGCCGCTGATGGCGACATCGGGCGGGCGTACCTCAACTTGATGGCGCCGGCCATCTTGCACCAGCTGCGAAGGGGAATAAAAACCCATAGGCTGCGAGTTGAGCAAGGCCGCCAGAAACGCCGCCGGCTCGTGGCATTTCAGCCAGGCAGAAACATATACCAGCAGCGCAAAGCTGGCCGCATGTGACTCGGGAAAGCCGTATTCGCCAAATCCCTGAATCTGGCTGAAAATCTGTTCGGCGAAGGCCGGCGCGTAGCCGCGCACGGTCATGCCATTGACGACGCGCGCATAAAATTTGTCGACGCCGCCCTTGCGCTTTCATGCTGCCATCGAGCGACGCAAATCATCCGCCTCCCCAGCCGTGAAGCCGGCAGCGAGCATGGCGATCTGCATCACTTGTTCCTGGAAGATCGGCACGCCCAAGGTGCGCTGCAAGGCCGATTCGATCTCCGCGCTCGGATACACGACCGGCTCGAGCCCCTGACGCCGGCGCAGGTAAGGATGCACCATGCCGCCCTGGATCGGCCCTGGGCGCACGATGGCCACTTCGATGACGAGATCATAGAATTTTTGTGGACGCATACGCGGCAGCATCGACATCTGCGCACGAGATTCGATCTGAAATACGCCGACCGTATCGGCATTCGAGATCATGCGGTAAGTGGCGCGGTCTTCCGCCGGAATATCTTGCAGCGTAAAAATCTCGCCGCGACGCTGCCCGACCAGATCGAGCGTACGGCGTATCGCTGTCAGCATTCCCAGCGCCAGCACATCGATCTTCAGCAAGCCCATGGCATCGAGGTCATCCTTGTCCCACTGGATCACATTGCGCTCGGCCATGGAGGCGTTTTCTATCGGCACCAGCCGCGCCAGGCTGTCGCGCGCGATCACGAAGCCGCCGCTGTGCTGCGAAAGATGGCGCGGGAAACCGATCAGCGTGGCCGACAGGCTCAGCAGCTTTTGCACGATCGGCGACTCAGGATCGAGGCCGACTTCCTGCAGCCGTTCGCTGTTGACCGTGCGCCCGTCCCACCATTGATGCGCATGCGAGAGTCGGTTCAAGTGCTCGAAATCCATGCCAAGCGCGCGGCCGACGTCTTTAATGGCTGAGCGCGGCCGGTAAGTTACCAGCGCGGCAGTCAAGGCGGCGCGCTGGCGGCCGTATTTGTTATAGATGTATTGCATGACTTCTTCACGCCGCTCGTGCTCGAAGTCGACGTCGATATCGGGCGGCTCGTTGCGCTCCTTGGAAATGAAGCGTTCGAACAAGACACTCATGCGCGCCGGATCGACTTCGGTAATGCCGAGGCAATAGCAGACAGCGGAATTGGCCGCGGAGCCGCGTCCCTGACAGAGGATGCCCTTGCTTTTGGCGTAGCGTACGATGTCGTACACGGTCAGGAAATACGGCTCGTATGCAAGCTCAGCTATGAGCGTGAGTTCATGTTCGAGCTGGACTTGTACCGACGCAGGTATGCCCTGCACGAAGCGTGTTGCTGCACCTTGATAGGTCAGCTGGCGCAGGTAGTCAGGCAATTTAACGCCGGCCGGAGCGATCTCCTCGGGGTATTGGTAACGCAATTCATCGAGCGAAAACGAGCAGCGTCCAGCAATCACCAGCGTCTGTTTTAAAAGCTCTGGCCTATAGATTTGCGCAAGTCGCATGCGCTGGCGCAGGTGCTGTTCGGCGTTCGGCTGCAGGGCGAGGCCGCATTCGGCTGCAGGGCGAGGCCGCATTCGGCGATCGCTTTGCCAAGGCGGATCGCGCTCAATGTGTCCTGCAAAGGTTTGCGCGAACGCACATGCATGAGCACGTCACCGGCGGCGGTCGGTGGCAGGCCGGTTTCCTGTGACAGCGCCTGTAGCTGTTCTCGCCAGACGTCGTCATCGAGGCGCAGCAGCAGTTCGAGCGTGATCCAGGCGCGCTGGGGGAAATGCCCGGCGATCCAGAGTCCCTGTTCTTTTAATTTGTCGGGCTCGGTGCCGCGTTCGGGCAGGAATAGTGCGATGCAGCCGGGCAGGTTTTGCAGATGGCCGGGCTCGTCTATGTCTTCGCGGCGCAGGTCATACTGGCCCTTCGGCGCGCGGCATCTGCCGAGCGTGATCCATTCGGAGAGATTGCCGTAGCCATCACGGTCCATCGCCAGCACGACCATTTTCAAGCCGCATTGCAGGCGGATTTCGCTGCCGATGATCAGGTGCAGGCTGTGGCGTTTGGCTTCGACGTGGGCGCGCACGACGCCGGCCAGCGAAGCCTCGTCGGTGATGGCGAGGCTGGTATAGCCAAGGCTGGCGGCGCGCATGACCAGTTCTTCCGGATGCGAGGCGCCGCGCAGGAAGGTGAAATTACTGATGCAGTGGAGTTCTGCGTAGGGGGGAAGGATGGTGTGCATCAGCCAAAATACCCATGCAAGAACCACCCCTCCTCCACCATGTCCGCACCCTGCCGCTCGCGAAAAATCCACAGCAATAAATGCCCCTCATTGGCAGCAATAAAATAATCCCGCGCTGCCAGTCCGTCATCCCACCAGCCCGCCTCGATCCGCTCCGGCCCCGCCAGCAAACGCAATACGCCCTGGTAAAACGGCTTATGCCCGCGCACCATCAAACCTAACGGCTGCGCCAACAGCCAGGCCGGCCTCGCCGCAAATGGCATGCCGGCGATCGGACTGCGCGGCTTTTGCGCATGCGCGGCCTGCATCACCGAACTACGCTCGGGCCGATGTTCCCCCGTAATCGCCAGCCGGCAAATCGCCGCCTCCCCGAGCCGGCTCGCCAGCCGCTCAAGCAAACGACCGCACGCTTCCGTCTGGCTTACCGGCGCCGGAAACAATTCCGTGTTGGGCGCTGCCAGCAATTCCACCTCGTCCGCCTGCAAGCCCAGCTCAATCACAGAGGACGACAAATCCACCTTCGCCAAATGCTCTTGCAACAGCAAGTTCAGGTGCGCCAGATCCCGGCTCGCGCTGGCCAGCGTGATCGGCAGCGTCGTCACTTTCTTCTCGCGATAACGCAAGGTCTCGTGATGCAGCAGCAGTGAAAACTGCCGCACTGCGCTGTGTCGCGCCACCAGCCAGCCGGTCATCTGCATCAGCATGCGCCGCGCTGAGTGCATCAAGGCTTCCGTGGTGTCGACGCGCGCGCCCAGTTCCATGCGGGCACTGAAGCTGGCCGGCGGCTCATACCAGGCATGGACTTCCGGCTCGACACCGTAAGCGCGGTCCAGCTCTTGCAAAACATCCTTGCCGAAACGCCGCGCAATCCCGCCACGGGGCAAATCGCGCAGCTGGCCGATACGCTGGCAGCCGATCGCCTGCAGGGCATCCAGATGCGGCTGTACCGACACGAGCAAACTCACCGGCAAGCGCGCGAGTAAACCGGCGAAATTGGCATGATCGCCCTGCAAGCCATCAGCCTGCAGCGCAAAAATCCAGGCCGCCGCCGCCGTCGGTGCACTGGCCAGCTGCGGCGTAAAGCCGAGTTCCAGTATCCCGCCGCGCAGTTGCTGCAGCAGGGCATCGAGCCCGCCAAAAAGCCGCAGGCTTGCCGAAACTTCCATCAGCAAGCCTTGCTCCAGGACGCTAACCTGAGGCGTGAAATGCAAGGCCCACAAGACCGCTTCCGTCACCGCATCGGCTTCGAGCGTGACATCGCGCGGGATCAGCACGATGTTCGCCAGCCTTGTGTGGGCCGCCGACTCGGGCATGCCGGGCACGATGCCGGCTTGCAGCGCGCACGGATTCGCCCAGCCGATGCGCCGTGCCTGCGTAATGGCCAGCGGCATGTTGGCATGCAGCGCATCAGGCCAGCGACGCGTGGCGAGGTCGAGCGGCAGCTGCGGCAGGTATAGGGCGATCCAGAGCATGGCTGGCTCCTGACAAAGTAACTTCGGACGGTAATCCCGGTGCAAGGCCAGCGATGTCAGCAATATCAACGGCAATGCCCGACCTGCGTGCGGCAAACAGCCCACGCATGATCACGGGCGGCAAATTTGCCGGCAGGACGATCGGCGCGGCAGCCGCCGGACCGCGGCGCTTGAAGACTTCGATGGCGAGCGTGCCAGCATGATCGGCATGGCAGGATAGACGCAAAGGTGCCGGCGAGGATTCATGGCGCGCTGCCGCCGGACGGAATACAAAAGCAAGCCCTTCGCAGCCAGACGAAGCCAGCTGCAAACGACGTAAATGTTCAGGCCGCGCCTGTGGCAGCCAGCACAGCATGGCGCCAAAGCTGGCGCTCTTGAGGACTTGCTCGATGGCCCATAAGCGGTCGGCCGGTTTGTCGCTGTGGATGATGAGTAACTGGGAAATGTCGATGCCGGCTTGTGCGAGCGCGGGGGCAAACACCGTATGTGGTGGCGCCAGTAGGACGATGGTTTTACCAGCCTGCGAGAGCCGGCTCAGTACCGGTGCGAGCAAACGGAATTCACCGCCGCCTTGCTGCGCCCACAGCAATTCGGTCAACATGGAAGGTGGCCAGCCACCGCCGGGCAACTCCGCATTGAGCTGCGCATAACCCGTGGCGATGCCCGATACTGCATGCGCGCCCAACGTATTGCCGCGCCACAGGGCATGCGGCATGGCATCCGCCAGTGCCTGTATCCGGGAATTGCGATGATCCTGTTTTAAATCAGTGACTTGCACACTTAACCTCGAATTCTTTGAAATATAATGTACTGTGTTTATATACAGTATATAGCAAGTTTTCATTGGTGCAACACCAACCATTGTTCTGTCTTGATCTCGTCGCTGGCCTACCCATTCATGGCAGACTTGCGCGTGGTCGGCACGACGATCAAGGTTAAAGGCACGGCGACCAGGCCGGCACAACTGGTCGGCGACCGGCAGGAGTGCCTGAATTGCATGGCGACCGACTTTGCCGTCATTAATAGGCTGTCAAGCGCGCACAGGCACGCCTGATTCGGCGCGTAATTTCAAGGACTGTAAAAATTGTTCCGCGACCATCGGCAGTCCCAGGAAATAGCCCTGGCCTTCGAGGCAGGCATGACTGCGCAAAAATTCCAGCTGCGCCTGCGTCTCAACGCCTTCCGCGACGACCCGGTGACCGAGGTTTTTACCGAGGCAAATGACGGCATCGACGAGTATCTTGTCGCCGTCATTGTCGGTAATGCCAGCGACAAAGGACTTGTCAATCTTCAGCGTATCGACCGGGAACTGCTTGAGGTAACTCAGGCTCGAATAACCGGTGCCGAAATCATCAATCGCAATCCGCACACCCATCGCATGCAATGCCGAGAGCGTGCGCATGGTTTCACTGGCATCTTTCATCAGCACAGTTTCTGTCAATTCCAGCTCCAGGTGATGTGGCGGCAAACCGGTATGTCGCAAGACATCACGCACATGCTGTAAAAAGTCATTGCGGCCAAACTCCAAGGCTGAAATATTGACTGCCACAACATCGAGCAGCATTCCGTCAACGAGCCAGACCTGCATCTGCCGGCAAGATTCAAGCAGCACCCAGCGACCGATGCGCACGATGGCGCCGCTTTCTTCCGCGATCGGCACGAACATGGCCGGCATGAGCAGGCCACGCGCCGGATGATGCCAGCGGATCAGGGCTTCAGCGCTATTGATGTGGCCACTGGCCAGTCCCGACTGCGCCTGGTAATAGATCTCAAATTCGGCATTCTTGAGGGCGCGATGCAAATCGCCTTCCAGAGTTTGCCGCTCGACAGCACGCGCATTCATTTCTGGCTTGAAGAAATGGTAGCGGTCGCGTCCGCTCTTCTTTGCGTGATACATCGCCAGATCGGCATTGCCGATCAGCGTTTCGGCATCATCGCCATCTTCAGGAAACATGCTGATGCCGATCGAGCAGCCAACATGAAGTTCCTGTCCATTGATGAAGTATGGTGTATTGAGCATGCGGCACATCTTGTCAACGAAGGTCGACACCGCATGTTCATCGATGACTTCCGACAGCAGCAGCACGAATTCATCGCCGCCCTGCCGGCTGACGGTATCGGTGCTGCGAATCGCATCCAGCAGGCGCTGGGCGACTTCCTGCAGCAATTTGTCGCCGGCCGCGTGACCGAGCGAATCATTGATGGTCTTGAAGCGGTCGAGGTCGATGAACAGCACAGCCAGTTTCGAGTGATGGCGCTTGGCCAGCGATAGCGCCTGTACTGTTCTCTCCTTGAGCAGGATCCGGTTCGGCAAATTGGTCAGCGAATCATGGTGCGCCATGTGCCCCATCCTGTCCTTGGCCTTCTGGATCTCCTTGGTCATCATCTGCGCCTGCAGGGCCGAGATCACCAGATGTTCATTGGCTTGCTGTAGCTTACTCATGTGCGCTTCCAGTATCAGCCTGATGTCGATCGGGGACGCGCTGTCGACCAGCGGTACTTCGCGCTGCGCAGTCGGATGGCGATGCAACTGTTTCGATGAGCGAATGGCGACGAGCAGGTGGTTTTTTTTCATTACATGAGGCTTCCGGCAGCAGACGAATCTTCGTCCAGGGTATATAAAGGCCGACCGGACAGAATGCCCTCGTAACGTGGCAGCAAATGACCGATCTGGATGCCATCGTCATTGATCGAATACAGGCGCAAGGCCGTGCTGTGGGCGCTGGCGCGGACTTTGACGACCGAAATCACGCGCTTGAAATCGCCGGCGATCTCAATGTAACGCTGCATGATGATGGCGTCCGCGAGGAAGGCGTTGCCGAAGGGACTGAAGCGCAAATCGGTATAGCGGTCTTCGAGCTCAGATGTCATCAGTATCGTCACGCCCAAACCGGTCAGCACCGAGATCATGCGATACAGTGAGCCCCGAAAATCCTCACTGAATTCCGGTGCCAACGCCAGCTCGAAACCCGACAGGGAATCGATGACCACGCGCTTGGCATTCATTTTGCAGATCATCTTGGTCATGTCATCGAGAGTCTCATCAATCGACAGACCGAGGGAGCGCGTATCGATGGTGCCAATAGCACCACTTTTAACCAAGGCATTGAGCTTGCCGCTGTGTAGCTGGCTTGGAAACTTTTCAAACGCGGCGAGTACGCCCGGCTCGCCCACGCGCACCCCCTCGGCCAGAAATTCGGTCGCCAATATCGTCTTGCCGCAGCCGGAAGGTCCGACCACGAGCAGCGAATAACCGGCGGGCAAACCGCCACCCAGCATGTCATCCAGGACCAGATTCCCCATCGTCAGGCGACTGTCACCGGGCTTGCCATCGCTGGCCTCGCCACCGGTACTGACCGAGCTGAGTATGGCGCGCGGGAAGACTTGCACGCCATCGTCATTGATACGAAAGGTATGCCATCCCGGTGTCTGTGCCTGACCGCGAATTTTGACGATCTGCATTTTGCGCACCATGGCATTGCGCTGCACGCTTTGTTGCAGCCACAGGATGCCGTCGGCAATAGTAAAGATCGGACTCGACTCGGCTTCCGGCAGCAGGTATTCACCGACCAGGAAGGTCGTCGCCAGCCAGCTCGTCATTTGCATGGCCAGTTGCTGAACGAAATACTGCAGCCGTGGTAACTCCTCGAGCTTATTATCGCGACCGCTCAGCATTATGGAACGGAAGGAATCGACGAACACCAGCCCGGGTGCAAAATTGCGGACTTCCTCGACGATGCGCGTCAGTACATGCTCATAATCGCCACCGGCGACTTCCGCCGACAGGTTCACGAAGCGCACCACATCGCCGATCTTGCTGCTGTCAAAGAAAGGAAATTGCTGCTGATAGCGCAGCATCTTCAGTGATGGTTCACCCAATACCGTGAAGTACAGCGCACGGCGATGCATATCCGACTGCGAAAACATCAGCTGATGCGCCAATGTGGTCTTACCGCTGCCGGGCGTGCCGGCCAATATATTGAATGAAAACTCCGGAATACCGCCGCCCAAGAGGCTATCCAGACCCGGCACGCCCGTGGGCAGGCGCCGTATCACTACGCGTTGGCTCATGATCCAAGTTCCTTATCTCTGCCAGCTTCCAGTTCAGATGTCCAGAAAACCCGCAACAATCTATTCGTTAATGGCTCTCCTATCAGCACAGCCAAGAGATCAGTGAAAGTCAAAAACAAGGCCAGGCTGGCCGCGCCGGCTTCGGTAATATCACGCTGCGCAAAGCTGTTTTTCAATGCAACGAAGGGTAATGCGGACGGTGACAATGATGGATCTTGACCCAGCCACGGGTAGCTTTCCCGAGCGAGATAGATACAACGGGAATACAACATGGCAAAACCATCCTTCCCGACGATGGGCGTCAGCTCTGCCGCAATCACATCCCAAAATTGCAAGGTCAATTTGAGCGCATGCTCGGGACTTTGCGAATTCAGCCGAGCCACGATCTGGTTTTGCAGCATGTAAGTCATCGATGGTCGAATGAATAAAGGACATGTCGGACTGGCACAAAAAGTGGCTCAGGTTAAATTAGCGCCTGTTAAGCAGTGGACTTTGCCGTTGGGACTTGGTTCAGACATTTGATTTTGATCCAACGCGAAGGTAGCCTAATATCAATGGTGAAATTCCAGACCACGTTCAAGCAGGCGCGTGAACGCCTCAGCCTCGAGCGGGACGCTGAAAAAATAGCCCTGTCCTTCCTCGCAATGATGGCTACGCAAAAAGCTCACCTGTTCCGAGGTCTCAATACCTTCAGCGATCACGCGCTGCTTGAGGCTGGCGCCGATATTGATGACCGCGTCAACGATGACGGCATCATCAGTTTCATTGAGGATGTCACGCACGAAGGACTGGTCGATTTTCAGCGAATCGATCGGAAACTGCTTCAGGTAGCTCAAGCTGGAATAGCCGGTACCAAAATCGTCGACCGCCAGATGCACGCCCAGCGCTTTCAACTGGGTCAGCAGGGTGATCGTCGCCACGGCATTATTCATCAGCACACTCTCGGTCAATTCGAGTTCGAGGTAGCTCGGATCGAAGCCGGTATCGTCGAGAATGGCGCGCAAATGCTCGACGAAATCCCCTTGGCGAAATTCAACCGCCGAAATATTGACGGCGATGCGGCCGTTCATGTGCCCGGTTTCCTGCCAGATGCGCGCCTGCCGGCAGGCTTCGCCCAGCACCCAGCGGCCGATGCCGGTGATCAGTCCGGAATCTTCAGCGACGGCAATAAACTGATCCGGTTCAACCAGACCGCGCTGCGTGTGGCGCCAGCGTATGAGCGCTTCTGCGCCGGTAATGGCGCCACTTTCCAGATTCACCTTCGGCTGGTAAAACAGGCGGAATTCCTCGCCGGCCAATGCCGCGCGTAAATCGGCTTCGACCGTCTGGCGCTCGACAGCGATCAGGTTCATTTCCGGCTTGAAGAATTCGAATTGGCAGCGGCCGTTTTCCTTGGCGTGATACATCGCCGTGTCGGCATGCTTGATCAGGTCGTCTGCCTGCATGCTGTCGGTCGGATAGACGCTGATGCCAATGCTGGTGGAGACATAAATCGTGTGCTCGCACACCGCGAATGGCAAGGACAGCGCCACGAGGATTTTTTCTGCGATGCGCGCGGCGTCATCTTCATGCTCGAGTTCGGCCAGCAGGATGACGAACTCATCACCGCCCTGGCGGCTGACGGTGTCGGAGGTGCGCACGCAATCACGCAAACGCTGGGCGACGCCTTGCAATAATTTATCGCCTACCGTATGGCCAAGGGAATCATTGATGCTCTTGAAGCGGTCAAGATCGAGGAACAGCACGGCCAGCTTGCGCTGCTTGCGAAAGGCCAGTGCGGTCGCCTGTGTCAGCCGCTCGTTAAGCTGCACCCGGTTCGGCAGGTTCGTAAGAAAATCATGGTGTGCGAGATGTGAAATCTCCAGCTTGGCGCACAAGAGGTTCTCATTGGCTTCGCGCAGCTGCGCAATGAGTATCTCGAGCGCCTGTTTTTCATGCTTCAAGACGTCCACTTCGCGCAGCATTTCCAGCATGAATTCGCTCTGAATTCCCGCGCAAAACAATTCATTTCTCATCGAATAGCGAGCTTTGCGGACCATCGGCAGTATCACTTAAAAAATCTATCAGCATGCTGGCATCGCCCCGGCCGGGTATCGATGAGCCAGTCAGCAGTTTTGCAAAGGGCAAAGCGTGGTCGCCTATTTTGAAGCCATCGGCATTGATTTCAAACAAGCGCAAATCCCGGCTGTGCACACTGCCTCGAAGCTTTACGACCGAGATCAAGGTCTTAAGTTGCCCCGCCATTTCAAAATAGCGTTGCATCACGATAGCGTCGGCAAGAAAAGCGCTGCCGTAGGGACTGAAGCGCAATTCGCCGTAGCGGTCTTCGAGTTCGGTCGTCATCATGACGGTCACGCCCTTCTCGGTGAGCACGGTAATCATGCGATACAGGGACTCGCGAAAGTCTTCGCGAAACTCCGGCGCCAGCGCCAGCTCGAACGCTGACAGTGAATCGAAGACGATGCGCTTGGCCTGCCGCGCATGAATCATCTTTACGAGTTCGTACAAGGTTTCATCGATGGACAGATCCAGAGCGCGCATGTTGAGGATGCCGACCTGACCATCGCGCACCAGCCTGGTCAGTGGATCGTTGAGCAGCTGAAAAGGATTTTTTTCAAACAGGGCGATGACGCCCGCATCTCCCCTGCGTGCGCCTTCCACCAGGAACTGGGTCGCCAGCAAGGTCTTGCCTGAACCGGAGGGGCCGACCAGCAGCATCGAATAACCGATGGGTAAGCCACCGCCCAGCATGGCGTCCAGCTCAGGCACACCGAGCGACAGTCGCGTCAATTCCGTCGGCGGCGTCTTCAACAGTGGATGCAGTGGGTCCCTCGGTGTGATCGCGCGCGGGAAAATTTCGATGCCCCGGGTACTGATGCGAAAGGTATGCAAGCCCGGCGTTTGCGCCAGGCCACGCATTTTCAGGATGCGTATCTTGCGCACGATGGCGTTACGGTAAAGATTTTGCGAGAGCCAGAAGACCCCGTCGGCGATCGTGAAGACCGGATTCTTGTCGCGCTTATCGAGCTCATGTTCGCCGATCAAAAAGGTCGTCGCATCCCAGCCCGTCATGTGCAAGGCCAGTCGCTGCACGAAGAGCTGCAGCCTCGCTGTGTGTCGTTCGTCTTCGCTGCCCGCATGCATGAAGGAACGAAAGGAGTCGATGAACACCAGTGTTGGCGCATACAAATGCACTTCTGCGAGTATCTTCAGCAGAATTCTGTCGTAATCGCCACCCTCCATATCCGCCGACAGGTCAATAAATCGGATGGCGCTATCGACTTTGTCGATGTCAAAAAAATCAAACTGCTGCTGGTAACGTAGCATCTTTACGGGTGGCTCACCCATGGCGGAAAAGAACAGTGCCGGCTGCTGCGGCGTGGCCAGGTGAAACATGATTTGCTGGGCGAAGATGCTTTTGCCGCTGCCGGGCTCGCCGCTGATGACATTGAACGATAGCCTGGGCAAGCCGCCGCCGAGCAATTGATCCAGCCCCGGCATGCCGGTGAGGTGTAATTGCAGCTGCAATTTTTGCGTCATGGGGCATACTCCTTGCTGCTTCCCGGTGTGGCTGGCAAGGCGAAGGCCGAGCGCAAAAATACCGTCGTCAGCGGCTCACCGATCAAGGCCGCCAGGACCTCGAGGAAGGTGTACAGAAGCGCAAACGTCGCATGCAGGATATCTTCGACAGTCTGTTCCTCCAGGCTCAGGCGCAATTCATTGAAGCGCGTCTTGAACACGGTACTGGTCGACTCCATCGGCAGCCAGGGATAAATCGCCTTGTTCAGGTCGAGGCTGCGGCGATAAATCAGATAGACGCTGTCGGCTCCGAGCAAGGGCGTCAGGCGCGAGGTCAATTTTTCCCAACTCACGACTGCAGCCAAGGCCAGCACCTTGCTATTACCCTGATCGTAATGCGCTAAAACGTCTTCCAGTATTGCTTGCCATTGCGCCTGGCGAATTGACATAGGCGGCTCTCACGCGTGGATTCCGTATTCGGAGGGTGTTTTAGATGACATTTATTTGCGCCTGAAGTTCGACCAGGAGATTCGCCACGCGATAAGACCGGCCGCGATAAAATGCTGCCGAACCCGCTTACTCGAGATTGTCCATGTCTGTCATTGCCAGCCCTGCTGCACCTGCCCTCCCGATTTACGACTGCATTGCCTTGCCTGCGGCAGCGCTTACGGCAGCACGACAGTCACTGGCGGACATCCTCGCCATCGCCATTGAACACGCGCCACCCCAAACTGCCCTGATCGTCGCCGATACCCGCTGCGCACTGGCAGCGGGCCTGCTTGCCGCTTACCAGCATTGCCTGCCACAGGCACGCTGCATAGCCTTCGACGACGTCAGTCCGGAAGACGTGTTGGCCGCATTCGCTACGCTAAAGGCAGATGATCTCGTTATTCTGATCCAGTCGACCAGCTTTCGCCTTGAGGCATTTCGCATTCGCGTCGAATTATTCAAACGCGGCCTGAAAGTCATCGAGCATGTGCACCTGTCGCGCATGCCCGGTGCAGAGTCGCTGGTGTATCTGGACTCGCTGGCCTACGACCCGCAATATTTCCGCGGCACGGGGCTGGTGCTGAAACAGAGAATCGACCACGCGCGCCATGGCCGGCTCGACAGCGGTGATGGCGCGCTGCTGGTTTTTTCTTCCCCGTTCGAGTCGGCCAAACTCAATGTCGGCGATTACCGCGACATGCACAATGTCGGTGGTCAGTTTCCCATCGGCGAAGTCTTCACCGAGGCGCAAGACCTGGAGGCGGTCAATGGCCGCGTGCGCATCTTCGTCTTTGGCGACACGAACTTTCGCGTCAATCGACCTTTGCAGCCGATCACGCTGATCATTGAGCGTGGCCGGGTCAGCGAAGTCATTGATTCGACTGCCGCCTTTGATGAGGTACTCGCTAAAATTCGCACCGATGAAGGGGAAGTCTGGCTGCGCGAATTCGGCTTTGGCATGAATCGCGCCTTTTCCAGCGCGCGCATGGTCAGCGATATCGGCACTTATGAGCGCATGTGCGGCATCCATCTGTCGCTGGGCGCGAAACTTGGCGTCTACAGCAAACCGCAATTCAAACGTAAAGATGCACGTTACCACATCGATGTTTTCGCCGTGACCGAAGCGGTGTATCTCGATGATGAACTTGTGTATGAGGACGGTGCCTGGCAGGTCTGATATCCTCCACGCCATGAAAAATTCCCATGCAGCAAATATCTCCTGTGCCTTGGCTAGCGCCGCCCTGCTGTGTACCGGCGCACTCGCACAAGACAGCCAGCCCGCAGCCGTCCAGACCATCGAAGTCACCGGCGCTGTCGAAAAATACGATGCGCGCAAGAACGACACCGCCACTAAAATCGTCATCGGCACCGAAGAGCTCCTGAAATTCGGTGATACCAATCTCGCCGAGGTCCTCAAACGCCAGCCAGGCATCACCATCGGCAACAGCCGCGGCGGCACCGAAATCCGCATGCGCGGCCTCGGCAATGGCTATACGCAAATCCTGCTCAATGGCGAAGCGGCACCGCCTGGTTTTGCGATCGATGCCTTGCCGCCGGATTTAATTGAACGCATCGAAATCCTGCGCTCGGCCTCTGCTGAATTTTCCACCCAGGCCATTGCCGGCACCATCAACGTCATCCTTAAAAAAAGCGTCAAGGTCGCGCAGCGCGAACTCAAGCTCAATGCAGGCGGCGCCGGCAATTTCCTTTCCTCTTCGGCGAATTTCCAACTTTCTGATAAAGACGGCCCACTGTCCTGGTCGCTGGGCGGCAATCTGAATGGCGGGCGCTTTCGAACCTTGTCGAGCCAGACCGATGAAGGTGCAGATGCCGCAGGCAGACCGACGCTGTACCGCAGCGACGCGCGTCTGGAAATCGGCCAATGGCTCAACGGCAATCTTTCGCCACGGCTAAACTGGACCTTCGCCGATGGCGATACGCTGAGTTCGCAAACTTTTGTCAGCTGGAATTATTTCAATCGCGACGGCAGCAATGACTGGCAAGCTACACTTGGCAGCCTGCCGGCCTATTCCAGCGACACGACGCAAATGAGCAGCCGATCCTGGTTCGCCCGCAGCGACCTGAACTGGGTGCACAAGATCGCCGGCGGCGCCAAACTCGACAGCAAAATCGGCATCAACGGCGCGCGCCGCAACAATACCTATTTCCAGCAAGGCTATGACGCTGCCGGCAACATGACGCTCGATACCGCCACGCCGGGCGGTTCCAGCGACAGCGGCGTAAGCTTCTCTGGCAAATTCTCCACACCCTATATCGAGGATCACACGCTGGCCGTCGGCTGGGATGGCGGCGACAGTCGCCGCAGCGAATACCGCACCCAGAACGACCGCCCGATCCCCGGGTATGTACCTGTCAACAGTGATGAACATTATGTCGCAGACCTACGCCGGCTGGCGCTCTTTGCGCAGGATGAATGGACAGTCACGCCGCGCTGGTCAGTCTATGGCGGATTACGCTGGGAAGGGTTGGAGACGCGTAGCAGCGGCAGCGGCTTCGACGCGATCCGGCAGCGTTCGACCGTCTTGAGCCCACTATTCCAGACACTTTGGAAACTGCCCGACAGCAAGAATGACCAGATCCGCTTCGCGCTCACGCGCACCTACAAGGCGCCGGCGCCAGACCGTCTGATTCCGCGTCGCTACACAACGATTTATAACAGTGCGACTTCGCCGGACACGCAAGGTAATCCGGCATTACGTCCTGAACTGGCCTGGGGCATGGATGGCGCATATGAGCATTTTTTTGCCGATGGTGCGCTGCTGAGCGTGTCCGGCTACCTGCGCCGCATCGACGATTTCACGCGCAACGCTGTCGACTTCAATGGCAGCCGCTGGATCGTCATGCCGGTCAATGATGGCCGGGCGACGACGCGCGGCGTCGAACTCGAAGCGAAGTTTCCGCTGCAATTGTTTTACCCGGCCGCGCCGGCCATCGACCTGCGCGCCAATCTCACGCGTAACTGGTCCAGCGTCGAACAGGTGCCAGGCCCCGATAACCGACTCGCAGAGCAAACACCCTTAAGCGCCAATCTCGGCCTCGATTACCGCATGGATGCGCAATTCAACCTCGGCGGCAGCTTCACCTACAAAAGCGGCGGGCCGATCCGTGTGTCGCAGAACCAGTCCACCTACGCCACGATCAAGCGCGAATTGGAGCTGTATGGCTTATGGAAATTCGATCCGAAAACGCAGCTGCGCGTCTCGGCCGTGAACCTGCTCGCGCAGGAATATACCTTCATCGAAAACTATGCCGATGCCAGCGGCAGCCTGCGCAATACCTCGGTGTATCCGGCCACAGCCTTGCTGCGCGCGGCCTTGGAAATGAAATTTTGACTTGACACACAACAGGGACAATTTCAGGCATTTCTTTCCCTAAACGCAACACTCGACTCAGCAAGGCGGCAAGCTCCGTTACGATCAATGACAGCCAGTAATGATCGCAGAACGGATACTTTTACCTCGACAAGGGAGTAGAACGCCATGCCATTAGATCCTAGTGTTGCCAAATATTGGGGAAACATTGAATCAGGATTAGATGCTGTCCAGGTTACGAAACCGGACCGGGACGCACTTCAGGATTTCCTTTCCAGAATGTCCGTCCAGCAGCAGCTAGCTATCGTCCAGACCGGCGATAAGTTTGGCCTCTTGGACAATCGAGACGATAAGCGCCGCAATTTGGCCCGGGTGATGAATCTGGCGCTCGGCTTGAGCGCGTATTATCGTCCGCGGAAAATTGCCTACCAACTCAATGGCAAAGAGCGGGAAAGCATCCTCAAATCCGCCGCCGATCTGAACGCGATTCAAGCCAAAATAAAAAGAGAAGTCGAGCTCGCCCTCGAAAATGCAAACACCATCTGTCACAGCGGTGCTGATGCCAAGGGGGTGATGCCTGTCATTCCCGACACGAAGCCGCAAGCAATCACCATCGACATGGCAGTCATCAGCACGCCGCCGTTACCCGTTTCGCGCGATTTTGATGCGCTGGAGCGGGTCAAGGCGCGACAACATTGGGGTATCGCCAAGGCGGTACACAAGGAGAAAATCAAGGATCACAAAATGAATATCGCCGTCGAGGCGCTCACGACTGGGGGCGCTGCGCGTGGCGAGAGGGTGGCCGATTTCGTACAAAATAATACAGCCGTATTGATAGGCAGCTGGACGACCGCACTAGGCGAAGTCAAAGATGTTTTTACGAACCATAAAGATTGGTTGATGTTCAACTTTATCACTATGGAAGCGGCCATCGGCGACGCCTATAAAAACTTTGAAATCAATGTCAAGGAAAATCAGAAGGACATTACAGACAAGCTCAACATCCTGACGATGATGTTCGGGGCACTGAAACATGGCCCCTTCCCGGTCTCGCTAGTCGGCAACATCGGTGAAAAAGCCATGGGGGTGTTCAAGGCGGATGAAGGAATCGATCCGCGCAGCAGTGTGCCTTTGTTGGTAGGCACCAGTTCAGGCTTCATCAGCAATCTTAAAGATAAACTCGACGACAAATATCAGGAACTGTCACGCGTAGGACCCAAGCTGGCGAGCATCGACAATGTCAGCGACTGGCGGCAAGGTCTGCATATCGCCTGCGATGCGCAGCTCAAATGCCTGAAGGATCTACTGACCTTAACGTGCAATGAATACTTTGGCGATTCGAGCAGCGTGGTGCAAAAATTTGAAGCAATGCGCGATTCTGCGGTCAAGGAGCGCTACGGTGAGATCAAGGGCCGCTTCAGCCATACCGACACCAAGGATGCGGCTGGAAAGTCCGAACGCGAACTAGTCAAACAATTCGTCATAGAGAAAATCACAAACTACAAAAAAGAACAGATCGCCGCGATGGAAAAAATATTCTGTCCAAAAACGCACCGCATCTCCCCTGCTGAATTACAAAGGATGGTGGAAATGACTTTGTACAGTCAGTACATCACGCTGCTTTACAAAGATGACAATGCCTGCCGCGCCTTGCCGCTGGCGGAGAAGATCGTGGATTTTTTTGCTGATGCCAGCACTTGGGGCATCCTCATGAAAGCGGCGCATCACAGCGAGTCGGAAGCGCAAAATCGCCTGAACTGGAAGCAGAGCGCCAATAACAGGAAGGCTCTGGTGATGTTTTGCAAATGGTATCTGCGCGACGTCAATCCCTTTGTGATGGTCATCGGCGGCAAGGTGAACGGCAAAGTGATCACGCCCAGCATCGTCAGGACCATGTGCGCCGATGAAGTCAAGAAAATCAATGCCGCCATCAAACATGGCAGGAAGACATCGAAACTGGGTTCAAGCTGGGACTGGGAGAAGATCAATCTGCATTACAGTCTGCACTAAAATTTTACGGCATGCACCTTAAAGCGCAGGCTTAGCGCATCCTGCACCTGCAAGGCGCCGCCAAGGACAGAAAACGGCGTTATGCCAAACTCGCTTTGCAGAAATTGCAGCTGGCCGCTGACCTGCATGCCTTCTGCGCCATTGTCGATTCGTGCGGGAATATCCCAGCCGCGTCGCACACCATGCAGGTTCAGTTCGACGTGCAAGCTTCCTGCATTCAGCTGCTGCACGCTGATCAGCGCATGCGGAAATCGCTGACTCTCCAGCACCCGGTCGAGCATATTGCGGCGCGTTCCGGCAATCGCTTCCGCTGATGGTTCTGTCGTCAGTCCTGCTGCCAGGCGCAAATCGGGCTCGTCAACAGTGAGTTCATCCAGCGCGACAAACAGGTCTGCCCGCCCTGCTTTCGGCGCGACCAGACCTTGCACATTGCGGCTGGCGACGATATGGTCATGGCCAAAGCGCGCCATGCTGCCGCCGCGCCGCACCTCGATCTCGACGAGCGACCTGACAGCATCAATCCGCAGCAGCGCCTCGCCACGCGCAGCGGCTGCGTCGTACCATGCAGAAGGAAAATCCGCAGGCGCTGCCATTTGCATTGCCGGCGGCGGCATGCGCGGCGCGAGGCTAGGCGGCGTACAGGCAACGATGCCTAGCAGGCAAATGAGCGCGCTGTAAAGACGGCAGGATTTCATGCAGGTTTTTTGCAACGCGATTCTCCTCGATGTTCACCCCGCTAGCGACGTGAGCGGTGATTGTGGCACAATCGCTCGGTATTGATTTTGTCGCACTGCAAAATGATGAACAAAATTGATGCGCCGACATAGGCATGACGTATTGCTTGAATTTGCAGTCCGACTTTACTGACCCTGATGACAGCTACTGTTTCTCATCCTCTCCCAACAACGGGTGCGCATTGACTTCCGATACCACAAATAAAAGCACGCTCGCCAGCCTGACGCTAGGCGCCATCGGCATAGTCTACGGTGACATCGGCACCAGTCCCTTGTACGCGATGAAAGAAGTCTTTGCGCCGGGACATGGCCTCGCGCTCACGCATGATAATTTGCTCGGCGTGGTCTCGCTTATCATCTGGGGACTGGTCCTGATCGTCTCCCTCAAATATGTGACGCTTATGCTGCGCGCCGATAACCGTGGCGAAGGCGGCATCATGAGTCTGCTGGCCCTGGCGCTCGAATCAGTGACGAAGCAATCACGCTGGTATTACCCCTTGATCCTGGTCGGACTCGTGGGTGCCTCAATGTTCTTTGGCGATTCCGTCATCACGCCGGCCATTTCGGTGCTGTCAGCCATCGAAGGACTCGAAGTCGCCACGCCGGCCTTCAAACCTTATGTCTTGCCACTCACGGTACTGGTCCTGTTTATCCTGTATGCGTTCCAGAGCATGGGCACGACGGGCATCGGCAAATGGTTCGGACCGATCATGTTCTTGTGGTTCCTCGCGCTGGCAGTCATGGGCGTACTCAATATTGCTGACAATCCAGCGGTGCTGGCAGCCTTGAATCCCTATCACGCGCTGCGCTTCCTGTTTGACAATGGCTGGGTCGCCTTCATGTCACTGGGTGCGGTCGTGCTGGCCTTCACCGGTGCCGAAGCCTTGTATGCAGACATGGGCCATTTCGGTAAGAAGCCGGTACGGCTGGCCTGGTTTGCTGTAACTTTTCCGGCGCTGGCATTGAATTACCTCGGGCAAGGCGCGCTCTTGCTGAACAACCCTGACGCCTTGTCGAACCCGTTTTATCAGCAGCTCGGCGCATGGAGCGTGTATCCACTCGTGCTACTGTCGACCATGGCGACCGTGATCGCCTCGCAGGCGACGATATCCGGGACCTTCTCAATGACGCATCAGGCCATCTCGCTGGGATTTTTGCCGCGCATGAAAGTGGTCTATACCTCGGACCGTGAAATCGGCCAGATCTACATCCCACTCGTAAACTGGCTGCAAATGGCGGTCGTGGTGTTGGCAGTACTCGGCTTTGGCTCCTCTTCCAACCTCGCCTCGGCCTATGGCATTGCGGTCACGACGACGATGCTGATGACGACGATCCTGACTTTCTTCGTGGTGCGCTATCGCTGGAAATTCAATTTGCTGCTGTGCTGTCTTGCGACCGGCTTTTTCTTCGTGATCGATGCGACACTGTTCGCCGCGAATGCGACCAAAATCCTGCACGGCGGCTGGTTCCCGCTGGTGCTCGGGGCGGTGATCGTGACGATCCTGCTGACCTGGTATTCGGGTCGGGCGCTGTTGTTCATCAATCTGAAGAAGCATTCGATACCGCTCGAAGAGTTCCTGGAGTCCTTGTTTCTGGCGCCACCACATCGCGTCGAAGGCACCGGAATTTTCTTTCGTCCTGAGGGCGATGGCGTGCCGCATGCCCTGCTGCATAACCTCTTACATAACAAAATTCTGCATGAACGGATCATTTTCCTGACCGTACACAATGCGGACATTCCTTATGTCGCGCCTCACGAAAGGATCACGGTACAAGCGCTGGGTAATGCGTGTTATCAGGTCTACATCAATTACGGCTTCAAGGATGAACGCGACATTCCGGTAGCGCTGGAACTGTGCCATGAGTCGGGCCTGGACTTCAACATGATGGAGACGTCGTTTTTCATTACGCGGCAGACGGTCATTTCAACGGTCGGCGGTGGTATGGCGATGTGGCGCGAAGCCTTGTTTGCGACGATGTCACGCAATGCGCGCGATGCTGCAGATTACTTCCGTGTGCCGACCGGGCGGGTAATTGAGTTGGGGACGCAAGTCGAAATTTGACGGCGATCAAGCATAATGATGATCCGCATTCTGCTTCTGGCAACATTTGTGCTGCTTATACGCCCTGATCAATGACGAGCCCGACCAATAAAGTATTTGTCAACATTCAAGCAATGCGGGCAATAGCAGCGCTGATGGTCGTGTTCGGTCATTCACTGGTGCCAAAAGAATTTCCACTGATTGAAGGTGCGCTGAATATTTTTCATTCGTTTGCGTATGCAGGCGTGGATGTTTTTTTCGTCTTGTCCGGTTTCATCATCAGCATGGCAGCGACCCGGGAAAATGGCGGTCCATTTTTCCTCAGGGCCAGGCACGCCATGGTTTTTTTGCTTAAGCGCTTCGTGCGGATCTTTCCGGTGTACTGGATTATCCTCGGCATCTCTGTCTTTGCCAGCCATTGGCATGTGCTCGCTCCGGCGGGATTTGCGCATGAATCCTGGCCCGTTATTTTCCTGCTGACCCAGGCGAACTGGCTGGTGCAGCAAGCATGGACCTTGAGCTTTGAGCTCTATTTCTATGGCGTCGTGAGTCTGGTGCTGCTGATCGCACCGCAGCGCTATTACAGGTGCATGGCGCTGTTGATGGCGATCCAGGCCGCGATCGTATTTTCTGTGACAGACCCCGATAGCCAGATGTGGACCAATGCCTTGATCCTTGAATTTGGCATGGGATGTTGCGTCGCGTTCTTCTTGCAGAAACAAATCCGCATTTCAGCCACCTTATTACTGCTATGCGGGCTGGCATTTTTCCTGCGCGGTGCGGTATTAACGAGCGACATGATCGCCTCGCAACATATTCAATTGCATTCACTTGAACGCATGATGACGTTTGGCGTAGCTTCCATGCTGATCCTGTACGCGGCGCTGAAATTTGAGACGGGTAAGCAGTTTATAGCCGGACCACGGATGCAGTTTCTTGGCGATGCTTCGTATGCGATTTATCTGCTGCACATGACCCTGCTGGTCGTGATTGGCGCGCTCTTCAAGAACGCGATGTTAGCAGGGGTGCTGCCCAAGTATGCTGAAGTTCTGATTACCGTTGCCTTATCAATAGCATGTTGTATCGTGTTTTACAGCTGGGTTGAACGGCCAATGCTGGCGTGGCTGAAAGCCCGGATCAAGCTTTTGCAGATGGCGGCAGGGTTTGCTGTTACTTGAGGAAAGTGACTGGCCGTGCTGAGGCCAGCATGAGCCAACTTGTATTCATCAGTGATGCCATGTAATGGTGAATACTCTTACCGCTTGCTGAGCATTTCGAAACCTTCTCCCCAACACCGCTGCCAAGCACATGCAGTCCATCAGCCAATTTCCTTACTCCTGCACTAACTATCCGCGAAGCAAAAAACTCCCTTGCACAAGCCCGCAATATCGTTATAATTAATATTCATTATGTTTTATAACAAAAAGCGTTGATCGACATTCAACCAGGGACAATACACCATGAGCTTCATCTCGCCATCCGAATTACTGGACATAGAAATCACCGGCACCATCGCCCGCATTGCGATCGCCCGTCCACAAAAACGCAATGCGCTCAGCGATGCGCTGGTACAGGCTTTGCAAACCGCGCTCGACACCTTGCCGGAGTCGATCCGCGCGATCGTCTTGCATGGCCACGGCGGCCATTTTTGCGCAGGGCTGGATTTATCCGAAGTGCGCGATCGCTCCACGATCGACAGCGTGCACCATTCTCGCATGTGGCATGCCGCGTTTGAACGCGTACAGTTCGGCCGCGCACCGGTCATCGCTGTTCTGCACGGCGCCGTCGTTGGCGGTGGCCTCGAACTGGCCAGTGCTGCGCATATCCGCGTAGCGGAATCAACGGCATTTTATGCCTTGCCAGAAGGCCAGCGCGGCCTGTTTGTCGGCGGCGGCGGATCCGTTCGGGTGTCGCGCCTGATCGGTGTGGCGCGCATGACGGACCTGATGCTGACTGGCCGAGTTTACACTGCGGATGAAGGCCATGCTGCAGGCATATCGCACTATCTCGTGGAAGAAGGCGCAGGCCTGGCCAAGGCAATGGCGTTGGCGGAAAAAATAGCCGCGAATGCGCAGATGACCAATTATGGTGTCATGCACCTGCTGCCGCGCATCGCCGACCAATCCATCCAGGACGGCTTGATGACGGAGTCGCTCATGGCAGCGGTCGCGCATAGCGATCCGCTGACTAAAGGTCGGCTGGCTGCTTTTCTGGATGGAAAACAGAACAAGGTCAAGCCTGGCGCTTGAGCCGCGCATTCCATCAGCATTTGCAAGACAAGCATCCGCAGTAAAAAAATAAAACAATAATCATAATGACAACAGTAGTAATGAGGAGACAACTCACATGGCATCCACTATGCCGTTTCGAGATGCGGGTCTTGGCCACGACCATCTCGAACACACGAAGGACAGCGCTGGCGTAATTCGCGCCAAAACGATACAGCCCTTGCAGGAACCTGCCCAGCGCATGAGCGACCGTCTGTGCCACTGGGCTGCCGAAGCACCGGACCGCATTTTTCTCGCCAAGCGCGACGGTAGCGGTGCCTGGCGCACGCTGACCTATGGCGAGGCCTTGCACAAGGCGCGCGCGATTGGCCAGGGATTGTTGAACCGCGGGCTGTCGGCCGATCGCCCGGTGCTGATCCTGTCTGACAATGACATCGAACACGCCTTGCTGGGCCTGGGCTGCCTGTATGCGGGCGTGCCGTATGCGCCGCTCTCCCCGGCCTATTCCTTGCTGTCGACTGACTTCGACAAACTCAAGCATGTCGCCAGCCTGCTGACACCGGGACTGGTATTTGCCAGCGATGGCCTGCGCTTTGAAAAAGCGGTCATGGCGGCGCTGCCAGACGACGTTGAATTCGTCGTCACCACGAATCCGGCGCAACATCGCAGCAGTGAGCTGTTTTCCCTGCTCGAGACCACGCCTATCCTGCCAGAAATCGACGCCGCGCAAGCCGCTACAGGTCCGCAGACCATTGCAAAGCTCCTGTTCACGTCGGGCTCGACCAGCATGCCCAAGGCCGTCATCAACACGAATCACATGTGGTGCAGTAACCAGCAAATGATCAATCAATGCTGGCCCGTGCTGGGTGAAGCACCGCCGGTCTTCCTCGACTGGCTGCCGTGGAATCATACGTTTGGCGGCAATCATAATTTTGGCATGATCCTCAACAATGGCGGCAGCCTCTACATCGACGATGGCAAGCCGACGCCTGCATTGATGGGGGAAACGCTGCGTAACCTGCGCGAAATTGCGCCGACGATTTACTTCAGCGTACCCAAGGGCTGGGAAGAACTGGCAATCGCGCTGCAGGCGGATGCCGGATTGCGCGATAATTTTTACAGCAAATTACGCATGCAATTTTTCGCCGGCGCGTCGCTGGCAGCGCCTGTCGCGCGGCAGCTGGCCGAGATCGCAGAAAGTCATTGCGGGGAACGCATCGTCATGACCGGCGGCTTTGGCATGACGGAGACGGCACCTTCGGGTCTGTGGGTCATGCAGCATGATGTGCAGCCGGGCCAGCTCGGCGTGCCTTCGCCGGGGCTTGAAATCAAGCTGGTACCGGTGGGTGACAAGATGGAGCTGCGCTATCGCGGTCCGAGCGTCACGCCCGGTTACTGGCGCTCGCCGCAGCAAACCAAAGACGCGTTCGATGAAGAAGGCTATTTCTGCTCGGGCGATGCGCTCAAGTGGTTCGACGAGTCACAGCCCGATCTCGGCTTTCGTTTCGATGGCCGGATTGCCGAGGACTTCAAGCTCAACACCGGTACCTGGGTCAGCGTCGGCCCCCTGCGCGCGCGCATCGTCAACGAAGGCGCACCGTATGTGCAGGACGCCGTCATTACCGGCCATGACCGCTCGGACCTGGGCGTGATGCTGGTGCCGCAGATGGAATTATGCCGCCGGCTTGCTGGTCTCGCCGCAGGCAGTCCTGCTGCAGAAATTCTTGCCAGCGCGACGGTCAAGGCATTCTTCCAGACCCTCATCAATCGCCTGCATGCACAAGGCACGGGCAGCGCGAACCGCGTTGCGCGCGGCATCGTGCTGATTGATCCGCCGTCGATGGAGCGTGGCGAAGCCACTGACAAGGGTTCGATTAACCAGCGCGCGGTGCTGACCCAGCGCGCCGCGCTGGTCGAAGCGCTGCATGAAGACACCGTGGCCGGCCTGATCCGTCCCATTCAACATTAATCAAGAAGAGGAATACACATGGCAAGCAAGGGATTCTATTCACGCTTCAATGATGTCTGGATGCTCGACGGCGTACGCACGCCCATGGCCGACTATTGCACGAGTTTCGCCGATATTTCACCGACGGATCTCGGCATCAAGGCCGCGCGCGCCATCCTGCAGCGCACCGGCATCCCGGGCGCGCAGATCGACTCGGTCATCACCGGTAACATGGCGCCCGGCGACACCTATCAATTTTTTCTGCCGCGCCATATCGGCCTGTATTCCGGCGTGCCGGTCGAAATACCGGCAATTAACGTGCAACGCATTTGCGGCACCGGCTTCGAAATCCTGCGCCAGGCCGGCGACCAGATCGAGCGTGGCTATGTCGATACGGCCCTGGTCGTAGCCGCAGAATCGATGACGCGCAATCCGATCGCTTCGTTTTCGCATCGCAGCGGCTTCAAGCTCGGCGCACCGGTGGAATTCAAGGATTACATGTGGGAAGCGCTGGTCGATACCGCGCCCGGCATCTCGATGATCAAGACTGCCGAGAATCTCGCCAAGCGCTTTGCGATCACGCGTGAGGAAGTCGACGCGTTTGCAAGCCTGTCCTTCGAGCGCGCCGTTCGGGCGCAGCAGGAAGGCTTTTTCGACGGTGAAATCGTGCCGGTCAAGAATGAAGTCTTCGAACTCGAAGGCTATGCCTCGCGGCGCCTGCGCGTTTCAGGCAAGCAGCCTGAAATCACGCAAGACAGCCACCCGCGTATTTCGCCCCCGGACGTGCTCGCCAAGCTGCGCGCAGTCTACGCCGACGGCGTGCAAACCGGCGGCAATAGCGCCGCTCTGGTCGATGCCGGTGCGGCCACCATCATCACCTCGACTGCCGGCGCAGCCGGACGCAAACCGCTGGCGAAAATCATTGCCAGCGCCGTCGTTGGCGTGCCGCCTGAAATCATGGGCATAGGCCCGGCGCCGGCGATCCGCCTGCTGCTCGAACGCAGCGGCTTGACGCTGGCTGATATTGGCTGCTTCGAAATCAATGAAGCGCAAGGCGCGCAAACCATTGCCGTCGAACGCGAACTCGGCCTCGATCGCGCCAAGCTTAACGTAAATGGCGGCGCGATCGCGCTAGGCCATCCTCTAGCAGTGTCGGGCTTGCGCCTGACCATTACGGTAGCGCGCGAACTCCAGCGTCGCGGGCTGCGTTACGGCGTAGCCGCTGCCTGCGTCGGCGGCGGTCAGGGCATGGCCGTGCTGGTTGAAAATCCACAAGCTTAATCAGACAAGGACACTTACGATGAACCTGCAATCTCAAGCCGCCATCGTCACCGGCGGCGCCTCCGGTCTTGGCGCCGAAACCGTGCGCCAGCTCGCGCAAGCCGGCGCAAAAGTCGCCATCTTCGATCGCAATATCGACGCGGCGCAAACACTCGCTGCAGAAGTCGGCGGTATCGCTGTCGCCTGCGACATCACCGATACCGCCAGCGTCGAACAGGCCCTGAAGCTCGCGCGGGATGCGCACGGCTCGGTGCGCCTGCTCGTCAATTGCGCCGGTATCGGCGGCGCGCGCCGCATCGTCGGCCGCGATGGCAGCGCCATGCCGCTGGAAGATTTCAGCCGCATCATTGAGGTCAACCTGATCGGCACCTTCAACGTGATCCGTCTCGTGGCCGCTGAAATGGTCGCTTCGACGCCCGACGAAGATGGCGAACGCGGCGTGATCATCACGACCTCGTCGGTGGCCGCTTACGATGGCCAGATCGGCCAGGAAGCGTATGCCGCCTCGAAAGGCGCGCTGGCCTCGCTGACGCTACCGCTGGCACGCGACCTGTCGCAGTTCGGCGTGCGCGTGATGTCGATTGCACCAGGCCTGTTCCTCACGCCCCTGATGCACCAATTGCCGCAAGAAGTACAGCAGTCGCTGGCCGCGTCGATCCCGTTCCCGAAGCGTCTCGGCAAGCCCGAAGAATTCGCCGCGCTGGCCTTGCACATCGCCCAGAATGCCTCCCTCAACGGCGAAGTCATTCGCCTCGACGGCGCGCTGCGCCTGCCTCCACGTTAAGGAATATTGATTATGTCTCGCGTGCAAAAACATCGCATAAATGTAGAATTTGGCGACTGCGATCCGGCGCAGATTGCGTTTTACCCGAATTTTTTTCGCTGGTTTGATTCTTCGTCGCGGCATTTTTTCGAAAACTGTGGCGTCAAGCCATGGCGTGAAATGGAAAAGGAATGTGGCATTATCGGAACGCCCGTCGTCGAGACCAGTTCGCGTTTCATACGTCCGACCAGCTATGGCGATGTGGTCGAGGTGCATACCTCGATCGTTGAATGGAATGCCAAGACCTTTCGCATGAAGCATGAACTGTGGCGCGACGATGTCCTGCTCGCAGAAGGCTTCGACGTGCGGGTGTTTGCGATCCGCCATCCGGATGATCCAGCGCGCATCAAGGCCGTACCGATTCCGGGAGATATCAGAGAAATGTGTCAGTAAGCTCGCCGTACTTTTTTACCGTTGTGCCCAACCATAAAAATATCAGGAGATAAAAATGAAACTGCCATTCCGCGCTACCGTTTTTGCCGCCGCCATGTTCATGGCAACCCAGGCTTTTGCCGACATCACCGTCGGCGTGATCTTGCCGCTGACCGGCCCGGCGTCAGCGCTCGGCATCCCGACCAAAAATGGGATTTCGATGTGGCCCGAGACCATTGCCGGGCAAAAGCTCAAGATCATCATTGTCGATGACGCCTCCGATTCAACCGTGGCCAGCAAAGCTGCACGTCGTCTTACCACGGAAGACAATGTCGACCTGATCGTCGGTTCGACCGCGACACCGCCGGCCATCGCGATTTCCGACGTGGCTGCCGAGACGCAGACAGTGCAACTCGCGACTTCGCCGATCGACGTCCCTGAAGGCAAGGCTGCCTGGACTTTCCGCCTGCCGCAGTCGAATGCAGTGATGGCCGGCGGCGTCGTCGAGCGCATGAAGAAGCTCGGCGTGAAAACCATCGGCTTCCTCGGTTATGGCGATGCCTACGGCGAAAGCTGGCTCAAGGAATTGAGCGCACAGGCAAGCAAAGCCGGCATGCAGCTGGTCGCGACCGAACGCTTTGCCCGCGCCGACACGAGCGTAACAGCCCAGGCCCTGAAGATCGCCAGCGCCAAGCCTGACGCCGTACTGATCGTCGCCTCCGGCAGTGGCGCGGCAATGCCGCACAAGACCATGATCGAGCGCGGCTACAAGGGCCAGATTTTCCAGACACATAGCGCCGCCTCGCGCGACCTGATGCGCATTGGCGGCAAGGATGTCGAAGGCGCGCATGTGATCGCAGGCCTGGCCGTTTTGCCAGAAGCCTTGCCGGCAAATCATCCAGCGAAAAAGCTCGCGGTGGATTTCGTCGAGCGCTATGAAAAGCAGTTTGGCGCAGGCACGCGTAACCAGTTTTCCGCACATGGCTATGACGCTTCGCTGGTCTTGGCGCAGGTATTGCCGGAGGTCTTGAAGAAGGCCAAGCCGGGTACGCCAGAATTCCGCAAAGCGCTCAAGGATGCCCTTGAAAATGCAGGTGACATCCCTCTTACTCAGGGCACGATGCACTGGACCGCAAAAGACCATTTCGGCCTCGGCGACGGCTCACGCATGATGCTCACTGTGAAAGACGGTAACTGGAAGGTCGACTGAATACCAGCACTGTAAGCAGGTAATCTGATGTCCTCGCGTGGGCCCTGCCGGCCCACGCTTCTTTATACTTTTGAAGCCTCTCCTCCGCCATGCTGACCTATACCCCGCCGCTCAAAGACATGCTGTTCGTACTCAATGAGGTACTCGCCGCGCCTGCGCTACTGGCGCAATTGCCGGCGCACGCCGATGTCGATACAGCCTTGATGCGCGAAGTACTGGAGCAGGCCGGACGCTTTGCCCGTGATGTCATTTTCCCGCTCAATGCCAGCGGCGACGCACAGGGATGTACCTTTGACCAGGGTAAGGTCACCACGCCGGACGGTTTCGCCGACGCTTATCGCCAGTTCCTCGACGGCGGCTGGCCGGCGCTGGCGTGCGCGACCGAAGATGGGGGACAGGGATTGCCGCACACGCTCAATTGCGCCCTGTTCGAAATGCTGGCCGCGACCAATCACGGCTGGACCATGTATCCGGACCTGCTGCATGGCGCTTACTCCTGCCTGCGCGCGCATGGCAGCGAAGAATTGAAGCAGCGTTACCTCGCCAAAATCGCCACGGGCGAATGGCTGACCACAATGTGCCTCACGGAAGCGCATGCCGGTAGCGACCTCGGCCTGCTGCGTACGCGCGCCGTGCCGCAGCTTGATGGTAGTTACAAGCTCAGCGGTGACAAGATTTTTATTTCCGGCGGTGAGCATGACCTTACCGATAATATCCTGCATCTCGTGCTTGCTCGCTTGCCAGATGCACCGGTCGGCAGCAAGGGTATTTCGCTTTTTCTGGTACCGAAATTCCTGCCGGAAGGCCAGCGCAATCAAGTGCATTGCACCGGCATTGAACATAAAATGGGCGTGCATGGCAGCGCGACCTGCAGCATGCAGTTTGACGGCGCGACCGGCTGGCTGGTCGGCGAAGCGCATCGCGGATTGAACGCGATGTTCGTGATGATGAATTCGGCACGCCTGCATGTCGGCGTGCAAGGACTGGGACTCGGCGAAACCGCTTACCAGAACGCCCTCGCCTATGCGCGTGATCGCGTGCAATCGCGCGCCGTCGAGCGGCCAGCAGGCACATCAGCACCGGCGGATGCGATCGTGCATCACCCCGCAGTGCAGCGACTGCTGATGAACCAGCGCGTCTGGGTCGAAGGTGGCCGCATGCTGGCCTACTGGAGCGCATTGATGCTGGACCAGGCAGAACACGATCCGGATGTGCAGCAGCGCACCGCGATCAATGGCTTGCTCGCCCTGATCACGCCGATCGTCAAGGCGGTCCTGACGCAGCAAGGCTACGATGGCGCCAGCCTCGCCTTGCAAGTATTTGGCGGCCATGGCTATGTCGTGGAAACCGGTATCGAACAAACCATACGCGATGCCCGCATCACCATGGTGTATGAAGGAACGAATGAAATCCAGGCGATTGATTTACTCATGCGCAAGGTCCTCGCCGATGGTGGCCGCTGCCTGTTTGCGTGGCTGGATCAGGTCGAAAGTTTTGCGCATGGCGTCGCTGACAGTCAGGACGGCAGCCAGGCAGCAAGGCATGCACGCCAGCTGCTCGCCTTGACCGAGGGCTTGCGCACGCGTCTTGCACGAATCGATGCGGCACGTACAGAGCAGCCGCGGCTACCTTACGATATCGCCGGCGAGTTCATGCACATCGTGTCGCACTGTGCTTTTGGCTGGCTGTGGCTGCGCGCCGAACTCGCGGCAGCCGCGCTCATTGACCAGGCGTTGGGCGACGCCAAATGCACAACTGCATGCTACTATTACACTTTTATGTTGCCAGCCACGCAACAGTATTTCGCCGTTATTGACGCCAGTCTCGCTGCCGGCAATGCGTTTCCCAAGGACCTGATCAATCAACATGCCGCGTAAATCCCCTGCTCTCGCCGTTTTGGCCAGTGCTGACACTGAAAGCACTGAGCTGCAACGCGATTTGCTGGTCTACCTTGGCTTCAATTGCCAAAAGACTTATCTGACGATGCTGCCCGCCCTGCTGAAGGCCATGGGTAAATTCAAATTGCGGCCCGCTGATTTCAGCGTCCTCGTACTCGTGCGCGGCAACCCGGATATTAACCAGAAGCGCATTTCTGAAATTCTGAATATTTCGCCGCCGAACATGGCGACCCTGCTCGATCGACTCGAGCAGCGCGATATCCTGACACGCCAGCGCAATCCCAGTGACAAACGATCCCAGGTTCTGGTGCTGACGGCCGAGGGACTACGGATTTGTAACAAGGCGGAAAAAGCGGTCTCCGAGACCGAACAGGCGCTCAGCAGCGCGCTGTCGGAGGAAGAAAAAAATGAATTGATCCGCCTGCTGCGCAAGCTGCAGGTCGGTGCCTGATCGGCGCAATTCAAAAGGCTTACTACGCTAGGCGGCTTAGACTCAAGCCGCGTGTTTCGCCAGACCGAGGTAGGTTTCCATGACTTTCGGATCAACGGCCAGCGCGGCAGCCTGACCTTCCAGCACGAACTCTCCCATTTCCAGCACATAGCCGTAATCGGATACTTGCAAGGCCGCGCGCGCATTCTGTTCCACCAGCAAGGTCGCGACGCCAGTGCTACGCAGCTTGCTGATGATCTGCAAAATTTCTTTCGTGATCAGCGGTGCCAGGCCCAAGCTGGGTTCGTCCAGCATCAACAGGCTGGGCTTGCCCATCAGCGCCCGGCCGACCGCGAGCATCTGGCGTTCTCCGCCCGAGAGCGTGCCCGCATATTGCGCAGCGCGTTCGCGCAGGCGTGGAAACAAGCCATAGACCATATCGAACTGGTCGCGATAATTTTTTTCTCCGGCTTTCTTGCGGCGCCAGCAGCCGAGCAAAAGATTGTCTTCAACCGACATCGATGCAAACAATTCCCGCGTCTCCGGCACTAACGTCATGCCGAGCGCGACCCGTTCCTCGACTGCCATGCCGTCGAGTTCGCGGCCATTGAACCTGACTTGCCCATGCGCCGTGGCACTGGTCGGCAAGGCGCCCATGATCGCATTGAGCGTGGTCGACTTGCCGGCACCATTGGGGCCGATGATGGTGACGATCTGGCTGGCTTCCACTTTCAGATTAACGCCATGCACCGCTTCTACCTTGCCGTAGCTGGCATTGAGCTTACTGACTTCCAAAATTGCCATGACGCTCTCCTTAATCAATTCCACCCAAATACGCTTCCAGCACTGCCGGATTGTTCTGTATCTCGACCGGCAAACCTTCGGCGATCTTGGTGCCGAATTCCATAACCACCAGGCGGTCGGTCAGGTTCATCACGAAATCCATATCATGCTCGACGAGCAGGATGCTCATGCCTTCTGATTTCAGCTGCGTGAGCAAGGCTGCCAGCGCCTGCTTTTCCTGGAAGCGCAGGCCGGCGGCCGGTTCATCGAGCAGCAGCAAGGCTGGATCGCAGCACAGCGCGCGGGCAATTTCAAGTATGCGCTGCTGGCCCAGCGCGAGGCTGCCGGCTTCCATGTACATGCAATCCTGCAGTCCGACGCGCTCGAGCTGGCGTGCTGCTTCATGCAGCAGCTTGCGCTCTTCCGCGCCATTGAGGCGCAATACCGCAGCAGCGATGCCACGCTGAGGTGCATGGTCGCCGCGCATATGCGCACCGATGGCGACGTTTTCCAGCACACTCATGGTCGGCAAAAGCTGGACATGCTGGAAGGTGCGGGCGATGCCGCGCGCCGCAATCTGGCGCGACGACAAACGCGAAATCTCTTCGCTGCAATACGTGATCTTGCCGCTCGTTGCTGACAGCAGCCCGGTGATTAGGTTGAAGGTGGTCGACTTGCCGGCGCCGTTAGGTCCGATGAGACCGACAATTTCGCCGGCGCGGACATGAAAGCTGACGTCATTGACGGCAACGAGTCCACCGAAAGTCTTGCGCGCATCTTGCACATCAAGGACCAGTTCGCCGACGGTTTGGCGCGGCCGGACCGGCAGCGCTGGCGCGTCCACCGGTGCAGGAAGTGGTGCGCTTTGCGGAAAGAAACGACGCAGCCGCGGCCACACGCCATCAGGCGCATATTGCAGCACCACGACCATCAGTACGCCAAACACGATGGCTTCAAAATTACCGCTGGTACCGAACAGTTTTGGCAGCACGATCGGCAAAACATCCTTGAGCACTGTGAGGATGCCAGCGCCAAGCAGCGCGCCCCAGATGTGGCCGATGCCGCCAATGACGGCCATGAACAGGTATTCGATGCCGTAATTGAGGCCGAACGGCGACGGATTCACGGAACGCTGCAAGTGCGCATATAGCCAGCCGGAGATACAGGCCAATACTGCTGCAAACACGAAAATCACGATTTTCATCCTTGCCGTATTGACGCCCATGGCTTCGGCCATCAGTCCACCGCCTTTCAAGGCGCGAATCGCGCGACCGGGACGCGAGTTCAGTAAATTTCGCAGCGCAACGACCGCCAGCAGCACAAAGCCCCAGATCAGGTAGAACATCGAGCGTGCGCTATCGAACACGAAGCCGAACAGGGAAATCGACGGCAGGCCGCTCATGCCATCGTACTTGCCCACGAAGTCGAGGTTACCGAAGGTGAAATACAGCGACAGACTCCAGGCGATTGTCGCCAGTGGCAGGTAATGACCCGACATGCGCATCGTGATCAGGCCGATCAGCGTAGCCGAACAGATCGTGACAAATAATCCCGCAAGCAGGCCGAGCCATGGCGACAAGCCGTATTGCATCGACAGCACGGCGGTTGCGTAGGCGCCGAGTCCGACAAAGGCCGCCTGGCCGAATGAAGTCAGGCCGCCCACGCCAGTGAGCAGGATCAGGCCGAGCGCGACCAGGCTAGACAGACCGATATAGTTCGTCAGCGTGATCCAGTAAGGTGGCAAGCCGATCAAAGGCAGCAAGGCAGCGACTGCGAGCGCGACAAGTGTGAGTGGTTTATGCATGAATTACTCCTCGTCGCCGACATGCAGGTGATTCAGCGAGCGCCACAGCAGTACCGGAATGATGAGCGTGAACACGATCACTTCCTTGAAGGCGCTGGCCCAGAATGATGAATAAGATTCGAGCAGGCCGACCAGCAGCGCTCCCGCGGCTGCAGCCGGATAGCTGGCCAAACCACCGAAAATCGCGCCCACAAAACCCTTCAGGCCGATCAGGAAGCCGGAGTCGTAAAAGATTGTCGTGACCGGTCCGATCAGGATGCCGCATAGCGCACCGATCGCGGCGGCAATCGTGAACGCGAGGCGGCCGGCGCTAGCCGGGCCTATGCCCATCAGGCGTGCACCGTTGCGATTGATGGCTGTGGCACGTAGCGCCTTGCCGGAAAGGGTACGATCGAAGTACAGGTACAGGCCGATGATCAGCGCAATCGACGTCATGATCACCACCAAGCTCTGGCCGGAAATCGTCAGCTCACCCAGCGCGAAACTCGCTTCCCACATCGGTTTCGTACGCGTGCCTTCGGCGCCAAACAGCACCAGTGCCATGCCTGTGAGCGCAAA
Organism: Oxalobacteraceae bacterium; assembly: GCA_947448025.1. Taxonomy (GTDB): domain Bacteria; phylum Pseudomonadota; class Gammaproteobacteria; order Burkholderiales; family Burkholderiaceae_D; genus CANFLV01. The sequence goes on along the minus strand of CANFLV010000019.1, from coordinate 32,136 downwards.
GTGCACGCTCACCGACACGATCAGCAGCACCAGCGTACTGGCATCGACGAGCGGCTGGTAGACCACGCGGTAGAGCAGCGGCCCGATAGGAATCACGATGCACAGCGTTAGCAGAATTTGCAGCAGCGCCGGCAAGCTCGTCAGATTCAGCGACTGTGTCACGAGATGCAAAATCAGCGGCAAGCCCAGATATTTTCCTGCCGTGAGCAGCAGGCGTCGGCGTCCGCTGGCGCGCAAGCCATGGCTGCGCAAGATGCTGTGAGATTCAGTAAGGAAGGCCAGCAGGCCGAGGCCGAGCAAGACCCAGCTTGTCAACGGTGCGCGGCCGGCTTCAATCATCGCCAGTGTCAAGGCGCCAAAGGCGACGAATTCGCCTTGCGGAATGAAGATGACGCGCGTTGCTGAAAATACCAGCACCAGCGCGAGCGCGAGCAAAGCGTAAATTGCGCCAGACGTGATGCCGTCTTGCGCGAGTACGCCGGCGATTAGCCAGTCCATACTTCCTCCAGTGGTCTCGTTACCGCGTTTTACGCACGGTTATATTTAATAATTGTTCTGCAATATAACTATAAATGCCGTGCTTTGCAATAAAAGTCGTCATGCTATCCAGCGCTCGCAGACGCTATTACGAATCACTGCAATGATGGTCCTGCGCATTGCTTATTTTGGCGGTCTCGGCATCGGCATCAATTGACGCAGGCAATAAAAAACCCGGCCGAAGCCGGGTTCCGATACTGTCGTTTGCGAAGCACGCAGTCTCAGCTGAAGGTTTTGCCCTCGCCTGCCAGTTTTGCCAGCAGCGGCGCGACTGTCCAGGCATCACCATGGCGGCCTTTTGCATACTTGTTCATGGCGATGACGACATTGATCAGACCGACCGTATCAGCGTAGAACATCGGGCCGCCGCGGTGCAGCGGGAAGCCGTAGCCGGTCAGGTAGACCATGTCAATATCGGAGGCGCGCATGGCGATGCCTTCTTCGAGGATATGTGCGCCTTCGTTCACGAGCGAATAAATCAGCCGCTCGCAGATTTCCTGATCCGTGATTTTGCGACGCTCGACACCGATATCCGCCGAATGCTTGATAATCATCTCGTTGACCACAGCTGACGGATACGCCTTGCGGTCGCCCGGCTTGTAGTCGTACCAGCCGGCGCCGGTCTTCTGACCATATCGCCCCAGCTCGCACAGCAGGTCAGCCGTCTTCGAATACGTCACTTCTGGCTTCTCGACATAGCGGCGTTTGCGGATATACCAGCCGATGTCGTTACCGGCCAGGTCGCCCATGCGGAACGGGCCCATTGCAAAACCCATCTTCTCTACTGCCTTGTCGACCTGCTCCGGCGTGCAGCCTTCCTCGAGCAGGAAGCCCGCCTGGCGGCTGTATTGCTCGATCATGCGGTTACCGATGAAGCCATCGCACACGCCTGACACTACACCGGTCTTGCGGATCTTTTTCGACAGCGCCAAAGTCGTTGCCAGCACATCCATTGCCGTATGTTTGCCGCGTACGATTTCGAGCAACTTCATGACATTGGCCGGGCTGAAGAAATGCGTGCCGACGACGTCTTGTGGCCGCTTCGTGAAGCTGGCGATCTTGTCGACGTCCAGCGTTGAGGTGTTCGAGGCCAGGATCGCGCCGGGCTTCATGACTTCGTCGAGCTTCTTGAACACGGTCTCTTTCACGCCCATGTCTTCGAAGACGGCTTCGACGACGATGTCAGCCTGGCCGATCGCTTCATACGACAAGGTACCGGTGATGAGGCCGACGCGCTGCTCGAATTTTTCGGGCGAGAGTTTGCCTTTTTTCATCGTGTTTTCGTAATTCTTGCGGATCGTCGCCAAGCCCTTGTCGAGCGCTTCCTGTTTCATCTCGAGCATGATCACGGGGATGCCGGCATTCGCAAAATTCATCGCGATGCCGCCGCCCATGGTACCGGCGCCGATCACGGCAGCCGACTTGATCGGGCGTGGCACGACATCCGCAGGCATATCCGAAATCTTGCTCGCGGCGCGCTCGCCGAAGAAAGCATGGCGCAAGGCTTTCGATTCCGTGGTCTGCACCAGCTCCATGAACAGGCTGCGTTCAAAGGCAATGCCTGCATCGAACTTCATGGTGATGGAGGCAGCGACCGCATCGACGCATTTCAAGGGCGCTGGATACGGACCGGACATGGCCTTGACCGTATTGCGTGAAAACTGCAGGAAGGCTTCAGAATTTGGATAATCGACTTTCAGGTCGCGCACTTTCGGCAGCGGCCGCACCGATGCCACCTTGTGCGCCAGCGCCAAGGCTGCCGTCATGAGGTCGCCGTCAGCCATTTCATCGAACAGCGCGGTCTTGGCAAACTTCTCCGACAGTGTCGGCGCGCCAGAAACGATGATGTTCATGGCCATTTCGAGGCCGACGATGCGTGGCAGTCGCTGTGTGCCGCCGGCGCCAGGCAAGACGCCCAGCTTAACTTCCGGCAGCGCAATTTGCGCACCCGGCGAAGCGATACGGTAATGACAGCCGAGCGCAAGCTCAAAGCCGCCGCCCATGCACACCGAATGGATCGCGGCGATCACAGGCTTGCTGGCGTTCTCGACCACACTGATCACAGTACCCAGCATCGGCTCGGCGAGCGCGCGCGGCGAATTGAACTCCTTGATGTCGGCGCCGCCTGAAAATGCCTTGCCAGCGCCCGTGATGATGATGGCAGTCACAGCGGGATCATCCTGCGCCTGCAGTATGCCCTTGACGATCGCGCTGCGTGTCGAGTGGCCGAGTCCGTTCACGGGCGGATTATTCAGGGTAATGATGGCAGTAGCACCATTGACTTGGTATTCGGCGGTCATTTTTCTTCCTTATAGTTTGTGTCAGGCGACGTTCTTGCAAGCTTCTGGTGCATGTGAAATGCCACCGTGCGCGGTGAACTATACCGCAAAAAGAACGGTCGTCCTATTAATTAGACTTCAAGCCACTCGCGCCGCACATTCGCGTCATTGCGCAGCTCTTGCGGCGTGCCTTCGAAGACAATCGCGCCATGCCCCATGACATAGACACGCTGCGAAATTTCCATGGCGATGGCGAGCTTTTGCTCGACTAACAAAATGGAAATGCCGCGGTTTTTCAGTGCCATCAGATATTCGGCCACAAGGTCGACGATTTTAGGCGCAAGGCCTTCAGTCGGCTCATCGATCATGATCAGGTCCGGGTCGCCCATGAGCGTGCGGCACAGGGTCAACATCTGCTGCTCGCCACCCGAAAGGACGCCAGCTGCAGTGTGCTGTCGCTCCTTCAGGCGCGGGAACATCTGGTACATGTCATCGAGCGACCAGCGCGACACTTTACCTTTCTTCTCGCCGAGGATCAGGTTCTGCTCGACCGTCAGCGACGGAAAAATATCGCGGTTCTCCGGTACATAACCAAGACCTTTATGGGCGATCTCGAAGGCTTTCAAGCCTATCATTTCCTCGCCCTTGAACAGCACCGAACCGGTCGCATCGACCTGCCCCATGGCCGCCTTCACCGTGGTGGATCGGCCTACGCCGTTACGTCCGAGCAGGCTGACGATCTCACCTTCATTGACGACCAGATCGACGCCATGCAGCACATGACTCTTGCCGTAATAGGCGTGCAGGTTTTTCAGTTCCAGGATCGCGCTCATGCTGTTGCCTCCTCTGGCGCGTGGCCACCGAGATAGGCTTCCTGCACGCGCGCGTTCGAGCGGATATTGGTCGGCGTGTCGCAGGCGATCATTTCGCCATACACCAGCACGGCGATCCGGTCGGCCAGTCCAAAGACGACGCTCATGTCATGTTCCACCATCAAGAGGGTTTTACCGACGGTGACCTTGCGGATCAACTCAACGGCAGCATCGGATTCCGAACGACTCATGCCGGCCGTCGGTTCATCGAGCAGGATCACGTCGGCGCCACCGGCAATAGTGATGCCGATTTCGAGTGCGCGCTGCTCGGCGTAAGTCAGCAAACCGGCCAGCGTTTCGCGCCGACGTTTCAGGCCGATCTGTTCGAGTACGGCTTCAGCGCGTTCGTGCGCATCTTTCAAGCCATTCAAGCGCTGCCAGAATGAATACTTGTAACCGAGCGACCAGAGCACTGCGCAACGCAGGTTTTCATAGACCGTCAGCCGATGAAAGATATTCGTAATCTGGAAACTGCGCGACAGGCCGCGCCGGTTGATCTCAAACGGGCGCAAGCCGCACACGCTCTGGCCATTGAGCAGGATGTCGCCGCTACTCAATGGGAAACGTCCAGAAATCAGGTTGAACAGCGTCGACTTGCCGGCACCATTCGGTCCGATCACGGCGATGCGTTCGCCTTTACCCACTTGCAGGTTCGTGCCGCGGATGATTTCGGACTTGCCGAAGCTCTTGCGTACGTCTTTCAGTTCAAGGGAAAAATCGCTCATGCTTCCCTCCGCAACTGGTCTTCGATTTCAGTACTCACTTCATTCCAGACATTGATAAATGCGACCTGTGCCTGGCGAAAGCCAAATACGCCAATACAAACAAAGGTCGCCGCGACAAACCAGCCGGCGGGCGCTGCGGTATCGACATTGAAACCGAACAGCATCATCTCGCTCGATGTCAGCGAATCCAGCGTGAGCTTGTAGAGCATTTCGATCGTCAGCACGACGCCAAAGAAGGTCACGAGACCCATCACGCACACGGCCGCGAGATCTGGCCAGACGCGCTTGAATTTGTCATATTTGACCAGCCGCAAGTTGAGCATCAACAGGCTCGCCATGCCGCCCGGTGCGTACATTACGATGAGGATGAAAAACACGCCCAGATACAGCTGCCAGGCCTTGGTCCACTCTGACATCATGACCGTCATGATGACGGCGATGACGGCGCCGATCATCGGACCGAAGAAGAAGCCGACGCCACCGATGAAGGTGAACAGCAGCACCGCGCCCGAGCGCACGGCCGAGACATTTTCAGCAGTGACGATCTCGAAATTGATTGCACCCAGGCCACCGGCGATACCGGCGAAGAAGGCCGACAAAATCAGCGTCATGTAACGCACCCATTGCGTATCGTAACCAATGAATTCGACGCGCTCAGGATTGTCGCGCACGGCGTTGATGATGCGGCCCAGCGGCGTTTGCGTGAAGGCGTACATGCCAATGGTCGAAATGAACAGCCAGATCGCGATCAGGTAATAGACCTGGATTTGCGGGCCGTAAGTAATACCGAGGAAGGGCTTGCCAAACACGCGATTACCGATCACGCCGCCCTCGCCACCAAAAAAGCCCGGCAGCATCAGCGAACAGGCGAACACGAGTTCAACGATCCCCAGCGTGATCATCGAGAACGTCGTACCGGATTTCTTCGTGGTGACGTAACCGAACAGGATGCCGAATCCCATGCCGGCGAAGCCACCCACCAGCGGAATCAGCGCCACCGGTATCGCCATCGTGCCGGCCGAGGACATGTTGAGCATATGGATCGCGCAAAATGCACCGAGACCCGAATAGACCGCATGGCCGAAAGACAGCATGCCGCCCTGCCCCAGCAGCATGTTGTACGACAGGGCAAAAATCATGATCGTGCCCATTTGCGACAGCAGCGAGATGGACGCACCTTTATTAAAAATCAGCGGCGCGACCGCCAGCATCAAGGCAAACCCGGCCCAGATGACGACGCGCGCGAGATTCATCGGCTTATATGTGAGGGTATTGGTCATTGCCTTAGCCCTCCCTTGTGCCCATCAGGCCGCGTGGCCTGAAGATCAGAATTAAAACGAGGAACATGTAAGGCATGATCGGTGCGACCTGCGAGATTGTCAGCTTCCAGACGTCATAGCCAAAGCTCGACTCCGCGATCACGATGCCGAGCTTGCCGAAGACACTGACAAAGGAATAATCCAGCGCGACAGCATAGGTCTGCAGCACGCCGATCAAGAGTGAGGCCAGCAAGGCACCGGCCAGCGAGCCCATGCCGCCGACGACGACCACCACAAAGATGATGCTGCCGACTGCCGCCGCCATGTTCGGTTCGGTCACGAAGGCATTGCCGCCGATGACGCCGGCAAGCCCCGCCAGCGCGCAGCCGCCGCCAAAGACCAGCATCAGGACGCGCGGCACATTATGGCCGAGCGCTTCGACGGCATCCGGATGCGTGAGCGCCGCCTGGATCACGAGACCGATGCGGGTGCGCGTGAGCACAAGATAGATCGCCAGCAGCATCAGCAAGGCGATCAGCATCATGAAGCCGCGATACATAGGGAAGGTCGTTGTGTAGAGCGTGAACAGTGGACCATCGAGTTCCGCCGGGATCTTGTAGGCGACCGCCGTGCGGCCCCACAGCAGCTGAACGATTTCCAGCATGACGTAGGACAGGCCAAAGGTGAACAGCAGCTCCGGAATATGGCCGTACTTGTGCACGCGGCGCAGACCGTAACGCTCGACGATTGCACCGAGCACGCCTACTACGAGCGGCGCGATCACCAGCGCCGGCCAGAAGCCGACCTTACTGCTGATGGCATACGCCAGATAGGCGCCGACCATGTAAAAAGACGCGTGGGCGAAATTCAAGACGCCCATCATGCTGAAAATCAGCGTCAATCCCGAAGAAAGCATGAACAGCAAAAGCCCGTAGCTCAGGCCGTTCAATAATGTAATGAGCGTGAACTCCACAACGACACCTCTTTGCTGAAGGCGCATCACGACAAAACGCGACGCGCACGACCGTACTATTTTGAATATGTAAAAATCGGCGCCGCAAAAATTTGCGCGCGCCGGTTTCAGGCAAGGTGTTTTGGCAGACAAAGGTGACGCCCCACACTGCTGGCGGAGGCGTTACCTCAGGCAGGTCAAATTAACCCGGCCGCTTCATCTGGCAAGAGGTAGGCTGGGTGCCGACATAGGTCTCGACCTTTTGATCGGTCTTCCAGCCGTAGCCGGTGTTTTCCTGATCGTACTTCACGTCCTTGCCGTTGAGCTTGGTCCAGGTCGAGATGTACAGAGTCTGCTGCAGCTGGTGATCGGCTTTGCGCATTTCAACTTCACCGTTCATGCTTTCCAGCTTCATGCCTTCCATCGCAAACGCGACTTTGACTGGATCGACGGATTTTGCTGCGGCCATGGCGCCGGTCAGCATCTTCATGGAGGTGTAAGTAGCCACGACGTAGAAATCATCGCCGTATTTTTTCTTGTAGGCTTCCTGGATTTCCTTACCGGCGAATTTCTCAATATTTGGATGCCAGTAACCAACCTGCTTGACGCGGCCGGCGCCGGATGCGCCCATCGCCGTCGGTACGCCAGTGGTGCCGGCGTAGTAGGTGTAGAAGTTAGACTGCAGGTCGGCATCCTTGGCGGATTTGACCAGCAAGGCGAGGTCAGCACCCCAGTTACCCGTGATGACCGTATCCGCGCCGGAGGCCTTGATTTTCGCGACATACGGTGAGAAATCCTTCACCTGGCCGATCGGATGCAAATCGTCGCCGACGATCTGGATGTCCGGACGCTTACGCTTGAGCATTTCCTTTGCTGCGCGCGTGACCTGATGGCCGTGCGAATAGTTCTGGCCGATAATGTAGACCTTCTTGATGTTCTGGTCTTTCGCCATGAAGGAGGTCAAGGCTTCCATCTTCATGTCGGAGTTCGCGTCAAAGCGGAAATGCCAGAAGCTGCATTTGCTGTTCGTCAGGTCAGGATCGATCGCGGAAAAATTCAGGAAGACGATTTCCTTGCCCGGATTACGTTCATTGTGTTTGTTCACCGCGTCGATCAGCGCCAACGCCACGCCCGAGCTATTACCCTGGGCGATGTAACGGAAGCCCTGGTCGATGGCGACCTTAAGCTGGGTTAGTGATTCCTGCGGGCTGGCCTTGTTATCGAAACCGACGAATTCAATCTTGTGCTTGCCACCGGTCCAGTTCTTGGTCGTCGCTTCGGCCGCGAAATCCTGATAGGCGCGCAGCTGATTTTGTCCGATCGGTGCAAACGGGCCCGACAAGGCGTCGATGAAGGCGACCTTGACGGTATCAGCCAGCGCGAGCGGCGTAGCAAATGCGGCGGCTAATGAGAATGCCAGTACGAGCGGGCGGAATGGGGTTTTCATTTGTCTCTTCCTTATGGATATTTATAGGTCAGGCTGTTTCTATGAACTGCTACTGATTGATCACTACCGGGGTCGGATCATGCACGTGGCTGACCGACCCAGGCATCACGCTGTCGGCAATTTATATTCCTTGAATTGCTCTCTGATTTTATTTTTTAAAATTTTACCGGTCGCACCGATCGGCAAGGCATCGACGAACTCGACGTCGTCAGGTGTCCACCACTTCGCGATTTTACCTTCGTAGAATTTGAGCAGCTCTTCCTTGGACACATCCTGTCCCGGCTTTTTGACCACGATCAGCAATGGCCGCTCATCCCATTTCGGATGAACCACACCGATACAGGCAGCCATTTGTACGGCCGGATGACCCATGGCGATATTTTCGAGGTCAATCGTGCCTATCCATTCGCCGCCGGACTTGATGACATCCTTGCTGCGGTCGGTGATGCGCATATAACCGTCAGGGCTGATGATGGCCACGTCACCGGTCGGGAACCAGCCGTTTTCGAGCACATCGCCGCCTTCGTTCTTGAAGTAGCTGCTGATGACCCACGGCCCCTTCACCAGCAGATTGCCGTAGGTCTTGCCATCCCATGGCAGCTCCACACCAGCATCATCGACGATCTTCATGTCGACGCCAAAGATGGCATGGCCCTGCGTTTCGAGTACGGCCTGTTTTTCGTCTTCAGACATGGCATCGTGCTTGGTCTGCAGCGTGCAGGCGGTACCGAGCGGCGACATTTCCGTCATGCCCCAGGCGTGCACGACTTCGATGCCGTACTGGTGGCGCAAGGTCTTCATCATCGCCGGCGGGCAGGCCGAACCGCCGATGACGGTGCGCTTGAAGCTGGAGAACTTCAGATTGTTCTGCGCCATGTAGGTCAACAGGCCGAGCCAGACCGTCGGCACGCCGGCCGAGAAGGTCACCTTCTCGGATTCGAACAATTCGTAGAGCGACTTGCCATCCAGCGAAGGTCCCGGAAACACCATCTTTGCGCCCGACAGCAGCACCGAATACGGCAAGCCCCAGGCATTCACATGGAACATCGGCACGACCGGCAACACCGTGTCGCGACCGGAAACACACAGACTATCGGGCATCGCCGAGGCGTAGGCATGCAGGATCGTCGAGCGATGCGAGTACAGCGCGCCCTTGGGATTACCGGTCGTGCCGGATGTGTAGCACAAGGTCGCCGCGCTATTTTCATCGAACAGCGGCCAGACGTAATCGGCGCTATTGGCCTCGATCAAATCTTCATAGCACTGCAGATTGGGAATCTTGGTCGACGCCGGCATGCGATCCTTGTCGCACATCAGGATGTAGCCCTTGATCGTCGTGCAATGCGCAGCGAAGGCTTCCACCAGCGGCAGGAAGGTCAGGTCGAACATCAGGAACTGGTCTTCGGCGTGGTTCGCAATATAGGCGATGTGCTCAGGCGTCAGACGTGGATTGATCGTGTGCAGCACGGCACCGGAACCGGATACTGCGTAGTACGCCTCAAGATGACGGTAACCATTCCAGGCCAAGGTGGCAATCCGGTCACCCATCCTGACGCCGCATTTTTCGAGCGCATTCGCCAGCTGGCGCGCACGACGGTGGCAGTCGCGGTAAGTATAGCGGTGGATATCCCCTTCGACGCGGCGCGAAACGATTTCATTCGCCCCGAAATGACGGTCTGCATGTTCAATGATGCTTGATACAAGCAAAGGCTGGCTCATCATCTGACCCATTAATGGGCTCTTTGGGTATTCCGACATCGTGTCTCCTGAAATACTGCTGATTAATTCGGTAATGCCAGTGCGGAGCTTTACACACCGGTTACAAACAGCTTGATTTTTGAACGACCGTACTAATCCGTCAATGACTTTCGATGCTGCAACGCGACATGGCTCTCATCATGCCGCTGTGCTTCTTGCATAAATCACGCGGAGCGATTTTTTCTTGTCGCTTCATGCGTCGCAACATGGACTAGTTTCAAGCCGGCTCCATGGTGCCAGAGCTGCCAATAATTCGAAATTCGCCAAGCATTCAGGCTTGATTCAGGTGCGGTAGGACGCATCCTTGCGCTCAAGCCGGCGTAATAATCCTGGCCAGGCACCCATGCCACCCAGAGGTTTTGTCGCCGCGCGCGCCTGCTGCTGCGCACCATCAATAATCGCCTGGGGAATCATCGTCAGCTCGCCACCGCCGGATTGGGCGCGTACCTGCACTGTGCAGGCAGCTTCAAACAGGTACATATTCAAAAAGGCATCGGCGATGGTTTTGCCGACCGTGAGCACGCCGTGATTGCGCAGCATCAGGAAGGTATTTTCGCCGAGGTCATGGACTAGTCGCGGCTTCTCGTCTTCATTGAGCGCCACGCCTTCATAGTCATGGTAGCCAATGCTGGAGAGGATGAAAATCGACTGCTGCGACAGTGGCAGCACGCCCGCCTTTTGCGCCGAGACTGCCACGCCGTTCAAGCTATGCGTATGCAAGACACACTGGGCGTCATGGCGCGCCGCATGTACGGCGGAATGAATCGTGAAGCCGGCCGGATTGACCGGAAACGGCGAATCCTGCAATTTATTACCCAGGCCGTCGATCTTGACCAGCGAAGATGCCGTGATTTCATCGAACATCAGGCCATACGGATTGATCAGGAAAGCGCCGTCCTCGCCGGGCACGCGCGCCGAGATGTGCGTAAAGATCAGATCACTCCAGCCGAAATCGGCGACCAATCGGTAACAGGCCGCGAGATCGACGCGGGTTTGCCATTCTTCGGCGGAGACACTGTCTTGCAGTGATACGATGTCGAGCTTTTCGGGGACGGTCATATGGACTGCTTCCTTCTCTGTCAAAATAGAGTGATTACTTAAAAAAGCGAAACAAGCATAACCGAATTATCTTGTACAACGGATAGTTGACCTTGAAATTGTTTTTCCCCGGACCGCCATGACTTCGCACAGCAAAACCATCGATGAACTCGGCTTCAGCCACGCTTACGCGGCACTACCGCCGGACTTCTATACCAGCCTGATGCCCACGCCGTTGCCGGCGCCCTACCTCGTGTGCGGCAGCGCATCGGCAGCTGCTTTGATCGATCTCGATCCGGCTGAATTCAAGGACGAGGACTTCATTGCCGCGGTCAGCGGGAATACCATTCCGCATGGCGCACGGCCGCTGGCAGCCGTCTATTCGGGCCATCAGTTCGGCGTCTGGGCCGGCCAACTCGGTGACGGCCGCGCCATTCTGCTCGGTGAAGTCCCCGCTGCAGGACAGCAGGCGGAAGCGCTCGAGCTGCAATTGAAGGGCGCCGGCATGACGCCGTATTCGCGCATGGGTGATGGCCGCGCAGTCTTACGCTCGTCGATCCGTGAATTCCTGTGCTCGGAAGCGATGGCCGCGCTCGGCATCCCGACCTCGCGCGCGTTGTGCGTGACCGGCTCTGAGAAACTCGTCATGCGCGAGACGCCCGAGACGACGGCGGTCGTCACGCGCATGGCGCCGAGCTTCATCCGATTTGGCTCGTTTGAGCACTGGTTCTATCATGATCGCAAGGAAGACCTGCGCCATCTCGCCGATCATGTGATCGATCGCTTTTATCCCAGCCTGCGCGGAGCAGAAAATCCCTACCGCGCCCTGCTCGAAGAGGTCACGCGACGCACGGCCGTGATGATCGCGCACTGGCAGGCAGTCGGCTTCATGCATGGCGTCATGAACACCGATAACATGTCCATCCTCGGTCTGACGATCGACTATGGTCCTTTCGGTTTCATGGAAGCATTTGACGCGAGGCATATCTGTAACCATACCGACCAGCAGGGACGTTACTCGTATGCGCGCCAGCCGGAAATCGGCCAGTGGAATTGCTACGCGCTGGGCCAGGCGCTGCTGCCGCTGATCGGCGATGTCGACGAGACAGTCGCGACACTGGAAATTTACCAGACCACTTACACGCGCACTTACAATGCCTTGTTGCGCAAGAAGCTGGGCTTGCAGACCATGGAGCACGACGACACGGCATTGATCGAGGCCTTGTTCGAAATCCTGCAGGCGGGTCATGTGGATTTCACGTCTTTCTTCCGCAAGCTGGGCCAGCTCCAGCTGAACAATTCCGCAGCGGACGAACCAGTGCGCGACCTGTTCATCGACCGCGCCGCCTTCGACGAATGGGCCGTGGCTTATCGCGCGCGCCTGCATCAGGAACACAGCATCGATGCGACGCGCCGCCTGGCAATGGATGCGGTCAATCCAAAATATGTACTGCGAAACTATCTCGCGCATGCCGCGATCGAAAAAGCGCAAAATAAGGACTTTTCCGAAGTCGCGCGTTTGCTGGCCATTCTCGAACGACCTTTCGACGAGCAGCCAGAGCATGAAGACTATGCCAAACTCCCGCCCGACTGGGCCAACGACCTTGAAGTGAGCTGTTCATCATGACGACCAAAGTACGCAAGACCGACGCCGAATGGCGCGCCCTGCTCGCCCCCATGGATTATGAAGTCACGCGCCATGCCGCCACAGAACGCGCCTTCAGTGGCCGCTACTGGGACCATCACGAACGGGGCATTTATACCTGCGTGTGCTGCAATACGCCGCTGTTCGAATCCGACGCGAAGTTTGATTCCGGCTGCGGCTGGCCCAGCTATTTCAAGGCCATCGATGCCGCCAACGTCAGCGAAATCGTTGACCGCAGCCATGGCATGGTACGTACCGAAATCGTCTGCAATGTCTGTGACGCGCATCTCGGCCATGTCTTCCCGGATGGCCCGAAGCCGACCGGCCTGCGATATTGCATCAATTCCGCCTCACTGAAATTTGATCCGCTGCCTAAATAAGAACAAAGAGAAAGTAGACCGCCCCACATGAAGCTCCTGTTTGATTATTTTCCGCTGATTTTGTTTTTTGCCGTTTTCAAACTCGCCGGCGCCAATGCCGATCTCGCCGTGACCTTCGCGAACCATTATCTCGGCAGCTTTGTCTCCGGCGGTGTGATCAGTGCGACGCAGGCGCCAGTGACACTAGCCACAGGCGCGACGATCATCGCGACCTTTGCGCAAATCGGCTACCTGTTGGCCCGCAGGAAAAAAGTCGATGGCATGCTGTGGCTGATTCTGGTCATCGTGACCGTCTTTGGTGGTGCGACGATTTACTTCAATAACCCGACCTTTATCAAATGGAAACCGACCGTGTTTTACTGGGCGGCGGCATTCGGCTTTCTGTTCAGTAATCTGGTCTTCAAAAAAAACTTTACGCGTGCGCTGATCGATAAATTTTTCCTGGCGCCAAATGAGGTCTGGAACCGTTTAAACCTCGCCTGGGTCGTGTTTTTTGTGTTTTTAGGCGCACTGAATCTGTATGTCGCCTTCACTTATACTTTCGACCAATGGGTTAACTTCAAGGTCTTTGGCGCGACCGGCCTGACGTTTGCGTTTGTTATGGGACAGTCTGTGTTCCTGATGAAATATATGAAGGATGATGCCGCATGAATACCAGGACTCCACGCGAAGCTGCGATCCATCAACGGCTGGAAAAAACTTTCGCCCCACTGCGCTGTCAGCTTGAAGATGAGTCGGCCGCGCATGCCGGACATGCCGGTGCGGCATCGGGTGGCGGGCATTACCGTTTGCTTATCATTTCGACCTTGTTTGAAGGGCAAAATCGCGTTAAACGGCATCGTCTGGTGTATGATTGTCTCCGCGACATGATGCACGCAGAAATACACGCGCTGGCCATAACGGCACTGGCGCCTTCGGAAGCGCCTCACGAGTGATGTGAGGCAGGACTGTAAAGCGGAATACCAATAAACTAACCTTTCAATTCTCGATTTTAGGACCAGATTATGACTTTCAAACCTGCTCGCCTGCTGCTCGCTCTTCTCGCTGCGGTCGCCCTGCCAGTTCTCGCGCAAAATATCGCCGTCGTCAATGGCAAAAAGGTTCCTTCCTCACGCGTCGAACTGATGCTCAAGCAAGCGACAGCCCAAGGCCAGAAAGATACGCCTGAGCTGCGTCAGATGATCAAGGAAGAATTGATCAGCCGCGAAATCCTGATCCAGGAAGCAGACAAGCTTGGCCTCAGCGACAGTGCCGACGTCAAGGGTCAAATGGAAAACGCCCGTCAGCAAATCCTGATCGGTGCATTGGTCAAGGACTACGTCAAGAAGCATCCAGTCAGTGACGCCGACATCAAGGCGGAATACGACCGCTTCAAAGCCCAGACTGGCGACAAGGAATACCATGCGCGTCATATCCTGGTAGAGAAAGAAGATGAAGCCAAAGCCATCATCACCAAGCTGAAAGGCGGCGCGAAGTTTGAAGATCTGGCCAAGCAATCGAAAGATACCGGCTCCGCAGCCAATGGCGGCGATCTGGACTGGGCCTCACCAGCCTCCTTCGTGAAGCCATTCTCGGACGCGATGGTTGCCCTGAAAAATGGTCAGATCACTGAAACACCAGTGAGGACCCAGTTCGGTTTCCACGTCATCAAGCTCGACGAGACCCGCGCGGCTAAAGTGCCGACACTGGAAGAAATCAAGCCACAGATTTCCGAAGCGCTGGCGCAGAAGAAGCTGCAGGCATATCAGTCTGAATTGCGTGCGAAAGCGAAGATTCAGTAATTGCCGGACTGAGGTACAGAACAAAAGCACTCTTCGGAGTGCTTTTTTTTCGGGGGTGTCAGATCATTGGGGGACTTGGACAACACCGGCGGCATGCGTCTCGTTCAAAAGAAGGCGTCCAGCCATTCAAATTTTGGTACAACTGCCAAAATAAGGCCAGCCCTCTGAAGCTAACAATGGCAAGGTCCCCGACGCCAGAATGCCCCGGGAGGAAATGACATTCACACCCAGGTCGAGAATACCGGGCTGGTATTTAACGCCTTCGGCAGTGACCACACTGTTCGTGCCAAAAATGGTCGATCCGACACAGGTGTTTGCGTCATAGCCCATCACGACAACATCAGTCAGTTGATGATCCGTCAGCCACGCAGCAAAATTTGTGCCGTCAAAGCAATTGAAGGCCGGCTTGTGGGACGAAGTGAGCGATTTGGACTGCATGATGATGCGACGGATATCAGGCAGGGTTCCAGGAATGACCTTCTCCCTGCCAACCCAGAATTCGATGATAGGCAGATTCAGCAAGACCGCCTTTTCGAGCGTCGCGACCATGTTCGTCTTGACGGTAGTGACGCCGTCCCACTTCACATTCAATCCGACACCAAGGCCATCAGATTGAACGTCGATCAAGACCAAGCCAAGTTTGCCGGACGATGCCTGATGTAAGTCCACCATCCTGTCGACGATGTTCATCTTGCTGATCTCGGTCTTCGGCACATGCCGCGTCGTCGCTTTCGGCCTTGCTTCGCCGAGCAGGCGCACCGAGGGAATGGTATTGTCCTGGAATTCGGCTACCCCGAGCTCAATGGCGAGCTTGCTGCACATGCCGCCGCTAAGCAGGTCGCGATTCTTGAATTCTTTTGGCGAGTGTACCCGCCATAAGCTGAGTGCCAGCTGAAGATTGCTCTCGGCGAACTTCGACTTACACTTGTGATAGTCATCCAAGGCCCTCAGCGTCGCCTTCATCTGACTCGAATTATGTCCCACGAGGCCCATCAAGCCGGACCGACCGGTGCTGCGCGAAAGGGATACGCTCGTGACCGTTACCGGATTAAGAAACTGCTGCGCCTTGGGTAGCATGATCGGCTCTTAAAGATTGATCTGCCTCAAGTTTAGCGCCAAAAATATTGCTCTCAAAGATGGTGCCAAGGATTGCAAATCGGGTGTCTTGCTTTTGGGACATCCTGAGCGCGTCGCTCAGGATTAATCGGCACGCAAGAGACACTTCCTTCCATCAGCCTGACTTTGGCCTCAGTCCACCCACTTGCGCGCATTACGGAACATGCGCATCCACGGTGAATCCTCGCCCCATGCATCCGGATGCCAGGACTGGTTCACGGTACGGAAGACGCGCTCCGCGTGCGGCATCATCACGCTGAATCGGCCATCGGCAGTCGTGACTGCGGTGATGCCCTGCGGTGAGCCGTTCGGATTGTAGGGATAGGACTCGCTGACTTGCCCCTTGTTATCGATAAAGCGCAATGCTACCAGCGCCTCTGCGGCCGATCCTGTCTGCGAGAAATCGGCAAAGCCTTCGCCATGGGCGACCGCGATCGGCGCTTGTGTGCCGGCCATGTCCGCGAAGAAAATCGACGGTGACTCAGCCACTTCAACCATCGCGAAGCGCGCCTCGAATTGCTCGGATTTATTGCGCGTGAACTTGGGCCAGGCTTGCGCACCCGGGATGATGGACTTCAAATTACTCATCATCTGACAGCCATTGCAAATCCCTAATGCAAAGGTATCGCTGCGACCGAAGAAGCCGGCGAACTGCTCAGCCAGCTGTTGATTGAACAGAATCGTCTTGGCCCAGCCCTCGCCCGCGCCAAGCACGTCGCCATAAGAGAAGCCACCGACCGCAATCGCGCCCGTGAAATCCTTGAGACTCGCGCGTCCGGCGATCAGGTCGCTCATGTGCACATCGACTGCCGTAAAGCCGGCCTTGTGCATCACATACGCGGTCTCGACATGCGAGTTCACGCCCTGCTCGCGCAGGATGGCCACCCGCGGTTTCGCACCGAGTGAGAGGTAAGGTGCGGCGATATCCTGCTGTGCATCGAAGGTCACGACCGGCGACATGCCCGGATCGGCGAGATCGAGCAGGCGATCGTATTCGGCATCGGCACAGGCCGGATTGTCGCGCAGACGTGCAATGCGCCAGCTGGTTTCGCTCCAGAGGCGCTGCAATTCACTGCGGGGCTGGCTGTAGATGACTTTGGCATCGCGCGTGAATTCAATCGCGTCACGTTCATTGAGTTTGCCGATGATGTGGCTGCAGGCGCCGAGCCCGAATTCGCGCAGCACGTTCATGACCTCGGATTTTTCTTCGGCGCGTACCTGCAGCACCGCACCGAGCTCCTCATTGAACAGGGCTGCCAGCGTCAGCTCATTGCGCCGCTCGCCGACTTGTGTGGTCCAGTTCTTGGCATCGCCCCAATCCGCGGCATGCTCGCTTTCCATGGCAATGATGTCGAGATTGACCGTAAAGCCGCAGCGTCCGGCAAAGCCCATTTCGCATAAGGTCGCAAACAAGCCACCATCGGAACGGTCATGGTAAGCCAGCAGTTTTTGTTCGCTGTTGAGACGCTGGATCGCATTGAAGAAGGCTTTCAGGTCGGTCGCGCTATCGACGTCCGGCGTCTGATTACCAATTTGCTGCATGACCTGCGCGAGCGCAGATGCGCCCATGCGATTCTTGCCACGACCCAGATCAATGACGATCAGCGAAGTCTCGCCGCAGTCGCGCCGCAGCTGCGGCGTCAGGGTCGAGCGCACATCCGTCACCGGCGCGAAGGCCGAGACGATCAGCGAAACAGGAGACATCACCGATTTATCCGCGCCCGGCTCTTTCCAGGTGGTGCGCATCGACAGTGAATCCTTGCCGACCGGGATGCTGATCCCGAGCGCCGGACACAGTTCCATGCCGACCGCCTTGACGGTATCGAACAGCGCCGCATCCTGGCCAGGTTGACCGCAGGCGGCCATCCAGTTTGCCGACAGCTTGATTTCGGCGATATCGCCGATGCGGGCTGCAGCAATATTGGTCAACGCTTCGCCGACGGCCATGCGACCGGAGGCGGCGGCATTGATCACGGCCAGCGGTGTGCGCTCGCCCATGGCCATGGCTTCGCCAAGAAAGCCTTCGAAACTCATGGTCGTCACGGCGCAATCTGCGACCGGCACCTGCCAAGGACCGACCATCTGGTCACGCACAGTAGTCGCACCAACACTGCGGTCACCAATCGTGATCAGGAAAGATTTATCGGCCACGGTCGGCAGGCGCAAGACGCGCTGCGCCGCATCGATCAGATCGATGCCAGTGAGGTCGATCGCCGGCAAGACGGGCGTGACGCGGGTCACGGTGCGGTGCATCTTCGGCGGCTTGCCCAGCAAGACATCCATGGGCATGTCGACCGGATGATTGCCATGCGCGGGATCAATCACCTGCAGCTGACGTTGTTCAGTGGCGGTACCGACCACGGCGAACGGCGCGCGCTCGCGACGGCACATGGACTCGAATAGCGCCAGGCTTTCGGGGGCAATACCGAGTACGTAGCGCTCCTGCGATTCATTGCTCCAGATTTCCTTGGGCGCCATGCCGCTTTCTTCCAGCGGCACTTTGCGTAAATCGAAAATCGCGCCGCGCTTGGCGTCATTCGTGATTTCAGGGAAGGCGTTCGACAGACCGCCCGCGCCAACATCATGGATCGACAGGATGGGATTAGCGTCACCCATGGCCCAGCAGGCATTGATGACTTCCTGCGCCCGTCGCTCCATTTCCGGATTACCGCGCTGGACCGAATCGAAATCCAGGTCCGCCGTATTGGTACCGGTCGCCATCGACGAGGCGGCGCTGCCGCCCATGCCGATGCGCATGCCGGGACCGCCGAGCTGGATCAGGAGGCTGCCCGGTGGCAGATCGTTCTTGTGCGTGTGTTTGGCTGAAATGCTGCCAATTCCGCCAGCGATCATGATCGGCTTGTGATAGCCGTAGACGGTGCCGCCGACATTCTGTTCGTAGGTGCGGAAATAGCCGCCGAGGATAGGCCGGCCGAATTCATTATTGAAGGCTGCGCCGCCGAGCGGGCCGGCGATCATGATGTCGAGCGCCGAGGCGATGCGCTCGGGCTTGCCGTAGACCGTCGTGCTGGCCGTGTATTTCAGCGTGGCGTCACCGGTATTTTCCCAGGGCTGTACCGCGCCGGGCAATTGCAGATTCGATACCGTGAAACCGCACAGACCCGCCTTTGGCTTGGCGCCACGGCCGGTAGCGCCCTCATCGCGGATTTCGCCGCCGGCGCCGGTAGATGCGCCCGGAAATGGCGAAATCGCGGTCGGATGATTATGCGTCTCGACTTTCATCAGGATGTGCGTGAGCTCTTCCGAAGCAGCATAGACATTGCCCGCCTCAGCGCCGCGCGCATAAAAACGCGTGACGGTCGCACCTTCGATGATCGAAGAATTATCGCTATAGGCCACGACGGTGCCGCCGGGCGCAAGTTCATGGGTATTCTTGATCATGCCGAACAGGGATTTGTCCTGATCCTGGCCATCGATGGTCCAGTCGGCATTGAAAATCTTGTGCCGGCAATGCTCGCTATTGGCTTGCGCGAACATCATCAGTTCGACGTCGGTCGGATTGCGTCCGGCCTTGCCGAAGGCCTCAAACAGATAATCAATTTCATCGTCGGACATGGCCAGGCCGAGTTCGGTATTCGCCGCCATCAGCGCTGCCTTGCCGCCGGCGATGATGTCGACCGAAGCCAGGGGCTTGGCTTCGAGCTCACCGAACAGGCCGGCAGCATCATCAGCCGTTCGCAGGACAATTTCGGTCATCCGGTCATGCAGCAAAGCTGCCACGGCCGGCACGAGATCCTCGCTCAGTTTCTTGACGCCACCGAGCAGGCCGCTCTTGAGCTGGATCGCATAACTGATGCCGCGCTCAATACGACGAATTTGCGCCATGCCGCAGTTATGCGCAATGTCGGTCGCTTTACTGGCCCACGGCGAAATCGTGCCGAAGCGCGGAATCACCACAAATACATCGCCAGCCGTCGTGCCGGCAAATGGTTCACCATACGTCAGCATCGCATCAAGCTGGGTACAGGCAGAGATATTGAGCGGAACGCTACTATCGATCAGGTGCAGGTAATGCGCAGTGACGCCTATGATGCCTGGCTCGACAGCTTGCAATTGCGACAATAAACCGTGGGTACGAAAAACAGACAGGGCATTCGAGCCTGGCAGGATGAGCATGGCGAGGAGTTCGTAGAGGCAGTTCAGCGACGCTGCGGGGCAAAGCTGGCCCCGGCAACGACGGCCTGGCCGCGGGTTGAATCGGAAGCCGTGATTATACCGTGTCTCTCTCGTGCCGCCGAGCCAGTCGCGTGCAGGTCTGCGTCTTAGAAGGAAGACGTCAGCGAAAACGCAGGATCATGCAGCCCAATCAAGGCCAGCGCCGCGCTCGTATCGGTCGCAGTAACCGCATTGAAGATTTTCGCCCCTTGCGCAAGCTGGGTGTCGATGTTGACGTAAGTGAGACCCTGCTCGATTGCAAACGCGTGCGCGACCGCATAGCGATGCTCGAACAGATCGACTTGCGCGCTCGACAAGGGATTGCTCCTGCCGGCCTGTGCCGCGAGCAGGATGACATTCACGAGCTCTGGGCGTGTGAGTCCACCCTCAGGCGAGAGCTTGGCGCTCCAGTAGGCCATGCCTTCGGCATCGACGCTTGCGCGGCCCAGTGCTTGCGCATACAGCGTCGTGATGAAATCGGCGTCGTTCATCGTCGCGGCATACGGCCCTGTCGCAGCATGGTCGCCGCCCATGGCGACCGCGAGGAAGGTCGCGCTGATCGAATCCAATGTTGCGCCAGCGCGATATTGCGTGATCCAGTAGGCCAAGCCGTCTGCATCGGGCAAGCGCGTAAGCAAGGCGAAATAGAGTGCACACAGCGATTGCAATACGGCGTCGGGAATGCTGCTGGCCAGATCGGCGACAGTCAGATTCACGCGCACATCGGCGAACACAAGTTCTTCAATATGGCTGAGACTGTCGACGCCAGCCACGCCGGTCTTGTCGCTGACCTGAAATCCGTTTGCCGTAGTCGTGATATTGAAGTCATTGCGCGCCGTGGAATACAGCGCACTATCGACACCCGCGCCACCATCAAGCGTGTCATTGCCGGACCCGCCTATGAGGCTATCGGCACCCAGGCCGCCTTGCAAAACATCATCCCCACCTTGCCCGGCCAACAGGGTATCCAGCGCAGATGCGGCCAGCTTGATGCCCGGCTGGACACCATCAGGCCGAAAACCCGGCTCGAAATTATCGGCCGTCAGCGTCGTGGCGACGACATTCTTGAGGTGCGCAATCGTCGCCCAGCCCGCGAGCTTCGATGCGGGACCATCGGCATCCCATTGCAATAGCGTATCCGCGCCGTCTTGCACCAGCCGCAATAGCCCGAGGGTGCCAAAGGGATTGCCGGCCGCACTCCCCTGCGCCTGCAAATGCAGCAAATCCGACATCGTGAAGAAGTCCCCGTTCGGACCCGCTGCAAAATCGCGAATGATCAGCTCACGATCCGTCGATAAATTGCTATACGACAGAAACTGGTAAGAATCGCGACCCGCCCCGCCCGTGACCATCGACACATCGCCCGGTCGCGCCGCCAGGATAATGAAATGATCGTTGCCGGCGCCGCCATCGATCAGATTCATGCCGCCGAGATCGTTAATGTCATCATCGCCAGCACCACCGTTAATCGTGTCATTGTCGCCACCGCCAAGCAGTAAATCGGGACCATCACCGCCCAACAAAAGATCATTGCCACCTTGTCCGTACAGTGTGTTGCGCGACACATCGCCGGTACCTGCAATCAATACGTCATTGCCCCCTGCGCCAAATAAAGTATCCGCGCCCAAGCCGCCATCAAGCACATCATTGCCGCCATTGCCTGACAGCAGATCATCACCGGCACCGCCGAGTAGCGTATCGCTCAGGATCGAGCCATTCAGCTCGTCCTTGCCACTGCCGCCTGGTAGTAGCGCGCCCAGATCCGTACCGGACAGCGGCACAGCAGGCGAAAAATTGTCAGCAGACAGGCTCGCCAGCGGCAGATTCAGCAAGCGCGCCACGGTCTGCCAGGTGGCCGTCGTGCCAGCCGCCCCATCGCGGTCAAATTGCAGCAAGGTATCCGCGCCGTCTTGCAGCAAGCGCAACGACCCTTTTGCGCCAAATGGATTGCCGCCGGCATTTGTGAAATCCGCGAGCAGCATAGGCAAGTCGAGACGGTCACCATCCGCACCGGGCATAAAATCACCGATGACGAGTACGCCGTCGCTGGCGCTGCGGCTCACCAGCATGTAGCGATCCTGCCCGGCACCGCCCGTCACCGTTGTGCTGTCGGCGCTGGATGGCAGCGTGATTTCAAAGTAATCATTGCCTGCGCCACCGTTGATGATATTCACGCCGCCGTCATCAAACAGACGGTCATCGCCGGCTCCGCCTTGCAGGGTATCGTTGCCCGTGCCGCCATCGAGCATCGTGCCTGCCGCCCCGGCGAGGATCAAATCCGCCCCATCGCCACCTTGCAGCGTGCCCCCGCCGATACCGCCGCTCAGGACATCATTGCCGGCGCCACCGTCCATCCTGGCAATACCGCTGCCGGCGATCAGCCGGTCATCGCCTGTGCCACCAAAAAAATAGTCATTACCGGCGCCACCGATCAAGGTATCGTTACCTGACTCGCCTTCCATGTAATCGCCACCATCGCCCGCTATCAGGCGGTCATTACCGGTACCGCCATACAGGATGTTAACCTCAAGGTCGCCGGCGCCGCCAATGAGGATGTCATCGCCCCACGCACCCCAGATCTGATCAACGCCCGCACCGCCATCGAGCACATCATCGCCGGCATCACCGTTCAGGGTGTCATTGCCACCGGTACCGAAAATCGTGTCATTACCGACCGTGCCGTTGAGCTGCTCCCAGGCATCGGTGCCGACCAGGACCAGGCTCAGGTAACGGCCATCGGGCTGCAATCCGGAAGTAAAATTGTCCGCCACGAAGCTGGCTGCATTCGCGTTGAGAAGGCGCACCACGGTTTGCCATGGCCGGTCGCCCGCCGCGCCGTCCGCATCCCATTGCAACAGGCAATCAGCGCCCTGCTGCACGAGGCGCAGATACGCTGCTGCGCCAAACGGATTGCCGCCGGTGTAAGTGCTCGTGATGCCGCTGCTGCCGGGGAAAATATCGCCGGGCGAGGTTCGTAAGGGTTCACCCTTGAGCAGTACATCCAGGTCGAGCACGTCGCCGCCCGGACCGGTGCTGAAATCCGTGATGACGAGCGTGCCGATGATACCTTCGCGCTGGAAGGCGTAGCTGTCGCGCCCGGTGCCACCGCTCAGTATGCTGGCGTCAGTCGCGCTACTGGCAATGACGATAATGCGGTCATTACCGGCGCCGCCATCGACGACATTGCTGCCGCCCGCGTCATAAATGAAGTCATCACCGGCATCACCGTTAAGCGTGTCATTACGCACACCGCCACGCAGGTAATCATTTCCGCCAAAACCATTGAGGACCGCACTGAAGTCCTTGCCCTCCAGCCAGTTAACGCTCGTCAGACTGTCCACGCTGTAGGTGCCATTGATGAGGATGGGGAGCGGATCAGGCACAGTCGTTGGCATAGGCACACCTATTGAAAGATTCTTAAAAGTACAATTCTTTTAGATTGTACAGTGATATGCCAAGCCAACAATTTATCGGGTTCATTCGCCACCCTGCCTCAGTTAAAGAAGATCGTCGTCGCGCCTATGCGCTTCTCACCCTTGAAAGCGCTCATCCACGCGCTGGCACGGAAGTCATGCATCTGCCGGTCCATCACGATCACGGCGACGGACTCCTGCGGCAGGCGTGCGGTAAATACCTCGGCTGAAATCATGACCGGATTCTGCTCACGCAGTTTATTACCCCAGAACAGATCATTGCTGCGCGCGTCAATCACCGGCAAGACCTGCTTGAGGTAAAACGGCAGGGACGACTGCTGCTCGAAATCGCGATACAGATAAACCTTGTGCCCGGCGAGCGTGGCCTGCAAATAGCTGGCAGTGGCGCGCGTCGAGATGGTCGGCTCCAATACCGGCAAGGTCGTCATCAGCAGCACCAGCGTCCACACCGGCAAGGCGAGATAAGCGAGCAGGCCGACGCGTGCGACACGCCATGCAATGACCGCGCCGGCCAGGGCCAGCAATGACATGCCGCCAGTGGCCACCATCAGAAAACGCGTCTGGCTCATGCCCCAGACGAATACCTCATCCGGCGCGCCGCTGACCGTGCGCATGGCGATCGCTACGCCACCCAGTCCCGCCAGCAAACCGATCAGCACGCCCGGCACCGTGCGCACGAGGCCGTGCAGATATCTGCGATTTTCCAGCGCGAGCGCGAGATGGAATGCGGCGAAGGGCATCACCGTAAGCAGGTAGTAGTTCGCCTTCGCGCTCGACACCGAAAAGAAGGCCAGCGGCGCGAGCCAGGCCAGCCAGAGGAAGCGCGACAAATGCTGTGCACCCTGCTCCTCGTTCTGGTCGCCCTCACCCGACTCGCGGCGTGCGCGCACCAGCAGGCAAGGCAAGATGAAGGACCACGGGAATAGATAAATCGCCATGCGCGGCAGGTAGTACCACCATGCGCCGGCGTAGTAATCATGCGGCTCGCGCTTACCGAGAAAGCGCAGCACATGCTCATTAATAAAATAGAACCAGGCAAACACCGGCTCCGTGAGGCTGGCTGCAATATGCCATGGCGCTGCGATCGCGATCAGCACCAGCAATGCGCCCGGATTGAACCATTTGGCCATGGCGCGGAAAAAGCCGCCGACCGAAGTCGCCGAGACCAGCGTGAACAGACCCATGACCAGCCCGAACAGCACCAGCGCGACCAGGCCCTTGGCCAGCAGCGCCAGTGCCAGCGCGGCATATGCACGCCGCAAGAAACGCGGCTCCTGTTCGCTCACAAAGCGATAGGCATACATCAGGGCAGCCGCCAGCAAGGCTGTCAGCAGCATGTCAAACATCAGCACATGCGCCATCGCCATCACGCCCAGCCCCGTGACAAACATCAGCGCGGCCAGCCGACCGGCCAGCGGACGCCGCACAGCATTACCGAACCAGACCAGCAGGCTCACGCAGGCCAGCGAAGACAGCGCCGGTACCAGCCGCGCCGACCATTCCGATTCACCAAACAGTGCGAAAGAACACGCCGTGAGCCAGTACAGCAGTGGCGGCTTCTCCATGTAAGGCAAGCCATTCAGATGCGGGATGACCCACATGCGCCAGTCGTGCGAGGCCAGCATCTCGCGCGGGATCTCTGCGTACAAGCCTTCGTTGTTATCGAGGATGGCAAAGCTACCCAAACCAAAAAGCACAAAGCCCAGCGCCAGCAGTGCCAGCAGCCCCAGCGGCATCTGCAGCCCGCGCTGATCGTCACGCTCTTGAAACGCGCTCATTGCTGCTTCCCACTCAGGTTTTCGTGCATGGATGATGAGATGGCGCTGCTACCTGACTGTCTGTACTGCATGGACGCTCGCTTGGTTTAGTTTGGTGCTGCCAGCGTCGCCCTTGCCGTGACGACGATGACCTTGAATTTTTGGACATGGCATTTTTGCCTTCGGCATTTTCGCATGAACCCGACAATATCCGAACCGATCTCTGCGCTGAAATGCCCGCCAGCCGTCCCCGGCCGCAGACCCGCATTGCGGACTATCCGGGCAAGGCCGCAAATTCATTAAGCTTGTCTCAACTTCATGCGCATTTAGCGATGAAAATGCCAACGATGTTGTCAAGACTTCGGCTTTTATTTGCACCCTGCGCTGCGCGCGCTGGTATGCCGTGCGCCGGGCTTGGTACCATGGCCACCTGAAACCATCAAGGATGCAGCACCATGCAAGTAGCCGTAATCGGTGGCGGCATCATCGGCGTCAGCAGTGCCTATTTTTTAGCAGAAGCCGGTCATGAAGTCGTGGTCATTGAACGCCATGGCAATGTGGCCGAGCAAGCCAGTTTTGGCAATGGCGGCCTGATCGCGCCGGGCGCGGTCACGCACTGGAGCTGTGCGCGTGCGCCGCGCAGCTTTATCGCCTCGATGTTCAAGGCGGCGGCGCCCTTGCGTCTGCGGCCGGGATTACGCACCGAGCGCTGGCAATGGCTGCGGCGCTGGCTGGCCGAGTCGACACTGGAGCGTTTCTGCATTCACCTAGAGCGCATGCAGCGCGTGGCCTATTACAGCCACCATGTGCTGCAACAGGTGCAAGAGCGCCACGGCTTCTCGTTTGAGCAGACACGCGGCTTCCTGCAGTTGTATGGCGATGCGCAGGCGCTTCTGCAGGCACAGCCCTTGCTCGATTTACTGAATGAACATGAGCGGCCGCACCAGCTCATCGATGCCGCTGCCGCGCGCCTGATCGAACCCGCCTTGATGCCCTCGACGCCATTGGTCGGGGCACTTTACCTGCCGCATGATGAAGCCGGAAATTGTGCCTTGTTTACCAAGCAGCTCAAGCACGAAGCACAGCGCATGGGCGTGACTTTTCATTTCAATACCGCCGTGCAGGCGATCCAGACTGACGGCATGCACATCGCCCTCGATATTGACGAACGCCGCTTCCATGCCGATGCTGTCGTATTGGCCGCCGGCGTGGACAGTGCGCGCCTGCTGGCTGGGCTCGGCATGCGTTTGCCGCTGCAGCCCGTGATCGCCTACGCTGCCACGGCGACGATACGCAATTTCGATGCCGCGCCCCTGGCCGCATTAGGCGACACCGGCAGCAAAGTCATCATCGCCCGCCTTGGGGATCGCATGCGCATGAGCGCCATGGCCGAACCGGGCGCTGCGCATATGCAGATGCCGGACATGGCGTTTGGCGCGCTGCTGCAAGTTGCCGGAGAATGGTTTCCGGATGCGTCGAATTACAATAAAGCGCAATTCTGGTCCGCTACCAGGAATCTGCTACCTGACGGAGCGCCCTTGATAGGCGCAACGCCAGTGCCGCATGTTTATGTCAATATGGCACATGGTGCACACAGCTGGGCAATGGCAGCCGGCTCCGGCAAGATCATCGCTGACCTGATTTCAGGCCGCACGCCGGAAATCGACATGGATGGACTCGGCCTGTCGCGCGTCTGTTAAAACGGAGAACAATTGATGCATCCTCTTTATACCAATGCCGAACTGCGTGCCATCGAACAAATCGCGCCCGGCCACCTGATGGAACGCGCTGGCGAGGCAGCGGCGAAGCTGGCATTCACACTACTCGGGAAAAGTGCCACGGCTGCACCGGTGCTGGTGCTCGCAGGCCCCGGCAATAATGGCGGCGATGCCTTTGAGGTCGCAGCCCATCTCGCGCAAGCCGGCTGGCCGGTGACGATCGTGCAATCTGGCGCCCTCGATGGCTATGGCGCCGACGCCAGCCGTGCACTGCAGAAGGCGCAGCGCAGCAGCGCGCTGTTCACGAGCGCCGCCCTACTCGCACCGCAAGCTTGGGCATTGGTCATCGACGGCCTGTTCGGCATCGGCCTGCAACGCGCCATCACCGGCGAGCTGGCCGACCTGCTGGAGAAACTGAATACACTTCCCTGCCTGAGACTCGCGCTCGATGTACCCAGCGGCCTGGACGCAGAACGCGGGACCGTCATCGGCGACATCGCGTTTAGCGCTACGCACACGATGACCTTTATTGGCGACAAAGCAGGCCTTCACACGGCAGCAGGACGCGATCATGCCGGTGCAGTCACTGTGGCAACGCTGGACATTGATCCGGCGCTTCATCCGCAGGCGCAGGCCTGCCTCAATGAAACCAGCCTGTTTCGCGAACAGTTAAAGCCACGTCTGCACAATTCGCACAAAGGCAGTTATGGTGACGTCGCCGTGCTCGGCGGCGCGCATGGCATGGGCGGCGCAGCGATACTCTCAGCCCGCGCAGCGGCGCACTGCGGTGCGGGTCGGGTCTACGTCGGCTTTCTCGGGGAAGGTCCGGCCTACGATGCGCAGCAGCCGGAATTGATGTGCCGCCCTGCGGCTGCCATCGCGCTGGAGTCGGCAACCCTGGTAATGGGCTGCGGCATGGGCGATGCGGTGGCCGCCCACGATCTCCTTTGCGCCGCACTGCGAACGGCCGCGCCGCTCGTGCTCGATGCCGATGCCTTGAACCTGATCGCGCGCGATCCGACGCTGCAGACCCTGCTGCCGCAGCGCCAGTCGGGCGCGCTGATCACGCCGCATCCACTGGAAGCTGCACGCCTGCTCGGCTGCAGCAGCGCCACGATACAAGCCGACCGCCTCGCAGCCGCGCGCGCACTGGCGCAACGCTATCAGGCCGTGGTCGTGCTCAAAGGCTCGGGCACGATCATCGCGCGTCCTGATCAATTCTGCGTCGTTAATGCGACGGGCAATGCGGGACTGGCAACGGCTGGCAGTGGCGATGTATTGGCGGGAATCTGCGGCGCCCTGCTCGCACAAGGGTGGCCGATGTGGGAAGCGGCCATGGGCGCCGTCTGGCTCCATGGTCATGCCGCCGATGTGCTGGTGGCGCGAGGAATCGGCCCGATAGGCTTGACTGCGTCTGAGTTTATACCGGTCGTGCGCGAGAGCTTGAATGCATTAGTTCAAGTTGGCAGCACTAAAAAGTAGCGCGTTGTGCGGATCGTCGATTAGTGTCCGTGCTCCCGCGGCGCAGTCGATACGGCATGGCCGAAGCCCACAATAAGAGGTGGGTATCAAGCAGCAGTTTCACGCCAGATGTCGATCATTGCTGCACAATTTCAACATGCCCGTTCACTCGTCGTGTTTTGCAATTGCATCCTGCTCGGCATGCGACTTGTCCAGCCAGCGTCGATGCAGTGCGCGTTCCATCGGGCCACCGACCAGAAACAGCAGGAACACGATCACCATGGCGACACTGGCGATTTGCCACGCGCCCAGACCGCAAACAATACCGATGGCGGCCGTAACCCAGATCGACGCCGCTGTCGTCAAGCCACGTACCCGGTCCGAGCTATGGTCATAGGTAATCACGCCAGCACCCAGAAAACCCACGCCGGTAATCACGCCCTGGATAGTGCGACTGACCGAGGCCACGTCGTAGGCACCCTGTGCTATTGCAAAATCCATACTGGCCATGGTCGTCAGTGAGGCGCCGAGAGCGACCAAACCCAAGGTTTTAACGCCGGTCGGTTTGCCATGCAAATTGCGGTCAAGACCGATGACACAGCCGATTAACACCGCAGAACAAAGCCGAAAGATAATTTCCGAGTAATGCATCATGCTGTCCCAGTAAGTCGTGGAGTTTGTTCGCGCCGCGATGAAAAATCGACGGGCGGACGATTCAGCGCAGCATGATTGTATTACGCAAATTCAAGCTCAGACCAGCTTGCCCGCTGCGATCGTAATCTTATGCTCACATAATGCCGCGATCGCCGGATCATGCGTCACCAGCACCAGAGTTGACCCGCGCTCACGATTCAGTTCGAACATCAGTTTGATCACCGCCTCGCCAGTGGCGGCATCGAGACTACCGGTCGGCTCATCCGCAAACAGCAGTGGCGGCTCACTCACGAAGGCACGCGCCAAGGCCACGCGCTGCTGCTCGCCACCGGAGAGATATTTCGGATAATGCTTGAGGCGACTGCCGAGACCAACGCGCGCGAGCATGGCTTCGGCTTTTTCGCGGGCATTCGGATCGCCGCGTAATTCCAATGGCAACATGACGTTTTCGACAGCATTCAAATGTGCCAGCAGCTGAAAAGACTGGAACACGAAGCCAAGCTGCTCCTTGCGTAATCCTGCGCGACCGTCTTCATCGAGCGCAAAGATATCGACGCCGCCGAGCAACACCGTCCCATCGCTGGGCGTATCGAGCCCGGCCAGCAAGCCCAGCAAAGTCGACTTGCCAGAGCCTGAGGCGCCGACAATAGCAAGCGTGTCACCGGCTGGCACGGTAAAATTGACGGCTTGAAGAATTGTCAGCTCGCCACTGGCGTCGGCAACGCGCTTGCCAAGATCGAGCGCCTGGATCGCCGGGGAATTCGTGGAAGGAACGGACATGCAGTATCGCTTTTTAAAATGGGTCGGAATCTGGAAAGTTTTGCTGCTCGCCGCGTTCATGCTCGGCGCAACGAGCGCTCATTCTGCATCAAAAACCGTGCTCGTGCTCGGTGACAGCCTCTCAGCAGAATATGGCCTCGCGCGCGGCACCGGCTGGGTGCCGTTGCTGCAAAAACGCCTCACACAAGAAAACATCGACGCCGACGTCATCAATGCCAGCATCAGTGGTGAAACGACCAGCGGCGGCAAGGCACGCGTGCAGGCGCTGCTGGATAAACACCGACCCAGCCTGGTCGTGCTGGAACTCGGCGGCAATGACGCCTTGCGTGGTCTGGCACTGAAGGCGACCGAAGATAATTTACGCGGCATGATCAAGTCCTCGCAGCAGGTCAAGGCCAAGGTAGTCTTGCTCGGCATGCAGATTCCGCCGAACTACGGCAGCGATTATGCCAAGCAGTTTTCCGGCATGTACCCAAAACTGGCGAAAGAAACCGGCGCAGGACTGGTGCCGTTTTTCCTCGACAAGGTCGCCGCAACGCCTGCCTTGTTCCAGGCCGACCGCATCCATCCCACCGCCGAAGCCCAGCCCCTGATGCTCGACAGCGTCTGGCCTTACCTTAAACCGATTTTGCGAAAATGAGCCCATGAAGTATCCCGCCCTACTCCCTTTTGACGATATCCTGCCGCAGCTTGACGCCTTTGACGCCATCATCGATGTGCGCAGTCCCGGCGAATTCGCCGAAGACCATATTCCCGGCGCAATCAATTGCCCGGTACTCGACGATGAACAGCGCATCAGGATCGGCACACTCTACAAACAGGTCAGCGCCTTCGATGCCAAAAAAGCTGGCGCGGCGCTGGTCGCCAAGAACATCGGCCACGTCATCGAAACGCAATTTCACGACAAGCCGCGCGACTGGAAGCCCCTGATTTATTGCTGGCGCGGCGGTAACCGCAGCGGCTCAATGGCGCACATTCTCGCCAAGATCGGCTGGCCCGTCATCCAGCTCGATGGCGGCTACAAGGAATTCCGCAGGCATGTCAGCCAGGCACTCGCAGAAATCAGTCCGGCGCTGCAATTTCGCGTTATCTGTGGCACCACCGGCAGCGGCAAAAGCCGGCTGCTGCAAACACTGGTGACGCAAGGCGCGCAGGTACTCGATCTGGAACAGCTGGCCTCGCATCGCGGCTCAGTCCTCGGCCATTTGCCGGACGAGCCGCAGCCGACGCAAAAACGTTTCGAGAGCAGTATCTGGCAAGCCCTGCGCACTTTCGATTCGACACGCGTGATCTATGTCGAATCGGAGAGCAAGAAGGTCGGCAATCTGCGCGTGCCCGAAAAATTGATGGAAGTGATGCGCGCCTCACCGTGCGTGGCTCTGCATCTGGCGCAGAGCGCGCGCGTCGATCTGCTGATGGAAGACTACGTCCATTTCGTCAATGACCCGGCGCATCTGAACCGCCAGCTCGACTGTCTGCTGCAAGTCCATGGCAAGGAAAAAATCAGCCGCTGGCATGCGCTCGCGTCAAGCGGACAGATGCCGCTGCTGGTGGATGAATTGCTGGTGCAGCATTACGATCCGGCGTATCTGAAATCGATCGACCGTAATTTCCTGCAGTTCGCACAGGCCAAGCCGCTGGTGCTGGATGGCATATCCGCTGCGGCGTTTTTGGCTGCAGCAAAGGCCTTGATCAAGGATGACGCAGCGCCCATTTAATGCACGTCAGCGCCAATAAAAAAGCCGCCAGTTTTTAACCTGACGGCTTTTTTTATGAAGCGAGCTGACTTATTTATCGGCTGATCCACCATCGGCTGCGACCGGAGCAGCCAGCGCTGTCGGATTGATTTTCACTTTGGCCTTGAGCTTCAAGGCTTCAAGATAAGCGACCATTTCCTGCTGCGCGATCGCGTTCGTGATTTGCTGCTGTTCGGTCTGACGACGGGCTGCATCTACCGTCTCAGGCTGGGACACCTTGGAGATCCGGTACACTCCATAGCCACGGCCTGGGAAAGTAAAGCCAACATAGACAGGCAATTTGCTCGTGTCCGCTTTCATGACGACGGCAGTCGCCTCAGCGATGCTCGACTTCATGCGCGTGACCAGCTTCGTTTCACCAAAGCCGGCGGCATCATCCTTGGCCGCGACTGCCGCCAGTTTGCCTTCACCGGCCTTGACGGCCAGCTTCAAGGCTTCTTCCTGTGTGACCGCTGTACGCACGACATCCTTGACTTCATCTAACGGACGCTTCGTCGCCGGCTTGTACTCGACGATACGCGCAGCAACCATGGTGTTCGGTGCGACTTCGACGGCTTCGGTATTGCGCTTGTTCTTGACGGCTTCATCGCTGAACAAGGCGGCGAGCAGC